>CAMDDL010000018.1 GCA_945891505.1 Maricaulis salignorans | reverse complement strand
AGCCTGCGAGATTGCCAAAGAAACATGGCTCACCGATCCAGCAGCTGCCATGGCAGAACGAATAGGCCTGCGCCGCGTACGTGAAAAAACGCGTGAGGAGTTAGTTGAGCTAATTGAGAAAGCGACGAAGCTTTAGATGTGCGCTCATTGAGTCTGTGAGTTGAAAGCGATGATAGGCTTTAAGAAATGTGCACCTTTGTGTCCTGTTGCTACATAGCCATGAAGGAACCTCGATATCAGCTCAACTAGCAGGATTCTGTGAGAGGGAGGACTACAATATTGACGCTCGATTTGAAACTTATCTTGATGCATTGGCGGAAAGCGTGTCGGGCTGAGACCTAAAAGTGAATGTTGATCAAGCCCACAGTTGTGATCGATTCATTCTGTTGGAGTAGTCGGTGCCATGTATTCTTTGATTACGATTGGATCTTCCAAATCGCCAAATACTAATCTCCAACCATCTGCCCAGCCGAATTTCTGTCCATCACTTTCACGATCAGCAAGCCACGTTGATGGGTCTATCTCAAATGCCTGACGACTATGAAACTCACCATTTCCTGCGAGCAAACGAACCCCCCCTGCACTTAGGAAAGCTCGACCCCGTCCACCACCGCCCCAAAAGTCAGTTTGCCGAGCATCTAATATCTCGCCGAAACATTCCACCCGGATGCCTAAGCTATCGGTCGCGAAGAATGCACTTGTTTGGGTCCCTCTTTCGCGCCAAGTCTCAAGATTTAATGCCCAGCCAACTGTCGGCCCCGGTCCCCATGGTAGGCCATTCGGATAAAACAGGAATCTTTGGGATTCGCCTTCAACAATTAAGTCGAAACGCACGGCGAAGTCCGTTTGCCCTTCGCTGCTCGCTTTTGGAATGATAACAAGAGCACCCGGCGGCAATTCAATTTGGGGCGCGGTGATTATTTTATCAGAAGGAAACCAGACCATTTGTCACCTCAAGCAGCTTTTAAAGACGGGAAGATTAATCTATCTTAGGTTAGTGATTCTAGCGAAAGTTCAATGCTCAATTTCTAGGATTCGTTTAGGCTCGCTGACTAACAGTTTCGAAAACAACTAGCTGCCCATTCGGGTTATTTCGTCAGCAACAAGACTTTAGGGATTTGGTTTTTTCGCCACCCGCGTCGTTGCTGTTTTTCAAACACTATGGTCTAAAGTTGTAATATGGATATCGAGCAGCGCATTGAAGACTTTATTGCCCATTGGCGCGAGACTGGCGGGTCAGAGCTTGCAAACACGCAGAGCTTTATCAATGGCTTATGCGGCCTTCTAGGAGTGTCACCCCCTAACGGCAGCAAAACTGACGATAGAGACAATGACTATGTCTTTGAGCGGAGGGTGTTTCAGGATAATGGCGATGGCACTAAGAGCTTTGGCCGGATCGACGCTTACAAGCGTGATTGCTTTATCCTAGAGGCCAAGCAAGGCAGTGAAGGCGATCAAGCGGCCTTCAAAAATGGTGAAGACGACTTAGACCTATTTGGGCAAACCGCGTCGGCGCGTGTTAAGCGTGGCACGGCCAAGCGTGGCACGCCAAGTTGGGCCAAGGCGATGATCCAGGCCAAAGGTCAGGCCGAGCGCTATGCCAAAGCGCTACCCCTTGAGCATGGCTGGCCACCAATCTTGCTGGTGACAGACATCGGCTACTGCATAGAGGTGTTTGCGGACTTTTCAGGGACAGGCAAGGCGTATGCGCAATTTCCTGATCGCGCGCGCTATCGGGTTATGTTGGAAGACTTGCGTGACCCAGACGTGCGCAGGCGGCTAAAGGCGATTTGGGAGGATCCAAGGAGTTTGGACCCTGCCGCAAATGCAGCGAAGGTAACGCGCAAAATCGCCGATCTCCTCGCAACTATTGCCAAGCGGATTGAAGCGCGAAAACACTCCGCCGAGCAAACGAGCGGGTTTTTGATGCGGATATTGTTCACGTTCTTTGCTGAAGACTGCAGTCTTATTCCCAAAGGCAGTTTCACCAAACTTCTGCTTGAGCAACGCGCCAAACCAGACATCTTGAAGCACCAGTTGGAAGCCTTGTGGGCCACGATGGATACTGGCGGGTTCTCGCCTGCTCTTGGCGTTCAACTAAAAAAATTCAACGGCTATCTGTTCAAGACACGAACGGCAATCTTGCTTGAAGACGACGAAATCAAAGTCCTGATTGATGCGGGCAGCTATGATTGGACAGAGGTTGAACCGGCAATCTTCGGCACCTTGCTAGAGCGGGCGCTCAACCCAAAAGAACGTGCCAAGCTGGGTGCGCATTATACACCGCGCGCCTACGTCGAGCGGTTGATTGGCCCCACGATTATAGAGCCGTTGCGGGCAGATTGGGATGGGGTTCGGGTGGCAGCAGCTTCCTTGATTGAAGAGGGCAAGGCTGATGAAGCGCGCGCTTTTGTTGAGAAGTTCCACGCGAAGTTTGCCCAAACCAAAGTGCTAGACCCCGCCTGCGGTACAGGCAACTTTCTATACGTGGCGATGGCGCGGATGAAGGAATTAGAAGGCGAGGTTGTCGATCTATTGGTTGAACTGGGTGACGATCAATATGTGGCCGAACTGACAGGCCACACCATCATGCCTGAAAACTTCCTTGGTATCGAAATTAATCCGCGTGCTGCCGAGATCGCGCAACTTGTTCTCTGGATCGGCTATTTGCAATGGCATTTCCGTGTATTTGGCGCGGGCCGCATCCCAGAAGAACCTATTTTGAGCGAAGTCCGCACGATAGAAAACCGCGACGCGCTGATTGCCTTTGATAGCAAAGTGTTAGAGCGAGACGAGAATGGTAAGCCTATCACACGCTGGGATGGCGAGACTGAAAAGATCCATCCCATTACCGCCAAGATGGTGCCTGATGAAGATGCACAAGTAGAGGTTTATAGATATGTGAAGCCGCGAGCTGCTAAGTGGCCTAGGGCGGATTTTATCGTGGGCAATCCGCCGTTCATCGGCGGGAAAGATGTGCGCAGACGTTTGGGTGACGGCTATTTCGACGCCTTGTTTGCGACAACCGATGTACCCGAAAGCGCTGATTTTGTGATGCATTGGTGGGATAAGGCCGCTGTTGCGGTTCGTAAATCCGGCACACGCCGATTTGGCTTTGTCACCACAAATTCGATCACCCAGGTATTTAGTCGGCGCGTCATTGCAAAGCACATGGACGGCAAGGATCGACTAAGTCTGCAGTTCGCAATCCCAGATCATCCATGGGTTGACGAAAAAGATGGCGCGGCGGTCCGCATCGCTATGACAGTGGCGACCAACGGCAAAGCCGAAGGCCAGATGCTAACTGTCAGCGACGAAAGTGGTGCACCAGAACGGATAGACTTTGTTGCGGCCACCGGCGCGATCAGCAATGATTTGCGATTGGGGGCGGATGTGACGTCGACGATTGCACTCAAATCGAATGAAAGGATTTCGTCCCGAGGCGTCCAGCTTATGGGCGACGGTTTTATCCTTTCGCCAGAAGATGCTCAAAAGCTGCTGCCGAATGTCCTAACGGACGCCCCGATCCGCACTGAGACAACGGCTAATGATGCTGTGATTTTTGACTACCGCAATGGCCGCGACCTTGCCGCAACACCGCGCGCCGTAAAAGTGATTGACCTCTACGGAATGACCGAAATGCAAGTGCGAGATCAATTTCCAAGCGTTTATCAGCATTTGCTCAGCACCGTGAAGCCTCATCGAGACCAAAATAATCGCGCAAGCTATCGCGATAATTGGTGGCTATTTGGCGAACAGCGCTCGGAAATCCGTAAGGCGCTAAGCAGCCTAAAGCGCTACATCGCGACCATTGAGACCGCTAAACACCGCGTATTCCAGTTTTTACCAATTTCAGTTTTGCCCGACAATAAGTTGATCGCAATCGCGCTTGAGGACGCTAGTCTCCTTGGTGTGTTATCAAGCCGTATTCATACCGCATGGGCGCTTGAAGTTGGTGGGTTACTTGAAGATCGTCCTGTCTACGTCAAGACACAGTGTTTCGATCCATTCCCATTCCCCGCCGACGTTCCCGACGCCATCAAAGCCAAAATCAGCGCCGAAGCAGAAGCCCTAGATGCACTGCGCAAAAAGGTGCTGGCGGATAACGAAGACCTAACGTTGACCAAACTCTACAACGTGCTGGAAGCCTTGCGCGAAGGCCGCGCCCTGACAGACGCAGAGCGCGATATGCATGATCGCGGCCTTGTCACACTCATTCGCCAACATCACGACGCGATAGATGCGCTGGTCGCAGAAGCTTATAGCTGGCCTATTGACTTAACCGACGAGGAAATCTTGACCCGCCTTGTGGCGCTGAACAAAGAGCGCGCGGTGGAGGAGGCAAGCGGGCTGGTGCGTTGGCTTCGCCCTGAATATCAGGCACCCGATTATGTCGCGCCCAACCAAAAACTTGATCTAGGAGAAGCGCCCATTGTCTTGCCAGACAACATCATCCTGTGGCCCGGCACTTTGCCCGAACAAGTCAGCGCGGTACAGTCGATCTTGTCCAATGCTAGAGCCCCGCTCGCCGCCCAAGATGTAGCGCGCGCATTCAAAGGCAAACGCGCCTCAACAGTCAAACCGGTTTTGGATGCTCTGGCCGGCATCGGCATGGCACGACGCCTCAGCGATGGACGATATGCAGCATGAGCGACCTTAAACTCTATAGGCTTCAAGATAGCACAATCACGGAGCTGGCTGGTGGCACGATGGCGCTTGAAAAATCACTTCAGACGATCTTTGAGCAAAACCTAGAAGCCCTGCTTGGCGTGCGCTTCTTGGCCAGCGAATTTATGACTAATGAAGGTGGCCGCATGGACACCTTGGGTATTGATGAGAACAACAGTCCTGTTGTGATCGAGTACAAAAGATCTTCCAACGAAAATGTCATCAATCAGGGTCTTTATTATCTGGAGTGGTTGGTCGGGCACCGCAAAGATTTCGAGTGGCTTGTCTTGGAGAAAATGGGGGCAGAGGCTGCAAAAGTGGTTGATTGGTCCGGTCCCCGTCTAATCTGCATTGCAGGGGACTTTGGCAAATATGATGATAAGGCTGTCAAAATCATGAACCGTAACATCGCCCTTATCCGCTATCGTCGGTTTGAAGGGGATTTGCTTCTGTTAGAACAACTGACTGCCGCCAGCGCAAAGCCTACCCTAAGCCAACCATCTGCAGCCATTTCGACGGGCTCTAGTCCAAAAGGAAGATATAAAACGGCTTCCGAACAATTGGCGAATGCTTCGAAGGAATTGTCTGACCTCTATTATGCCGTGTCAGATTATTTGAGCGCACTGGGCGATGACGTCCAGTCAAAAATGAACGAAAACTACACTGCATTTCGCCGCCTGAAAAATTTTGCGTGCCTGGAAATCCGAAATCAATCCAAAAAATTGCTTGTTTATGTCAAGGTGAACCCTGACACAGTGCAAATGGAGAGTGGGTTTACGCGCGACGTGCGTGGGGTTGGGCATTTCGGTACTGGCGATCTTGAGATTACCATTCAAAGCATGGCTGATATTGAAAGAGCAAAGCCACTTTTTGATCTGTCCTATAGAGACAGCTAATGGGGTTGCGCGCGGTCCGGCTTAAGACGCCACGCGATCGATGACACACCTAAAGACTTTATTCTTGCAGCCGTTGTTTTGTTGGCAATCGGTGAAGAGTTAGGCAGCTACCTGTCCAACAGCTTCGCGCACCTGCACAAAAGCATATGCACGGGGCCGTGTTGGTGTGCCATTGAATCGGTGAACATATGCATTTACGTCGTGCGTCTGGATTAGCCGCCCAAGCCCCTTAGCTTGAAGACGGTTTATGTACCCGACAGTTTCGGTGCCGTAGATTACCTTGATTGCATCGGGATCATGTTCGCTATGAGGCTCTGGCTGAAGCTGTAAAACTGCGCCACGAGGTAAAGCGCGGCTCTTGTCGAGATAATGTCGAAATCCAACTAACTCTATGACCATATCCCGGGCGCTCGTGATGTTATCCAATGGATCCGTCAATGCAAAACCATCGCCAGGCAAGCGGGCACCGGTGGCTCCGAGCAAAGCCATATCGGTCAACATCTCACTGGGTTGCAGGAGATGGTGCTTTAGATAATCATTAAAGTCAGATCGTGACCGTGCCGCCAAACGACGAGCAAGTGTTTCAGCCACACCTGTCTCAATAGGTTTAACTAGTTCATCTTTATGCGGGCCAAAGGCCGGGAAACCCCAATAGCCAGCCTGCCTAGCGGTGCCTATTGTACGACCATCGTTGTTGTTCTCAAACTCGGTGCCAGTGAAATACCGGAAACTGGATGGGACGCCGTCTCCAATCACTTCCCCAATTGACCAGCGTTTACGGTCGCTTGCCTCAAGTGGCGGCTCCCATTCAAGAATGAGGCGCCTTGGTTGACCAAGATGTTTGATCATTTGATCCACTTTACATTCTCCAGCGCCTGTTTCAGCCCATCGCGTCGAGCAATCACTTGCAAATTCACAAATTCAGCGCGCAAGGTACTAAACTTCAAGTGCATGTCAAAAGCGGTCGCCCAGTCTGTAACTTCCGAAATTTGATCATCGGATAATTGAATCATGCTTTGTAGCTTTTGCCTAGATACATAGGGCGTTTCAGCGAGGTGGCGTAATAAGGCAATATGTTGCCCATTTTCGTCACCGTCGAACCAACCGCAATGATGAACTCCCTTATTTATGAACCGCGCCAAGTCCAATTGTGAAAGTGGCAATTTTTCCTCGCTCGTCTGCCAGCCAAGACTCGTGCCATTGTCGAAGACGGGAGCAAGGATATTCGCAGACCTTCCCTCAGGGCCACCTTGAAAGACTAAGAAGCCCCAATTTTCTGAGTGACGGTCTGTGTTGCCGATGAGCGCGTCGAAAGTTAGTGCGCCAGTCCACCATTCGCGCCAATTGGCTACTCCCATTGATCGGCAAGCGGTTAGGTTCTCACGGATGCTACCGATTTTCTCACTAAAGCTGCCTCGCCGCCCTTGTAGAATCTCCGCAGCATGCACAAATCGCGAGGGCGGCTCTTGATTTTGGTAGCCGAAAAAGAACTCAACCAAAACGCCTGCCGAACCATTTGGACCATCCTGTGCTACAAAAGCTGGCGGCACCTGAATGTCCAGCACGCGCCCAAATTCATATGCTAGGACCTCAGACCAAATCTGTTGAGCCTTCCATCCAATCGGCTTTTTGAAAAGATACTTGTGGCCACCAATTAAAAACTGGTGCGGTGCAGGGCTTGGGCAGATCAGGAACTGCTTTGGCTTCTTGCCTTGCGGGTAGTAAGGAAACTCCTCGTCAAGCTCCCAACTCGACACGTCGACGATTTCAGATTTTTCTTGACGCCTGCGAAAGCCGATTGCCACGTTAAATGACCCTAAAACTGGTTTGCTGAAGGCGAAGTTTGCCATGATTTGCTATCGCGACCAGAGTATAAAGACCTAGCGGAAAAGTCGTGATCTTTGGTGGTCTCAAACAAGATCTTCAATCGGCCTCAGACCAACCATTTCATAAAGGGCCCTCATGAGCTCCAGAAAAAAGCAGCTCCTCTTGCGGAGCTCTGTCACGCATCTTACCAGAACCTTGGTAGCAAATTGGTAGCAAACTAAAAATAGGTATTTATTCCGACCTATTTCGAAGCTTGATCCCGGATGTAAAATATTGATTTTTAAGGAAAAACTGGTGCCGCAAACAGGATTCGAACCTGCGACCCCATCATTACGAATGATGTGCTCTACCGACTGAGCTATTGCGGCACGTTATCGATGTGGGTGAGCCCACGTCTTGCTTTGCCCGGCGTGGCAAAAGATGTGGCCTGATACAACGACGCAGGGGTTTGAGCAACTGTTCGTGAACACGCTCTTGCATGCAGGGCGTACTCTCCCAATCTATGGGCTATGGCTTGGAAGTGAACCTGGCCGCCAAGGAGAGACGACGGATGTTTGACGCAAATAAGATTTTTGCTGCGCTGCAAAGCGAATTGCCCAAGGCAATCTCTGCCATCAAGACCGAGGGTCAGGCGGGTATTGATCGCGTCAAGACAGACGCAGATGCAAAGAATATTGCTATGGGAGCAGGTGCCGCCGGCGTTTTGGGCGGCCTTCTTTTGTCAGGCGTCGCCGGGAAATTTGGACGCCAAGCGGCTACGCTCGGCGGTCTCGCCGCTTTGGGCACGTTGGCCTACAATGCCTATCAGAAGCATCAGGGGCAGGCGGGTTCGGAAACGGCACCCAGTGGCGTGTTCTTACCCAGTTCTGCGCAAGATCAAGAGGCGGTTGGCAAAGCCACCATTCGCGCCATGATTTCCGCCATGAAGGCCGATGGCCAGATTGAAGCGACGGAGAAGGCGAAATTGTTTGACCATCTGGCCAAGATCGACTTGTCGGATACCGAGAAGGCCTTCTTGTTCGATGAATTGGCCAAGCCGCTGGATATTCAGCAAGTGGTCGCTGGTGCGACCTCGCCCGAATTGGCGTTAGAGATTTATGCAGCCTCTCTGGTAGCAATCAATACCACAGGTCCAGCCGAAAAGGCCTATTTGGCTGATCTGTCGGCGCGCTTGCAGCTGGATACGACACTGGTCGCCAAATTGCATGATGAGGCTTTGTTGCCGGCTTAAGGGGCGCATCAAACGGTAAAAATAGGTCGGCCCAGCTTGCGCTTTGGCCGACCTTTTTTATGCGGCTTCTGAGGTGGAGCTATGGCTGGTGAAGGCGTGGATGGCTGCTGCCGATCGTGCAGCGCGAAGGCCGTCGCGTATGTCTTGACGGCGCAATAGACGCGAAATCCGCGCCAGCGCCTTTAGGTGATCCGCCCCCGCTTCTTCAGGAGAAAGCAAGAGGACGACAATGTCCGCCGGCCGACCATCGGGTGCTTCAAAGTCAATCGGCGGGTCCAGCAAAGCCAGAACAGCCGCAGGACACTTCAAGCCCTTCAGTCGAGCGTGGGGAATGGCAACCCCTTCGCCAACACCGGTGCTGCCCAAACGCTCCCGCTCCAGCGTGGATTCAAGCGTTGCCGACAGGTCTACCCCATAGGCAGACACGGCTGCTTCGGCCATGGCCAAAAGTACTTCATTCTTCGTTTGCGCTTTGATCCGGAAAACAATGGCGTCAGCGCGGATAAGGTCTGCTAGATCAGGCATAAGGTCTTTTCTCGAGTCGGCCTATGCCCCCGCACGGGCCGACTGGTTTGAAAAATACTGCGTCGCAATCAGCCCGATACACTAGGGGCCGGATCAATCCAACCAATATTCCCATCTGCGCGCCTATACACAATGTTTAGCTCGCCAGATCTGGGGTTTCGAAACATCAGAAACGGTGCCTCACCCAGCTCTAACTGCATCACCGCAGTGGCCACGGGCATGGTACGAATCACCGTTTTCGTTTCTGCGATCACGGCGGGGCCGGCTGGCACGCTAGAATCCTGCCCGTCATCAGCGTCATCCACATCATCGGATTCAATGACATTATAAGTGGCTTCTTCGCGCGGTAGAGGCGCGTGATGCTTGGCATGATGGTCTTTTAAGCGCCGCTTATAGCGGCGGACGCGCTTTTCAATCTTCTCCAAGGCGGCAGCAAAGGCAGCATGCGGCTCTGACGCTTCACCATTGGCTTCGAGGGTAATGCCGGAATCTAGATGGACGATGGTTTCAACATGATAGAGGTGACGCTGCTTGTCTAAGGTTACGATCGCTTCGCCGTCGCGCGACACATATCGGCCGACGCCGATCTCAAGATCTTCTTGGATTTTGCCCCGTAAAGCCTCCCCGACATCGATGTTGCGGCCGGTGACTCTGACTGTGAGATTGCCCATCTTGGGTGCCTCCATGTACCTGGGTGCGGTGTGTATCCACCGTCACATCACTGTTGCATTGGAACAGCGCTTTGGGAAGATAATTTTGCGCTGAAGTGCGGCCATATCAAGGCAGTCTGGTGGTTCACGCCAACATAAATAATATATTTATCATAAGATTAAATCAACAGATCAACTAAACCGTTGGTCAAACAAGCGGGCCAATTAGCCAACCCGGCTCATCGTCCTACGGCGCTGAACTGATGAGGGAATCCGCAAGGCTTCGCGGTATTTCGCCACGGTCCGCCGGGCGATATCGACACCTGTCTCACGCAGAATCTCGACGATACGATCATCCGATAGCGGCGTTTCCTGCATTTCCCCGTCAATCAGGCTCTTAATCCGATGACGGACTGCTTCAGCTGAGTGGGATTCCCCGCCATCGGAAGCATGAATAGCGGTGGTGAAGAAATATTTGAGCTCAAACACGCCACGCGGGGTCGAAATAAACTTATTGCTGGTGACGCGCGAGACGGTGGACTCATGCATCTCAATCGCGCGCGCGACATCCTTCAAAATCAGCGGGCGCAAGTGGGCGACGCCATAAGTTAAGAAGCCGTCCTGCTGGCGAACGATTTCCTTCGCCACTTTCAAAATCGTCCGAGCGCGCTGATCAAGGCTTCTGACCAGCCAATTCGCATCGGCTTGAGCTTCGGCGAGATAGGAGCGCTCGTCCTGAGATCGCGCTTGGCGCGATACGCTCTCCGCATAGGCATTATTGACCAGCACCCGTGGCAGCGTGTCGGAATTCAATTCAATCAGCCACGTGCCCATCGGCCCTTCCCGGACAAAGACGTCGGGGATGACGGCGCTTGACTCTGCGCTGCCAAATGTGGCACCGGGCTTGGGTGTTAAGGCCCGGATCTCGGCAACCATGTCGGCGAGATCAGCGCCATCAACGCCGCAAATATCATAGAGGCTTTTCAAATCATGGCGTGCCAACAGGGGCAGGTTGGCGAGAAGGGCCTCCATGGCGGGGTCATAACGGTCGCGCTCTTTGAGTTGGGCGGCGAGGCATTCTTCCACACTGCGCGCACACACACCGGTGGGATCGAAGGTCTGCAAGGTTTGAACTACGCGTTCCAGTTCATCATGCGGAAAACCCAAGCGCTCGACCACTTCGTCCATATCGGCGCGCAAATAGCCTGCATCATCGACATGATCGATCAGATAGCTGGCCACCATACGATCGGACGGCGTGGAGAAAGCCAGCACGGCTTGGCTCTCCAAATGGTCGCGCAGCGATACGCTCTGCGTGAGACGGCTTTCGAAATCTTCTAAATCTTCAAAGCCACCCCGGCCGTCGCCTGCTTTGCTCCAATCTACCGTCGAGCCGATCGCTTCGCTGGCCGGCATATCGGCATCGCTGTGGACGTCTTCATAGCTGGCATCGAGGGCTGCTTCGGCATGGGGATCTGGTCCCTCGCCGTTGGCGCATAATTCTTGTGGTCCATCAGAAGCCGGGCCCGCATCGCGGGGGTCGATATCTGGCGTATCCTGGATGCCGTAATCTTCGGAATCATCGGCGCGTTCAAGAACCGGATTGCGCTCCAATTCTTGTTCGACATAAACGGCCAATTCCATCGTGGACATTTGCAACAGCTTGATCGCTTGCTGCAATTGGGGCGTCATAACAAGGCCTTGGCCTTGTCGAAGCTCCATGCGCGGTGCGATAGCCATTCTACTCGTCCCCGTTAGGCCTTAAAATCCGCTCCAAGATAAACACGGCGGACGTCGGGCTGGTGTAACACTTCGTCTGGCGAACCCTCAAACAAGACCTCGCCGTCGAATATGATAGTCGCACGATCAATAATATTCAGTGTATCTCTGACATTATGATCAGTGATCAGCACACCAATGCCACGTTCCTTCAAAAACCCAATCAAATCACGGATATCTGCGATGGCGAGGGGGTCAATTCCGGCAAAAGGCTCGTCCAAAAGGATAAAAGAGGGGTCAGTTGCGAGTGCGCGGGCGATTTCAAGGCGACGTCTCTCCCCGCCAGAGAGCGAAGTTGCACGCTGTTTGCGCAGCCGATCGATTCGCAACTCGGTCAAAAGTTCGGTCGCGCGAAATTCACGGGTGGTCGGATCGGGCTCGATTGTCTCCAGCACCGCGAGAACATTGTCTTCCACACTCATACCGCGAAAGATTGAAGGTTCTTGCGGCAGATAGCCCAGGCCCAGACGCGCCCGAACATACATCGGCAAGAGCGTCACATCCTGACCATCGATCGAAATATCGCCAAAGTCGGGCTGAATCAGGCCCATGACCATGTAGAAACACGTGGTTTTGCCAGCGCCATTTGGGCCTAGCAGCCCCAAGACCTCCCCGCGCTTGAGGCTGAGCGAGACGCCATTCACGACTTGCCGACCTTTATAGGCTTTACCCAAGTCGCGCGCGATCAAACCCATTTCACCGGGCGATACAGCGCTGGTAGCGGTTTGGGGTCGGCTCATCGTCGAAAATCCCTCTAACGTCTGGCACGATCAGGTTGCGAACTCATTTGGAGGCTGGGCCGCCCTTGGTCGCTTGGCCATTGTTCGGGAAAATCACTGCGCGCACGCGACCGTCCATGCCACGCATGGTCGAAGCCCGTGTCTTCGTGTTTAAAGTCAACATCGAGCCTTTCAGAACACTTTGGCCCTGAACAGCAACAACATTGCCAAAAAACTGTACCGTATTGGCTGGGGCATCAAAAATGGCCCGGTCGCCGCGGATTTTTTCGGTCGGGGTGACATAGAAAGTCTCCCCCTCTGTATAGACTTTGTCGATATCGCCGTTGGACCCACTGGTTCCGCGCAAATATGTCAGGCGGATCCTCGGCGCACGAAGCACCGCGCCAGCTTGCGCCACCGATGCATTGCCCACCAGGGTGCTGACACCGGCTGCTGGATCATACACCAAATCATTGGCCGACACTTCTATCGGCCCATTGCTGCTACTTGACTGCGCTAAGGCTGCGCTACCGACAAGGCCAAAGCCGAGGAGCATTGCAAAACTGGGTACCGCAAGGTTCTTAAACTGGGTCATATCAAGTCCATTGATAGAGATTCGACACTTCTAGCCACCAGACGCACGAGCAGAATGTTAAAATTGTCAGTTGAGCTGGGCGATCACGTTACCCGTCAGGCGAAGTCTCTGGCTTTGTGTATTATACTCATAGCGCTCAGCGGCCCCCGTGCCTAGCCGTGATCGAATGCGGATTGCGCCAGTGCCAGTCAAGGTACGGGTCTCCTTATCGAAATAGGCACGCTCTGACGTCGCTTCGCCATCTTTAAATGTCACACGTGCATTGCCGAGCAGGGCAACTGCCCCCTTGGCTTCATCCCATTGTAGCGACTGGGCGGTGGCGGCCTCGCCGCTGGGCAATACGATCTGGGTCCCGCCTTCTAGCGTTAGGACAGAAGGGTCGGAGGTCCACATGGCCGAAAGGCCGGTTGCCCGTTCGCCGGTTTTGCGTGAAAAAACGACATTGCCTTTTAGCGACAGCGTCTGGACATCTTGCGACCAAATGCCTTCTTCCGCTGTTGCGACGCTGCCATCAGCGGTTTCCAGTTTTGGCTTTTCGAGCCTAACCGCCCCGGCGGGGTCGGAAATACTGCGCGACGCTTTTAGGCCTGTGACCTTCAGCCGCTTGCCTTCGCGCGTATTGCCCACGAACTCAGGCGAATCCATGACAAATTGATCGCCCTGAACCAGCTTGCTGGTGTCAATCGCGGCACCCTGCACGCCACGCAAAATCACACTGCCGACCAAGAGCAGGGTCGATAAAGCCGCCCCAGCCAGAAATACCACGCGCGTGGTCTTGACCCGGATGGTGCGCACGCGCGCTTCGTTCGGCGTCATACGCTGCCTAGCGGAATGGATGGCGTGGGTGTCGAGCGTTGTCATGCGTGGGAAAAGATGTCTGACTCAGCCCAGCCCATCAAGTCCAAATCGGCCCGGACCGGCAGGAAGTCAAAGCAGGCTTGTGCAATTTCCATCCGACCCTCGCGCTTCAGCATCTCAACCAGACGGGTCTTGGCGGCATGTAAATACAAAACGTCAGACGCCGCATACGCCAATTGCGCCTCGCTTAATTGCGCCGCACCCCAGTCAGAGCTTTGTTGTTGCTTATTAAGCTCAACACCAACAAGTTCTTTCACCAAATCCTTTAAGCCATGCCGGTCGGTATAAGTGCGCACCAATTTAGACGCGATCTTGGTACAGAAAATCGGGCCGACCTCTATGCCCAAATACTGCTTGCACATCGCCAAATCAAAGCGGGCGAAATGAAACAGCTTTTCGACCTTCGGATCAGCCAACAGGGCCTTCAAATTCGGACAGTCATAGGCCGGACGGTTCAGGCGGACGATATGCGCATTGCCGTCACCAGAGCTCAACTGGACCACGCATAGAGCATCACGCACCAAGGACAGGCCTAGGGTTTCGGTATCGACGGCCACAACGGGACCTAAATCCAAGCCATCTGGTATATCGCCCTCGTAAGAATGAATTGTCACGTCTAAAGCCTCATCTGGTCACAAATTGGGGGTCTTGGTGCACCAAAGGAAGGGGCGCGCCAAGCATTGCCGACTTCTCTAGGCCTTTTTCCGCTGCACCGCAAAAGATGTTGATTGTTGATTACAGGCCCGGATAGGTATGCCCCTTTTAGAACGATGCGAGTTCGAGCATAGAGGCGACGATATCGGCGTTTCACCAGCGCCATGGCAGGCGGGATAGATGTAGGTTGAGACTTCATGAGTAGTGAACGCGATACAGATTCTGACTGGAACCAACTTGGTGAGGTCGACCCCTTTTGGGCTGTGATTACGGATGAACGCTTTCGCGCGGGGAAAATGGATAAGACCACCCGAGAAGCCTTTTATGAAAGCGGATTTGGTAATATCGACCAATTCCACATTGGCCTTAAGCTCTATTTTTCTGCACCTGATCATTTTGACGCCTGTTTGGACTTTGGTGCCGGTGTCGGGCGATTATTGGTGCCGATGGCTAAGCGCGCAAACATTGCCGTGGGCGTGGATATTGCCGATTCTATGCGAGCTGTTTGTCAGGCGCGCTTGGATGAATTGGGTCTTTCCCATGTGAAGCTTGTTGCGACGCCCAAGGAAGCTGCCACATTTGGCCCGTTTGACTGGGTCAACTCCTTCATCGTGCTCCAACATATTCCACCTGCCCGAGGCTTGGCGTTGATTGCGGACTTAATTGCGACAGTCAGGCCGGGGGGCTTCCTTTCCCTGCACGTGACGACATTTCGAGATGCGCATCTGATGTCCCAAGACACTGCAGGCTCGGTGAGAAAACTGTTGCGCCAAGTTCGGGCGAGCTTGGTTTCAGGCCCACAGATTGGGCAAATCAGTATGTTTGACTACGATTTGGGGCAAGTCCTCGCCCTCCTAACCCGCGCCGGTTGCCCCCGTTTTGTCTTGGAACACACAGACCACGGCGGCCATCATGGCTACATGATTTATGCGCAGAAAGTGGCGGGGTAGCGGCGCTCGTTATCCTTCTATGCAAGGGCAGGCAAGCATTTGGAAGATTAGCTATAAAGGTGATTTCTGGTACGCGTATGTTGGGTGTGGCAACTTCATTCAGAATGCGCCATAGTTTGTTTCAACACCATTTTCACCGGTTTGGAACACAAATATGCTGACACAAGGTGACGACTATCCGATTCATCAAACCGCTGAACCGATTGCCTATTCGGGTACGGATCGCAATTTTTATGATCGGTATTTCTTTAACGGATACCAAGCAGATGGTAGCGGCTTTTTCGCTTTGGCTTTTGGCGTTTACCCGCATCTAAATGTCGCCGATGCACATTTCTCGGTTGTTCGTGGGGGTGTCCAACATTGTCTGCATGCGTCGCGGCTTCTCGCGATGGAGCGGATGGATTTGTCGGTCGGGCCGATCAAAATTGAGATTGTCGAGCCCTTAAACATTCTGCGCATTATCGTCAGCGCGCACGAGGGATTTAGCGCTGATCTAACCTTTACCGGGCGCGCCTTTCCGGTTGAGGAGCCGCGCTTTACCCGCCGTATCGGGCCCCGCACCTTTATGGATTACACCCGAATGACTCAAAACGGGCATTGGTCGGGCTGGATTGAGATCGATGGTGTGCGGGAAGATGTGGGCGGCAGTGTTGGCACGCGCGACCGCTCTTGGGGCGTTCGACCCATTGGTGCCAGTGACCCCCAACCGACCGTACCCCAGCAGGTGCCGCAATTTTTCTGGATTTGGAGCCCGGTGAATTTTGCCGATGCCAGCCTGTTCTTCCACATTAATGCTGATGGAGCCGGAAAGCCTTGGAATAGTCGCGCCGTATGGTGCCCGGACAAGGCAGGTCCCGATGACAGGATTGAGACAGAGCATGCGTCCATGTCCCTGACTCTCATCCCCGGAATGCGCCACGCCAGTTCGGCTAGCTTGATTATCGAAGCCGAAGGCCACCCAGCACGCCAAGCCACTTTCCAGCCAATCACCACCTTCTTGATGCGGGGCCTTGGCTATGGACACCCCACTTGGGGGCATGGCGGCTGGAAGGGCGAACTGGTCACCGAGCGGGAGGATATCGACCTTTCCAACATCGTGCCGGGCCGCCCGGACCACCTTCATATCCAAGCTGTCTGCAAGGTGACCGTGTCAGCTGGCGGGGAGACGCAAGTGGGCACCGGCATCCTCGAACAATTCATCATTGGCGCATACGCCCCCTTAGGACTGACAAGCCTTGCCGCAGATTGATCTCATCCCCGCACCGGTCGACATCAATGCCGCTTGGCTGGCACAGCACTTGGGGCTGACCGTTTCTGACGTTGCAGCCAAGCCGGTCGGTACCGGGCAGGTCGGTGCAACGTATCGCTTTTTGTTGACAGGCGCCGATCCAGACCCAACCCAACCGGCTTCCCTGATCGGCAAGTTCATGTCGGAGGATCCGGTCAGCCGGGCCACGGGCATTGCGCAATTGAGCTATGTGAGGGAAGTGAAATTCTACCAGA
Organism: Maricaulis salignorans; assembly: GCA_945891505.1. Classification (GTDB taxonomy): domain Bacteria; phylum Pseudomonadota; class Alphaproteobacteria; order Caulobacterales; family Aquidulcibacteraceae; genus Aquidulcibacter; species Aquidulcibacter miladensis. The sequence continues at coordinate 31,928 of CAMDDL010000018.1, read as the reverse complement.
ATTACGGCAATACCAAGCCCCTGCCGATTCCCACGGCTAGATATGCCGCCATTGATGAAGCTAGCCACGAATTTTCGTTGATCATGGACGATTTTCCCAAGCACCGGCCGGGAAACCAACTTCTGCCCGCGACGCTGGAGGAGGCAAAGCTGGCGATGGTGGCGGCGGCCAGCATTCACGCTGCTTGGTGGGGCGATGCTGGGCTCGACACCCATACTTGGCTAAACGGCTCGCACGCTGCTTCCGGAATGGATATCGACGCCTTGTTTGAAATGCTGTGGCCAGCCTTTTGCGCGCGCTATGCCGATCAGATCAACGATCAGATCCGCACCACGGGCCAAGCTTATTTGGGTCGGATCAATGCGTGGATTTCGCGGCGAACTGGCCCACGGTGCCTCACTCATGGTGACTTTCGCCCCGATAATATGTTGTTTCATGAAGGCGATGCCGCCGACCCGATTGTCATCGTCGATTGGCAAACCGCTGGGGTGGGCAATGGTGCTACCGATATTGCCTATTATCTGGGTACAGCTCTGACGCCAGAGATGCGCCGCACGCAGGAGCGCGCTTTGATTGATCTGTGGATCGCCCAACTCGTGAAAGCCGGAGTGCCCGAAGCCGATACCCAAAGTCTATGGGACACCTATCGGCGCGACGCCCTAGCAGGTTTTCTCATGGGTGTCCTTGCATCCATGATCGTGGCCCAAACGCCGCGTGGCGACGCTATGTTCTTAGCCATGTGTGCCCGTGCCGCCGCGATGGTTGAGGATCATAGCTCGGTCGAGCTGATCTAGCAGGGGAATCGGAGTCAAAAGTTCGCTTATCTTTTTACTTTTATTGGCATTTTGTACTTTCTCGGACTTTGTCAAACAAGCGTGTTGGGTTGGCGGGCGGCAACGCTCAAACAAGAAAGTGGTGCCAGAAGAGGACTCGAACAAGCACCTTAGTGAATTGTTTTATATAAAATTAAATTTTGTCTAGCTGTCATTTACCAACAAATGTACCAACATTTTGCAGCGCGTGCTGCATTTAGCGTTGATAAAGGTGGGTTTGGAGGTCGGCGAAAGACTGCCTAACCAATGCCACTGCTCCCAATTTAGCCTTGGCATCTGCCACAGTTCCATAGCGCGCCGTGAGAAGGTTTGTCAGGTTCTGGAAGGTCAGCTCCGCCTCACCAGCCTTCTCATAATTGGCCAGCACCTCATTCAAGAAAGCGCGCATTTCCCCTTCATAGCCAGATAGGCCGGAAGCCCGCGCATCATTGGCACGATCTTTCAGGCTCAATGGGTCAAGGCTGAAGCGGACATAGGCCAGCACGTCAAACAGGTCGCTGTCCTTGGCGTCCACTAATTGCCGCATATCGGCCAAGCGTTCTTCGTCATAGCCCTTATCAGCCAGCACACCCAAAAGCCGTTCGCGGGTTTCAGGGTTGCGCCATTGGGTGCGCAGTTCATCTTCATCCGCAATCATGCCGCTAAGATCGCCAAACAGCCTTTGAAGGAACTCTTGCGCCGTGATGGGACGCCCATTGAACCAATAGGAGGTTGCGTGGATGTATTGGATTGATCGCACCTTGCCATCGCCAAGCTTGATGACGATTTTTTCGCGTGGTTCGTCCCCGTCCTCTGGCACATCGAAAATCTCACGATCACCGCCAACTTCCGGCAATTCTGGTCCGGCTGGCCTATTCGGGCGTGGTTCGGGCTCCAATGGTTCGCCATCCCATTCAGGGTCTTGGAAGTTCTCGTGCGCCCGCACGAAGTCCCAGATGGTGAAGAAGTCCTTGCCTTCATAGGTGCGAGTGCCTCGCCCGATGATCTGCTTAAACTCGATCATTGACTTGATTGGGCGCATGATCACGATGTTGCGGACATTGCGCGCATCCACACCGGTTGAGAGCTTTTGCGAAGTCGTTAGGATGGTGGGAATTGTTTTGTCATTGTCTTGGAAGTCGCGGAGGTGCTGTTCACCGACTGCGCCGTCATTTGCTGTCACCCGATGGCAATAATTAGGGTTCGTGCTGGTCTTCACTTGATTGATCTGGTCGCGCACCAAAGCCGCATGGGCTTGGGTGGCGCAGAAAACCAAGGTCTTTTGGCGCTGATCAATCTGGCTCATGAACTCTTGAACCCGGCTTAGCTCTCGCTCTGGGATGATCACGCGGGTATTGATGTCGCCTTCGCCAAAGGTCTCGCCGATTTCGACCTCGCCACCAATCACTTCATCGGTGCCGTCGAAAACATATTCGTCAATCGTGCTGGCCATTTGGCGCACTTTGAATGGGGTCAAGAAGCCGTCTTCGATCCCATCGCGAAGGGCATAGGTGTAAACGGGTTCGCCGAAATAGGCGTAGGTATCAGCGTTGACCTTACGCTTGGGCGTGGCGGTTAGGCCCAATTGGGTGGCGGGTTCGAAATACTCCAGCAAGCGCCGCCATTCGCTCTCATCCTTGGCCCCACCCCGATGGCATTCATCAATCACGATGAAGTCAAAGAAGTCTGGCGCATATTGAGTATAGATCGGCTCACCCTCGCCGGTCATAAAGGTCTGAAAGATCGTAAAGAAGATGCTGGCGTTGCGGGGTGGCCTGCCATGGTTCTTGCGGATTGTATCGGGATCAATCCGCGTGATGGCATCCTTAGGAAAAGCCGAAAATGAATTGTAAGCCTGATCGGCCAAGATATTGCGATCCGCCAGAAACAGAATGCGCGGGCGGCGCGTCGGCTCACCACTTTGGTTCCAACTGGCTTGAAAAAGCTTCCAAGCAATCTGAAACGCGATAGAGGTTTTGCCGGTGCCGGTGGCCAGCGTCAAAAGAATGCGGCGACTTCCTTTGGCCACGGCTTCAAGCGCCGCATTGATGGCGTTGTGTTGGTAGTAACGTAGCTCCCACTTGCCGCCATCTGTCTCAAAGTCCACCGCGCCAAAGCGTTCACGCCAAGGTTTTTCATCGGCAAAACGTGCGGCCCAAAGTTCGTCTGGCGATGGAAAGGGCGGCACGAAATCGCCCTCCTTGCCGGTCGCCATATCGATTGAATACCACTTCAGGCCGTTAGTGGCATAGGCAAAGCGCGCGCCCAATCGGCTGGCATAGTCTTTGGCTTGGCCCACCCCGTCGCGGTGGCTTACGCCCGCGCGTTTGGCTTCAATCACAGCCAGCTTTTGGCCCTTATAGAGCAGCACATAATCGGCGCTTAGGCCCTTGCCGCGCTTGCCACCGGTCTGGATGCGTCCGGGACAAATCACCTCCCGCCGAACCTTAGAGCCGCCCACACCCCATCCAGCCGCCACCAATATAGGGTCGATGCGGTCAGCGCGTGTATCGGCTTCGGTTTCGGCGTTTGGGTTCATACCAAGCCCTCAATGCTCAAACCCGGCATGCCGTCCTGACAGCGCGGGCATTTGCGTTGGTGAAAATCTGATCCATTAGCGCCATAGCGATGGCCGCATAAATCGCCACCCTCTGATCGCCGGGCGCAAACCAGAACCCAGACCTTTTGCATGTGATCGGTTCCGGGCTCTTCAGTTCGCGCAATCAACACCTGATCATTTCGGTTCATATCGCCCAGTTGCCGTTTCGAGGTGCCAGTGTGCTGTTTGCTCATGTCAGTTCCCCTGCAAAGGCCTTTTGCAAGAGGGACTGGCGGAGGGAGCTAAGGGATTGGAGCTTTTCTAGGTAAACTTCCTTTAAGTTGTTCACTGCTGCCCGCAAAGTTTCAATATCTGCAACAAAAGCATCTTGGATATCCAACGGTGGCACTGGCAACTCGATCTCTTCAATCTGTTTGGTGCTTAGGTTGGGCTGTGCAGCGCCAGCAGAGATGGCAAGGTGCTCTGCTACCTTGGTGCTAAGAAGGAAATACAAGTATGAAAGCCTGAGCCTGTCGGTCGGACAAAAGCGTCCCACGCGCTGATTTTGCAAAAGTACCTTTCCTGTAGTGTTAAATCCTACTTTGCCCGTGGTTGCGCCTGACATCGCAATTAGCAATTCGTCCGGCTGCACTCGATACCTGCTCAAGTCTTCCCTGTAATCAGACGGGTCAGTGTAAACCATTTTGGTTGCATCTACTTCCCCAAATTGAATGTTAGATATCCTGACGATTGGCTCACCCGAAGGTTTGAATTTCTCGCTTTTGAATGCAAAACCATTCCTAAAATCCGCGACACACCCTAGCTCTGTCTTTCCATACTTTAGTGAGAGTTCATCAAGAGCCGTTTCAAGTTCCCGTTCTAACAACTCCCGCGCATTATGGAGGTTGGCTTCTGCATGAGCGCGGGCGCGGGCCAGACCTTCGAAAGCCTCGTCCAGAATGGCAACAATCCGCTGTTGTTCTTCGAGTGGCGGGAGGGAGACGTGGAGGGCGTAAACCTCATCCCGGTTAATGCCGGGCTTCACGCCCTTGGCCATTGATTGGAGGTCCATAGACAGAAGTTGGAAATGCAAATAGTCAAAATCAATTAGAGTTTTGTCATGTGTCGTATAATAGCTGACGTCAGAAGCCCAAAAGGGCGAGTCCGTTCGATTGATAGCCCCCGCAGATCCTTTTCGGCCTACAATAATGGAAGGTTCTGAGTGTAGCGGCGTCTCGCAATAGTCCATGACACCATTCGCGCCGAAAACAGGGACCGAACCGTGCTCGTTTCTAACATCTCGGGAAATCGCTTTGCCATAATTGAGCTTTACGACTTCCCCTAGCGGCTTAACTCTCCACCCCGCCTTCATAGCATCCCCCGGATGCTTTCTAGTATCTCCGCCGTTTCAGCATCCCGTGCCAACATGTCAGCGATAATCGCCTCTGGCGTGCGCAGGGCGGCGGCTTCTGGCGCGTTGGGGTTCTTCACCGAGAGGTCATAGGTTGCCTCGTCCAGACCAGCACGGTTCACCAGCCAGCTTTTTGGCCCTGTGGCGCGGGTGGCTTGCAGGGCGATGAACTCCGCTAGATCATCATCATTCAGCGGATTGGTTTTACCCATGCTGCGACCGGGGTCTAACTGATAGAACCAGATATCACGCGTAGGTGCGCCCTTTTCAAAGAACAGCACCACGGTCTTCACGCCCGCGCCTTGGAACGTGCCTTGTGGGCAATCCAGCACGGTGTGAAGCTCTGCGGCCTCCAGCAATTCTTTGCGCAGCGCCACGCTGGCATTGTCTGTATTGCTCAAAAATGTGTTCTTGATCACCACCGCCGCGCGGCCCCCGGCGCGCAGTTTGCGGATGAAGTGTTGCAAGAACAGATAGGCGGTCTCGCCCGTGCGAATTGGAAAGTTTTGTTGCACTTCCCTACGCTCTCCCCCACCGAAAGGTGGATTGGCGAGAATAATATCATGGCGGTCCTTTTCCTGAATATCCATCACGTTTTCATTTAACGTGTTGGCATGGATCAGGTTCGGCGCTTCGATCCCGTGCAGGACCATGTTCATTATCCCGATGATATAGGCGAGGCCCTTTTTTTCTTGCCCATAGAAGGTGCGGGTTTGCAGAGTGGCAAAGTCTGAGGCGGAAAGATTGGGGTTGCGCAAGAAGTCATAGGCTTCGCACAAGAAGCCCGCCGATCCGCACGCGCCGTCATAAATCGTCTCGCCGATCTTGGGGCTCACCACCTTGATCATGGCGCGGATCAATGGGCGTGGCGTGTAATACTCGCCACCGTTGCGGCCCGCATTGCCCATGCGCCGGATGCGGGTCTCATAAAGCTCCGAAAGTTCGTGGCGTTCGGCTTGGGTGTTGAAGGATAAGCCGTCCACCGCTTCCAAGATGTCGCGCAGGATATAGCCAGACCGAAACTTGCTGCGCAGTTCGGTGAAAATCTCGCCGATCTTGTATTCGATGGTTTGTGGCCCCGTGGCGCTTTGCCGGAAGGATGCAAGATGGGGAAACAACTCGCGATCAATAAAGGTAATCAGATCATCGCCGATCAGGGCTTTGTTCTGATCCAACTGGCCATCTTTCTTTGGTGCGGCCCATTCACCCCACTGGTATCGCCCACCAATGATTGGCGCATAGGGCTTGCCATCCAATTCGGCGCGGTCGCGCCGCTCTGATTCCAGATCATCGAGATACTTTAGGAACAGCACCCAAGAGGTTTGCTCCACATAGTCCAACTCATTGGCGATCCCCTCTTCCGCACGCAAATCCTTTTCAATCTTGTTGAAGGTGTTTTCGTACATGAGTTCTCCAATGGCTCTAATTGATATGCGCCTTTCTAACCTCTTTCGGTTGTGCGGCGCAATTGCTCAAGCCATTTCAGAACTTCCGGTGGCGGGGATTGGTTTGCTGGGTTGGCAAGTGATGCGCCGTTTAGGTTTAGGATCAGGTCGCGTTGGCGCCGTTCGTCCACCGCCCCATAGCTGGTGAAGGTCGTCAGCACGTGGTCATGGCCAAGGTTTTGGCTCCAGGCCTTGAATTGTTCGGGCGTGGTGCAGCGTTGTTCGCCCAATCTGACGAGGGTGTGGCGCAGGCTGTGGGGGTGGAAATAGGCCACGCCAGCCGCCTCAAATCGTTCCTTGAAGATGCGGCGAATGGCGGTGGCGTTGCTCCAGAATTCGCGCTTGATCCCCATAGCCTGAAACTGTCCATCGGCATTCGGCGCGACGGCGGTGGCGGGGAATAGCGGGTCATCTGGCCCAAAGTGATGTTGGTCGCGCAGCTCCAGCATCCAATCTTCAAGGATGGCCCGAGAAGGACCGCCCACCGGGAAGAGGAAGGTCGTCATGGATTTGGCGTTCTTGGTCTTCACGCGCCGCGCATCTTGGGTCACGCTGTCGGCTTCTAGGTCCACCAAACCAAGCGGCAAGGAGGCGATGGCGGCATCGCGCATACCGCTTAAAAGGGCGAAGGCGATCAACGCCCGATCCCGCCGTTCAATCACGGTGCTTGATGGCGCTGATTTAATGACGTGGATTACTTGCTCCAGCTCCGGGCCTTTTTGAATTCGCTTGGCGGTGGCAATGCGAGAATCTTGAGCAGACGGGTTGAAATAGTCGCAATCGGTGTAGCCGATCCTGCTGCGATAGCCCGGCTGATTAGCCAGCCAGAAGAAGAAGCCTTTCGCCGCCATTAGGCGGGAATTGATTGTGGATTTGGCCAAGGGCTTCCCGGTTTCGGTGTTGGTGGCATCGGCCAGATCACGCTTAAACTTGCGTGCTTGTTCGATATGGAAGGCGGCGAAATCTTTCCCCCCGGTGGACTTCTCAAAGGCGGTCAGTGCCGCCGCAACTTGGTCAACACTGACTGGCGAAAGGCGTTTTGCTTCTTCCAAATAGGCGAAATAGCGGTGCTTGATCCGCTCATTTTTTGCATTAAGTCGTGCCATTTTTAGGCTCCATTTGGTTGGGGAGGTGGTGGGGTGAGAAAACTGGGTTAGCGTTTGAATTGCGGTGCTGGACCGGTCCATGCGTGCATTTTGGTAGAGATTTAATGCCCCCCTCCCCCTGCCGGTGGAGTGACTCTTCTGGACGCGTCGGCGGCGCCCCAAGGGAGTGGACATTTAGGCGGGGTTCTTCGGTGTTGATTAGGTGTCGAAGGGCCAGCGGTACGCTAAGCGTCAGTTCGCGCGCGAAGCGGGCCAAGTCGTTAAATGACACGCGTCTGTGCATCACCGCCGAACATGTCCCGCAAAGGGCGCGCAGATTGGCCCCAGACGCATTGGCAGTCAGAATTTCCGCCTCATTGAACGCCATCGGGCGAACATCTCTACAGCGCAGACAATAGACTTCATTCGTGTTGCAGCGGCGCTTGGGTTTACTTGCAACGGTGGTCAGCGCGATCAGGTCGAAACCAGCCAGCATGGTCGGACGCTTATCGTCAATCGGCTTGATCCGCCCCAGCTTTATCCACCGTCGTAGGGTTGCTTCGCATACCCCCAAGGCCTTCGCCGCTTCATAAATGGTATAGCTGCGATGGGTGCGAAGGCCTTGCCGCTTAGCGCGCTTGCGGGCCATTGGCAGCGCCTTCCGCGATTAGAGTGGCAATATCTTCAGCGCGCCAGACTGTGACGCGGGCACCCAGATTTAGAGGCTTCGGGAAGCGGCCATCACGGACCCCAGCCCACCAAGTCGATTTGCTGACAGGGACCGGACCGCGTGGCGAGAGGATTTGTTTAAGCCGGACAAAGCCGGTGGTGGGGAAAGTTTGGTGGTCTTGCATTGATCGCTCCAGTGTTGCTGTGAGCGATAGGGTTCATTGTGGTGGGCACAGAAAATAGATGGGTAGGTTGCACAAAAAACAGGTCAAGTTAGCCGATATCTTCCCCCGAGCGCGTCGCATAATGGTTCTAGAAGGGTGCCTCTGAGTCCAAGTCCTCTAAGAAAGAGCGCTTCTGGACCGCAGCTTTTGGTTTAGCTGGACTAGGTTTTGGCAAAGCTGGTGGAGGTTCAATTTTGGTCTTAGGCGCGCCGCCTTTAGGTGCCCAATTGGCAACGGTTGCAATGCTTTCAATCGCTGTATCCATCGGCTTTCCATCATCATCGGTCAGGCCAAAATGCACAGCGTTCTCACGCAGCCATTTTATAATCTGTTGCTTCGGAGGTTGGGATGTTGGGGCGTCACCCGCCGCCAACCAAGCCTTGACCACCGCTGCCAGCTTTGGCGGATACCGCTCATTCTTGGGATCAAGGTAAGGTTCGACCGAACTTGCCCCCTCAAAGAAAAATCCTGTTGTGTGGCCTCTGCTCTTTAACCAAGTGATCAAGGATTCAATCTCAATTTTTGTTTCATCAATATCTAATATCGGCGGATCATCTTCAGTGCCATCGGGATTGTTGCTGTATAGGCGAAGATAAACACGCCTCGAGAGCACTGATTCGCGCCTAACCGCTGCGCTCAAGCTGTTCACCAGAGCTTTATATCCCCTCTGGCCGGTACTTTGCCTGCCTGCCCCTTCAAATTTCTCAGGGTCATGACCCAGAATGAGCAGAGCGATTTCCCGGACTGAAAGCTCTTCTGCCAGTCGCCAGTAAGAAAGTGCTATTTCATCTTCGTCCTGCATCATCGGTTGGCGAACCTTTCAATTTCTATTCCCCACCATTCCACCATTTTCACCCTCTCATCCCAGTACGTGGCGCGATGATAGGCTTTACGCACTTGGTCGGCTCCAACGTGGGCGAGTTCTGCTTCGATGGCATCAGAATTAAACTGCCCTGATTCGTTCAAAAGGCTGGATGCGCTTGCCCTAAATCCGTGTGCCGTCATTTCATCCTTAGAGAAGCCCATTCGTCTTAATGCGCCGTTCAGAGTGTTCTCGCTGATCGGCTTGCCTTTCGAAAGCTCGGACGGAAACACATAGCCATCGCCGCCAACATACTGGCGTTGTTGCTGCAACACTTCCAAAGCGACTTTGGACAAGGGCTTGATGTGAAGCCGCCGCATTTTTGTTCTGGCGGCTGGAATCGTCCAAGTACCCTTTACCAGATCGAATTCATCCCATTTAGCCAGCCGTAGCTCTCCCGGCCTTGGGTAGAGCAAAGCCATCAACTTCAATCCGGCGCGGGTGGAAGGGTTGCTTCCGTCAAACTCCCAAATCGTTCGGATCAGCGCGCCGAAGCCATCACGATCCACAATAGCGGCACGGTGCTCAACTTTGGGCGCTATCAATGCGCCGCGAAGTCCGTAAGTTGGATCAATCTCGGCGCGGGAAGTCGCTATCGCATAGCGAAACACTTGGCTGATAAAGGCGCGCAATCGCCTTGCCGTTTCATAATTCCCTTGATCTTCAATGCGGCGCAATGGGGTCAAGATATCTATCGCGCGAATCTCTTTGATTGGCCGGTGGCCAAGGTCTGCCACGACAAGCGATAAGAACCACCGCTTTTTGGTCAATGTTGCGGTCGCAAGTCCTTCCTTGACGGATCTGGCGATCAAATCTTCTGCGACGTGGTTGAAGGTTGAAGCTGCATCAGCCTTCTTCTGGCGCTCGGTTTCTTTCTCGTGCTCGATTGGATCAATACCCTTGGCGAGAAGGCCCTTCTTTTCAGTTCTCAGAATGCGGGCCTCGCTCAAGCTCGTCGCTGGAAATGAACCGAGCGGCATTTCCTTCTGTTTGCCGCCAAACCGATACGCCAAGCGCCACTGTTTGCCGCCGTTGGGTGTGACTCGAACCGAGAGTCCGCCACCGTCTGCCAGCTTATAGGGCTTCTCGAGACCGGTTAAACTTCTGATTTGACGATCATTTAATGGCATTTGTTGGTGTCTGTTGGTTGGGTCTAGACCAAAATCGGCCTTGCACCAACGAAAGTACCAACAATTTGTTGGTACATCAATGGACCAACTCGAACCAAGGCGGACAATCTCGCCCGCCCATCCCGTCTTATTTTTCTGTTTTTATTGGTATTTTGTGCTCTCTCGGACTTCGTCAAACAAGAAAGTGGTGCCCAGAAGAGGACTCGAACCTCCACGCCTCGCGGCGCTGCTACCTGAAAGCAGTGCGTCTACCAATTCCGCCATCTGGGCAACGGAAGCGGGGATTTAGAGGACATGGGCGCAGGCGTCAATTGACTTATCATTGCGTCAGGTGCGATTTCGACCTGCGTGGCTGACTTGCTGGGGCAAGGCTGGCTCGTCTAGATCATGCCTATGGCCAAACTGGTGATCATGGGCGTCTCAGGCGCAGGCAAAACGACCTTGGGCTCGGCTTTGGCGGCGCATCTCGGTTGGCGGTTTCTTGATGCCGACGATTTTCATTCGCCAGAAGCCAAGGCCAAAATCGCCTCGGGCGTCACGTTGGATGAGACCGACCGTGCGGCCTGGTTGGCCCGGATTAAGCCTGTGTTTGATGAGGTGGGGGTGTCGACGGTTTTAGCGTGCTCGGCGCTTAAGGCGATTCATCGCACAAGCTTGGCGCCTGACTATCTGGTGCATTTGGTGATTGGGACGGACCTTGCCCATACGCGTTTAAGCGCACGCGAAGGCCATTTCGCTGGGCCCAGCATCTTAGCGTCACAGTTTTCGACGTTGGAGACACCAGACGACGCGCTTGCCGTCGACGCTGCACAGCCAACGGCTGCGCAGGTCGATCAGATTATTGCGGCATTTGCACTCAAATCTGCGTGAGTGATCAGAATGGGATGGCGCGGCGGCGCTTCGAATAAGCGGTATAGCCAGCATTCACACCCGCACGAAAGCCAATGCCTGTGCGCATCGGGGCGAGTGTCACGCCTTCAGCGCGCTGATACGTGACCGCAATGCCAGCAATAAAGAAGGCCGCACCCTCGACACCTGGATAGCGACGGTAAATGCCATCTGGGTTTTCTAGATTATAAACGAGGGTGAAGACCTTGCTGGCATTACCGCCGGTGTCGAGGCCAATGGATGGGCCCTGCCAGAAGATTTTGCGCTCCTGCCCGTCCTTCATCACCAAGGTGCCTTGGCCATAACGGACGCCAAAGCCAATGGCAGCAGCATATTCATCGCCCCGGATATAGCCGACAGGGCTACCCTGATCTTGGAACACGCGCTCAACCGCTTGGCCGACGGTACCTGAGGTTTTGCCAAAGAAGGTTCCCGCCGCATCGACAATTTCCTGCTGGCTGAAGCCGTCAGGATTGGTCTTTTTGGTAGCAGGTGCCGCACTTGATGACACGGCTGAGTCATCAGGCGTTGGCCCTGTGGTTTGCGCGAGGGCAGGTGTCCCCAAAGTCAGGCCCGAACTTAGGACTGCCGCGCAGAGAATAGCAAGTTTCCGATCAATCATGATGTGGCTCCAAAATCGCCCCTTGGCTTGTTAAAGCCAAACATGGTTAGTTTGGCGTTAAAATGGCCACAGCGTGTTCAGACCTTGGCCTTGCTCACGATCAAGCCCGGTCGGCATGAAGGTCATAGGGGATCAGAACGGGTGGATCGTCCAGCTCATGACTAAGTGCGCGGTCGCGCGTGACCAAAATCCGCCCGCTGGCTTGGGCGGTGGCGACAATCAGGGCATCCGCCAGATCGAGCCGTCTTTCTTGCCGCAAGACCGCTGCATAGACCGCAATATCTGCGTCGACGTGGATCAGATGAAAGCGGTCTAACCAGAGGCGCATGGCGTCTTCTTGGGCTGAAGGTACGCCCGACATGACCTCCACCCAGGTGATGACAGAGATGGCGGCCCCGGGATGGCTCGAAATGGCAGCGCTAGCCGCCCGATGCCCTTGCAGATGGTCGATCAATATATTGGTGTCGAACAAAACCTTCATCGACCCCACCCTTTGGTTTGGGTTAGTGCGTGCGAGCCTTTCGATAGCCATGCGCCTGCAGCAGCACAAGTCCCCCGCATGGCACACCCTTCCCCTTCGCCTTCGGGTCAGCTAAAAGCCCGGCCAACCCCTAGTTTGACAGACAGAAAGACACACGCGTGGCACATCAGCATATCTTCCAAATGCAAGGCCTAACCAAAGCCTATCCAGGCGGCAAGAAAGTATTCGAAAACATCTGGTTGTCCTTCTACCCAGATGCAAAGATTGGTGTGGTTGGTGTCAACGGTTCGGGTAAGTCCAGCCTTTTGAAGATTATGGCTGGCCTCGATAAGGACTTCACGGGTGAGGCCCGTCCTGCCCAAGGCACCAAAATGGGCTATTTGGCTCAGGAGCCAGACTTGGACGCCACCAAATCAGTCTGGGAGAATGTCATTGCTGACTGTCCGGAGAAGATCCTGTTTGATCGGTTCGGCGAAGTCTCCATGAAGATGGCCGAAGACTATAGCGACGAACTGATGGAAGAGATGACATCCTTGCAAGAGCAGATTGACGCTGCCGACGCATGGGACATTGATGCCAAGATCGAAATGGCCATGGGCGCGCTGCGCTGTCCGGACAATGATGCCGACATTTCTAAGCTGTCAGGCGGGGAAAAGCGCCGCGTCGCATTGTGTCGCCTCTTGTTGTCGAAGCCCGACATGATGATGCTGGACGAACCGACCAACCATTTGGACGCAGAATCCGTTGCTTGGCTTCAGCACCATTTGGAAGAATTCCCCGGCTGCGTCATCCTCGTCACCCACGATCGCTACTTCCTTGATCAGGTGACGAAGTGGACGCTGGAACTCGACCGCGGCAAAGGCATCCCTTACGAAGGCAATTATTCCAGCTGGCTGGAGCAAAAGGCCAAGCGGATCGCGCAAGAAGAGCGCGAGAGCGACGCCAAGTCCAAAATGATGGCCAAGGAATTGGACTGGGTGCGGCAAAGCCCGAAAGCGCGCCAAGCCAAATCGAAGGCGCGTCTGGCCCGTTATGAAGAAATGGCGGATGCGGCCGAGCGCGAAAAGCAAAGCTTCGCCACCATCCAAATCCCACCAGGACCGCGTCTGGGTACCAATGTTATTCGCTTTGATGGCCTGTCCAAGGGTTATGGCGACCGCATGTTGATCAATGATCTCACCTTCAAATTGCCGCAAAACGGCATTGTGGGCGTGATCGGTCCGAACGGGGCGGGTAAATCGACCCTGTTTAAAATGATTACCGGTCAAGAAGTACCAGACTCAGGCTCCATCACCGTGGGTGAGAGCGTGAAGCTAGGCTTTGTCGACCAAAGCCGTGACCATTTGGATGATAGCAAGAACGTCTGGGAAGAAATCTCCGGCGGGCTCGACATCATCGATGTCGGTGGTCGCGAAGTGCCCTCGCGCGCTTATGTCGGGACCTTTAATTTCAAAGGCGCCGATCAGCAAAAGAAAGTCGGGCTTTTGTCGGGCGGGGAACGCAACCGCGTTCATTTGGCCAAAACCCTGCGTTCAGGGGCCAATGTGTTGCTGCTCGACGAACCAACCAACGACCTTGACGTTGAAACGCTGTCTGCCCTTGAAAACGCACTGGAAGTCTGGCCGGGCTGCGCCGTGGTCATCAGCCACGACCGTTGGTTCCTTGACCGTTTGGCCACGCATATTCTCTCCTACGAAGGCGAAAGCCACGTGGAATGGTTTGAAGGTAACTTCCAAGCCTATGAAGAAGACAAAAAGCGTCGTCTGGGTCTGACCGAAATCATCCCAAGCCGCATCAAGTTCCAGAAATTTGCGCGGTAGGGGGTTAGCCCCCTACAACACAAACCGGCTCAAATCGGTATTCTTCGACAGGCCCTCTACCTTTTCGCGGACATAGGCACCGGTGATGTCGATGGTCTCGCCGCCGCGGTCGGTGGCGTTGAAGCTAATGTCGTCTAACACCCGTTCCAGAACGGTGTGCAATCGGCGGGCACCGATGTTTTCAACGCTGGTATTTACGGCCACCGCCACATCGGCAATGGCATCCACGGCGTCGTCGGTGAAGGAAAGCGTGACGCCTTCGGTTCCCATGAGGCCGACATATTGCTTCACAAGGCTGGCTTCAGGCTCGGTTAAGATACGGCGGAAATCATCGCGGGTCAGGGCCTGCAGTTCCACCCGGATCGGCAAGCGGCCTTGCAGCTCTGGCAACAGGTCAGATGGCTTGGCCACATGGAAAGCGCCCGATGCAATGAACAGGATAAAGTCAGTCTTCAAGGCGCCGTGCTTGGTGGAAACCGTGGTGCCTTCGATCAGGGGCAACAAATCCCGTTGCACACCTTCACGGCTGACATCGGCCCCTTGGCGTTCGGCGCGGGCACAGATTTTGTCGACCTCATCGATAAAGACGACGCCTTCGGTTTCGGCCAAAAGCAAGGCTTCTTGCGTAATGGAATCCTTATCCAACAGTTTATCGCTTTCCTCCATCACAAGGGGCTCATAGGCTTCGGCGACGGTGGTTTTGCGCGTACGCTTTTTGGTACCGGACAAATTCTGTAGCATCGAGCCTAAGTCGATCATGCCGCCCGGCGCACCTGGAAACTCCATCATCGAAGCGGCGGGAGAGCTTACGTCAAAATCAAGTTCGATCTCCTTATCGGCCAAAAGGCCGCCGCGGAGTTTCTTACGGAAGGCTTCACGCGTGCCTTGGCTAGCCTCGGTCCCAACGAGGGCATCCAAAACGCGGTCTTCGGCCATGGCCTCGGCCTTGGCGCGCACGTCTTTCCGGCGGCGGTCGCGCACCAAGTGGATAGCTGCCTCAACCAGATCTCGGATGATTTGATCAACGTCACGGCCAACATAGCCGACTTCGGTGAATTTGGTGGCTTCGACTTTTACAAAGGGCGCACCGGCCAGTTTGGCGAGGCGACGCGCAATCTCGGTCTTGCCGACGCCTGTTGGCCCGATCATCAGAATGTTCTTCGGTGTCGTTTCTTCGCGCAGCTTTTCAGGCAAGCGCTTCCGGCGCCAACGGTTGCGCAGCGCGATGGCGACGGCCCTCTTAGCGTCGGATTGGCCAATGACGTGGCGGTCGAGTTCTGAAACAATTTCGCGGGGGGACAGGTCGGTCATTCTACGCTCGCCAATTGTTCAATGGTCAGATTGCCATTGGTATACACACAAATATCTGCTGCAATCGCCATGGCTTTGCGCGCGATGGTTTCAGCGTCGAGGTCTTGATCGTAAAGCGCCCGGGCCGCAGCCAGCGCATAACCACCACCAGAGCCAATGGCGGCTACAGCGTGATCGGGCTCCAGAACGTCGCCCGTGCCGGTCAGCACATAGGTGCCCTCTTTATCGGCGCAAATGAGCATAGCTTCCAAGCGGCGCAGATATCGGTCAGTGCGCCAATCCTTAGCCAACTCAACACAGGCGCGCAGTAATTGATTAGGAAAGCGCTCCAGCTTGGCTTCCAGCCGCTCAAACAAGGTGAAGGCGTCCGCCGTGGCACCGGCAAAGCCTGTCAGAACGGTGCCCCCTGCAAGGGTGCGAACCTTGCGTGCGCCATGCTTCATAACGGTATTGCCAACCGAGACTTGGCCGTCGCCGACGACGACGACTTTGCCGCCTTTGCGCACTGCCAGAATGGTTGTGCCGCGCCAGTCGGCGGCGGGACGTTCAAAATCGCTCATGTTCGTTTAATGGCGTTTGTGGGGGCTGACTTCAAGGCGCACGGCTCAAGCTTAACTGGTGCGGCGCAGTCCCTCAATCGGCGGTGCTGGGCTTAAGCCGTCCGCACGGGCCGCCCAATTGCGGGCATGGGCTTCAAATTGATCTGCCGACATGGGCGAGCCAAATAGATAGCCTTGGCCCAAAGTCGCGCCACGTTTCTTCAAGAAGGCGGCTTGCTCTTGGGTTTCCACGCCTTCAGCCACGGTCTCATAATTGAGTCCGCCTGCCATCGCGATAATGGTTTCAATCATCGCTGGCGCATTGCGGTCTTTGCCCAAGGCGCTGATAAAGCTTTGGTCGATCTTAAAGACGTCAAACGGCATGCGGGTAAGCGCTGCTAGGTTTGAGTGACCCGTTCCGAAATCATCAATGGCGATCCGGACGCCTTTGTTCCGCAACGGTTCAAGCAGGCGGATCACCCGATCTGGATTGCTCATCGCGATGGATTCAGTGATTTCCAACTCGAACAAAGAAGCCGGTAGGCCGGTTTCGGCCAAAATGCTCTGGACCTTGGCCGTAAAGTTATCGTCATTGAACTGCATCGCCGACACATTGACCGCCACGCGCAGCGCGATGCCCCGGCGCAGCCACGCTGCAGCCTTCTTGGCGGCGTCGCGCATGATGTAGTCGCCCAAGGGCGCAATCAGGCCAGTTTCCTCTGCGGCGGTGATAAATTTTGTCGGCGACACCATGCCTTGGGTTGGATGGTTCCAGCGTACCAAGGCTTCGCAGCCGTGAATGCGGCCTGTGCCCAGATCCACTTTCGGCTGGAAATAGGCCATGAACTGACCTTGCTCGATCCCGGCACGAATCTCATTCTCGAGCACCAGTTTTTCCAGCGCGCGCTGGTTCATCTTGCGCGTAAAGAAGACGCTGCGGTTGCGCCCACCATTGCGAGCGTGGCTGAGCGCGAGGTCTGCTGAACGCAAGATTTCTTCGCCCGTTTCACCGTCTTGCGGGAAGATCGCAATCCCGGCGCACGCACCTAGCACGATGCGGTGGCCGCCCAACTCAAAGTGCTGGCGCAAACCCGCCGCGACCAATTGGGCAAAGCGCCCGGCTTGGGTTGGATCATCAATGTCTGGAATCAGAACGGCAAATTCTGAAATTCCGGTCCGTGCCAAAAGTGCGGGCCGTGCGATGCAGGTTTGCAATCGTACAATCCGATCTGATGCCCGCACTGCGGCCGACAGGCGCTCTGCGACCAGACCTAACAATTCGTGGCCAGCAATCTGGCCCAAGGTCTCTTGCACGCGGATAAATTTGTCGACATCAATCGAGATTACGGCACCGACCAAATTGTTAGCAGCATTGGATTTTGCGGCCTCGTCGGTTTCCTGACGGAAGCGGTCGCGGTTAGGCAGTTCGGTGATGGTGTCTACAAAGGCAAGTTGCTGGATGCGCTTCATAGAGGCATCCAAGCGTTGCATCATTCGGTTTAAGGCTCGGGCAAGTAATTCAAGTTCGTCGCCAGAGCGAATATCGAGACGGACACCCAAGCGCTTCAAATTGGTTTGTTGGGCAAACTCTGTCAGATCGCGCAGTGGATTTGTGATGCGGCTCACAAAAGCAAAGAAGGCTGCCGTCGCCAAAATCACTGATAGCATTGCCCCGCCAACGGCCCATGCCAATGCTCGTCCGCCGAGGGTAAAGCCCAAGATCGAGATCATGCCTAACATCACAACACTTAATAGGCCAAGGAAAGCCAAAGTCAGCTTCCCGGCCAGTGTCTTTATGATATTTTCAAGCCAATCTTTCACTGAATTCTGAGCCTAAGTGTTCTAGATGCGGCGACTACACCAACGAGTTCCCAGATCCACTTTTCCTGTTTGCACACATTAGGTTGACGCGGGCTTAATCTGGGCGTCACAGATGCAGCCTGAAACCAGCGCGATCACGTGTTTCCTTTATCTTCCCAAAGCGCTAAGAGGGGGCCGTTCGCACCAAACAATGGTGCGCCCACCCAGACCAATAGCGGAAAGATTTCATCGTGCGGACGGCCACCATTCAGCGCAATACCAAGGAAACGCAGATCTCTGTCTCCATGAATTTGGATGGGACAGGAACTGCGAAGGTTTCGACCGGCATTGGCTTTTTTGACCATATGCTCGAAAGCTTTGCCAAGCATGCGTTGATCGATCTGACGGTTGAGACCAAGGGCGACCTACATATCGATATGCACCACACCGTCGAAGATACCGGCATTGTGATGGGGCAGGCGCTTAAATCCGCTTTGGGCGATTTCGCTGGTATCCGGCGGTTTGGCCATGCCTATATCCCGATGGACGAGACGTTGTCGCGCGCATCGATTGATCTGGCGAACCGGCCTTATCTGGTTTGGAACGTCAATTTTGAGCGTCCCAAGGTCGGCGATATGGACACCGAATTATTCAAGGAATGGTTCCATGCTTTCGCAGGCAATGGTGGCTTGTGTCTGCATGTCGAGAACCTCTACGGCCAGAACACCCACCACATTATCGAGAGCTGCTATAAAGCCCTCGCGCGCGCCCTCAGGGTCGCGATTGAAATTGACCCCCGTTTGAATGGGGCTGTCGCCTCGACAAAGGGCGTCCTTTAAGGCACGAAAATGCTTACCTTAATCGATTATGGCTCTGGCAATCTTCGCTCTGCAGAGAAGGCGTTGGTTGCAGCCGGTGCGCGCGAGGTCTGTGTGACAGCTGATCCGGACCGCATCGCCAAAGCCGATCAAATTGTGTTGCCGGGCGTGGGGGCATTTGCCGATTGCGCCACTAATCTCGCTGCAGTTGACGGGTTGCGCGAAGCCTTAGAGACCCGCGTGCGTGGCGAGGGTACGGCCTTCTTAGGCATCTGTGTTGGTATGCAACTTTTAGCGGATGTGGGGATTGAGTTTGGCTCGACCCCCGGTCTTGGTTGGATCGGCGGACAGACCTCGGTCATACAGCCGGGCTCGGCAGAGCTGAAAGTGCCACATATGGGCTGGAATACGGCGGAACCGACTAAAAATGCGGTTTTTGACGCCGCTTGGGGTGGGGCGCAGGATGTCTATTTCGTCCATTCCTTTGCGTTCCGCGCTGCGTATGATGACGATGTTGCCGCTTGGTGCACCTATGGTGCCGATCGATTTGCCGCCGCTGTCGTGAAGGACAATATCATGGGCGTGCAATTCCACCCGGAGAAAAGCCAAAGGGCGGGTCTGGCTTTGTTGGAAGAATGGCTAAAGCAATGATCCTGTACCCCGCAATTGATTTGAAAGATGGGCAGGCCGTGCGCTTGTACAAAGGCGATTTCGCGCAGATGACGGTATTTGATACCGACCCGTCAGCGCGTGCGGCCAGCTTTGAAGCAATGGGCTTTGGCTATCTCCATATCGTTGACCTCGATGGTGCCTTAAAGGGGGCTGGAGCCAATCTTGAAGCCATTGCGGCGATCCGTGCTCGGACTAGTCTACCAATGCAAGTGGGCGGCGGTATTCGCGATCTCAACGCGATTGAGAAGACACTCACAATGGGCGTCACCCGCGTGATCTTGGGCACAATTGCGGCGAAAAAGCCCCAATTCGTGCGTGAGGCGGCAAAGGCCTTTCCGGGCCAAGTTGCAGTAGGCATTGATGCGATTGACGGCATGGTGGCGGTGGAAGGCTGGGTGGAAACAACCAATCTCGCTGCCCTTGATTTGGCCCGTCAGTTCGAAGACGCAGGCGTCGCGGCCCTAATTGTGACCGACGTCGGCCGCGACGGCACGAAGACGGGCATCAATATTGATTTCACCGGCGCAATCGCTGACGCCGTGGGCATGGATGTGATCGCGTCAGGTGGGTTGGCTGGCGTGCAAGATATCGTCGACCTCAAAGCCCGTGCGGGCAAACCCGTTGCCGGGGCCATTTTAGGCCGCGCCCTCTATGATGGCCTGATTGACCCCGTCGAAGCTCTCAAGGCCGCCGCATGACGCTGAAAGTTCGCATCATTCCCTGCTTGGATGTCAAGGACGGCCGGGTTGTTAAGGGCGTGCAGTTCGAAGGGCTGCGCGATGCGGGTGATCCTGTAGAACAAGCGCAATTCTATGATGGGGAGGGCGCCGACGAGATTTGCTTCCTCGACATCTCCGCTAGCCATGAGGGGCGGGGCACGCTGCTGGACGTGGTACGGCGCACAGCCGAAGTCTGCTTCACGCCCTTAACCGTTGGCGGCGGTGTGCGTACGACGGACGATTTCCGTGCCCTTTTGCTCGCTGGGGCTGATAAGGTGGCGATCAATACCTCGGCCGTGAAAGACCCCAGCCTAGTGACGGCTGCAGCGCGGCGCTTCGGGGCCCAGTGCGTTGTGGTCGCGATTGATGCCAAGCAAGTTGGCCCAGAGCAGTGGGAGATTTTCACCCATGGCGGCCGAAATCCAACGGGTATTGATGCCGTGGCCTTTGCTCGTGACGTCGTTGCCCGTGGTGCTGGAGAGCTTCTGGTCACCTCCATGGACAAGGACGGCACCAAGTCTGGCTATGATCTGGCTTTGACGCGGGCGATTGCCGATAGCGTGTCTGTGCCGGTGATTGCCTCTGGCGGTGTTGGCAATTTGGACGATCTGGTGGCAGGCGTCACACAAGGTCATGCCAATGCCGTTCTGGCGGCATCGATTTTTCACTTCAGAACCCATACACTGGCTGAGGCACGGGCGGCCTTAGCAGCTGCTGGTGCCAAAGTGCGCCAACCGATTCAAGGAAACCTGCGATGAGCGACACTTTAGGGCAGGCATTAGACCAGCTTTTGACGGATGTGGCCGACAAAGCCAAAGCCGATCCGAGCCAAAGCTATACGGCCAAATTGCTCCAGGGCGGTCCTGTTTTGTGTGGCAAAAAGCTTGGCGAAGAGGGCGTTGAAGCAGCCCTTGCCATTGCTGGCGGCACGACTGAAGAAATCGCCAAGGAAGCTGCAGACTTGCTTTATCACTTGAGCGTAGGCCTCTTCGCGCGTGGCGTATCGGGTGCCGACGTTGCTGCCGTACTAGAGGCCCGCCGGGGCACATCAGGCCTTGTCGAAAAGGCCAGGAGAACATATTCGTGAGCGAGGCGTTGCACATTCGATTGGCCACAGACGCCGATGCGCCGGCTTTGGCGGCTTTTGGTGCCAAGACCTTTGTTGAAACCTTCGGCCATCTTTATCCACCTGAAGACAAAGAATTTTTTATAGGTAACCGCTTTAGTCTTGAGCGTACGTTAGCTGATATTCGTGATCCAGCTCGGGTCATAACGCTGGTGTATCGCGGTGATGATCTGGCGGCATTTCTCGACTGTGGCTCCTTGACCCTTCCCGTTGAGGCTCCAGAGCCCAGTGCCCTAGAGCTTTACCGCCTCTATCTGGATGAAACCCAAAAGGGGACGGGTCTGGCCCATAGATTGATGGAGATTGCGCTGGAGTGGGCCCGATCAAAAGATGCGGCTGCATTCTATCTGGGTGTATGGTCCCAGAACGAACGCGCTAAGCGGCTCTACTCAAAATATGGTTTTGAGATTGTTGGGGCCTATCACTTCAAAGTCGGCAACACCTTGGATGATGAGCGCATCATGCGCCTTGCCCTTTAAGATCAATGGGTCAGACCAGACCAAGCGCCTTTGATAAGGAAAACAGGCTGGTCAGCGTCAGAACGGTGCCCACCAGATAGAGCAATTGCTTCGCGGGTATGCGCTTGGCGAGAACTGCGCCAAAAGGTGCAGCCATCAGGCCGCCAATGATCAAGCCAATCGTGGCCAGCGTGAAGGCTTCCCACCCAAGCGTGATGATGAAGGTTGCCGAAATCACAGTGGTCAAGAAGAACTCAGCCGTGTTGACGGTGCCGATCGTCATGCGAGGCTCTGTCCCCTGAACCAGCAGATTCGACGTTACGACAGGGCCCCAACCCCCACCACCAACAGCATCGAGAAAACCGCCAACCAGCCCTAAAGGTCCAACATATTTGGCCGTCCGATGGGGCTGGCCTTTGGTCATCCGCCAGCCACGCCACAATAGATAGACGCCAATACAGGCGAGATACGCCATGACAAAAGGTCTGGCAGTATCGGCATGGATGTTGGAGAGAAGATAGGCACCCGTTATCCCACCAATCATGCCAGGTATGACCAAGGTCGCAAATAGCTTCCAGTTCACATTACGATGGATGGTATGACTGATCGCAGACGCGGCGGTCGTGAAAAACTCAACAATATGGACCGTTGAAGACGCCTTCGCGGGAGGCATGCCCATCACACTGACCAGCAGGGTGCTGGTGATCACGCCAAACGCCATGCCCAAGGCCCCGTCCACCAATTGTGCGACGAAGCCGACCGCAATGAATGGCCAGATGTCGTGCCAATGATGGGTGACGAACTCAATCAAAGAAAGCGCTCCAAGGTTAGCCCTGATGGAAGTTCCCTATACGCATCTGGTTTCACCCTAGCGAGAATTGCAAGCTTCAACCAGTCGTTAGAGATACTAATGCACAGGCGCGTCTGATAATTCGCCACGTCAGGCCGACATCGCTTATCGCGCTTGGGCAAGACGGCCAATGGCATCGCGCAAAACGGCTTCTTGTTTCGCAAAGCACAAACGGATGATGGGTGGGGCCTCGAGTGGCTTTTCATAGAGGCTCTTTAAGGGGATCGCTGCTACGCCAAAAGTCTTGACGGCTTCAAGACAGAATTCTATTCCGGGCCGATCAATCCCTGATTGGTGCAAGTCAAGGCACAGAAAATAGGTGGCCTCACTGTCCAGCACGTGAAATCCCTGCTCCATCAGCCCGCTGCGCAAAACATGATAGGCGGACTGATAGCCTTCTGCCTGCCCATCAAACCAAGCCTTATCCCACCCCAGTCCTTGGGCAATTGCGGCTTGCAAATGCGGTGGCGTGGTGAAGGTCAAGAACTAATGGGCTTTGCCAATCACTTTAGCGATATCGGGCGGCGCGCACACAAAGCCGACCTTTCAGAAAACACTGATGCCATCGCGTCCACAGCCTGCTTACGCCAAGTCGCAATCATTGTTTGATGCACCCGTGTTTGGCCGCCAGCTGCGCTAGCGTCAGATCCCCCTTCAGGGCTTCCAAGGCAACTTTCGCCTTGAAATCTGCAGAATATCGCTTTCTCTTGTTCATCTTGGTCTCGCCTTCTCATCAAGGTGATACCAGCTTAACTTCCTGTCCGAAATCCAGGGGCCACCTCACAATGTCGGAGCCTGTGCTGAGCTTCAAGCTTTGATTACCCAAGGCGTCGAAAGCGGAGCTGCCCAGCCATTTGATAAGGAGGCATTTCTATCTCTTATGAAGATGCGAAATGGTGCGTGTAACTAGCTTGCTTCGGTGAGTTTGGAACGCATTCATTCTTGAAGTTTTTTAAGCCTAGGCAGCATCGACTTTGAAACGCTTTGATGTATGAAATCAGGAAAGTCATTCGGAAGCTCGTCTCGGAGTTGCTTTAGGCAGCGATCTGCGTTCACCGTGATGTCTTCAATCAACTCGTGCACACCTACGACACTTAGCGATGCCGTCTTGGCCGTTTCAATAAAGTGACGCCGGCGAATTCCAAAAATATCATAGTGCTTTGACTTACCGACAGACATGGCAAGCTTGTATTTGTTATGGCGGATTTGCGCATCATCGACAGCAGGCTGTGCGGTCAACACATCGTAAAATGGGGTCAATTGAAACTTCCCACCCGAGCGAAGCTGGATGCTAAAATTCTTTGCGTGACCATCGGTTGCGCCAATCAACCAGAATAAAATTTGGCTCTTAAAGAAAGCCATTTGATCTTCAAATGGCGTGTCACTTCCGCGCAAGGCTTCGAGAATGTCAACCGCAGTCGGCCCGCCATGACTTTGATATTTTTTTGTTGATGGCACTGATAGGGCTTGGCAAAAATCCTCTTGTGGAATTCGCAATAGCCGACCATCCTTTGTCCACTGTCGATCAAATCGTTCGACCACTAATGTTCGAACATCACCAAAACTATGCATCTCTATATGTGGAATTTTTAAGCCAAAAGCGCTGAAGAGCTTTAGGCAGTAATACTCATTTTCGACGCTGTTTGATAAATCAATCACGCCATCCATCGTTGGGATTTGTCCAATTTGTGGTTTGAGGATATGCGTCGTTGGCGTTGTGCCAAAGGGCTTCATCCATTGACCGTTATGCCAGAGGAGGGCAGTTTTCTCTTGGGCACCGGCGACACTGATCCGAAAGGCATCATCCTCCTCAAGCCCGAGTGGCTGTGCCTTTAGCGCCTTAAGAATGCGACACACTTGGTCTTCATCAAGTGGCTCACCTGCAACCTGACCTACCGGGGGCAAGTCTTGATCGGTGTCGATAAACTGCAATGCGCCTACGCAATCACGACCAATCTTCGCAAGGAGTGAGTAAGCATCAACGCCTTCTGCGCCGACACGCTCTGCAACGCGACGCCTTACGGCGTCTACGTCCGGCAACAGATTTTCGATTACCGCAAGGACGCTTGCGCCCGTGTATGTCTTGGATTGCAAAGGAAGAGACATTGAGAGGGGGATGGCATAGTCCCAAGTCAGCCAGCTTTCGTCATATTGAAACGAGATCGCGCCACTAGCCGCCTTTTCAAGCAGCCCCACCAGTCTATTGTTCATATAGACATTTAGGGATGGATGTATCTTGCGGCGACCCATTAAAATATGTCTTCAATGTTCTGGGATGTGCTTTTGTCGCGCTGGGTGATAACAATATCCAGATCGAGTGCCGCCATAATGTTGCAGATCGTATCGATACGTGCGCCTGATTGCCCCGTTTCTATGGTCGATATTTTCTTCTGTACTGTTCCAACTTTTTCAGCCAGATCAGTTTGTGTCATTTTCTTGTCGGTTCTAATACGGCGTATAATAGAGCCAATTTGACTTGGGGTTCTTGCGGTATGTTTCATGGTTGCCTCTCAGATTTTCTATCCCATAAAAAGGATAATTTGTAAATATCCTTTTTTCGGTATAATTGTCCTTTATCCTATAAACTGCATAAAGCTAATTTATCCCCTAGAAGGAATAAAAACGCTTCCTAAGACGAAACTATAATCAGGCGAGAAATACACCTCCTTATTATAGGATATAAATCCAGAAATAGGCGAAGGCGGGAAGTGATAGATACTAACCCACTACCACACACATTTAAACGCTCTGAAACTCAGCCTAAATCTAGGCCCTTGTCACGAACACGCGCAGGCGCTTGCTCACGGCTTTCACGCATCCGGCGGAACCTGGCAGCATCACGATAAAGCGCGAGAACTTGTTCGGCTTCACGGCGACGCGCAGTCTTGATTTGCGTTTGTAGGTCTTGGCGTTCTTCGAGCTGAGCAGTGATAAGCCCGTGCGGTTCAGTGCGATCACGTTCTTTGGCGAATTGCACTTCAAGCTCATTTTGCTTGCGCACCTTAAAGTATCTGTCCGTCATAAAATCCCAAACGCCCGCCCAGCCTTTGCGCGTGCGGCTTGAAAATCCAGGCTCACAGCCAATCTGCCACCGGGAGGCCTTTGGAGTTCAAAAACTCTCGATTGAACAATTTGCTTTGGTAGCGGCTGGCATAATCGCACAGGATCGTGACGATGGTCTTGCCCGGCCCCAAATCCTTCGCCAATTTCATCGCCCCAACGACATTGAGGGCCGCAGAGCCACCAATGGCCAAGCCTTCGTTTTTGACCAGATCAAACAAGACGGGCAGCCAGTCCTCATCTTCGACGCGATAGGCATAATCCACCAGCACATCTTCCAGATTGGCGGTTACACGGCCTTGGCCGATCCCTTCGGTGATGGAGGTTCCTGTGGCTTTGAGCTCGCCGTCCTTATACCAATGATAAAGCGCGGCCCCGCCGGGGTCGGCTATGCCAATCGCAATGTTCGGATTGCGGGCTTTCAGCGCCCGGCTAATCCCGCCCAACGTGCCGCCAGAGCCGACCGAACAGATGAAGCCGTCAATCTTGCCGTCAGTCTGCTCCCAAATTTCAGGCCCGGTGGTCTCCTCATGCGCCTTCCGATTGGCCAAATTATCGAATTGATTGGCCCACAGGCCGCCATGCTCTTCGGCCAAGCGCTTGGATACTTTGGTGTAGTGGTCAGGGTGGGCAAAGGCGACGGCGTCGACTTCGACCAGCTCTGCGCCAAACAGCTTTACCGCATCCTTTTTTTCTTGGGACTGCGTGCGCGGCATGACGATGATGCAGCGATAGCCCAGCGCATTGGCGACCATGGACAAGCCGATCCCGGTGTTACCCGCCGTCCCTTCCACGATCAGCCCACCGGGCTTTAAGGCACCTTTGGCTTCCGCATCGCGAATAATGCCCAAAGCAGCCCGATCTTTTACAGATTGGCCGGGATTTAAAAACTCTGCTTTGCCTAAGATCTCACAGCCTGTAGCTTCGCTGGCAGCGTGTAAGCGGACAAGTGGTGTCCCACCAATCAGGTCAATTACTGTTCTGGCATAGTGAGTCATTGCGCAGTTAGTCCTTTGGTTTCAGGCCGTGGGTCACGTCTATCTCGCCCTCACTTGGGGGTTCAAGTCAATGTCAGCAAGGTCTGAAACGTTTTGATCTTGCGCGATTGGGTGATTGGCTAATGTGTTCAACTTCTTTAAGGCTGTGACGAGTCTAAGGGGCGCGCAGAACTTCGCAGGCCAGCTACGTTCTAAGTTAAGGGGCCAATTGAAGCCATGACCGAAGCAGCGCTCAAAGCCTATCTCCATATTGCGGACTGGCCAACGGGTGACGCCGTGGCGGAGATGATCGCCAATCAAAGCCAAGCGGCAGAAGCGGTGGCAAAAGTCTCCGTTAGCCTCGCCCGCGCCGCCGATGAAGCAGCAGCGCGCCTCGGACGGCACGGCCGCCTGATTTATGCTGGTGCGGGTACCTCTGGCCGGATCGGCGTTCAGGATGGGGTCGAGCTTGGCCCCACCTATGGCTGGCCAAGGCAGCGTTTGGTTTTCTTGATGGCCGGTGGGCAAACGGCGCTGATGCAGGCGGTCGAAGGGGCCGAAGACGACCATGCCAAGGGGATGGAAGAAGCCCAAGGCCTGCATCTAACAGTTAGCGATGTGGTGATTGGTTTGGCCGCCAGTGGCTCTACGCCCTATACGATTGGCGTGATTGAGGCGGCGCGTGCCACAGGCGCTTTGACAATCGGCCTCGCCAACAAATTGCCAGCCCCTCTGTGCCAAGCCGCAGAGATTGGGATTTTGATCGAAACTGGAGCCGAGGTGATCGCTGGCTCCACCCGCATGAAAGCCGGGACCGCGCAGAAGATCGCGCTCAATGTGCTCTCCACCGCCATCATGATCCGTCAAGGCCTCGTTTATGAAGGCCGGATGGTCGCGATGCAGATATCAAATCGCAAGCTTTTCGCCCGCGCCAAAGCCATGATTGTGGAATTGACGGGTTGCCAAGACGCGCAAGCCGCTGTTGCTTTAGACCAAGCTGAGCGCAACATTCGCGTTGCGATTCTTTTGGTGAAGGGCTGGACTTTGGATCAGGCCAAGGCTGATCTTGACCAATGGGCTGGTAATCTTGCAGCCGTTCTGCAGGCAAACCCTCGCTGATATCCGTGAAAGGCAAACCATGACCGACCTCTCTCCGACCAAAGACCTTAGCCCTGATCAAGTGGCAGAGCGGGTGGATCAGATTCTGGCCGAGGCTACGCTGGCGGAGAAGGTGCAAATGATGTCGGGCAAGGGCTTCTTTAAGCTCTTTGCTGAGAGCGGGCGGCATTGGGGCGCAAACCCCTATCCAGCGGGCAGTGGCGTGGCGCGCCTAAATGTGCCGCCTCTTTATTTTACAGATGGCCCACGCGGGGTTGCGCGCGGCAATTCCACCTGCTTCCCCTGTACCATGGCGCGCGGCGCGACCTTTGATGTCGATCTCGAGCGACGCATTGGTGAAGCCATGTCGATTGAAATTCGTGCCCAAGACTGCACCTTGTCGGGTGCCGTATGCGTCAATCTCTTACGTCATCCGGCTTGGGGCCGGGCGCAGGAAACCTATGGCGAAGACCCCTGCCATCTGGGCGAAATGGGTGCCGCTTTAGCCATTGGTCTTCAAACGCACAATGTGATTGCCACCGTAAAGCATTATGCGCTCAATTCCATGGAGAATGCGCGCTTCAAGGTGGATGTACAGATTGAGGAGCGCGCCTTGCACGAAGTCTATCTGCCGCATTTCAAAACCATTTTGGATGCGGGCTGCGCCACCGTCATGAGTGCCTATAACCAGATGAACGGCACGTACTGTGGGCAGAGCAAAGCGCTTTTGACCGACATTTTGCGCGTCGAGTGGGGCTTTGAAGGCTTTGTGCATTCTGATTGGGTGATGGGTTTGCGCAATGTCTATGCGGCACCCGCTGGCCTCGACATTGAAAACCCAGAGCCCTTGGTGTTTGGCAAGCATTTGCTCGCCGCTGTTGAGGCAGGCCAGGTTGAGCCGCAGGTGATTGATCAGGCCTGCCGCCGCATTCTGTCCACGCAATACCGCTTTGCCTGCGCCGAAGATCCGCTGCCAGCCTATAGCCTCGAGATGGTTGCCCAGCCTGCGCATATCGCTTTGGCGTTGGAAGCCGCGCTCAAGTCGGCAGTCTTACTAAAGAATGAGCAGATGCTGCCGCTGGACCGGACGCGGCTCAAAAAGCTCGCGGTGCTTGGGCTTTTGGCGAATAAGGAAAATACGGGTGACTTTGGCTCCAGCCGGGTTCGTCCGCCTTATGTGGTCACCGCGCTACAGGGCCTTCAATTGGCTCTCGGTGAGGCCACTGAGATTGTAACGGGTGACGAAACCGATATTGTGGCCGCCGTGGCGAACGCGGCCGACGCCGATGCCATCATTGTGGTGGCTGGCTATACCGCCAGGCAAGAGGGGGAGTATATCCCCGAAGATATGACCTTGGGCGTGGCGAGTGATGTTTTGCCTGCGCCCAAGCCAGCGGCGGCCAATGAGCCAAGCGCGGAAGAGGCCCGAGGTGGTGATCGCACCAATTTGTCGCTACCCGCCGATCAGATCGCCTTGATTGAAGCCGCCTGTGCTACGGGCCGACCCGTGCTGGTAGTGCTCGTGGCGGGCTCTGCCGTGCTGGTAGAGAGCTGGCAGGGCCAAGCAAGCGCGATCCTACAAAGCTTCTATTCCGGCATGGAGGGCGGCACCGCCTTGGCGCAACTTGTGTTGGGCGAAGTGGCCCCCTCGGGCAAATTGCCATTTACGGTGGCCAAGGACCCCGCGCATTATCCCTTCTTTGACAAGGACGCCAATGCAATCACTTACGATTATTGGCATGGCTATACCAAGTTTGAGCGCGAGCAGATTGAGCCGCGCTTTGGCTTTGGCCATGGCCTATCTTATAGCTGTTACGGCTATCGCGCCTTAAGTCTGCGCCGGACAAAGCTGGGCTTTCAAGCTCAAGTCAGCATAATTAATCTGGGCGACCGGGCCGGGGAAGAAATTGCGCAACTCTATGTCGGCTTCCCGGGCTGTGTCGTGGAGCGCCCCGCCAAGGTCTTGAAGGCTTTTGCCCGCGTAGCTTTAGAGCCCGGCCAGACCAAAGTGATCCGCTTTGACGTGAATGCAGATGATCTGCGCTACCGTGACCCAGCGACCCATACATGGAAGCTGGAGCCCGGCGTCCACACAGTCTTTGTCGGCGGATCGGCCGCGCTGGCCGATCAGCTCCGCGCGACCATTTCGCTCTAGGGACTAGATCGTCAGAAGACCGTGATCGAGCTTTGGCAGGACATAGCGGCCAAACAGGTCGCACTCGCTTGCATGGGGATAGCCTGACAGGATGAAGGCGTCGAAGCCGATGTCGCGATAGGCGTTGATTTTGGCCAGCACTTGATCGGGGTCGCCGACAATGGCGGCACCACAGCCCGAGCGGGCGCGGCCAATGCCGGTCCACAAATTATCTTCCACATAGCCATCTGTGGCACTGGCAGCTTCGCGCAGCTCGGCTTGGCGGCGCACGCCCACCGAAGTCGCATCCAAGGACTTAGCGCGGATCGCGTCACCCGTGGCCGCGTCTAATTTGCTTAGAAGACGATTGGCCGCTTCGCGCGCTTCGGCTTCGGTTTCCCGCACCACGACATGGACGCGGAAACCGTGCTTGAGGGTGCGGCCATATTTGGCAGCCCTGGCATTCATATCGTTCAAGACGGCCTTGGAATTGGCCACGGTGTCAGGCCACATCAAATAGACGTCGGCGGCTTTGGCTGCGACTTCGCGTGCATCTTCAGACAGGCCACCAAAGTAAAAATAAGGCGACTTACCCGATTGCGTGGTGATGCGGGGTGGGGCCAAGTCAAACTGGAAGAATTCTCCGGCGTGCTTAACCGTCTCGCCATTCATCCATGCACGCAGGATCTCCATGGCTTCTAAGGTGCGTGCATAACGGGGGGCAGAACCCATGGTTTCGCCTGGCATTTCGGAAGAAATGAAGTTTATGGCCAGCCTGCCCTGCATCATCCGGTCCAGCGTGGCCAATTGCCGCACAATCTGCGGCGGCCACATTTCGCCGACCCGAATGGCGAGCAATAGGCGCATTCTGCTGGTCAGACCCGCAATGCCAGCCGCAAAGACGGTGTTATCAATGCCCATCTGATAACCCGATGGCAGCAATATATTGTCAAAGCCGTTCTTCTCGGCGGTCAGGGCGATGTTGCGGCAATGCTCCCAACTGGACTGTAGGGCCGGCTCTGACTGGCCCAGAAACTCGTAATCGTCATCGCACAGGGCTGAAAACCAACTGACTTCAACGAGATTACGGGCCATGATTCTTTCCTCATACTGCCAAGAGGGCGTGTATCGCCCGCCATTATGCTTATGATGCCTTATAGCGAGTCAAAGCAGCTTCGGGGAGAGGTCATGAGCGGCAAAATACGGGTGGGTGTTATTGGCACAGGCATGATGGGCTATGAGCACATCAATAATCTGAAGCTGATGCCCGAAGTTGAGATCACTGCTTTGGCTGACCCTACCGAAAACATGCTCGCTTTTGGCAAGGGCATGTTGGGCCCCGCGGGTGCTAACGTGGCGGCCTTCCAGACGGGGGATGAGCTTTTGGCTTCTGGCCTCGTCGATGCGGTGGTGATCGCGTCGCCCAATTTTACCCACCACGATGTGCTGCAACCCGTGTTTCAAAGTGGCGTGCATGTGCTGTGCGAAAAGCCATTGTGCACGACGGCAGAAGACGCCGCCCGCATCCGGGACCAAGCTGATGCTTATAAGGGCGTGTTCTGGGTGGGCATGGAATATCGCTTCATGCCGCCCGCGACAGAGTTTGTAACCCGCGTGCATCGCGGCGATGTCGGCCGATTGATGATGGTATCGATCCGAGAGCATCGCTTCCCCTTCTTAAAAAAGGTCGATGATTGGAACCGCTTCTCGGCCAATACGGGCGGGACGATGGTGGAGAAGTGCTGCCACTTCTTCGATCTGATGCGCCATATCATCCAGTCTGAGCCGACACGCGTCTATTGCTCGGGCAATATGGACATCAACCACCAAGACGAGCGCTATGAGGGTCGCAAGCCCGACATTATCGACAACAGCTTCACCGTCGTCGATTTCGCCAATGGCACGCGCGCTATGCTCGATCTGTGCATGTTCGCCGAAGGGGCCGAGCATCAGGAAGAAATTTCGGCAACCGGTGATAAGGCCCGCCTTGATGTGCTAATCCCGCCCGGTGAAATGGTGATGAGCCCACGCGTTGGTTTCCGTCAGCCCAAGCAAGTCACCCGGGAAACCATCCATGTCGATCCCGTCGCTTTGGCAGCTGGCTCGCACTTTGGCGCGACTTTCTATCAGCAGCGGGCTTGGATCGACGCGATCTTGAATGGCGCACCGGTGCAAGTGACGGCCCAAGACGGCTTGCAAGCCGTGCGGATGGGTGCAGCAGCAGAACTTTCTGCCGCGACCGGTCGTGCGATTGAGATGAGCGAAATCGTGGGGGGCTAGTGCGCTTCCCGCGCGCGCGGATCATCGCCAAATAGCTTATCGAGGATTTGGCCTTCCAAAGCGGCAAACTCTGGTGTGCCGCGCTTGCGAGGGCGGGG
>CAMDDL010000017.1 GCA_945891505.1 Maricaulis salignorans | reverse complement strand
AACAACGCTCATCCCCAGTTTGGCAGAAGCCGCCACCAATTCACGACTGTACGAGACATAGACGATGGATTGGTTTGGCACGTCGACGATCCGGCGCAGCGCAATGCTCTTAAAAAACAAGCTAGAGCCTTTGGAGAAGACTTCGGCATTCTTCGGTAGGGTCGCCAAGGTGGTCGCATCGATTGGGCTTGTCTGGTGGCAATCAATGGCGGTGTTGGAAGGGTTCTCAAACCAATTGCCATTGCCCAAACGGTCGATAAGGCTGCGGTCGAAGGATCCGAAATAGCAGGTGACTTGCGGCAATTGTGGATCGCGCAAGGCGGTCACTTTAATCTCATTGCCCGTCAAGTCGTTGGTAAACCCTCCGACCTTATCGTCCTTTGCCCCGCAGGCGGCGGCGAAAAGTGGGAGGCTGAGTGCCAGCGTAAGCGCGAATAGGCGATTTCTAGGGCGTTTATGTAGCATATCCTGCTCCTGTGCGGGCCGAAGCGAACGGCGCTGTCTTTAGCTCTATGTGGGGACGATTGGACTATTTGTCATCGGCTTTTGGCCTAGTCTGCAGCGGGTATAGCGGGTCTTGGATTCTTTGGCTGCAATCATCCCAGAAGTCGCATGATTTTTCCTTGCTTTGCAGCTTCTCTCGTTGAATACCTGCAACAAACGCCCAAAGAGGCGGCACATAATCCCTTCAGGGAGAGGAAACACCAATGCCATTTCCAGCCATGTCAGTTGCTCAGACACATGCCATTCTAACGGGTCCAGGTGGCCCACTCGAGATCGAAACCAAGACCATTCGAGGTCAGGAGCTTCGCGTTTATAAAGTCGGCCCACAGAATTTGCGCGACATCTTCGATATTGGCCGCTCGCATGGTGAGCTTGAGTTTTTGGTTTATGGCCATGAGCGTATTACCTATCGCGCCCACGCCAATGCGGCTGCGAAGCTCGCCCATATTCTGAAAGACACCTACGGCGTTCAGAAGGGCGACCGGGTTGCCCTTGTGATGCGCAATCTGCCCGAATGGCCTGTGGTTTTCTGGGCAAGCGTTATCATTGGCGCAATGATTTGCCCACTCAATGCCTGGTGGACGGCTGACGAGCTCGAATATGGCCTACGCGATTCCGGTTCTGTCCTCGCCATTGTGGATGTGGAGCGCGCCGACCGTATCGCGGAAAAGCTTCCCAATATCCCGAACCTAAAGGCGCTGATCGTTGCGCGTGGTGGTGATGATAAGCCAGCTGGCGCGATCGCGCTGGAGGATTTGATCGGCGAGTCCGTCTCTTGGGCAGACCTGCCTGAGACAGCGGTGCCGAATGTCGAGCTTGATCCAGAAGACCTCTGCACCCTGTTTTATACCTCCGGCACAACCGGCGCGCCTAAAGGTGCTTTTGGTACGCACCGCAATGTCATCACCAATCTGATGAATATGATGGTCAATACGGCCCGCCAATTCCTGCGTCGGGGTGAGACCCCGCCTGAGCCAGATCCAACCCTGCCCAAAAAGGCGGCATTGCTGGCCATTCCCTTCTTCCACGTCACGGGCTGTCACGCCGTTTTGGTGCCTTCGGTGGCGCAAGGCGTAAAGATTGTGATGATGCACCGTTGGGACGCGCTCAAAGGCATTGAGTTGATCGAGGCGGAAAAGATCAACAGCTTTGGCGGGGTGCCTGCCATTGCCTGGCAAGTGATTGAGCATCCGCAGTTGAAAGAGTTTGATACCTCGACGGTGGAGAGCGTTTCTTATGGTGGTGCGCCATCTTCGGCGGAATTGGTTCGCAAGATTGTCGAGACCTTCCCGAAAGTGTCTCCCGGTCAAGGCTATGGCCTGACCGAGACTTCCGCCGCTGTCACCAATATTGGCTCAGAAGATTATGAATTGCGGCCACTGTCTTGCGGTCCCGCTCATCCGGTCAATGATGTACGGATTGTCGATGGCAACGGCCAAGATGTGGCCCTTGGCGAAGTCGGTGAGCTTTGGATCCGCG
This sequence comes from Maricaulis salignorans, assembly GCA_945891505.1. Lineage (GTDB taxonomy): Bacteria > Pseudomonadota > Alphaproteobacteria > Caulobacterales > Aquidulcibacteraceae > Aquidulcibacter > Aquidulcibacter miladensis. The sequence goes on along the minus strand of CAMDDL010000017.1, from coordinate 48,339 downwards.
GCCCCAACGTCATCGTCGGCTATTGGAATAAGCCTGAAGCGACCGAGGCCGCTTTTGGCGGTGGCTGGTTTAAGTCTGGCGATCTGGTCAAAATGGATGAGGAAGGCTTCATCTTCATCGTTGACCGCGCCAAGGATATGATCATTCGCGGTGGCGAGAACGTCTATTGTTCTGAGATCGAGGATATCCTCTACAAGCATCCCGATATCTCCGATGCCGCGATCATCGGCGTGCCGCACAAGGTTTTGGGCGAAGAAGTGGGTGCGGTAGTGACGGTGCCACCGGGCTCGACCCTGACAGCGGAAGAGTTAAAGCGCTGGGTCGGTGCATCGCTTGCCAGCTTTAAAGTGCCAGCTCATGTGCGCATTATGTACGAGCCTTTGCTGCGCAATGCGAATGGCAAAATCCTCAAGCGGGAGCTTAAAGCTCTGTTTGAATAGGGGCACAATGTGACAGATCGCGGACGCATTTTGGGTTTGGGCGGGGTTTTCATCAAAAGCCCTGACCCGGATCGTCTCAAGGCTTGGTATCGCGATGTGTTAGGTTTGGCGCTTGATGATTATGGCGTCACCTTTTCATTGACTGGTCAGGATGGCGATCAAGTCTGGAGCCCGTTTGCGGCGGACACCACCTACTTTGCGCCATCGACCCGGGAAGTTATGCTGAACTTTCGGGTTGATGACCTTGATGCGTTGATTGTTAGGATTTTGGCGGCTGGTGGCGAGATGCAGGGCGATGTGCAGGAAGAGCCTTATGGCAAGTTTGCTTGGCTGGTCGATCCCGATGGCACCAAGATTGAATTGTGGCAGCAAACCGGTGGCTTTGAGTGACGCGTGACCCGCGCCATGCAGTCTTTGGGATGACAGGTGCCACATTCAGCCCTATCTGCGCAGCATGACGGAAATCAGCCTCGCTTCCCATGCTTTGGTGCGCAACTTTGATGCCCAAGCTGTTCTCACTGCCCTCAATGCCGTTAAGGCTGACTGTGCCCGCTTGGTTGGCGGGTGCGTGCGGGATGCTGTTTTGGGGAAGCTAGCGCATGACATTGATATCGCCACCCAATTAGCACCTGATGCCGTGATCGCCGCCCTACAAGCGGCCGGGATCAAAGTGGTGCCCACAGGGCTAGCCCATGGGACGGTGACGGCCATTCCAGCGCGCAAGCCGGTGGAAGTGACAACCCTTCGAACCGATGTTGCCACCGATGGCCGCTACGCCGAGGTCGTCTTTACAGACGATTGGTTGGCCGATGCCCAGCGGCGCGACCTGACCATGAATGCGCTTTATTGTGATGCCCAAGGCCACGTTTTTGATCCCGTCGGCACAGGCGTTGTCGATGCCAAGGCTGGCCGCGTCCGCTTTGTTGGCGATGCCGAGACGCGCGTTACGGAAGATTATCTGCGGATTCTGCGCTTCTTCCGCTTTCACGCTTTCTACGGCAAGGGCGCGCTGGACCCTGCGGCTTTGGCGGCGTGCGCAGCCCATCGTGACGGCATCGCTAGACTATCGGTTGAACGGGTTTGGATGGAGATCAAGCGCCTCCTCGCGGCTCCTGATCCGCGCTTGGTTTTGGCGGCCATGGCTGAAACTGGGGTTTTGGCTGCCATTCTGCCTGAAGCGGAAGGCCTAGAAGCACTGCGGCATTTGGTTGAGATTGAGAACAGCCTATTCCTAGATCCTGAGGCCCTGCAGCGCTTGATGGCGCTGTTACCTCGCGATCCAACCCGCGTTGCAGGCTTGTTCAGCCGCCTTAAATTGTCGAGTGCGGAGGGGGATCGCCTGTTGGCATGGGCCAGTGATCAAACGGGGATCCAGTCCTATCTGTCCGCGCGCGAAGTCCGCCGCGCGCTGTATTGGATGGGGACACCGCTTTATCTCGACCGCGTCCGGCTAGCTTGGGCGCATGATCCCGAGCCCCGTCGCACCAGCCAGTGGCGCGCGATGATTGCGCTGTCTAGCGGCTTTGTCGCCCCGCGCTTTCCGGTGACGGGTGAGCAAGTGTTGGCAGCCGGTGCCCGCCCGGGGCCAGCAATCGGCCATATCCTGCGCGAACTGGAGCGTTGGTGGGTCGAAAATGACTTTACCGAAGACGAAATGGGTTTGGTCGAGCGTCTGAAAGCCCTCGTCCAAGCGCTCGGGTAAGGATTACCGCGCCAGTCGGGCTTCGAGACCTGCTTTGACCCTTGGCCATTCATCACGAAGGATGGAGAACCAAGCTGTGTCGCGCCAGTGGCCATCTGGCAGCAAGAGATGTCGCCGGAAAATGCCTTCAAATGAAGCGCCTAGCTTTAATATCGCGGCGCGAGAGCGCGCGTTCCGCGCATCGGTCTTCAGTTCAACGCGCTCTGCGCCGCACGCAAAGGCATTGTCCAACAAGGCTAACTTGCAGGCTGGATTAACTTGGGTGCCGTGGGCGCTGGCGACATACCAAGTCCCGCCAATCTCAACGCCCTTATGCTCTGGGCGGATTGCGAGATAACAGGTCTGGCCCAGAAGCTGCCCGCTGCCAGCGCGCACCGTGTGCAAAAGCCACCTGCCAGCCGCTTGCTCTTGCAACATCCAGTCAAAGTTCTGATCCCACTTATTGGCGGCCATATCGCGCGGCCAATAGCGGAATAGAGCAGGGTCAGCGGCGGCGGCCTGCATTTCTTTTCGGTCCGCTTCGGTCAAAGGGGCCAAGGAAACATCGTGTCGGTGTGCGGTTACGGGGACAAGTTTCATGTCGTGCTGTTTATGCCGCAGTTTTATCCGCTTCAAGTCTCATGCTTTCGATTGCCCTCCCGCCAGCACGGGGCTAGGTTGCTTGGAAGGTAGAAGAACACGAAACAGGGAGCACGACATGATTTTCGAACATTCAGACGTAACCAAGCATTGGATCGACCGCGTTGAAGCCTTTATGGAGGAACATATCATTCCTGCCATTCCGGTTTATCAGCAACAAGATGCTGAGGGTGAGCGTTGGAAGGTCATCCAAGTTGTCGAAGACCTCAAAGTTAAAGCAAAGGCTGCTGGCCTTTGGAACATGTTTATGCCGCCAAGCCATGGCGCAGCCCATGTCGACGATACATTTGAATTTGAAGGCCCCGGCCTGTCGAACGTCACCTATTCGGCCATCGCTGAAATTTTGGGCCGCGTCGGTTTTGCCTCTGAAGTTTTCAATTGCTCGGCGCCTGACACCGGCAATATGGAAGTGCTGATGCGCTATGGCACGTTAGAGCAAAAGGAAAAGTGGCTGCGGCCGTTGATGAACGGGCAAATCCGTTCGGCCTTCTTGATGACCGAGCCAGCCGTTGCCTCGTCCGACGCGACCAACATCCAGACCTCCATCGTGCGCGATGGCGATGAATATGTCATCAATGGTACCAAGTGGTGGAGCTCTGGCGTGGGCGACCCACGGTGCAAAGTCGCCATCGTGATGGGCAAGACCGACCCTAGCGCCAAATCCTACACCCAGCAGAGCCAAATCTTGATGCCTTTGGATGCAAAAGGCGTGACCTTGGTCCGTCCGCTGCATGTGTTTGGCTATGACGATGCGCCACATGGCCACTTCGAAGTGAAGATGGAAAATGTGCGCGTGCCAGCTGAAAACTTGATCTTGCGCGAAGGCGCTGGCTTTGAGATCGCCCAAGGCCGCTTGGGCCCAGGCCGGATTCACCATTGCATGCGCACCATTGGCGTCGCTGAAATGGCGCTGGAAAAGATGTGTCAGCGCCTCACCACGCGCGTCGCGTTTGGCAAGACAGTCGCCGAGCACTCGATCTGGGAGCAACGCATCGCGCGCGCCCGCATCGACATCGAAATGACCCGTCTGCTCTGCCTAAAGGCTGCTTATATGATGGATACGGTCGGCAATAAGGTTGCACGCGCTGAGATCGCGATGATCAAGGTGCAGGCACCGAACATGGCTCTACAAATCATCGATGATGCGATCCAAGCCCATGGCGGCGGTGGTGTCAGCCAAGACTTTGGCTTGGCGTCGGCTTATGCCCATCAGCGTACCCTGCGTCTGGCAGACGGCCCCGATGAAGTGCATAACCGCACGATTGCGCGCCTTGAACTGGGGCGTCATGCGGGGGGTGCCATGAAGGCAAAAGCTGAAGCGGAAGCTGCTTTGCACGTACCCGGCATTCGCTAGGTCGCGTAGTCAAAAATCAACAAGAAAATGGCCCGGGCGGTATCGTCCGGGCCAAGTTTTTAAATAAGTCTCTTCTCTTAGCGGAAGAGTGAAAGCGCGGACTGGGCGGAACTATTGGCAATCGAAAGTGCCTGAATGCCCAGCTGTTGTTTGACTTGCAAGGATTGCAGCTTCGCGCTCTCCTTGCTGAGGTCGGCATCAGTAATGGCCCCAATCCCGGTGTTGAGGGCATCTGAAAGCTTAGAAACAAACTCGCGGTGAACCTCTAGCCGCTTCGCGCCAGCGCCCCAAGTTGCCATTTGCGTGCCAAGGTTGGTGATTGAGGCGTTGACCGCGGTCAGTGCGGCACCGGCGGTTATGTCCGAAGTTAGGACATTCAATCCCGTCACCGTCACGACCGTGCCTCCCAGAGACAAGTTCGCGCCAGCTACGGTGATGTTATTGCCGCCAGCGGCATCGCCCAGGGAGATGGCAGAGGCCGGTGTTGCACCGCTGACCATGTTCGCGCCGTCGAATGAGGCGTTTGCAACCACGTTGGTGATTTGATTGCGCAATTGCAGAAAGTCGCCTGCCAAAGCTGCTTGGGATGGGGCAGATAAGCCCGGCTGGGTCGCAGCGAGCGCTTTGCCCTTCATTTCATTAAGCAACTCCATGATGCTTTCCGCCGCTGCAATGCCCGTGTCGAGGATTGCTGCAGCGCGCTCATTGGATTCCCGAACGCGGCCATAGGCCTTGACTTCGGAGGTCATTTTATTGGCAATGGTCCAGATTGCGCCATTGTCCTTGGCGGAAGCGACTTTCTTGCCGGTCGAAATCGCGTTCTGAGTTTCCTGCAAGTCGCGATTGGTAGCAGACAAGTTTTGAATGGCAGCCATAGCCCCGATATTTGTATTGACGCTGATCATTTTGATCCCTTTGCTTTTTGCATTTTGGGCGACTTTTTGTCGCCATGTCATTGTGACAGGATCGATGTTACCACCGGGTTATGAATCGTACGTTACCGAGGGTAATGAAATGCAGTCTGGCTGGCGTGGGCGACATATTTCGCGGATTGCGGCTCGTAGGGTGCGGTCCGACACGACTGCACCATCGCAACGACAGTGGCCTAGGCTACTAACAAAGTGACCCGGACGAGTGCCTCAAGCAATCATCCGGGCCATTGGCTCGGGTCAATCAGTCTTTGCCTAGCGCCTTAGCGAAACAGCGACAAAGCCGCTTGCGTGCCTGAGTTAGCAATGGAAAGGGCCTGGATGCCCAATTGCTGTTTCACTTGCAAGGATTGCAATTTGGCGCTCTCGGACGACAAATCGGCGTCAACCAGCGAGCCAATCCCGGTGTTTAGGGCATCTTGCAGCTTGCTGACAAAGGCACGTTGGACTTGCAGCCGCTTTGCTCCGGCACCCCAAGTGGCCAATTGCGTCCCAACAGCTGTGATCGATGCGTTGACTTGCCCAAGGGCAGTCAAGGCATTTCCGGATGAATCAACGGCTGAACCTGTTGTGACAGTGACCACGCCGCCGTTTAAACCCAAATCTGCGCCGAGGATTGTAATGCCATTGCCGCCAGAGGAATCCCCTAAAGCAATGGCGCTATCGGGTGTGGCCTTCACCATATTGGTCCCGTCAAAGGAAGCATTGGCAACGATGGTTGTGATCTGGTCGCGCAATTGGGCGAAGTCAGCTGCTAGCGCGGCTTGTGAGCCCGCTGACAGACCGGTTTGGGTGCCTGCCAAGGCCTTTGCCTTCATTTCATTGAGCAATTCCATCACCCCTTCGCCAGCGGCTATGGCGGTGTCAAGGATGGCATTGGCCCGGTCATTTGATTCACGCACGCGGCTATAGGCTTGCAGATCGGTGGTCATTTTATTGGCGATGACCCAAACCGCGCCATTGTCGCGAACATTGGCAATTTTCTTGCCGGTTGAGATGGCGGATTGAGTTTGTTGAAGTTGCACGCCGGTTTGTTTGAGGTTTTGAACGGCGGCCATGGCACCGATATTGGTGTTTACACTGATCATTGTGATCTCCTTGCATTTAGCAATTGGTTTGACTTTAAGTCACGCGTTGCTGAAACGGGCGCTATGGCCCTGTTTATGGGAAACTTCGCTCAGCCCATGGGTGCGGACAGCCGCCCCCATGCACGCCGACGCGGGTCGGCATGGTTGAACTCTCGAAGGCACGCATACAAAGAGGGTGTGAAGTCAGCCGAGGCTAGCGGAAAAGCGCTAGCGCGAGTTGGGATGCGCGATTGGCGATCCCGTGAGGCTGTGACTCCAATTGTTGACGTATTTGCAGCGCTTGTAGGCGGGCAGCATCGGTCGATAGGTCACTTGTGGTTTCCTGCTCTGATTTGGCGGAAAGGATTGCTTCCATCTGGGAGAGGAAATCGATGTGGTGTGGCTTGGGGAGTTTGTCTGGCAGATTTCTAGGTATCGTCAGATCAAGCTCAACGGCCAATTGACCCCTGTCTGACGAAGCGTCGTGAGCACGTATGTCGTCCAGATTTTTCTGGTCCGGGTCACTACGGGCTGCGACCTGCAGCTGTAAGGCGAGTAAGGTCCCCAAGCTGGAGTTGATGCCAATCATTGTATGATCCTTCATCAAGCGGTGGAACGCCATTCAGGCGCTTGGTTGGTATAACCGAGGGTAATATTACCTACTGGTTACCAATAAATCGTCCGCAGAATTGGGGGAAATTAAGCTAAGTTAGCGCTTGATTTGAGGCTTATTTGAATTGGATTTTAGACAAATTTGGCCTCTAGACGCGGATGTCGATCACGCGTCCAGGTCTCGCCAAGCCAGTTGGGGTGGCTGGCTCTTCTGCTTTGACGGAAGGTGTTGAATTGGTGGCAGAATTGGGTCGGGTTGGTGCGGCATCGGCTGACGGCGCGCGCGGCAGGCTTGAGCGTTGATTGGCGGCACTCACTAGGGCAGCAAACGCCTTGCGCGCTTCTGTGGCGTCCGCTGATGGGCGCGCAGGGGCAGGGGTTTGGCCTAAGGACTGGGGAAAAAGAGGCGGATCGACTTTCATGACGTCAGGGCTAATCTGCGTCGCGTTAATGATTGGCTAACAAATTTTCGACGGGGAACCAGCTTAACTGAGCTTGTCTCAGGGTGCTGAATTACGCGCCGCCAATTGCGCCAATTCTCCCGCTATCTTTGGCGTGATTTCGCCCTGATGCCGGGTCAAGACAACGCCCTTGGCGCTGATGACATAAGTTTCCGGCACGCCACCTAAGCCCAATTGCACCCCAGCAGCCCCTTGCCGATCAATACCGGTCTGCGCATACGGGTCGCCCAATTCTTCGAGATAGGCTTGCGTTTTGCTGGGATCGTCGCGGTAGGCTAGGCCGATCACGACAAAGCGCTTGTCCTTGGCCAATTGAAAAAGCATGGGGTGCTCAACCCGGCAGGGCGCGCACCACGAAGCATACACGTTCAAAATGACTGCGCGCCCCTTATAGCTCGCGAGGTCGAGGGTTTTGCCCGCCATATCTGGCAACAGGATCGGGGGTACGGGCTTGCCGATCAGGGCGCTGGCGTGGCGGTCAACCCTTTGGCCAAACATGGCCCAAACAAAAAGCCCAGCTAAGGCTAGAAACAAAGCGAGCGGCAGAAACGCCATTAGGCGATTGGCTTTAGGCTCTGCGTTCATGGGTTTGGGCTCATGGGTTTGTGCTCGCGTCCTTTTCGTGGCGCAGTGCTTCAAGGCGGGCTTTCTGATGTTGACCTGCCAGAATAGCACGAACGATAAGTCCCGCGATTACAGCCAAACTCAACCCCCAAGCCCCAAACACAAAGCCGGCATAGCCGCCCATCGCAAAGAACTCAGACACAGAAGCAAACTGCGGTGTCATACCTGTAGCCTCGCCTGGATCGCATCTGCTGAGCGTTTCCAGATTTCAGCGCGCATCGCGGCCAAGGTCAAGGCGGCGAAGATCAACAAATAGGCGACGCCCATCACAAGAAGGGGATGCAGCAAGCTGGGGTCAAGGCTCGGTCCGCCTGCGCGAACAATGGAGGCCTTCTGGTGCAAGGTGTTCCACCACTCGACTGAAAACCGGATGATGGGAATGTTTATGGTGCCAACCAAGCACAGGATGGCAGCCGCTTTTGAAGCCTTGCTGGTTTCATCCAACGCACTGCGCAGCGCCATATAGCCCAGATAGAGAAAGAAGAGCACCAAAACAGAGGTCAAACGACCATCCCATTCCCACCAGGTTCCCCAAGTCGGGCGGCCCCAGATGGACCCAGTCGCCAAGCAAAGGGCGGTAAAGGCGGCCCCAATCGGTGCCATTACTTTGGCGGCAATATCACCCAAAGCATGGCCCCATACCAGAAACGAAACGCTGCCAATCGCCATGCCCGTATAGGCACCGACCGCAATCCAAGCCGAGGGCACATGGATATACATGATCCGCGCCGTCTCGCCTTGCTGATAGTCAGCCGGAGCATAGACCATGGACCAAATCACGCCGACAGCAGAAACAATCACCGCCAGCACAATTATAATCGGCAACAGCCAGTTGCTGAGGCCCAAAAAGCGCTGTGGGTTTGCGAAGCCAGAAATCATAGGTCCTCAGTTAGAACGCACACGCCATCAGGTCCAGCGTTTGGCCTTCATCAGAAGCAGCACGGCTAAGGACTTGCCTGCAAGAGCGAGGGGGTTGGGGTCATGAGCAGGGTCCAGAAATTGGGTGGGATTGCGTAAGCCCATCCTTTGGTTTGCGTGGCCCAGCGCTCGCCCTCCTCAGGGCTTGCGGCCTTGCTGGTATCGGTGCGGACCTTGACCCAAAACTGGCCTGCGCTTTCAAACCCGTCCAAGGCAATGATCAGCCCTGATTTGAGGCTTGTACTATGGCTAAAGGCGGGCGCACCCCTAAGCCTGTTTGCCGCCATCACAGCTTGCGGCTCTAATCGACCGAGGATCAGGACGATATCCGTGACCCTTGGGCTGGGCGTCCCACCGACAGGGGCGAAACCGCCGTCTGGCCTGCGTACGATGTCAAGACGGTCTTGGTCAGGGCGGATCAGTTCTACCGTTGCAATGCGCTCGGGCGAGATATCGAACCTCGGTAAGTCCAACCAAGCTTTTGGGCTGTCCAAGGGCGGCCAATCCACCGTGCTGATTTCATAAAGTGCCTCTTCGCCGGGAAGCTGGGCCAGTGTCATGTCGCCACGTCGAGCAAGGGTCAGAATGGCAATTTGGGCCTTATCCTTGGTCTCCAAGCTTATAAAAACGCCATCTGCGCCTTGAAGCGGCGCAATTTGGCTCGCTTGGGTGTCGAGCTTGGTCGGGGGCGGAAGGGTGCGGACATAGCGAAGGTCTGTCAGCGCCTTAATGAAGCGGCTTAAGGCATCGTCCGCCACGGGGTAGAAGTCAGCCTGTGGCAAGACCCAGCCCGCTTCGGCCTTCACCAAGTCAAACTGGCTGCTTCGGCTGATGAGGCTGATGCGCGCGATTTTGGACGCTTCTTTGCCAAGGTTCGCAAACACCTTGCCAGACTTTTGCTCTCCCGGCCTGCCGCCACGCTTAAAGGTTTGTGCCGCATAGCTAAGGCCCACTCCACCGGCACAGGCACTGGCCAAGCGGATCAGAACATCGCGCCGTTTCAGATCGCCGGGCGTCAAGTTAGGCCTTGTCATGGTGCGAGCCGCATCTGTCTGCGACGCCGGAAAAGCTGGATCAACAGCCCCGCAAGCAAGATCAGTAACGGGATTACGATGCCCGGGATCACCATGAGACGGGTCTTGATACGCGCAACATCCTCACGGACGCCCTGTTGCACGATGCGCAAACGGGTGCGGGTGTCGCGCACTTCTTGGCGGACTTGGGCGAGTTCCCGGTTCGTCACGTCAGAGGCAATAAGGTCTTTCGCCGCTTCCTTGGCTTCGATTTCTCTCAACCGCGTTTCGGCAAGTTCTAAGCGGCTCTCTAAGGCTTCTTCTTCTTCCAATACCCGCGTCTGGGCCGCCTGCCGCAGCTTTTCAACCACGACCAAATTTCGCGGACGTGGCGTGCGAGAGCGCAGGTCCAAAAGCGCGGATCGGCCTGCAAGATAGTCAACGCTATTGAGGATGAGGCGCGCATTGTCTGCCACAGCGCCACTTCCATCAACGTACAAGCTATCGGCTAGGAAATCGACGTCGCCAAAGACAAGGATTTGGCCAGCGCTCTCGCTTTTCACGGTTGCGCTTGCACCCGACTTAGCGGGATCGCCGCCGGGAAACGCCGTGCCCCAAGAACCCCGCACGTCGGCAGCCAACACTTGGCGCTGGCCCGAGCTTTGCCAATCAAGCTCTAGGTCCTGTGGGCTTAGACCCGATAAGGCGCGCTTGGCTTCTAGGCGCATCGTGTCGGGCGAAGAGGTAAGGAGAGGGGTAAAGCTGGTGCCTGTCTGGCCCAGCGACACAACCTCGCCCGGCGTTGCCACATGCACGCCTTGGCTTAAGCTGCGCGTAACGGCTTGGTCCTGATTGAGGCCGCTGACGGGCACTTGAAAAATCAGAGGCTGAGGGGCAATGGCCGCGCGCCCTGAAAGACCGGTTTGTACGGGCAGAGCAAATGTGCGGTCTGCGATCACATCGCCTTGGACACTAAAGCCCCAAGTCTGCGGCAAGCGCCCCAAAGCTTGCGTGCCTTCCTGTGGCCCGCCCCCGCCATCGCGGGCAATCGTTGAGGCAGGGTCTAGCAACAACAATAGCTTGCCACCTTTTAGGACATATTGGTCGAGCACAAATTGTTGTGCGTCGCTAAGCGGTTCTGGCTGGGCCACAATCACGACATCGGTAGCGGTGGGAATGGCCTGAAAACCTGGGCTTAAGAGGGAGAATTCGGTCTCCTGCATCAATAGGGTGGCAAGGTCGGCTATCGGCCGTAAACCGCCGCGCTCTGGGTCCGTCGTGATGAACCAAGGCAGGCTCGTGATCATCGCGACGCGAATGGGCTCTGCCAGCTGTAGCTTTGTCACCGCACGGGTCAGGCTATATTCGAGGCTAGCTTCGTCCGATGGATTCAACAAAGGTAGTACCACCTGTCGGCCATAGGGGCTCTTTAACACCAGACCAAGATAAGCTGCGGCATCGTCTGGACGCGGGCCCGGGATGGGCGTCAGGCCCGACTTCAAAGCTTCATCCTCTTGGGCGGAAAAGGGAGCAGGATCGACTTGGGTCAATTTGATCAGACCGTTGGCTTCCCCTGCATAGATAGAAAGCAGATCCGCCACGCGCTGGCTAAAGCCACGCATCACAGGGTCTTCCGTTAAGGCTTCGCGCGAGAGATAGAGCCGTGCTTCGATTGGCTGTTTCATGTCGCGCAACACGGCTTTTGTGTCGCCGGAGAGCGTGTAGAGCTGGTCTTGCGTCGTATCGAGCCGCAGCTGAGTTAGCCAGTTTTGACTGATTAACTGGCTGCAGACGAACAACACAAACAGGAGTGCTGCCGCAAGGCGGGTGAACAGAGGGCGCTTCATCGCGGTCCCCCGCGTTTGTTATCAACCCAAAGCCCGGTCAAGCAGAGACCCAAAGCCATAACAGCCAGAAAATAGGCTATTGCGCGCGCTTCAATGACGCCACGCTCAAAGCCTGAAAACGCGTCTAACATGGACAAGGATGCGAGCGTTTCGGTCAATGGCAAAGGCAAAAACGCGGCAAAAGTGCTGCTCACCAAGGGCAGGCCTGCCGCCGTGGCCAGAAAGCTTGCGCCTAGGGCAATCACGAAGCTTAAAACCTGACTACGACTGGCCGCAGAAGCTGCCATACCAATTGCCAGATAGGCTCCTGCCAATAAACACGAGCCCAGATAGGCGGTCAAAGTCGCGCCCTGATCGACCGGGCCAAGCAAACTAATTCCGAGCCACAGCGGTGTCGTCAATCCCAACATCAGGCACGCCAAGGTCCAAGCCGCCATGAATTTTGCCAGCACCAGCGCAGCAGTCGGCACCGGCAGCGCCAGTAGGGTTTCCAGCGTCCCGGTCCGTGCCTCATCACTCCACGCCCGCATGCTAAGAGCCGGCATCAAGACAACAAACAGCCAAGGATGGAATTGGAAGAAGGCCACCAGTTCGGCGCGGCCCGCCTCGAACAGTCCACCGACCTGAAACGCCAATAATATGGAGGCTGAGACAAAACTTGCCACAAAGACATAAGCCAAGGGATTGCTGCCGTCTTGGCGCAGCTCCCGCTGATACACGGCCAGAAAGCTGTTCCAAAACGCCATCATGTAGCCGCCTCGTCGGGCCGCACGGTGAGGCGAAAGAAGACCTCGTCGATTTGCCCGTTTTGGTCTTGGGCGGCAAAGTCCGCAGGGCTTTGATCCGCGCGTACCTGACCATCGGCAATCAGGATCAATCGGCTGCACACATGGACGACTTCGTCTAACTGATGGGTGGAGATCAAAATGATCCGTCCAGGCGAGAGCTCGCGGATCAGGGCCCGCGTCACCCGCTTTTGGTTGGGGTCGAGGCCATCGCTCGGCTCATCCAAGATCAGGACCGGGGGATTATGGGCGAGCGCACCTGCAAGGGCGACGCGCCGCCGATAGCCTTTCGACAGCCCCTCAATCCGGCGATCCAGTACATCTTCAATCTGCGTCCTCATAGCCGCTTGAGACATTAACTCTGGACGCTGTTTGCGCGTCGCCCCTCGCGCGGACAAGAGAAAGTCCAGATAAGTGCGCGGGGTCATATCGTCATACAAAGGCGCATGTTCTGGCAAATAGCCCATCAGGGCTTGGGCCCCCTGTCGGTTTGACCATACATCTTGGCCAAGCACCTGAACTGTGCCCTGATCAGGCTCCAACGTGCCTGCGATCATTCGTAAGGTCGTCGTCTTGCCTGCACCATTGGGACCGACAAACCCGACCACTTCGCCGGGCGCAACCTCAAAGCTGACAGAGCTCACACCCCTCTGGCCTGCATAGGTTTTTGTGAGCCCGTCAAGTTTCAACATACTGGCGTTTATCCCTTCGCAGGTTGGGCTTTCTAGCCGTCCAGCAGGCGCAGGGAAAGGGCAGCCCGCTGCGAGCGTTAGTTGCGGCGCTTGCGCTCTGGCCGGGACTGACGCGGTGCACGCTTCGGACGTGACGATGGCTGAACATCAAAAAGGATGGTCATCGGCACTGACTGGCTTTCTGTTGAAGCGGGCGCAAGACGTACGCCCCCGCCAACGGGTTCAATGGTATCAACAAAACTGCCAACAGGGGGCAAGGCATCACTGGAACGCGTAACACGGACTTTTCGAGGCTTTTCCCGGCGCACCTCTGCCTTCACTTGAGGCGCGGTGACGCCGTCAGATCGATAGGTAGATACGCTTTGGGCTTGCCCAGTTGAGGCAAAGCCCAATGCTATCAGTGTTCCAAGGTAGGCCGCGTGCTTGATCATGGTTTGATTTAAGCAAGTTTTGCGCCAATCCCGCCCGATTAGAGGCCGCGTGCAGCCGCCAAGTCTGCAAGGCTCACCAGCGGGCGCGCGCCATAATGGGAGATCACTTCGCCAGCCGCGAGCGAGCCCAGTTTACCACATGCTTCGAGTTCGCGACCGCTCGCTAAGCCATAAAGCACGCCTGCCGCATAAAGGTCGCCCGCCCCAGTGGTGTCGACGACTTGGGCGACAGGATCAGCTGCAACGGTCACAACTTCGTCACCCCGCGCCAGGACGGACCCTTTTTCAGAGCGTGTCAGCGCCACAAGATCGCAATCCTTGCGGGCGGCAGCCAAAGCCGTATCAAAGTCTGCCGCATCGTAAAGGGCGATGATCTCGGCCTCATTGGCGAACAGAATATCGATATGGTTGGCAACCAAATGGCGGAACGCGGCCTTGTGACGGTCTACGCAGAACAAGTCCGACAAGGTCAGGGCTACTTTATTGCCTGCGGTGTGGGCAATCTCAGACGCCTTCACAAATGCGGCCTTGGCCTCCTCGGCGTCAAACAAATAGCCTTCCAAGAAGACGATTTGCGCTGAAGCCAGTTTGGCGGGGTCCAAGTCTTCTGGTGTCAAAAGGGGCGAGCAGCCCAAGAAGGTGCTCATGGAACGTTGGCCATCTGGCGTCACATTGATCAAACAGCGCGCTGTTGACGGGCCATTGGCATGGGGTGGCGTATCATAGGCAACGCCGCCTGCATTCATATCGTGACGGAACACATGGCCCAAGGTGTCATCGGCAACCTTGCCAATATAGGCCCCGTTGCCACCTAAAGAGGCGATGCCTGCCAGCGTGTTGGCTGCAGACCCGCCAGAGCTTTCTTGACCCGCTGCCATCGAAGCATAGAGGCGCTCAACAGCTGGCTCATCAAAAATCAGCGTCATGGCGCCCTTGGCAATTTGATGTTCAGCTAGGAACTCATCCGATGCGGGTGCAATCACATCAACAATCGCATTACCAACACCGCAAACATCAAACTGGGTCGTCATCTTTATTGGCTCCTTGCCTCAGGAAAATTAGTGCGGGCTTGCTCTAGACGTTTGCGCGTGATGCGGCTAGCGGCTTGGACATGAAACCAATCGCACTCCTTGTCACCCACGATTATTACCCCAGCCGTCCTGATCGGGCCGAGCCGGATTATGCGCACAATCAGCTCGTCTTGTTGCGCGAGGCATTTGCGCCGTCGGGTGTCACGATAGAGCCGGTTTTCTGGCAGGACGACGGCACGGATTGGTCGCGTTTTTCAGCCGTTCTGCCACTTTTGGCTTGGAACTATCCCCAAGCGACTGAGACTTTCCTGAAACGCCTAGATGAAATCGAAGCCGCAGGCACTTCTTTGTTCAATGACGGCGATGTCATCCGCGCCAATATGGACAAGGGCTATTTGGCAGAGCTGGCGCGTCGCGGTGCCCCGGTGCCGCCGACTTTAGCTGTTGAGGCCTGCAGCCCCGAGATGATTCTGGCGAGCTTTGACACGCTGAACGCCGATGAGATCATCATCAAACCGCGCATCGGTGCGGGTGCTTGGCGACAGGCGCGCTTGAGGCGCGGTGAGCCTATACCCAGTGCGGACGTATTGCCGCCCGCCGCAGCGCTTATCCAACCCTTCCTGCCCGCCGTGACCGAAGAAGGAGAGCTATCTCTCCTCTATTTCGGGGGACGGTTCTCCCATGCCCTCATCAAGCGACCCAAGGCGGGTGATTATCGCACCCAAGGCCAACATGGCGCGGTCGAAGCAGGTATTGATGCACCTGAGGGCGCGCTGGAAGCTGCAGAAGCGGTGTTGGCAAAGGCCGATGGCACGCCTTTGACTTATGCCCGCGTCGATCTGGTGCGCGGCGCAGATGGCAATTGGCTGTTGATGGAGTTAGAGCTGATTGAGCCTTGGCTCTATCTGACGCTCGACCGTCAAGACGGCAAGCATGGCGCGAAACTGTTTGCTCAAGCGGTGCTCGAGCGGCTCTAGTCGTTCTGGATAATGCGGATCAAAGAGCCGTTTGGGTCGATCAAATAGGCGATCGTTAAGCCAGACGCTTCCTTTTGTGGCGGATGAACACGGGGCATTCCGAGGTGGGCTTGGGGAATCCCAGAGGTGACGCAGGCTTGATAGAGCCCTTGCAAATCATCGACGCGCAAGCAGCTCCCAAACGACGATGTTGTGGGGTCCAAGTCTGGATAGGGAAAGAATTCGAGCTGTAGGCCGCCGCGCGACATGATCATCCAGCCCGGCGAAACATAGTCCTCGCTAAAGCCAAGCTTTTGATAGAAGGCAGATGTTGCCGCCATATCTTTGGCAGGCAGGTTTGGCGTCGCATAATCGGTCACGCAGGTGCCCCAAGTCTTTCGCCACGTAGGAGCTTGGGCAAGTCACCCACGGCCCCGCCTGCATGGCTGGCAAAAAAGCGCCGTGCCGGGCCAATCGCATCGACGAGGCCAAGGCCAAGGGTACGCAGGGCCCGAACCGGTGCGATGTCATTGGAGAAGAGTCTGACGAAAGTATCGCATGAAATGGCTAAGGTCATCGTGTCGGTCCGCCGCCATTGCGCATAGCGCTCCAGCACGGCCAGATCGCCCAAATCTTGACCCAGCCCGCGCGCTTCCACCAGAACTTCGGCTAGGGCCGCCACGTCTTTGAGGCCGAGGTTCAGACCTTGGCCCGCAATGGGGTGAATGCCATGTGCTGCATCGCCGGCCAGCACCATGCGCGGCTTTGCCCAAGTCGCCGCCAGCTCCATCGACAAGGGATAGGACCAAACCGGCGCGTCGAGCTTTACGGCACCCAAGAAGTCGCCAAAGCGGCGCGCCAATTCCTGTTCTAAATCGGGACGGCTCATGGCCATGAGCGCCTTTGCGCGGCTGGTCTTTTCAGACCAGACGATATTGGCGCGATTATGCATCAGCGGCAGAATGGCGAATGGGCCGGTTGGCAAGAAATACTCGTGCGCCACCCCTTGATGGGCGTTTTCCATCGCAACGGTGGTCACGATCCCGGTTTGATCATACGAACAGCCATAAGTACGAATGCCAGCCCTTTTGCGCACAAAAGAACCGCGACCATCTGCGCCGACAATGACCGGAGCAGTTAGAACTTTGCCAGACTTTAGGCGCGCAGAGACTTGGCCCGTGCCAATTTGCAGATCCTCAATCTCGTCGGGTGCAAAGCGCGTGATGCCAGAACGGGTGGCGACTTCCTTGTCGAGTGCCAAGCGGATACGGCGGTTCTCAATCATCCAGCCGAGAGGTTCATCGCCGGTCCCCGTCTCGCGATGGTCGAAGTGGAGCGTGAGAGACGAGGGGCCGCCTCGGCGTGATGGGCTACCAATCCGCCCGTCTGACACCAAAATCTGGTCAATCGGCTGCACTTCGCCAATGTGACGGGCAACGCCCAAGCTTTGCATCATCCGGTAGGTTGCAAACCCCATGGCCGTAGCGCGCCCATCGAAGCTTTCTTCCAACAGGTCGGCTGCGGGCAGGCGGTCGATAACGGCGGCCTTCAGCCCACCTTGGTCGAGTGCCAAGGCCAGGGTTAGGCCAACAAGGCCGCCGCCAGAGATGAGGACGTCGAAGTCATGGTTGTTTTGGGCCATCAGGCAGTCTCAGCAAAGAAGTTGGTGGCGTCTGTAATCAAGGCTTTGGCGGCAGCGGCAACAATCTTGCCGCCTTGCTCTGGCGTGGACTGGGTCGGGTCAGAGCCAATGCGGCCATCGGCAAAGCGGCGGCGATAATCTGCTGCATCGCGGATCGGGCCATTGGGCGCGATCTTCGGCTCCAGCACCAGTTTCGCCAGATCTGCCCGTTCGGGATAGGCCCAATAGGTAACCGCTACTTCAGAAGCCGTACCGTGCGAGCCATGGCCGACGGGATACATATCGAGACATAGCCGCTCGATACCGGGCAATTCCCACCAGTTCTTCAGCAAATGGGCAAAGGGGGCAGCTTCTCCGCGTAGGGAATAAGGCGCGTAGGTCTCCGCAAAAGCAGCTTGGATGGTCGCGACATTGCCACCATGGCCATTGACCCAATAGAGGCGGTCAAAACCAGCGCGCGTTAGGCTGGCCGTCCAGTCGACGATGGTGGCAATCATCGTGGAAGGTCGCAGCGTCATAGAGCCCGGAAAGCCCATATGGTGCTGGGCCATACCAATCGAGAAAGGCGGGGCAATCAAAAGGTCACCTTGCTTCTCAGCTTCGCGCGCGATGATATCTGGGCATAAAGCATCGGTGCCAACAAGGCCGGTTGGGCCATGCTGTTCATGGCTGCCAATGGGAATGATGATCCCGCGCTTGCCTGCTTTCAGCCGCTGATCGATTTCGGGCCAGGTGGCTAAAGACAAGAACATATGGGATTCCTTTTTACGGTTAGTGGTGGTGAGCGCGCACGTGGTCGACTGTAGCGCGGCCTTTCCGACTTGTCAGCTAACCTAAAAGAGCCTGGCCCAAATGGTGGCCAGAAACCCACGCCGATTCAACGCGTGGACCAGCCAGCCAGTCCCCGCACGCACCAATGCCTTGATCTCTATCATAAAGATAACCAGGTCCATGGCTGGTCTCGACCCGGGCATACCGCCAGCGATGGGCCGATTGGACAAGAGGGGTTGGCAGGGGGCCTGCTATTTTTGCCAGTTCTTGAAGAAGCAATGCCGCTATTTGGTCTGCGGCCTCTTCCAAATGCGCAATGGACCAATCGGCGTGACCATGAACGACATAGGACGCAGGGCCGGTGCGGCCGGGCTGGTTTACACTTGCCGATATCACATCCAACACAGGGTGAGCGTCAAAGCGCGCCATGTCCCAGTCAATTTTTAGAGGTTTTTCAAACGCAAAAAGGCCTGCCCAACACGGCAGCGAGCGCACGGCTTTGGCCTTTACCGCAATCGCTGGCGTATGCGGTGCCAATAAGTCACTCACCTGTTCAGCGGGGACCGCGCAGACAATCTGGTCAAAAGGCCCCAGGGTCTCGCCGGATTCACCATGAACCTGCCAAGCGCCTTTCCGACCCGATAGGCCGCTGACGCGCATCCCCCAAGTGGTGTTCAGGCCGGCTGCAAGCCCACGCACAACGTCATTCATGCCCGGTGAGCCGACATAGCGGGGCTCGTCGCCTAATGTGTGCTGCTGGCCTTTGCTGTCAAAGCGCACAAATTCGCCCTGCCAAAGACCGACTGCCCCTTGTGCCTCCAGTGCCGAAATCGCCTTTTGAAAATCCGCGTCCCGCTCAGTAAAAAACTGCGCGCCATGGTCGAAACTGGCTTGGCCAAAAGGGGTATCGACGCGGCGGGTCGACATGCGCCCTCCTGGGCCTCGGCCTTTGTCGAATAGGGAAACTTTATGACCAGCCGCCGCCAGCGCGTTGCCGCAGGCAAGTCCGCTAATCCCCGCGCCGATAATAGCAAAGCTGCCCACTCGATATCCCTCTTACTTCCAAGCCAAAACAGGACTTTTCCTCACGCTCAAGAAATAGAGCACAACCAATCAACGTACAGTAAATTGCGCAGGCCTTTTTTCCATAAAAGCTGCAAATCCTTCTTTGAAATCTGCGCCCGCAAAGCTTGCGCCAAAGAGGGCGCGGCTGGCTTCTGCGTCGTCACACCCACCGCGTAACATGGCCAGAATTTGCTTCTGCGCTCGGATCGAATAGACCGACGCCGCGCTGATTTTGGCTGCATAGTCTGAAGCGACCTCATCCAGCTCTTCGGCTGCAACCAGTCGGTCGATCAGGCCGCAGGACAAGGCTTCTGCGCTATCGAGCAACCGACCGGTGAACAAGATGTCCTTGGCTTTGGAAAGTCCGACCGCTTGAATTAAGCGCCGCGTATCGCCTGCGCCATAGACGAGGCCTAGCTTTGCCGGTGTCACACCATACCGGCTGCCGACCACGCCGATGCGCAAGTCGCAAGCCAGTGCCAAGCCACAGCCACCGCCAACGCATGGGCCTTCGATCAGGGCAATCACTGCCTTTGGGCAATCTTCCAGCGCCTTCATCGCACCTTGAATTTTCTCATCATTTTTAAGTGCCGCTTCGGTCGTGGCATAGACTTCTGGCATTTCTGCAATGTCGGCCCCGGCTGCAAAGACGCCGCCCGCCCCACGCAGGAAGAGCAGTTTGATATCGGGATCGGCGACCGCTTCAGCGACACGAGCGGGGAGGGTGGCCCACATCGCCACTGTCAGGGCATTGCGCTTGTCAGGTCGGTTGATCCATAGGGTAGCAGAGTGATTGGCATGGCGCTGCAGAAGGATGAGGTTTTCCACGGGAAGCCCTTGTCAGAGAGATAGGATATATCATTTACTGGCGCAGCTTAGACGTCTTTGGTCTGCATCAAAAGGGATTCTGCATTATGGATAATATTCGAACCGGCATGCCGCTTCTGGCCCGTCACGAAGGCGAATGGGTCGGGGAATACATTCATGTTGACGCCAATAATGTTGAGCTGGATCGTCACGCGTCGCATCTGCAATGCAAGTTTCAAGATGATGCGACCTATCCCTATTATCAGATCAATACCTACACGTGGCCAGATGGTCGGCGCGAAGAAATCCATTTCCCAGCGACCTACAAGGACAAGCAGATTTGGTGGGATACTGAACGCATCTTTGGCCGGGCTTGGGAGATTGACGACAAGACCGTCGTGCTGACGTGGACGCGCAAAGACAGCCCCGGCACTTATTTGTATGAGATGATCCAATTGTCTGACGATGGCAATGATCGCGGCCGCACGTGGCATTGGTTTGAAGAGGATAGACTGGTCAAGCGCACTTGCATCAAAGAGCGGCGTGTGAAGTAGTCCTTTTCTTTGCCCGCACGCCTGAGGAGTTAACATGGGCCTCTATGACGTACTTGTTTATGTTCATGTTTTGGCTTTTGTCTTCTGGCTAGGCGGCGACCTTGGCGTTGCGATTTTGGGCTCAGCCTTTCGCAATCGGGCAAAGCCACTTGCAACAAGGCTGGAGATTTTAAGGCTGTTGGGCGTCGTCGATATGGGGCCACGCACGGCTTGGGTTGTGATGGTGCCGCTGTCTGTGACGTTGGTTGCCGTGGCGGGCTATTGGGATTTGCCCAATTGGGCGCTTTGGTTGGCTTGGCTTGTTGGCGCGGTTTGGATGGGCCTGACATGGTCGATCCATATGATGACTGGGCGACCAATTGTGCCGCAACTGAAACAAATTGAGTTCTGGCTTAAACTTGCCATCACGGCCTTTTATGCGGGCATCGGCATCACGTCGTTACTGGGTTGGGGACCTCTTACTGAAATCTGGCTTGGCCAAAAAGCGCTTGTGTTCGCAGCCATCTTTGGTGCCGCAATCATGATCGACGTCGCCGGTCGCCCTGTCGGTCCACTCTTGCTTGCCGTGATTGAAAAAGGCTCCAGCGACGAGACGGAGATCCCCCTTCGCCGGGCGATGGACCGGGCCCGCTTGTGGGTCTGGCTGACCTATGCTTTGCTGCTACTCATTGGCTTTTTGGGAACCGTGAAGCCGACTTAAAGCAACGTCCGACTTTAGGAACCAGCTACCGTGTCCTTCCAAGCCTATCTCGACACCATCCACAAAAAAACCGGACTGACACCTGCCGACCTTCGCCGTTTAGCCGATGAGCAAGGATGGACCGAAGCGGGTGTGCTCACGCCCTCCACCAAAGCAGGCACCATTGTGGCTTGGTTTAAAGAGCATCATGATCTGGGTCATGGCCACTCCATGGCCATTTTTGCCCTTCTCAAGGGTGCAAAGAAAGAAGGAGATGCCTAAATGTCGGACGAACGCACACTCAAGATTATCCGGCATCTCAAAGCACCTCGCGCTCACGTTTGGCGCTGCTGGTCAGAGGGCGCGCTACTCAAACAATGGTATTGTCCTAAGCCGTGGACTGTTTCTGTTGCAGACATCGATGTGCGCCCGGGTGGTGCCAGCTATATCGTGATGAATGGTCCGGCAGGGGAAGAAAACCCCATGCATGGCCAATATGTTGAAGTGATTGACGGCTACAAGCAGACCTTCACCGACGCTTATGTTGGCGATTGGATGCCCGGCTCTGGCGCACCTTTTATGACAGGCTATGTGATCTTGAGCGACGCGCCAGATGGCGGCACCCACATGGAGTGGGGTGCCCGACACTGGAGCGAAGAAACCAAGGCCCAACACGAAGCCATGGGCTTTGAGGCCGGCTGGAATGCTGCTGCCGATCAATTGGATGCGTTAGCCCTGACCTTGTAAAGCTGAAGTCGCTTTAAACCCGCACAATGCCTTCGCGGATCAGGCTGCGGGCCGTGTCGGTGATCGAGGTGCGGACATCTCGTGGGGCCCAGCCCAGCAAGGTTTTGGCCTTGGTGTTATCGGCCATCCGCACTTTATCGAGCTCAAAGGCGACCCCTCTGATAACAGGATCGAAATTGGCGATGATCCGCACCAGCCAGCTGGGTAAGCGTCCAGTGGGGGCTTTGCGGGCTTGAGTTCCCAAATCCTCCCGCAAGACGCGCGCCACATCTTCCACCCAATAAAAGTCGCAGGCCGCCAAAAAGCGTTCACCAGCGGCCTTTTCATGGGTCATGGCTCGGATGTGCAGGTCAGCCACGTCGCGCACGTCCACCAGCGAGAAGCCCAAGCGCGGGCTGCCCGGAAAATCGCCATTTAGTAACTTTTGCACCAAGAGAATGGAGGTCGAGAAGTCTGGTCCAAGGATTGGCCCCAGTACGGCGCTGGGGTTGATGGTGCTAAGCTCTAATTTGCCACCATCGGTTTTCATAAAGTCCCAAGCTGCGCGCTCAGCTATGGTTTTGGAGCGGATGTAGGCCCCGGTGTCGGGGCTGGTTTCGTCGGTCCAGTCTGCTTCGGTATAGGGCTTGGAGCGTGGCCCGCTTTGACCATAGGAGATGGCCGCCATGGACGAGGTCATCACGACCCGCTTCACCCCTGCATCGCGGGCAAACCGGAGTGCCCGCAAAGCCCCTTCACGGGCTGGGCCAATCAATTCATTCTCGTCTTTGGGCATCACGGCTGGGAAAGGCGAGGCCACATGCTGAACAAAATCAACGCCTTCAACAGCTTCTGCCCAGCCATCATCGCGGGTGAGGTCAGCGGCGAAAAAGGTCAGATGGTCCAAATTGGGGGTTAGCTTTTTCAGTGCTTCGCGAACCTCTGGCTCGCGGCCCAGATTGCGGATCGTGGTGCGGACTTGATAGCCTGCTTCCAAAAGTTGGGCGATGATATAGCCGCCAATATAGCCAGATCCGCCCGTTACCAGCACCAATCCCTTGCTCGCCATCGCTTCTATTCCTTCATCTTACAAATTGACATTATAACGATCTGACAATATTATCGCTAAATGTCAATACGTTTGGATGGCGATCCCCGCCGCGACAAGATCTTACAAGCAGCTCTGGCCGTCTTTGCGCGCTATGGCTTTAAGCGTGCCTCGATGGAGGATGTCGCGACCGAAGCAGGCATTTCAAGGCCCGCGCTCTACCAATCCTATGAGAATAAAGCGGCGATCTTTGCGGCCTTAGCGGTGGCTTTAGGGCAGGCCAGCTGTGATGCAGCCGAGGCTGCGTGGCCAGTTGATCTGGCGTTTGAGGAAGGGCTGGCTGCGGCTGGGCTTGCCCTGCATGGCCTGAGTTGGCAAGCGATCCACACCTCCCCACATGGCGCAGAATTGATGGCCACCAACTCCGCCCTCGTTGGCGATGTGGTGGCAGCCATCGACAGTCGGATGCAGGCCTTGGTGGAGGCGCGGCTGACCAATAGGGTGCCCCCCGCCCTCCAAGCCCTTCAGGCACGCGCGATCACGGCCGCACTCCATGGCTTAAAGTCACAGGCGACCAGCTATGAAGATTTAGCCGCGTTGATTACCCAATTTGCCCGCTTGATCGGCGCGGGATTGGATTTGACGACACCTGCTTAGCGAAAACAGGCATTGCCTTCCCAGCGGAAACTTTCAACCTTTTTATCGCTGGCGACCACAAAGCGGCGGATGCAATTTTGATTGACCGTGTAGACCGGGGATGAATTCGTCACAGGAATGGATTCACTATATTGCACTGTGCGCACATTGCCTGCTGCGTCCGTCTCCGTGCGGAAGCGGGTGACTTCGCGAAAGCTGGTATAGCTTTCCCCGCCTTGGGTGCTGGTGCGCTTTTGCTCATATTGCAGCACATCGCGACCATCGGTCAGCTTGTAGGATGACTGAGGCGGGCCAAAAGCCAATACCAATTCGTCGGCCGATTTGCCGACAAAACGTTGCGCCATCTGGTCTTCATAGGCCTTTGCCCGCTCTTCAAACGGGATGGTCTCGCAAGCGGCGGTGAAGGCCAAAAGCCCGCACGCCAGCATGATCTTCATTGGCTTCATTGCCTGTCTCCTGCTATTTGCGTCCCTCTTACGAGCCAACTAAGTCGCCTGGCCGCTTGGGCCAAGCCTTTTGACCTAATCGACCAACTTTTGCATCAGATAGGTCGCCACCAAAGCGCGCTGCTTGGCACTCTCGACCAAGTTTGCCGCCGCCGAGTGACCGCCATCGATATTCTCATAATAAAGGAAGGGCATGCCCAAGCTCTCCATCTTAGCCGCATACTTGCGTGCATGGCCGGGATGGACGCGGTCGTCCTTGGTTGAGGTCAGGAAGAAGGCTTCCGGGAAGGGGCTTGTCTTCTTCAAATTCTGATAAGGGCTGAATTGCTCCAACCAAGGCCGCTCAGCCGCCACATCGGGGTCGCCATATTCATCCACCCAGGACGCGCCCGCCAAAAGCTTGTGATAGCGCAGCATGTCCAGAAGCGGCACTTGGCAGACGACGGCTTGGAAAAGCTCTGGCCGCTGGGTCATCATCACCCCCATCAGAAGACCACCGTTGGAGCCGCCCTGAATCCCCAAGCGGCGCGGGCTGGTGATTTTGCGCGCAATTAGATCTTCAGCCACGCCAATGAAGTCATCATAGATCACTTGGCGCTTGCCCTTCAGGCCTGCTGTATGCCACGCGGGGCCAAACTCACCCCCGCCACGGATATTGGCCAGAACATAAACGCCACCGCGTTCGTTCCATAGTTTGCCATTCATCGCGGAGTAATTTGGCAAAAGCGAGACTTCAAAGCCGCCATAGCCATAGAGCAGGGTGGGCGCGCTGCCGTCCAATACCAATCCCTTTTTCGCAATCACGAAATAGGGGATTTTGGTGCCATCTTTTGAGGTTGCCTCATACTGGTTGACCTCAAGGTTTGACGCATCAAAGCGCGCGGCTTGGGCTTGCACCGTTGCAGGCTTGTCGCTTGGCTTAGCCGCAAACAAGATCGACGGTGGCGTGATGAAGTCATTGTAGGAGAAAAAGGCCTCTTCTTGGCGAATGCCGGCATCGACGACAGAAGCCACGCCATTGGCCGGCAGGGCAACTGGCTTAAACGACCAAGCGCCCTTTGCGTTCTGGGTGTAATAGCGAACGGCACTTTTCACATTGGTGGACAAGGTGAGGTAAAGGCCCGTTTTTGCCATGGTCACATCTTGCAAGGCCTCACGGGGGCCGGGTGCGTAGATCGTCGTGGTGGAGACAACTCCCGATTTGGCCTTCAAGGCCGCCAAAGGTGCGCTAACCAAAGAGCCAGCCGCAATCGTCTTCTTAGCTCCCCGGGGTCTCCAGTCTTCTTGCAGGGTTAGATAGACCTGACCAGCGCGCAGACCTTGCAAGCTATGCTTGCTGGGTAAGTCTAATTTGGCAACCTTGCCATCGGCTTCGAGATAGAAGGTCTCGGTCGTGAAGAAGGTGGGCGCGCGGTTGATGAAGTGATGGTAGCGGGTGCCGTCATCGACACGGAACGCAGCCACGGCCACGTCCTTTTCCGTGCCGCGATAGACTTCAACTGCGTCTTCAAGCTTTTGCCCGCGCTTTAAGCGTTTGACGATATAGGCATAACCGCTTTCGGTCATCGAGCCCGGGCCCCAGTCGGTTGAAACCAACAACGTATCTTTATCGACCCAAACAGCCCCGGATTTTGCTTCTGGCAGCTCAAAGCCACCGTCAACGAACGAGCGGGTCTTTACGTCCCATTCGCGCTTAGTATCGGCATCCTTGCCGCCATTGGATAGGTCCAATAAGAGGCGGGTGTTCCAGATATCATGCGGGTCGAGTGGATTGCTGCCCTGATAGACCCAATTCTTGCCCTCATCCTTGGCCAGCTTATCAATGTCCAGCACGGTTTCCCAAGCAGGGCTGCCGAGGCGCCAAGCCGTAAAGTCTGCCCGCCGCCAAATGCCGCGCACGTGATTGGTGTCCTGCCAGAAATTGCTGACAAAGCCGTTGGCATAGGAGCCAAAGGTCAAGCGGTCTTTGGCGCGAATGATGTTGAGGGCATCTTCTTCAAGCTTCGCATAGCGGGGGTCTTGGGTCAGCTTTGGCAACGAGCGCGCGTTTTGCCCGCGCACCCACGAAAGGGCCTTTTCGCCTTCAACTTCCTCAAGCCACAAGAACGGATCATTGCTCACCGCATCAGCGGCAGTTTGGGCGAGGGCGGATGTGTTGAAAGCGAGAAATCCCAAAGCTGTGGTCGAAATGGCGGCCAATAGGTTACGACGGTTCATGTGATCCCCTCTATCTTGTGGGTATCACAAATAACCATTTCTGCCTGAGGTCAAGACGCAGAATTGTTACCAGAATTTTAGACTTTGTCTTTGGGCTCTTCGAGCAGCGGATTGCCGTCTGCATCGGTGAAATATTTGGCCAAAAGCGCCAAGTTTACGACCCAGAAGATCATATTAATCGCCATATCGCCCCAGGTGTTATAGGTCACCCACGTTGCCAAAGGCTGGGTGCGCCATACCGCTTCATTGATGATGGCCAGCGCGATGTACATGAGGCCCGCGCGCTGAGCGAGGCCGTGCCAGACCGGCTCAGGCATGTGAAGCGCACCTGAAAACAAGGCCTTCAAAACATTGCGCTTAAACAAGACCGATCCCAACAAAATCAGACCGATTAATGTGTAGACCAAAGTAGGTCGCATCTTGATGAAGATGTCATTCTTGAGCCACAGCGCCAAACCAGAGAAGACACCGATCATGGCAAAGGTGAACAAGCCCATCGGGCTAACGGTGCGCTCTTTCCAATAGGAAAAAGCAAAGCCTGCTATCGCCGCTGGAATGAACAAAACGGTCGCGAACAAGACCGCCTGATCGCCACTCAGCGCACGCGCAAATTCTGGCACGCCGTTCTTTTCTGCATGCTGATAGGACATGAAGAAGACAATTGCGGGGCCAAGGTCACTAACCAGCCGGACCCAGCTTGCGCCGCCCTTTGATGCCGGGGCCGGGGCAGGCGTAGGTTCTTGCGTACTCATGTCTTGCTTCCTAGCCAATCGGGGAGGGTTTCCATCCCGAACATTTCTTCATAGGTCTGGCGCGGCCGTATGACTTGCCATTGATCACCGCTGACCATGACTTCGGCTGCCAAAGGCCGGGAATTATAGGTCGAGGCCATGGCAAAACCATAAGCACCCGTGCTCATGAAGGCTAACAACTCGCCTGCCGCAATGGCGGGCATGGGGCGTTGTTCGGCAAACGTGTCGCCTGTTTCGCAAACGGGGCCAACCACATCGAGTGGGGCCAGATTATCATGGTCGTCGGCCTTCTTCACCGGCAGCATCTGGTGATAGGCCTCATAAAGCGCAGGGCGGATCAGATCATTCATGGCGGCATCCACAACCAAGAAGGACTTGCCGCCATTATCTTTCGTGACGATCGCGCGCGACAAAAGCACGCCAGCGTTCGCTGCGATCATACGGCCTGGCTCAAACTCCAGCTCAACGTCCAAATGACCAACGACGCGGGCCACCATTGCGCCATAGGCAGCAAGATCTGGCCCTGTGACGGTCTCATCATAGGTCGCAGCCAGTCCACCGCCTAAATCGAGGCGGGTAACCTTTAGCCCGCGTGCCCGAAGCCGCACGACACAATCGGCCAGCTTCTGATAGGCCTTTTCCATCGGCGCAAAATCAATGATCTGGCTGCCAATATGAACGGATAGGCCGACAGGGTCTACGCCCGGTAATTTATCGGCGCGGGCATAGAGTTCTTCGGCCAGATCAAAGCTGACACCAAATTTGTTATCTGCTTTGCCGGTGGTGATTTTGGCATGTCCGCCAGCGCCGACATCGGGATTGACCCGAATGCAGACTTGCTGAACCCGGCCCAGAGTTTCTGTCAATGCAGAGATCCGGTCGAGTTCGCTGGCGCTCTCGATGTTGATTTGCCGCACGCCGACCGAGATCGCATAGGCCAATTCTTGATCCGTCTTGCCCACGCCCGCAAACACAATCCCGTCGGGCGGTACACCGGCATTCAGCGCGCGGCGGATTTCCCCTTCTGATACGGTATCTGCACCAGCGCCTAAGGCTGCCAAAGTCGCGATCACTGCGCGATTAGTATTGGCCTTTACGGCATAGCAAATATGGACAGGCAAATCGCCCATGGCGGCTTTGAACACGCGGTAATGGTGCTCTAACGTCGCGCGGGAATAGATATGGACAGGGGTGCCAACAGCCTCGGCAATCTCTGCCAGCGGCACGTCTTCGGCATAAAGCGCGCCATCGCGATAATCAAAAAAGCGCATGACAGGCCTATTGGGGCGCGGTGGATGGAGCTGAATTGCCCGCTTTTTCGGCGTCTTCCGCAGCCTTCTTTGCTTTTGCCTCTTCCGCCTTTTTAGCTTGCTCTGCCTCATAGGCGGCCCGGTCAGGACCCCACATGGGTGGTGCTGTCTCCAAAGGTCCCTTGATTCCGCACGCACTCAGCAGGCAGAGCGCGACACAGGCTAAGGCAAGGCGGGTTTTCATGGGCTTTATCTTTGCGGTCAAAGTTGGGGAAGAAACACAGCTATAGAGCGAAACGGCCCAGCAATCAAAGGCGATCACGCATCCAACTGAAGGGCTTGGCGAAGATGTTTTACCTGATCCAAAACCCGTTTTGGGGCGGTCCCACCGTAAGAATCCCGCGCATCCACGGAAGCTTCAACCGAGAGGAGTGCGATCACAGATGCATCAATGCGCGGCTCGATCGCTTGGAAGGTCACCAAAGGCACATCGCATAGCTCTGCAATACCAGCGGCCTCGGCGGCTTTAACGACAGCGCCCGTCACATGATGGGCTTCGCGGAACGGCATGTTGAGGACCCGCACCAGCCAATCGGCAAGATCAGTGGCGGTGGAATAGCCATACGTGGCCGCTTGGCGCATCGCATCGCGGTTAAAGGTCACGCTTTGCATCATTCCCGCCATCGACCCGACGCTCAGCATAAAAGCATCAAAGGATTCAAAGGTCATAGCCTTATCGTCCTGCAAGTCCTTGGCATAGGTTAGGGGCAAAGCTTTGACGATCATCATTAAGCACTGCGCGTTTGAGGCAATGCGAGCGGCCTTAGCGCGGACGAGCTCTGCCGCATCGGGATTGCGCTTCTGCGGCATGATGGAGGAACCAGTCGACCAGCTATCCGACAAGCGCGCAAAGCGGAAATGTGACGAGGTCCACAATACAATCTCTTCAGCTAAGCGCGACAAATGCACGGCACTAATCGAGAGCGCGTTGAGCGCTTCCATCGCGAAATCCCGGCTCGCCACGCCGTCGAGCGAATTGGCCATCGGGCGGTCAAACCCAAGCGCCTTGGCGGTTGCATCGCGATCAATCGGATAGGGTGTCCCTGCGAGCGCTGCAGAGCCCAAGGGGGATTCATTACCGTGACTGAGCGAGGCTTGCAGCCGCGCGCGATCGCGCTGAAACATCTCGACATAGGCCAAAAGATGATGGCCAAGGGTGACGGGTTGCGCCGTCTGTAAATGCGTAAAGCCCGGCATGATCCAGTCGGCATGGGCTTCGGCTTGGATGACTAAGATACGCATGAGGCCGAGCAATGCCTCATCAGCCTCACCCAAGGCGCGGCGCACCCAGAGGCGGAAGTCCGTCGCAACTTGGTCATTGCGAGAGCGGCCCGTGTGCAGCCTTTTACCCGCGTCGCCAATCCGCTCCGTCAGGCGCGCTTCAATATTGAGGTGGATATCCTCAAGATCAGTGGAGAAGGGGAAAGCACCCGCTTCAATCTCGGCACCAATTTCGTCAAGGCCCGCTTGTATCGCTTGGCCGTCTTCCTGCGTAAGAATGCCCGTGGCGGTCAACATTGCAGCATGGGCCTTTGACCCGGCGATGTCCTCGCGCCACATACGTTGATCAACATCGATGGAGGCATTGATCGCCTTCATGGTTTCATCAGGACTGGCTGCAAAGCGACCGCCCCACATTTGTTGCCCTTTGGCAGAAGCGGGCGGGATAGAGGAATCTGAGGACGACATGAGTGAAGAGCAACCTGAGCGCGATGGACCTGTGACGACGGGAAAGCCCAAACGGGCGCAATGGGCGCTGCTTGGGGCTTTGTTAATCGGGATTATCCTTTACGGAGTTTATCGGGCAGTGCCAATCTCTCAAGGTGGGAAGGATTTGGCCTCCTTTGCTGCAGGCCCCCTCAAAGGCCTTGAGATCGCCAAAGACCCCGTGCCCCAACCACCGAACAGCTTTGCAGGGCCAGACGGTGCGCCTACTCAGCTCAGCGCGTTTCATGGCAAAGTTGTCTTGGTCAATCTGTGGGCGACGTGGTGTGCGCCATGCGTCACCGAAATGCCGACCTTGGCAGCCCTGCAGCAAGGAATGGGCGAAAAGGACTTCAAGGTGGTCGCCATCAGTGTCGACAAAGCCACTGAAGCCGAAGAGGCCAAGAAGGAATTGGCAGAGCTTAGTAAAGGCAACCTTGTCTTTTACCACGACCCCAAAATGGCGATTGTGTACCCCCTAAAGGCGCGCGGCTTCCCGACTTCCATCCTCTATGATCGGCAAGGCAAAGAGCTAGCCCGGCTGGCTGGTGAAGCCGATTGGAATAGCCCCGAGGCGCGGGCGCTGATTCAGGCGGCGATGGAGCAGTAGGGTTATGCGGGCCTGTCCTCCCCTGCGAAGCGGGGGAGGGGGACCATGCGTAGCATGGTGGAGGGGGCATTCGGGATCCAGGTTCCCCCCTCCGTAGCTTCGCTGCCACCTCCCCCGCTTCGCAGGGGAGGACACCTGCAGCTTCCATGAATGGGGAAGTGGCATGTCCAACTGTTTCCGGTTGCCGCTTCCCCGCTCGCGGGGAAGCTCCGCCGAAGGCGGTGAAGGGGAGGTCTATCCACTCACCTCAATCCACGTGCAGGCGCACCGCCGCTGCTGCCGCTACCGGCGCAAAGGCCAAGGCTGCCAGAACCAAAGCGCATAAAAACAAAAACGGCTGGCTGAAGAAATGCCCGCCGCTGGCAAGGGCTGCCGCAGCACTCGCGCCAAAAATCACACTTGGCGCATAGAGCGGCAGAACAACGAGAGCGACCAAAAGGCCACCGCGCCGCACGCTGGCCCCAAGTGCTGCGCCAATCGCGCCAATCAGGAACAGACCCAAACTACCCACCGCCAATTGACCGCACAGCGGCAGGATCACTTCAGGCTCTACGCGGACAAGAAGTGCCGCGATCGGGCTGACGGCGAGTAAAGGTACCGCCGTCGCCAACCATTGGCCAAGGATTTTGCTTAAAACTTGCAGACTGTGTGGCAGGGGGCTGAGCAGCATTTGGTCGAGCGTGCCGTCTTCCAGATCGGCTTGAAACAGACGCTCGAGGCTCACCAAACTGGCCAAAGTCAGGGCCAGCCATAAGTAACCCGGACCAATCTTGCCCAACGTGTCGGGCGCAGGCCCCAAGGCAAAAGGGGCCACCATGACCGAGCCTGCAAAGAAGCTCGCAGACAAAAGCGCGCCGCCACCAGCGCCCCAACCAAGCCGGACTTCGCGTCCTAAGATCGCCAAACAGGCGCGCAGCAAGCTCATGCCGCCACCCCGCTCTTGACCGTGCCAAGGGTGAGGATGCGGGCAGAGACAAGGGGCAAGGGGTCGTGAACGGCGGCCAAAATTATCCCGCCTTGCTTTGCATGCTGGTCCAGCAGCGATCCAAGTAAAGCGCGGCCTTCTTGGTCCAAGGGCGAGGCAGGCTCGTCCAACAGCCAGATGGCGCGATCTTCCAGAAGCAAACGGGCAAGGGCGGCGCGCTTGCGCTGACCGGCCGATAAGTCGCCACCTTGTAACTCTGCTTGTTTGCTTAAACCCACTTGGGCCAAAGTTTCCGCCACATGGCCGCGGCTAGCCCCGCAAAGATCGGCCCAAAAGCGCAATTGATCGATCAGCTTTTCCCCGGCCTTGATCGGGTCTTGATGGCCCAAAAAGGACAGGACTTCGCCGGGCTCTTCAATTCCGGGACCTTGCAGGCGCGAAAGTGTGATCCGGCCCGCGGCAAGGGTGTGAAAGCCTGCAATGGCACGCAACAGGGTCGTCTTACCGCTGCCGTTTGGCCCTTGCAGGGCGATGATGTCGCCTGGCGCGCAGGTGAGATCAAAGTCAGCTACCAAGCGACGAAAACCGCGCTGCAGGGCAACGCCCGAAATCTGCAGGCGCACATCGTGGTGCAAGGCTGGCATGGCCGTCACCGGGCAGTCATCCCGGCACGCTTCAAAACAAACACCGCTTCTTCAGAGAGCCAGTTGAGCAAGCTGGATGTTGCCTGCGACGGTGGGCTGGCTTTCCCGGCTGCAATTCGGGTAACCGATTCCAGATCAAAGCCCGATTGCTTGGCCAGATCGTCAAAATCCAACAGGGTGCACAGGTGCAAGTTCTCGGTCTCGTGCCAGGAATCAGGCAGGCCTTGCGTCACTGGCATACGACCGCGCAAAAACAGCGAAAGCCGTACTTGCCAGAAACCGAAATTGGGTAGCGATACAACCGCCTTGGCACCGATACGGTGCATTTGCTTTAGCACCATTTCTGGCTTGCGTGTGGCCTGAATGGTGCGCGACAGCACGACAATATCAAAGGAATCATCGGGATAGAGCGCAAGGTCTAGGTCCGCGTCGCCTTGCACCACGGAGAGCCCTTTTGCCACGCAAGCATTCACCCCGGCTTGGCTCAATTCCATGCCGCGCACGACGGCGGTCCGCTCTTGCTTCAGGCGGTGCAACAAAACGCCATCGCCACAGCCAACGTCCAGCACGCGCGCGCCTTGCGGCACGGCATGGATAATGATCTCATGATCGGCGCGGGTCGAGGCGGCGTTTGACATCACAAACCCTGATCTGCAGCGCTGGCGGCCAGAAAGCCTGCCATGGCTTCGTGGAACTGGGGTTCGTCCAGCAGGAAGGCGTCATGGCCTTTGTCCGTTTCGACTTCAAAGGCTGAAACCTCAACGCCTGCCCCGATCATCGCGCGGGTAATATGGCGGCTATCAGCTGGGGGATAGTGCCAGTCTGAGGAGAAGGACACCACACAAGCGCGACCCTTGAAGGCAGTAAATGCGTCGCTCAATCGGCCATTATACCCTGCCGCCAGATCGAAATAATCCATGGCGCGTGTGATGTAGAGGTAGGAATTGGCATCAAAGCGATCGACAAAGCGGCTGCCCTGATAGCGCAAATAGCTTTCAATCTGGAAGTCCGCGTCAAAGCCAAAGGCAACCTCATTGCGGTCCTGCAGCCGGCGACCAAATTTGCGATGCAAAGCCGCATCCGACAAATAGGTGATGTGCGCAGCCATGCGCGCGACTGACAGGCCTTTGACGGGTTTGGTGCCTTTAGCCTGATAAGCACCACCTTGCCATTCTGGGTCTGCCATAACCGCCTGACGGCCCACTTCGTGGAAGGCGATATTTTGGGCTGAATGCCGCGCAGCAGAGGCAATCGGCATCGCCGCGCCCACCCGGTCTGGCCGACTGGCGATCCACTCCAGCACTTGCATGCCACCCATCGAGCCGCCGATCACCGCAAATAAACGCCCAATCCCCAAATGGTCGATCAAAGCCGCTTGCGCTCGGACCATATCGGCAATCGTAATGACGGGGAAGGAGAGGCCATAGGGCTGGCCGTCTGGTCCAATAGAGGCTGGACCGGATGTACCCATGCAGCCGCCCAGCACGTTAGAACAGATAACAAAATAGCGGTTGGTGTCGATGATCCGCCCTGGCCCCACCAAATTCGCCCACCAAGCCGGTTGGCCCGTCACCGGATTGGGGCCAGCCACAAACTGGTCGCCGGTCAAAGCATGGCAAATCAGGACGGCATTGGACTTTTCCGCGTTCAATTCGCCCCACGTCTCATAGCCGATTTCCAGCGGCGAAAAGATCGCGCCACTGTCTAAGGGCAGGCCGATGTCCAGACGAAGAATTTGCAAAGCGGAAGTCATGATGACAAGCCGATAGACGGACTTTAAGAAATGGTCGAGGGGCCTCGCACTTTTGATCCAGTCAGTGCAAGGTGTGCGAACAAGAAGTTTAGGGAGAACAAGCCATGAGCGTCAATCAATTCGTGCTGGAAATGGGTCGTCAGACGTTTCGCGACATGCAGCTTACGGCGCAAGCGCCCGATGATTTGGCGGACGGCGAAGCCCTGCTGGCGATTTCGCGCTTCTCTCTAACGGCCAATAATGTGACCTATGCCATGTTTGGCGACGGTATGAAGTATTGGAACTTCTTCCCGGCCTCCAGCGCCAGCCTCGGCCGCGTGCCTGTCTGGGGTTTTGCTGAGGTGATTGCGTCGAAGACTGGAGGGGTCGCCATCGGCACCCGTGTTTATGGCTACTTCCCGATTGCGAACACGCTGAAAGTTCAGCCGGTTAAAGTCAGTGCTGCAGGCTTCCGTGACGGGGCCGCGCATCGCCAAGAAATGGCCGCCGCTTATAATCATTATAGCGTGGCGCAGCCAGAGAACGCAGAAACCGAAGGCCGCGTTGCTTTGCTGAAGCCCTTGTTTATGACAGGCTTTTTGCTCGACGACTGGATTGCGGACGAGCGGCATTGGGACAGCTACTATGTGATTTCATCCAGCGCCTCCAGCAAGACGGCCTTGGCGATGAATGCCTGCTTGAAGCGTCGTGGCGGGGTGAAGCTGATTGGTCTGACATCGGCCCGGTCCAAAGCCTTTGTGGAAGCCACAGGCTATTATGATCTTGTGGTGACCTATGACCAATTGGCTGATTTGCCGATGGAGGCGTCAATCTATGTCGATTTTGCAGGTGATCCTGCGGTGACTGCCGGCGTCCATAATCGTCTGGCCGACCTATTGAAGCAGTCCATCATCGTCGGTGGGGCGCATTGGGATGCAGAGCGCACCGCAGCGCCAGCCGCTCTGCCGGGACCAAAGCCACAATTCTTCTTCGCACCAACCCATATGGCCCGATTGAGCGCCGCTTGGGGCGGGGCTGAGTTTAACCGCGCGGTTGATGCAGCCTTTGACCGGTTTGCCCATGAGTCGCGGGCTTGGCTCGACGTGGTGGAGAGCGAAGGGTTTGATGCGGCGCAAGCAGCTTGGAAGCGTTTGTTGGATAATCAGGTCTCACCCAAAGAAGGCCTTGTCATTACCCTTTAGCCGACCCACCCTGCCGTTCAGATTCGGCCCTTTAAGGAACACTGCATGATCAAAGATTTCCCGCTCGACTTTGCCCGTTTCAAGAAAATCTCAAAACCCAATCAATGCTTGGCTCTGCCATCTGGCTTTCAGGCAGCACAAGCGCCCGACCTGCAGTCTGGCGTGTTTCAGGCCAGTATCGACCAAGTCCGCGAGGCTTGGCTGGAGATTGCGCGCAGCCAGTCCCGCGTGTCAGACATCCGCGAAGAGGAGGGGCAGATTGAAGCAGTTCAACGCACAGCTTTAGTCGGCTTTCCCGATTGGATCACCGCTATGCCCGTCGATTTGGGGGAAGGCAAAGCCTCCATTTGCATCTTCTCGCGCTCAAAATACGGCATTCGCGATATGGGCGTGAACGAAAAGCGGGTCCGCCTGTGGTTGTCGCTCTTGGCGCAAAAACTGCCGTTGGCGAGCTGAAGTGGCCGTGAAAAAACTGTTTTTGACAGCATTGCGCTGGGTGGGACTCGTTTTGGTGGCAAGCGTTTTGACTTGGACAGGGACAGGTTTAGCCATGGCAGCAGGGGGATGGAAGAACCCACCGCGCGGGGTTTTGATTGAGGTCGAAGGCCGCAAGCAACGTCTGGTCTGTGAGGGTGAGGCGCGCCCCGGGGAGCCGACCATTATCTTTGAATCCGGCGCTTATTCGGCAGCAGCGGACTGGGGATACCTTCAGCCTGAAGTGGCAAAGTCAGGTCGCACTTGTTCTTATGACCGGGCAGGTATGGGCTGGTCGGAACCCTCGAAGGCCCCTCGTGACCCAGCAACGATGGCTAGCGAACTCAAGGCCTTGTTGACTGCTGCGGGCGAAAAGGGTCCATATGTGTTGGTCGGCCACTCCATGGCCGGGCTGTTGACGCGCGCTTATCTCAGTCAAAATCCAGATGATGTGGTCGGTCTCGTGTTGATCGATGCAGCCGACCCCAGTGCAATTTCAATTCCTGAAGCTCAAATCTGGATCAAGCGCTATCAGAGGCTCGCCAGCGTCGGCGCTGGGTTTGCCCAGTTTGGCCTTGTGAAGCCTCTGGCCTCGTTCTACGCCAATCGAATTGGTTTAAGCGGGATACCTTTGCGAGAGAAACGCCGCATGTTTGGCGCGCCATCCCACATGCGGGCTTCAGCTGCGGAAATTGCGGCCACGATTGAAGGCGCCGAGGCTGCGATGGCAGCCGATCGCTATTTGGAGGCCATCCCAGTGGCTACCCTAACGGCGGGGCCTGTTACGGCCGGTCGAAACGCTTGGAAAGAGGCCCAAGCCCGTCCGGCGCGCCTATCCAAGAGAGGATCGTCGATCAATGTTGAGGCTGCCAGCCATACGACTATCCTTGGTCCGATCCATGGCCGAGCCGTGATCGACGCGATTGCGCGGGTAAAGCGCGACGCTGTTGCAGATATCACCAAATCAGGTGATCGACCCTAGGTGGGTTTCTCGCAGTAACAAGTGTGGAAGCTCACGTCCTTGGTAAGGCGATCTTAACTCCAAACTGAGTAGATTTGTCGCCGAATATGGGGAACTTCACGCGTGCCACTCAAACAGAGGACACCACAACGGCTAGATTTGTCATTGTTGTCGATCCTTGTGGTCGACGATCAGCCATTTTTTCGCGTGTTGCTAACTGAGATATTGCGCAATCTAGGCGTGCGCAGCGTCTCGGTCGCGGTCGACGGGGAAGATGGGCTCGACGCCTTTGATTCGGTTCGACCTGATATCTTAATCACCGACTGGATGATGCCGAATATTGATGGCATTGAACTGACGCGACGGGTACGCGCCTCAGAAGATAATGTTCTGAAGGTCACCCCTATCATCTTGGTGACCGCCAATAATCGTAAAAGCCAAATCGAGTTTGCGCGCAATTCCGGGGTGGATGAATTCATTCTAAAGCCGGTTTCGGTGAAGTCTGTTTGTGATCGACTGCGCGAAGTGATCGAGCGGCCACGTAACTTCATTGATGATCCAGGTTATTCGGGCCCTTGCCGTCGTCGACGCGCGGAGCCTACCTTTAAAGGGCCTTATCGTCGCTTTGACGATCCGTTAGAAGTCGCAACAGAAGAAGAAATGGTTGAGTCGATGCGCTCAATCATGAATTTAGCCGTTGCTAGAATTGGCTTGCATGTCAATGCGTTGCAGGATGGCCGAACCGATATCATGCCGCTCTTGTTGCGGGCTGTTGGCGAAGTTCATTCAATTGCGGACGAGATCCAGGACTTCCACGTCTCACGCGTTGCGCAACTGCTTCGGGGCTACCTTGGCCGGGCCAGCGGTTCTGAAACGGTGCGGCCCGATGTGATCCAAACGCATTTGAATGCGATCGACGTTCTGTTTAAGACGCCCAATCTTCAGAGCCACATGCGCGATCAAGTGGTGAGTGGGCTTGAGGAAGTGATCGCCAAAGTTGGCGTCGGCTAAAACTATCTAGGGTAAAATCACTGCTTTGCCGACAAGCTGTCGCGCGATCATCAGATCAAACGCGTTCCGCACTTCGGTCAGGGTGAAGACGGCACCGACATGTGGCTTGAGGCTGCCGCTGGCCACCAGATCATAAACCGCTTTCGCATTTTCGCGCCCACGCTCGGGGAATTGGCGGCCATACTCGCCTGCTCGCACGCCCATGACTGAAAAGCCTTTGATGAGGGGCATATTGACCGAAACAGTCGGGATCCGGCCGCTTGTGAAGCCAATGACCAACAGGCGCCCATCAAAGGCCATACAGCGGACACTCTCATCAAACACATCACCGCCAACGGGATCAAACACAACATCGGCCCCACGTCCGCCCGACAGTGCCTTCACCGCGTCACGGAAGCCATCTTGCACCAACAGCGTATGCTCGACACCCAGATCGCGCAGCGCTTGCAGCTTCGTCGGTGAGGCCGAGGTGGCGATGACCCGCGCACCCATATGCAAGCCCAGTTGAACTGCTGCCAGCCCGACGCCCCCTGCCGCGCCATGCACCAAGAGCGTCTCACCCGCTTGAAGATTGGCCCGGCGGACTAAGGCCACATAGGCCGTCAAATAGGCTGCTTGATAGGCAGCGGCCTCTTCCCAACTTAGATTAGGGGGCTTTAACTGGATTGCGGAAGCAGACAGCACGGCGAAATCAGCAAAACCCCCGAGCCGTGCGCCGCCGACAATTTCGTCACCCACCGCCCAGTCGGTCACACCCGCGCCCAAGGCAACGATCTCGCCCGCACAATCAAGGCCTAGGGTGAAGGGCGGGTCAGGCTTGAACTGATACTTGCCTTGGCACATCAAGATGTCAGGAAAATTGACGCTGGCGGCCTTAACTTTGATCAGAACTTCGCCCGCTTGGGGCTGAGGAATGGCGATTTCGGCCAGCCCAGTCCCAGACAAATCATCGCTAATCGCATGACACACAAAGGCGCGCATCATCCCTTAGCCACCCATGGCGCGATAGGCCCGGGCAGCTACGCCTGCAATTTCGCGACATGCACGATCCGCTTGCACAACGCCGCCCGTATAGGCGGTAAAGCCATGCGCAAGGCTGTCATAGCATTGGTAATGGACCTTAACGTCTGCCGCTTCCAAGGCCTCAGCATAGGCTTTGCCCTGATCTCGTAGGGGGTCGTGGCCTGCCGTGATGACGACAGCCGGGGCAAGGCCAGCTAAGCTTGGGGCTAAAGCAGGGGAGACGCGCAGATCTTCGCCCAAATTTGGATCTGGCAAATAATTGGCCATGAACCATGCCATGATATCAGCCGTCAGCGGATAGGCATCCGCACAGGATTGCATGGACCCTTCGGTTTCGAGGATCGTGGTGGCGGGATAAATCAGGAGCTGTAGGAATGGCTGCGGTAGGTCGCGTCTTTGCATCTCTTGGGCAAGGATTGCGCTGAAATTGCCGCCCATGGAATCGCCACCGACCGCAGCAACGCCTGTGGGGGCGCCAAATTCCTGCGCATGGTCGCGCGCCCATAGGAAGGAGTCGATCGCGTCATCGAGGCCAGCTGGCCAAGGATGCTCCGGCGCTAAGCGATAATCCACCGAAAGGACTGGACAGCCAATTGTCTTGGCGAGGATGGAGCAAAAGGCATGGCAGGTCTCAAGACTGCCGACCACGCCACCGCCAAAGTGATAGAACACCATCAGGGGTGCCTGCGGGTTTTGGTTGGAAGGGCGATAGCTGCGGGCAGCGATCGTGCGTCCGGCAAGCTCTAGGGTGCGGTCCTGACAGCTGACGCCCGGTTCCAACGGCCCGCCGAACAGCACCGTCAAAATCTCTGTCCCTTGACGCGCAAACTCCTTGGTCAGTTCTGGTGGAGGGCCTTGCTTTGTCACGCTATGGGCGATGAACTGAAAACGGGCATCCAAAGTCCTGCCATCGCGCACGACGGGTTTGCCACCGGCCATGGAAACAAGGACTGGGTCTGGCAGTTTCAGCAGCAAATTGATGATGGTTTTCTGTAGGCTCATGCTTGCATCTCACTTTGAACGCGCTGAGATCCGCCCAGCACAAAATAGGCGGCAAATCGCGCCGCTGCGTGAATGTCCTTAATTCTGCCGCGTAAGAGGCGGTCGCCGATCTCTTGCGCAATACCGACGCAAGAGGCCGTCAGAAGTTCAGGGTCAACGTGGTCTAACTGAAACTCAGTTGCAAAGGCGACAATGTCGTCCTTCAGTTCGTCAAACAAGGCTAGGCTTTCAGGCGTGTCGAAACGGACGCGCGTCCATTCGGGCATTGCCGCCATTTCCCGGTCAACAGATTGGTCGTTCAGCAGAAAATTGAAATAGGCCTCAAAGGCCGTGATCATGAAGGCTTGGAAGTCCTGTCCAGCACTCTGGCGGGCCGCCCGCAAAAGCGGTTTGAAGCGGGCAACGCCATCATCATGCAAGGCATGGAACACTTCTTCTTTCGATTTGAAATAATTGTAGAAAGTGCCAGAGGCGAGTTCGGTGCGGCGAATGATGTCGCGGACGGTCGTCCCTTCATAGCCCAATTCAGCAAAAATTTGCCGGCCAGCTTCGAGGATGGCCGCCCGATTGGCAAGTTTGGTTTGTTCGCGCTTACCCGATTGGTTGCCTTCGGGGCCGTCCGCCCTATCCTTCTCAGTGGAAACGGAAGTGGATTTCATGGCTCTCAGCACCTGCACCGGGATAGACCTCTGTTCTTGGGGGTACCAAATAGACCTAGTTGCAATAACTTGGCGAAATCCTGACAGCGCGTCAACATCGTATCGGAGCTGCTGCTGTTATCTGTTGGAGGCTGCGTGCAAATGAGCCAAACGCATCCAAAGGGAAGGGATCAGCCGCGCTTGACCGTTTGGTTTGATGGCGATTGCCCCCTCTGTCGGGCAGAGATATCGCTCTATCAACGGCTAGATCAAAAGGCTGGCCGGATAGCCTTTGTCGATCTGACAGGGGATGGTACTTGTCCTTTAAACCGGGCGGACATGCTGGCCCGTTTTCACGCGCAAGAGGCTGGCGGACCCTTGATTTCAGGTGCCAAAGCCTTTGCGGCCATGTGGAAGCAAGTCACGCCGTTTCAGCCACTGGGCTATCTGGCGCAATTGCCTTTGATCTTGCCGTTTCTGGATTGGCTTTATGGTCAATTCTTAAAGGTGCGCCCGCGCCTACAAACCTTGATGGTGGACCGTGAAAAACGCCAAGGGTAAAGTCGTCGCGAAATCCAATCTGCCCGATAAGCCCTGCAAAGCGTGCGGCAGGCCCTTCTCGTGGCGCAAGAAGTGGGCGCGCGATTGGGATCAGGTGCTCTATTGTAGCGATAAGTGCCGGATCGGTGCGAAGGCGTCTTAACGTGCGCCTTGGCGTTGAACCAGCCACACGCCGAACAGCAAGATTGCAAGCGCGGCAAAGGTCGTCGCGGGCAGGGCCTCACCAAACGCCAAGGCACCCACAAGGATCGACCAGAAGGGTGCCAGATTGCCAACGTTGGACATAAAGACAGGGCCAACCCGGCGAATGGTCAGCACATAAACGAGGTTAGCAACCCCTGTCGATAAAACGCCGAGCCCCAAGATCGCGAAGACATGGCGGGCGTCCATATGTACCCCGCCTGCTGGCCAAGCGCTGACCGCCAGCGGCAGGGACAACAAAGCGGCCACCAATACAAAACCAAAACTCATAGCCACCGGATGCAGGTTTGGATTGACCATGCGCACCATCACGCTGGTGGAGCCATAAAGGACGGCTGCGGCGAGCAAGAGGACTTGGGACACGACAGGTGTTGCCCCAACGCCATGATTAGACAAGGCTGGCGCAAAGAGCAGACACACACCCAGAAAGCCGACGCCCACGCCAACCGCGCGTTTTAGGTTTAACCGCTCGCTCGGCACCAGAAAATGGCACAAGATCGCCACCGTCAACGGCGCTGCGGCGATATAAATTGCGGCCAAAGCCGATGGCACCGTCTTTTGCGCGATTGAAATCAAGAGAAACGGCAGAAGGGTGCCCGTTGCCCCTATCAGGCTCAAGACGCCCCACGTCTTATAGTCCGTCAAACGGGGCAGGTGTGCCCCCATGGCGATACAGCCCAGACCCAGCACAAACGCCCCGATACAGAGACGGCACGCCACCAGAACGGCTGGCGGCAAAACTTCCACGCCAATATGGGTGCCCGCATAGGCAGAGCCCCACAGGATGACCAAAGTGGCCAACAAGCTCCAATCAAGGACGCCGGGACGGGAAGGGCTGGTAGGTGAAGACACAGGCACGGGCGTGCCACGGCCCGCGCAGAGGCGCAAGGCTTGTCCTCACCGTTGTTCCCTTAGGCCGGGTTCGTTTGGTCCCAAGCCATCACGGCGCGCGCGTCACGCGGGGTGATGTCGGGGAAGCCTGAAAGCGCGGTTGCAGGATCAAAGAACTTCCAGCTGCGCGCGCATTTGACGCCTGGCGCGCGTTCAAACACGACCGACACGCCTGCGACTTCCTCTAAGCGGAAAGCTTCAGCTGGTCCTTCGCCATTGCGCAGCTCTAGGCCCGAAGTGATGCACAGCTCAGCCAAATCTTCCTGCCCAATTGCCCCACGAATGGCGTCATTGGTGACAAATACAACTGGGGCCGCTTCCAGCGACGAGCCAATTGTTTTCTCCCTACGCTGGACTTCCAACGCACCGGTCACGACCCGGCGAAGGTCGCGCAAATGGCCCACACGGGACGCCAAGTCGGCATCTTGCCATTCGGACGGATCATCTTGGAGCGCGCGCAAATGGATAGACTCTGCCTCTGGGAAGCGTGTGCCCCAGGCTTCTTCGGTGGTGAAAGGCAGTACCGGCGCAAGCCACAGAAGCATGCGCTCAAACAACAGGTCCAGCACCGTTTGGCTCGCGCGGCGGCGCAAACTGTCCAATTCGTCGCAATATAGCGCATCCTTACGCACGTCGACATAAAGGGCGGAAACGTCGAGGTTGGCAAAGTCTGACACCGCCGACAAAGCCCGCTTAAAGTCATAATCCATCCAAGCCGCGCGCACTTCTTCACCGACGTCATAGGCTCGGCCCAACAGCCATTTTTCCAGCAAGGGCATGTCCGCATAGGCGACGGCTTTGTCGGGGCTGAAGTCCTTTAAGCTCGCCAACATATAGCGCAAGGTGTTGCGTAGCTTGCGGTAGGTTTCACTCGCCTGATCCAGAATGGTTTTGCCCAAGGCCAACTCATTGGTGTAGTCGGCGGCAGCAAACAACAGGCGCAGGATTTCCATGCCGTTTTGGCGCAGCACATCTTCCAACTCGACCCCATTGCCCAAGCTCTTGGACATTTTACGGCCTTGCTCGTCCACGATCATGCCGTGGGTGCGCACCGCCTTGTAAGGTGCCTTGCCGCGTGTGGCGCAGCTTTCCAGCAGAGAGGATTGGAACCAGCCGCGATGCTGGTCAGAGCCCTCCAGATAAAGGTCTGCTTGTGTATCTTCGCCATAGCGCTTGCGCGTCACAAAGGCGTGGGTACAGCCAGAATCGAACCAGACGTCGAGAATGTCTTCAACCTTCTCATATTCGGCAGGATCATAGGCATCGCCGAGGAAGAATTTGGCTTCATTGGTGAACCAAGCATCAGCCCCGCCCGTGCGCATGGCCGCCAAGATACGTTCATTCACGGCTTCATCTTTCAGGATGGTGGCGGTGTCCTTGTGGACGAACATGACCAAGGGCACGCCCCAAGCACGCTGGCGGCTGATCAACCAATCTGGCCGCTCGC
The DNA here is from genome assembly GCA_945891505.1 of Maricaulis salignorans. GTDB lineage: Bacteria > Pseudomonadota > Alphaproteobacteria > Caulobacterales > Aquidulcibacteraceae > Aquidulcibacter > Aquidulcibacter miladensis. The sequence continues at coordinate 5,138 of CAMDDL010000017.1, read as the reverse complement.
TGACCATCGCGGTGATGCGGTTAGAGCCTGCTTCATTGCCCCAATCGGTCGCGGCAATCTCGGCCATCGCCACATCGCGCAGGGTCTTACCCCCCAAATGCTCGACCGGCTTGTCCATGGCGATGAACCATTGCGGCGTGTTGCGATAGATCAAAGGCGCTTTTGAGCGCCACGAGTGGGGATATTGGTGGGTGAGGCGGCCGCGCGCCAACAGCCCGCCAGCCTCGATCAAAGCCGCGGTCACCGCGCCATTGGCTGGGCCTTCTTTACCGGCCTTTTTGCCTTCCAACTCCAAGACCGCCAAGCCTTCAAAGCCCGGCGCTTCCTTGGTGTAGCGGCCATCGGCATCCACGGTGAAGGGAATGTCGGCTTGGGGTAGGCCAGATTTCATCCAAACCAGATAATCGTCCGTGCCGTGGCTGGGGGCCGTATGCACAAAGCCCGTACCTGCTTCATCGGTGACATGATCGCCGGATAGGAGGGGGACGTCAAAGTCATAGCCTTGGCCACGCAAGGGGTGGGCGCATAGGGCCGTGGCTGGATCAAAGTCTGCCACGCGCTTGGCTGCAGCAATCTTTGCCGCACCAAATACGTCGTCCTTTAGTTTATCGGCCACGACGAGGCGATCGCCAGGCGCTGCCCAAGGCGCGAACGCCAGATCGGCTTCCATGGCTTCGACTTCATAGACACCATAGGCGATGTCAGGCGAATAGCTGACGGCGCGGTTGCCAGGGATGGTCCAAGGCGTGGTGGTCCAGATGATCAGACTGGCACCCTCAGCCGGGCCGGTCAGGATCGGAAACTTCACCCAGATCGTCGGGCTTACCTTTTCTTGATACTCGACTTCGGCCTCGGCCAGCGAGGTGCGCTCCACCGGGCTCCACATCACGGGCTTAGAGCCACGGAATACGAGGCCGGTTTTGACAACTTTCAGGAATTCTTCGGCGATGGTGGCTTCGGCCTCATAATCCATCGTGCGATAGGGGTTGGCGAAGTTGGCCATCAGGCCCATGCGCTGGCGCTCACCGCTTTGGATGTCGACCCATTTTTGCGCATAGACGCGGCAAGCAGCGCGGAATTCTGCGGCCGGCACTTCGTCCTTCTTACGGCCCTTGGCGCGAAACTCTTCTTCGACCTTCCACTCAATCGGCAGACCGTGGCAATCCCAGCCGGGCACAAAGTCCGCGTCAAAACCCAAGACTTGGCGCGACCGGCAGACAAAGTCCTTCAAGCTGTTGTTCAGCGAGTGCCCGATGTGGGAGTTGCCGTTCGCGTATGGTGGGCCATCATGATAAACAAAGCGCGTGCGCCCTGCGCTGGCCTTGCGCTGGCGACCATAGAGGTCTTCCGCCTGCCATTTTGCGACAAATTGCGGCTCCTTCTGCGGCAGGCCTGCGCGCATCGGGAATGGGGTGTCTGGCAAGAAGATGGTGGGGCGATAGTCGCGTGGTTCTGTGGTCATAGGTCCGGTCTTTAGCTAAGCGCGCTGCGTAGTGTCACGGCAGGCGTGTCATGACTTGATTTTGTGGCGATGTCTTCCCGGCACGCGGATTCGAGTTCAGCGGCGTGCCGGGCTGATAATTCGAAACAGGGCAAAAAGGGCGTGGGCGATGTTCATGGCGCGCCTCATAGCCCACTTAGGTCACTCTGTTAAGGCAAGGCGATCATACGACTGGCAGTTGCGTACTATTGGCCAGAATGACGGTGACTTTCGAGCGGCCCTTAAACTTCGCGTCCTTTAAGAAGCGCGCCCAAGGCCCGGTATGGCCTTCTTGAGGTGTATAGCGCCCCGCCACCACCAAACAGCCCTCTGAAGAAAAGCGGTCATAGGGCTCTAACAAGGGCGTCTCTGCGCAATGAATATTGTCGTCTGTAGTGGTCGAGACATTGGCCCCTTGCATGCCCATCGGTGTCGTTGCGCGCAGCACCTTCAGCGAACCCGCGCCGCCGCCCGGACCGTTCTGGCGAAGCGCCCCGATGATGGAGAAGGGAAAGCCGTATTTTTTGTAATTGGAGTGCGAGCCCGGCACGTAATTGAACACGCCCGGCAGCAACATATTGGCCGCTTGCACCCCTAAAGCGGACGAGACAATGGCCGTGCGGTTTGGCACGGTTGAGGCTGCATAAGTCGATAATTGCTTGGTTTCTGGGTCCCAGACCCCGATGGTGCAGCAGAAATTCAAATGGTCTGGTGGCACAATCGTCAAGCGGTGGCCAGAGGCATAAGGATTGCTAGCACGATCTGAAACTGCGCCGCGAATGGCAAAGACCACAGGGCCAGACGCGAGCTCTTGATCGCCAACGACAGCTCGCAAAACGGCATCGGTAATGTCAACGCCGCTGCCGGCACGCGCACCAAAGCCTGGCTCACTTAACGGGCGGACGGCCAACCATTTGTCGGGCGTCACCACTTCCGCCAATTGCGGCTTGCGCCAAGCAAGGCCAGTTCCCCGTGCGACCGCTGCTTCAGGGCTTTCGCGCACGGCAGGGTCTTTGATCAAGCCTTCCCGGATGGAAGACTTAGGAGGGCCCGCTTTGGCCGCCTCTGGCTTGGATGGCACTTGCGTCGGTGCAGGCGTCGGCTGGGCAGGGGTTGGTTCGGGTGCGGGAGGATTGGCATCACGGTGCTTGCTGCGCGAAAACCAAGACCAAATGCCCCAGCCAGCCGCAACGCCAAGGCCTGTGCCGCCCAAAATCATCCAGCGCCGGTTCATCGTGACAGTCCCCTTGAGGTCATTTTAAGCCTCTTGCGTTTTGCGACCTACATCCCTGCATAATGGCCCAATCCATCTGAATTTAAAGCCAAGTTTCTTTAATTCTTCACAAACAAATAAGGCTAACTTCTGCTCTAAGCCTATTTGTGGCAGGGGTCGAGCCGCATCACACACCCTTGCATTTCAGACATTGTCCGGCACTATGTAGGAAAACAACATGACTCTGGGTGGCGTGCAAAATGCTGAAGAATCGTTGGAAAACTATCTTGCGTACTGGCCTATGTGTTGCCGGCACATTGCTTGTCAGCACCTTGGCTTTTGCCCAAACCCCGCGCCCCGTGCAACAAAAGGAACGCCCGAAAGTGTCTGAGACCATTTCCTTCGCCAACCCCCATGATCTAGCACTAGCGCCTAAACTTGCCGCGCGCGAAGCCGATTGGCGCATTGGCCCGGTGGTGTATCAGGTGATGGTCGATCGGTTCGCACCCTCGCGCGATTTAGAAGCCAAGCGCGCGCTCTATGCGGCTCCTCGGACCTTGCAACCTTGGTCTAAGGCACCAACACGCGGCAAACTCCTGCCAGAGCAGGGCCTGTGGACGCATGAGCTGGATTTTTGGGGCGGTGATCTCGATAGCCTCTCCAGCAAACTCGACTATGTGAAAAGTTTGGATGTGGACGTCCTTTATCTGGGGCCGATCCATGATGCCTTCACCAATCACAAATATGACGCCAACGACTATTTCAAAGTCTCGCCCGAATATGGCACGCGCGACGATGTGAAGAAGTTGGCTGCAGGCCTCCACGACAATGGCATGCGTCTCGTCCTTGATGGCGTTTTGAACCACATGGGGCGCAATTCGCCGCAGTTTCAAGACGCGCTTAAAAACCCCAAAAGCCCTTACCGAGATTGGTATTTCATCGGCCCGGAATACAAAATGGGCTATCGCGGCTGGTGGGATATTGCCAATCTGCCTGATGTGAAATGGGAAACCCCTGCTGTGCAGGCCCGTCTATTTGGCGACCCGGATTCAGTCATTCAAGGCTGGCTGCGCGACGGCGTTGATGGCTGGCGGTTGGATGTTGCCTATGACATTGGCTTCAAATTCTTGGGCGATGCCACCCAAGCCGCTCATCGCGCTAAGCCCGGCTCGCTGATGCTGGGTGAGATTTATAACTATCCCGAACAATGGCTGGGGCCGATGGATGGGATGTTGAACATCACTGCCGGCGAAGTGATTTATGAGCTTGTCGATGGCAAAGTCTCGGGCCGCCAAGCCGCTTCGATCTTGGAGCGTATGGTAACCGACAGCGATTACGAAGGCCTGCTTCGGTCGTGGATCGTGTTGGACAATCATGATCGCCCCCGCTTGGTCAATCGCTTGCCAGACCAAGCCAACCGGCGCATGGCGCAAGTGCTTCAGTTTACGCTGCCCGGTTCGCCTAACCTCTATTATGGTGTCGAAGTCGGCCTTGAAGGGGCAGACGACCCGATGAACCGTGCACCGATGGATTGGTCGAAAGCTAATGACAGCAATCCAGAGTTTGTCTGGCTGCGCCAATTGACGCGCCTGCGCAAGGAGATGCGCGCCCTGCGCCTTGGCGAGTTCCGCCGCTTGGATACCGAAACCCTGCTGGCCTTCACCCGCTATACCGACAAAGTGGGGGAGTTAGCGGTGGTGTTGGTCAATCCAACCGATGCACCAGTTTCGGAATTCTTGTCCGTCCGCGATTCCAAGCTGATGAATAATGAGGCTTTAAAGGACGTCTTCACCGGCTATCAAACCCGTGCTCGCGCCGGCCTCATCCGCGTTGAAGTGCCTGCCAATACCGCGATGGTTCTGCGCCCCGTGCTGCAGGATCCGAGCAAGGAATATACGGCTTATAAGCGGGTTCAGTAGGGGGGGGTGAGGGCTTTCACACGCCGTGTTGACGCGCGCCTGTGCCCAAAGACCCCTTCAGTCCGCTTCGCGACCAGCTTCCCCACGAGTGGGGAAGCGGCTACGTCCCAACTGCTGCCACCTGCCGCTTCCCCGCTAGCGGGGAAGCTCCGGCGAAGCCGGTGAAGGGGTGCTTCAGCAAGCACAGATAAAAACTTATCCCCCACCCACCAAACTTCCCATAACCTAGTCCCATCTCCGACGAGAGGGCGTTGTTGCTGCAGCGGCGACACCGGTTGGGGATGGGTAAGCGGGGTTAATCGGGGTGGACGTGGCTGCCTCGTGTTTTCATAAGGATTAGCTGTCCTTATGCCCGGTGTGCTCGAGACCGACTGCCGTGTGAAGCCGGAGGTCAGGTCTTTCAATAGGCTTGGTCCAAACTCGCGGGTAGCTACATTTTTGTTGGCGCGCAACTTTGATCCTTCGGATCAAAGCGCGCTTACAAGACATAGGCGCGCAACTTTGATCCGTTGGATCAAAACGCGCT
>CAMDDL010000016.1 GCA_945891505.1 Maricaulis salignorans | reverse complement strand
CCAAAAAATCGCCCTGTGTTTTATGAGCCAATCCTATCTACCGGGGGGGGTGTTAATTCTTTTGGTCCGGTACCCCCCATAGCCCACCTTAAACATCAGCGATTGGTTCGAGTTGATGTAAGATATAAATTCAGGCAAGAATCAGACCGCCTGAAGCGGAAAAGCCACAACAAACGTGCATATCCAGACACGCCATGTGGGGCCAAATGTGGGGCTAGATTCCGGCGACACCACAAGCAATTGAAACATAACATAAAAATCAAAAAACTGGCGGAGACGGAGGGATTCGAACCCTCGGTGCCCTTTTGGAGCACGCTCATTTAGCAAACGAGTGCCTTCAGCCTCTCGGCCACGTCTCCGCACATGCGTCTGATAGCGCGACAAAAGGGGACAGAGCAAGAGCATCACGTCAGTGAAGCTGCACAGAGGGATATGGAACTCGGGAATTGGGGATTCCCGCCTGCATCCTGCGCGGTTTCGTTAATAGGGCGTCTACTCAATGCTGTTAAAGATCGCTTTAAGGAGCGTCTCGCCAATGGCACGCATGGAATATTCGCAAGAGCTTGCTGGCGATCAGCCCGCCACCTTGGCGCGCAAGGCGGCGCGTGGCGCGCGTTGGTATCGCTCAAGCTTTGGACGCGCGCTCGAAATTCTCGACATTGCGGTCATTCTCTTTGTGTTGACCTATGTCTTGAAAGTGACGACCGCCGATCATGTCTTGACGGCTGCGTTGAGTGCTTGTTTGCCCATGGCCTTAGGCGGGATTGGTCTGTGGTGGATTCTGCGGGAACATGATCTGTATCGCTTTGATGTCGAGCCTTCAGCCGTTACGCATGGCGTCAAAACCCTCGGCGCGGTTGTGCTGGCGTTGCCGACGACAGCGGGGACTGGGGCCTTGGTGGCTTTGGCGGCAGGCCGCGCGGCAGAAGCTGGGGCGTGGGAGGCGGGCATCTCGACCCTCCTAGCCGGCTGCATCATTGTTTCGGTGCACTTTTTCTCTGCGCTCATTTTAGGGGCGATGATTAAGGCTGGCTTGTTTTCCCTCAATGTGGTGATCGTGGGGGCGACGCCGCTGGCCCACAAGCTGATTGAGGAAGCCAAAGCTTCAGGCGATATTGCCGTGTTGGGTGTGTTTGATGACCGGATGGACCGGGCCAAGCCCTTGCCAAACCATGTTGAATTGCTGGGCGATCTTGATGATTTGATGAGCTGGCCGCATTTGCCCAGTGTCGACCGGGTCATCGTGGCGGTCTCCAGCACGGCGCAGAGCCGTGTGTTGCAGCTGGTCAATAAATTACGCTCTATGCCCAATAAGGTCGTGCTGGCGATTGATATGCAAGGCTTTGACAGCGACGGGACCACCATCGGCCGCATTGGTAAACGCCCTGTCGCCTATGTTTCCGGTGCACCCGAAGATGCCAAGCGCGCCTTTTGGAAGCGGATGCAAGACCTCTTATTTGGGGCATGCATCCTTGTATTAGCCGCGCCATTGATGGCCTTGATCGCATTGGCGATCAAGCTCGACAGCAAAGGTCCCGTCTTCTTCCGCCAAAGGCGGCATGGATTTAACAATCAGGCGTTCAGCTGCTGGAAATTCCGCTCTATGCGGGTTGAGAGCACGGACGCATGCGCAGCCCAGCAAGTAACACTTAACGACCCCCGCGTGACCAGAATTGGCCGCTTCATTCGTGCGACCTCTTTAGATGAGTTGCCGCAATTGTTTAATGTCTTGAATGGCACCATGTCGCTGGTGGGGCCGCGTCCTCATGCCATCGGCATGAAAACTGGCGATCAAGAAAGCGAAGCTTTGGTCGCTGAATACGCCCACCGTCACCGCATTAAGCCTGGCATGACAGGATGGGCCGCCATTCACGGCTCCCGTGGGCCGGTTCATTGTGCAGAAGAAGTGGCCGAACGGGTCGCCTATGATATCGCCTACATTCGCGATGCGAGCCTTTGGCTCGACCTCTGGATCATGGTGAGAACTCTGCCCGCTCTGTTAGGCGACAAAGGGTCGGTGCGGTGAATTTGCGGACGATCCCTTCCCGCGAGGCACAGCATCGGTCATGATGGGTCGTCACCTCATGACCTATTTAGTCCCAAATCTGGCCCAAGCTGTGGCCAGTTTTGGCATGGTCGCCGTTTTGACGCGCCTGCTAAGCGACGACGATTATGGCCGCTATACCTTGGTTTATGCGGCCATGACTTTGGCGCAATATCTGTTCGTCGTCTGGATTGAGGCAGCCGCCGCCCGCTTCTATGCCGATGCAGCAGAAAAGGGCGAAAAGCCCGCCCATTTTGCGACTTTGATCGCCTTGTTTAGCTGGTGTGCTGGCGCTTTTGCGCTGATCTCCATCGCAGCCCTTCTGTTGTGGCCCGCTGACCTCAATCTGAAAATCGTGGTGGCGGCAGCCTTTGGCAGTGTGATCACAAGGTCACTGATCAAAATTGCTTTAGAAACAAGACGGATGGCACAAGAGGCCAAGCGCTTTGCCGTCGTGGATACCTTACACACACTCTTAGCCTTCGGGCTTGGGATTGGCTGTGTGGTATTTTTTGCCATGGGCCCAGAAGGCCCATTCATCGGCATGCTGATCGCGTCGGTTGTTGTGCTGGCGATTGAAGGGCCAGCCTTGTGGATGGCGGCGCGTAAAGGGTCGCTGCAGGCCGAACGCGGTAAGGCTTACTTCGCCTATGGGGCGCCCTTGGCAGGCGGCCTCATTTTAAGCCTCGCTCTGACAAGTGGGGACCGTTTCGTTATCGCGGCATTTTTAGGCGAAGGCGACGTCGGGGCTTATTCTGCGGGCTACCAAGTTGGCGCGCGCATTCTCGATATCATCTTCACGTGGGGTGCCGCAGCCGTGACACCTATCCTCATCGCGGCTTATGAGCGCGGCGGCCCTACCGAAGCTGTGAAGGCCGCCCATCAAGGCTATGTGGTTCGCCTTGGCATTGGAGCACCAGCGGCTTTGGGTCTGGCACTTCTAGCGGCACCGATTTGTGAGATTTTGATCGGCGAAGCCCTGCGGGAGCGCGCAATCCAAGTCGTGCCATGGATTGCCTTTTCCGCCTTACTGGCGGGCATGTGCGACTATTTTTCCGAAGCCTTCATGCTGTCGAAAAAGGCACTACAACGAGCCCTCTTGCTCTTGGTGCCGGTGATTACCAGCCTCAGTCTAAACGTGCTTCTGCTGCCGAAGTTTGGCTTGATAGGCGCAGCTTACGCCAATGTCGCAGCTTATGGTCTTGGCATGACCATGCTGACGTGGATCGGCCGACGCTATGTGGCATTACCGATTCCGCTTCTAGAAACCGCCAAAATTGCTATTGCTTGCGTATTGATGGCAGGCGTGGTGCTGGTTCTGCCAAGCTTTGGTGCGTTCCAAGACCTTATCCTCAAAGGCGGGCTCGGTGCACTCAGCTATGGTGCTTTTGTTATCCTCTTGAATGTCGCTGGCGCACGCGACCTTGCCAGATCCATGTGGACCCGCCTGCGCCCGCAAACGGGGGCTTTATGAGCGAGACCATTTTCATCAATGGCGTTCGGGCTGAACGCCCTCTGGAACTTAGCATCGCGACGCCCTTTTTCCGCAATGACCCCAGTCAGCTGCTAGACATTTTGTCCAACCAGATAACTGGCGAAGCGGTGGAACTGATCGTCGTAGATGATGGGTCACACGATCCCTTGGTGACGGCCAGGGTCGAAGCAATCCTCCAGAACCTAAGTGTGCCTGCCAGCCTTATCACGTTGCACGGAAATCAGGGTCGTTCTGCGGCGCGCAACCGGTTGATTGCGGCGGCCAAGGCCTCTGTCATTCTGTTTCTGGATTCCGACATGGCCCCAGATTCGCCAAGTTTTGTTGCCGACTGGCTAAGGCTTGCCCGCGATCCGACCATGGAAATTGCTTATGGCGGGTTTTCCACCCTGCAGGTCCCAGATTGCGCTGCTTTGGCTTTAGCTAAAATGGTCGCCGAAAAGTCAGATTGCTCGTCTGCGTGTCAACGCCAAAGCCGGGGCGCTTTAGCTGTAGCTACCTCTAACCTACTCATACGCAAAGCCATTTTGGACGAGACGCCCTTTGATGTAGGCTTTTCTGGCTGGGGCTGGGAAGATGTTGATTGGGCTTTACGGGCGGAGTCAAAGGGCCATGCGGTCCTGCACGTCGATATTCCGGCAACCCATTTGGGCCTGGATGATGCGGCAACCCTGCTCGACAAATTCGCAAAAGCTGGCCCAAATTTCCGTCGCATGGTTGAACGCCACCCCAGCATGGCAGCACTTCCCGGCACCAAACTGGCTCAAACCTTAACGCGGGTGCCCGCAAGGCCCTTGATCAAGGCTGTGTTGAAGTCGATGGTGCTATCGGAGGCTGTGCCTTTAGCAGTCCGGGCGCTAGGGGTACGTCTGTGGCGGGCCTTATGGGCGGCAGACGCGCTTAGCTGAGGCGGTCGCGGGTGGCCAAAGCAGGACGCGGGGCTGCCACAGGCACCTGCATGCTGACTTGCCTTTGGCTTTGAGCCGCGGGTACCAAGGGCCGAATACCCGCCCCGAAGCTCAACCCCGCCAAAAGTACCACCCAAGAGCTAAGCACTGAAATCTCTGTGGAAGCCAATAATAAGGCTCCAAGCCCGGCACACCACATCCCAAAAACCACAGCGCTGTCCGTATCAGACTCCCGCCGGTCAATTGCCAGACGAAGGCTGGTCACGACCGCCCAAATGCTGGCAAGCCCTAAGCCTAACACGCCTAGTCCTTGGCCAAAGCCTTCACCAATGGAGGCACCAGAAACACCGAACCCATAGCCAATCCAGTTAAGCGCGCCGAATGGGTCTGATGAGAGTGGCAAAGGCTTCAACAGGGCCAAAAGGGTTACAGTCAGGATCGAGCAAGCCAGCGTGACAGCAACATCAATCGGGGTCCATGGACGACGAGCGGAAATCCAACGCATCCCAAGACCCAAGCCTGCGGTGGCGACCCCAATGCCTGCCGCCATCAAGCTTGCCAGATCTCCCAGAATAAGAGCCAAAACGACTAGAGCAACTGCCCAAGCCAACCAAGCCCAGCGCCATTTGGCACTGGAAGCTGACGCCCACAAGGCTGCGCAAAGGGCTAGGGTCAAATCACCGTCCAAAGCGGCAAGCGGCATCAAGCCGCGCGCCGCAACAAGCTGAGCCAACAGGGCTAATATGCCCGCAAAAGCTGTTGTAAACGCCAAATCCACAGCCGGAAGGCGGGCAGCAATTGTAATTCCGAATACCCATAAAGACAGGAGAAGAATGCCATGCTGTAGGGCGATTGCCGGGGCCAACGCCCAAGCCGCAGAAGCCAAGCAGACCGCGACCAATAACAAACCGTCTAAGCGTCTGAGGAGCACGGGAGCTAGTGTCTCCCAGCGCACGGCAAAGCCGATAAAGCCCATCGATGCCACACCTGCCTTTAGGATGATTGGCCCCAGTGGCGCTTCCTCTAAGCCAGCAGCCCCCGGCCACAGACGCCAGAAGCCTGCACTGAAGCAGGCCAGCGCGAGAGCCAATAAGGCTAAATCCCAGCGCCACGTCAATTTAGGTGCAACCATGTTAGCGCTTTCGGCTGAGCGACAGGGCAGAACTCGATTGGCCAGTCACCACGATTCCGAGACAGCGTCCACCGCGGCCCACCACCTCATCGCGCAAATCTATCGACTCGCGGACATCGCTTTTATTGCCATCAATGACCAGAATAACCCCGTCCATGTCCGCGGCTAAGGCAAGGCCTGCGCGAGATTGCTCTAGCGGTGGGGCGTCAACAATCGTCAGATCCACCGAACGGCGTACGGCACGCCAATAATCCGGTGCGGGCGTCACTTGAAGCTTCTGATTACCAGCCAAAGCGGCGCGATTAAATCGGCTGACGTAAAGCTTCGGGATAGTCGTTTTGTAACTTACCACGGCCCCTTCACCTTGCGCGCCATCGGGCGCGCGCGGTTGGGCCCGCCAAAATGGCGTCACGCCAAAGGTCATATCATACGGACCTTTGAAACCAGTCTGTGCGCCGCCTAGCGCAGAGAACTGTCCCGGCCCAAAAAAATCCAAGTCAATCAGCCAAGCCGATTTGGCAGCACGCTCGGCAGCGAGCTCTGCAAAAGCGCGCGAGACTTCGGAGATTCCGACATCGTGTTTGGCACCCAGGAACATGACGGCAGCGCCCGCGCCCCCTGTTGCAGCGGCAACAGCAGACCAGACTCCGTTCATCTGTCCCTGAATGCTTCCCATCCAAACCCCAACTCAAACAAGCCTCAACGCCGCTTTAGCGCGTCACCGTCGCCAAGATCGGAAGGCCCAGAGTCCGACCGATCGAGGACGGTGTTGGGAAGGTTGTCCGCGAGAATGCCCGCATCAAACCAGCCGCCAATGCCGTTAAGGCCGCAAAAAAGACGGAGAGCATTGCTACTTCCTTCTTCCAGCTCTTGCCACGAGTCGGCACATTAGCACGTTCAATGACCCGTATATTTTCATTAGAGGTGCGGCTGAGTTCATTTTGAGCTTGGGAAGATGCTTCCCGGGTTGAGAATTGTTTGACTTGCTCTTCCAAGATTGCCTTGCGGCGCACCAAGTCATCAAACATCGGCTTTACTTGGCTTAATTGTATGGCGCGGGCCTGCAATTGGGCAACTTGGGCCTCTAGAATGGCTTCGCGCTGGGTCAAAGCTTCAACCTCGGCAGCATTCCGAGCCCGATCGGAAGCCATAGTATCGCGCACGGGGTTTGCCCCGGTCTTGGTCGTGCCAGCTGCCCGACCTTGATCTGAACCCAGAAGTTCATCCAAAGCCTCGATCCGGCGACGCATGTCCTGAACGGGCTGGCTTTGCTCGGTATAGCGGGTTTGAAGTTCTGCCAATTGGGTAGCCAGCTCGATCCGACGGCGGGAATTATCGGTCTCGAACGACAAGCGCACTTCGCGCGGTTCGCTGCGATAGCTACGGTCACTGGCAGCGAAGCGGCCTTCAGCTTCTCGCTGGCGGGCCTGAACATTCAAAAGGTCAGCCCGGGCGGTTGAGAGTAAGGATTGTAGGGCAGCACGCTCCCCTTCAAAGTCTGCCACGCCATTTGCGCCCAAAAACGCGGTGATCTCGGATTCCGCCTCCTGCAAACGGGTTTCAAACTCATTGCGCTGGGTCCTCAATGCCCCTGTTTGATCCTCAAACAAGACCTCCCGGCGATAAGTCAAATACTCATCAATCATGGTGTTGAGGACTTTCGCTGCAATGACGGGGTCTTTGCTTTGATAACCCAGCTGGATCACAGTCGTGTTAGCGGACGCACCAGCGGAGAAATTGCGCTGGAACTGATCGACGCCAAAGGCAATCCGGCGTTCGGGCGTATCAGGGCCTTGGGTGATCTGGATATCTTCAGGATTAAACAAGCGATCCAGCCCAATTTTGCGAATCACCCGCTCGGCGATTTGAGCAGATTTGATCACTTCGACTTCAGATTGGACGATTTGCTCTTGCTTGGGTGCTGCGCCTTCGCCCGCGGCACCGACGCGGGGGGTGAAGACATATTCCTGTCCCAACAAAATTGAGAGCCGTGCATTGGCGGTGTAGCTCTTTTGCAACGTGGTCGCGAAAGCAATTCCAAGTGCAGAAATCAGAATAAATACAATGATCATAAGCCACTTTTCGCGCCACAACAAACTGACCCAGTCGCGCAAGTCAAGCTGCGGGCGCACGCTGCCAGTCGGCTCATAGCCGCCGGAGCGGGGATAGCTTGGGCCCGTGTGGTAGGTCATTCTAAATTCCGCGCGTCAGGACGTGTGGCAAAGCATTTTGCTCCCTCCAAACGTTAATCAACCATTATCCATTAACGAAACGTTTAACGATTGGGTCTCTAAGAAACAGGCTATCGCCAACCGACCTAGGGAGCCTATCCATGTGCGCCAAAACCACAGCTACACTTGCATCTTGGGTGGTTCTGGCAGCGATCAGCTTAACGGCTTGTGCGCCAAGAGGCTATGTCGACGCTTTGCGGACGGACGGCAAGCACTGGCAAACCCCGCGGCCGGTTGCAACCGTCGACTTCCCCGCCATTCCGACCTTCCCAAGCTGGACGGCAGAGGATGAAACCTATCGGTTCTTTCCCGGCGACGTGATAGATTTTCAATCCGTCGGCGCACCTGAACTTAGCCGAAAGCTGACGGTCGCGCCTGACGGCCGCATTCATCCACCGATGCTGGAAGCGATTATCGCGGCTGACCGTACGCCTGACGATTTGAAGCTGGAGTTACAAGGTCAATATGCGACTTATTTGCGCAATCCTGCGATTGCGCTCGCACCCGACACTTTCGCTTCACAGAAATTCTTTGTCGGCGGTGAAGTGGCCAAGCCCGGCCTCTATGATTTATCAGGTGAGATGGATCCGCTGCAGGCAATTACGACGGCTGGCGGATTTCTAAACACCGCGCGGCGGGAAGAAGTTGTTGTCTTGCGCCGGGGTGCTGGCGGCACGCCTTACATGCGGGTCTATGACCTACGCTCTGTCTGGGCGAGCCAAGCACTGTTAGCCGAACTACCACGCCTGCGCCGCTTTGACGTCGTTTGGGTGCCCAAGTCGCGTATTTCCGAGTTGGGGCAGTTTACCCAGCAATTCGTCCGCGACGCGCTGCCGATAACAGTCGGCTTCAACTATAGTGTCGGCTCAAACATCGTCCAATAAGCGCGCAAACCGCATCAGCGGTCTGTCAACGAAACTAGATTAGTTTGCGGTGCGCTGAAGCCATTCGCGAGCGGCGCGCTGCGCAGCCGAAACTTGGCCCTGAGTCATCATCGCCGTTAATTCTTGGCGACGCTGTTTGGCTTCGCTATCGCCGCGCAATGCAGCAATATTGAACCACTTGTGCGCTTCGACATAATCCACGTCGGCACCAACACCCGTTGCGTGCGACAGGCCCAAAGCAAACAGATCGGTGCTTGCTTCATTGGTCTCAACTTCCGTGGTCATTGTGACCTCTAAAGCGCTGCTCATATCATAAGCCATTTTAGTCTTTCCCCTAACCATATTGACCACGTTCTGGGCCAAGTGCTTTTTTCACCGAGCTGCCGTTTTGACCTCTCGCAGGGACAATGTGACGGGTGATAGTGAATCGAATCTTCTCAAGACCTTGCTATAAAATGAATTTCAGTACCTTTTACGTAAACAGGTGGTTCACGCCCTCCCACGTGATTCATGACTCCTTCAGCAACTTTGCTCAGAGATTGATAAACTTGCCTTTTTTCGAACCCGATGACGCTAACGCTCTATCAACCGAAAATCTGGACGTCTCTCAGGTTTTTGACTTAAACGGCAAAGGTTCGGTTGAAGCTTTGGCGCTTGTAGAAGCTGCGCTACACGACCAACGCCGCGACGAAGAAGTTAAACTGTGGTTCCGATTTGATCCGCCGACGCCTGGTGGAGGTGAGACTTTGTTTCAGCCCGTCGGTCGGCGGCTGCGCGATGCAATTAAGCATGGCCATGCCGTGCGTGCCATGCCGGCCCAAGGCGGCGGCTGGGTTGTAAGACTGTCGGCAAAGGTGCGATAGTTAATCATGGCTGTCTATACTGAACCAACCGACGAAGAATTGGCGATCCTGTTGCAGGGTTGGGGGCTAAGTGGCCTGCGAAACTTCAAAGGTATTGCCGAAGGCGTTCAGAACTCAAACTTCTTGGTAGAGGTAGCCCAGGGCCGCTTCATCATGACCATTTATGAGAAGTCGGTCGCGCTGGAGGATTTGCCGTTTTATCTGGGACTGACAGAGCGAGCAGCGAATGCTGGCCTGAACGCTGCCCGCCCCATTCGGACGCAAGATGGCCAAGTTGTGCAGATGATCCGGGGCAAGCCCACAGCCTTATGCAGCTTCTTAGATGGTGTCTCATCCAAGCGCCCGCCCGCCAGCCATGCGCGCGCCGTGGGGGCCGCACTGGCCCAATTACATCAGGCACTAGAAGGCTTTCCTTTGTCGAGGCCGAATGACTTGGGGCCAGATAATTGGGCGGACCTTTGGAAAGGCCGGGCGCGCCATGCTGAAGCGCTAGAGCCCGGTATTGCTGCTGCGATCCAAAGCGACCTCGAACGCTTTAAGTCTGATTGGCCCACGGATCTGCCGCGCGGCATCATCCATGCCGATTTGTTTCCTGACAATGTCTTGTTTTTGGGTGACGAGGTTAGCGGCCTGATCGACTTCTATTTCGCTTGCAATGACTTTTTAGCTTATGATGTCGCAGTCATGCTGAATGCGTGGTGCTTTGAAGCCAATGGGCGGGAGTTTGATATGATCAAAGGCCGCGCCCTGATTTCAGGTTATGAGAGTGTGCGGCCCTTGAGCGCGGCAGAACGCGCTGCCCTGCCCCTTCTCGCGCGCGGTGCGGCGCTGCGCTTTTTCCTCACCCGCTTAGTCGATTGGATGACGCCGATGGACGGGGCCTTGGTTCGCAAGAAAGACCCACGCGATTATGCAGGCCGGCTTGCCTTCCATCGGAACGCGCGGGACGCTTCAGACTACGGCGCGCCTTAATTATCTAGCCAGCTAGCTGCCATCGACACCACTTCGTCATCTTGTACCAAAGCGCGGTGGCCGAGACCATCAACCGGCCAGAAACGCGCCCCGGGCCAAGCTTCTGCTGCACGCTTGCCTTCTGAAGCCGGGCATTGCTCGTCATCGAGGGAATGAATAAACAAGGCGTCGGCCTTCATGCTTGGCGCAGCGGCTGCCAAGTCAAAGAAACGGCCTTCTTCATGGCCAAGCGCTAAAGCTGCTTCAATCATAGGCTCTTCGACGCCATAGCGCCGCCATGCCCGTTCAAACTGGCGTGCTTGGGCAACGGGCGGGGCAATCAGCACCACTTGGGCGAGCTCTAGCCCCAGTTGGAAAGCTTTTGCCAAGGCGGGCCCGCCAAAAGAATGGGTTGCAGCGCCGGAAAAAGGCCCAAAGCGCGCCTGCAGAGCCAAGATGGCGTCAGCCGCCAGTTCCAAGCTGCAGCGATCCCCGTCAGAGTGGCCGTGGCCCGGCAGATCAAAAGCAACAATGCTGCGGCCACGCTGTTTCAGAAGATCGATAAGGGGCGACCACAGACTGGTGTCATCTTCCCACCCATGCACCAAAAGAACAGGCGGGGCCTCATAATTGTGGCCTAAAAGATGCCAACTGGCAATCTGCGCGCCTTCGTCACCGACCATAAGGTGGTCGGCCTGATGCAGGATTGGGCTGACACGGGGAACCGCCCGCCGCTTTGGCTGGCCGGATTGGTTCAAAAGATGCTTGGCATGGGTCACAACGTCGTTCATGACAGAGCGTGTGGAACGCCGCCGTGCAGTTTGCAAGGTCATGACGAAACGGAAACCTGAAGATGGATGACACTTTATTCCCCGCTGCGACAATTTTGTTGGTCCGTGATGGCGCAGACGGACTGGAAGTCATGATGGTGGAGCGCCACGCGAATATCGGCTTTGCCGGTGGCGCGATGGTGTGGCCCGGCGGGAAAGTCGACCCCGCTGACTTTGATGAAGGCTGGCTAGAGGCAGCTGAGGGCCTAGAAGGCTTAGACGCCGAAGAACGCGCCGCACGTGTAGCTGCCTTGCGGGAGGCCTATGAAGAAACGGGCATCTTACTCGCGACCCGCAATGGCGAACCTATTGGCGATAAAGCGTTGGACCTAACCGATATGCGCAAGCGTGTAGACCGCGATGCAACTTTGTTTCAGCCCTTGGTGCGAGGCCATGGCCTGAAACTAGCAACCAGCGCGCTTCGCCCTTTCGCGCGCTGGATCCCACCCCCTGCCCTGCACAAGCGGTTTGATACACGCTTTTATCTAACACCAGTTCCGGCAGGCCAAGACGGGGTGCAAGATGGTAGCGAAGCTGTCGACCTTGTGTGGATCAAACCGCAAGCCGCTTTGGATGATCTAGCTGCCGGCCGCCGCAAGATCATATTCCCAACCGCGCGCAACCTCGAACTCTTGGCCCTGTCCAAAACCGTTGAGCAGGCCTTGTCCGATGCGGCAGCTCGCCCGCAAGGGATTGTCCAGCCGGTGATCGAAGATGGCGTTTTGAAGATACGCGCTGACCTTGGCTATCCTATTACCGAAGAAAAACTCGACACAGCCATGCGGGGATAATTTCATGCCCATGATCAATCTTTCAACGGGTATTCCCGCGCTGTTTGAGCCTGCCCTTGGCAGTCAACGCCGGGGCGGCTTGGTGGTGGCGCAGGAGATTTTTGGCCTGAATGCGAACATTCGTACCTTATGCGCCCGGTTTGCCGGGGATGGCTTTGACGTGATTGCGCCTGCCTATTTCGACCGCATCGAAGCAGGCTTTACAGCCCCTTATGATCAAGACGGGATTCAAAAGGGCCTGTCTGCCGTGCGTGCTACTTCGTGGGACCAAGTCACGGCAGATACCCAAGCCGCGATTGACGTGCTGGCCGAAACCCAGTCGCGCATTTTTGTGACCGGCTTTTGCTGGGGCGGCACGGTCGCATGGGTGGCCGCTTGCCGCTGTGCAGGTGTCACCGCGGCCTCAGGTTTCTATGGCCGGATGATCAATATGTTTCTGGCCGAAACCCCGAATGTGCCGATTGAACTACATTATGGCGATGCCGACCTCGGCATCCCCTTAAACTTGGTCAATGAAGTACGGGTCGCCCATCCCCAAGTGCCGATCCACATGTATCCTGCTGGCCACGGCTTCTTTTCAGACCGTGGGCATGATTTCGACCCGACACAGGCAGATATCGCTTGGGCGCGTACACTTGATCTGTTTGATCAAGCCAAAGGCTGAAAAGCCTTTTGAATTCTTGCGTTAAAGTCTTCTCGCGCGGTTGGGCTAAGACTTACAGCACCCGCCCTGCCACCGCCGATAGCTTAGCCAGAAGCGCAGGGTCGCGGGCTTCTGGGGAGGTAATCAACGCAAAATCCAAGCACGTATCAATCGGAGACGGTGTCCGATCCAACGACTTAAGCGATCGTGCAAAGTCCGCCACCATCGCTTTTGCTTTGGTGGAGTTGGCATGCATCACCTCTAGAATCGCCGAAACTTCCACGGCTGCATGATCTTCGTTCCAGCAATCATAATCTGTCACCATACAGACCGACGCATAGGGCAATTCGGCTTCGCGGGCGAGCTTGGCTTCGGGCATATTGGTCATGCCAATCACCGAACAACCCCACGAGCGGTAAAGGTTACTTTCCGCGAGCGTTGAAAACTGCGGGCCCTCCATCACCAAATAGGTGCCGCCTTCGGTCACCTCGGCACCAGAGCGGCGCGCCGCTTGAGCTGCAAGCCCTGCCAAACGCGGGCAGATAGGATGGGCCACCGACACATGGGCAACAAGGCCAGTACCAAAGAAACTTTTTGGCCGCGCAAAAGTGCGGTCGATGAATTGATCCACCACCACAAAATGGCCTGGCGGGAATTCTTCCTTGAGCGAGCCCACCGCCGAGATGGACAAAATGTCAGTCACCCCTGCCCGCTTCAGAACATCAATGTTCGCGCGGCTATTGAGTTCTGACGGGGAAATACGATGCCCACGGCCATGGCGGGGCAGAAACACCACGCGTTGACCATCCAGTTCAGCATCAAAAATCTGATCAGACGGTTCGCCCCAAGGGCTCTCAATCGTCCGCCATTCACCTGACAAGCCCGGAATATCATACAGCCCAGAGCCACCAATTACACCCAAGACCCAGTTTGACATGTCGTTTAACCCTCTTTGCGCCAGCGTGTAACATCGCGGCGGCAAGCCTCTAATGTGGCAAGGCGGCGTTGCATGACGACATTAGGATTTTTTGCCCCGGCTAGCTCACGCTGGCCTTGGCGCGCAAACGCGTCATAGTCGGACCGAAAGCGGGGTTCGCCGCGTACAGTGGACGCAGCCAACACCATCGGCTGCATAGCGTCACTCAGCGCCATGATTTCGCGCGCGACGCCTACCACCTGCTTGGGCGCGCCAGGTCGACTGGCTTGGATGCGGGTAATCGCGCCCATGAAATCAGCCGTGCCATAACATTGTACAAGGCGGGTATAGTCGCGCGACACGTCAAAGTTTGGCGCAATCTCTCGCGCAATCTCAGCAGGCGTCAGAGGACCGCGCGGCGCGGTTGGTGCTGATGGCACAGCCGGACTAGGCAAAGCCGGCAGTGTCGCGTCACTTTGGGCGGCCGGTGCCGCATTTGGGTCAAACGATTGAGGCAACTCAAATTGCTTCGTCTCCAACGGTGCAATCGAGGGCGTCGCAGGCGCTTTTCGTCCAAGATTGACCGTCACCTCTGGCACAGGGGCCTGAGCAACAGCGGGCGTTGTTTCTTGGGCTTGGGCTCCAGGCCCAGCCGCAAGGGTAAGAAGTATCGCAAAAGGTGCAAAACGCATCATCAGTCCATCACATAGCGAATTGGCAGGTTCTTAAGCCCGCCAACAAAATTGGCTTCCGAAAGCTTGGGTTCGCCTGCAAATTCGACGGATTTGAGGCGCGGCAGGAGTTCTTCCCAGAAGATCCGCATCTCTAGCTTGGCCAAATGCTGTCCTAAACACAAATGCGCGCCATAGCCAAAGGCCAAATGCTTGTTCGGGGTGCGATCAATCCGGAAGCTATAAGGGTCGTCAAATACTTCCTCGTCGCGATTGCCAGAAGGATAGGACAGCATCAGCCAATCCCCCTTCTTAATCGTCTGCCCGCGCAAGTCGTAATCTGCCGTGGCAGAGCGCATGAAATGGCGAACGGGCGTCGCCCAACGGATCGATTCATCCACCAAGCCATTGATCAGGTTTAGATCTTTCTGAACGGCTGCCATTTGCTCTGGATTTTGGATCAAGCCATAAAGGCCTGCTGCGGTCGACGAAGAGGTTGTGTCATGGCCGGCGGTAGCGATAATGGTGTAATAGCTAACGGCCTCAAACGCGCCAATCGGCTCCCCGTCCATCTTTGCATTAGCAATCACGGTGGCAACATCTTCGGTGGGATTGGCCCGGCGCGCCTCTGTGATCTGATTGAAATACATAAAGAAATCCATCAGGACGGCCTGAATGTCTGCCAATGCTTCTTGTTCGTCCTGCAGCTCACCACCCGACCGGTTCATCTCTGGGTCTTGCGCCCCAAACAATTCCTGGGTGAGCTTCAACATGCGGGGCTCATCCACCTCCGGCACGCCCAAAATCTCCATGATGATACGCAGCGGGAAAAAGAGTGCGATGTCATTCAAGAAGTCGCATTGCCCCCCCATGCTAGCCATTTTATCGACATACATGCGGGCGATTTTGCGGATTTGGTCTTCCAGCTTGCGCAAATTCTGCGGCATAAACCAAGCTTGGGTCATGATGCGGAACTTTGGGTGATCCGGCGCATCCATTTGCACCAAGGTACGGATCAGATGCGGAGAGCCGCCGGTCTGCTTACGTACCTTTTCATCCACAGACTTGGTCGTCAGCGTCGTTGGCAATTCGCCGCTTAAAAACAGGTCATTCTGGCGACTAATCTCCAGAATGTCAGCGTGCTTTGATACAAACCAGAACGGCTCAAAATCTGACATCTGGGTTTTTGCTAACGGATAATTCATCCGAATCTTGGCAAAAGTGGCATCCATCACAGCCTGATCCGCATAGGTCTTCGGACTGACGACCGCACGCGACAGCTCTTCTGGCAAAATAGGGTCTGCAGACATCACTTAGGCTCCCCGTTTAGCCTCTTCAGCGTAGGCCTTGTTACCGGGACGATGGGACTGTCTGCCCGCTAGGGTCAAGGGCGGGCGTACATATTTGATGCGATGCCCGCCTGCTGGTGATCTCACTGTATCGCTTACGATGAAGTCTGATCATCATGCGCAATAATCTTGATGCCGCCAGACTGGATTTCAAACAGATAGGCTTGGCCCAAGATACGGCAGGGATTATCACCATCTATCTGGCACTCCTTTTCGCTCAATTTGACGCCGTTGAGTTTGCAATCAAACTTGATGGTATTGCCGAAGATGCTACGCAAAACCACGTCTGCCGGCTCTGACGGGATCAAATCTCCGGGCGTCACTTCATAGGGCGTTTGAGGAATAGGCGACAGGCCTTGCAAGCGCGCACCATAGATACGTAATCCACGGTCAATATAATCGGTGACGTAGCCCGCATCAAAAGTGCCATCCTTATTGATATCGCGGAAACACTGGGCGCGCCGAACACCTTGATCCGGCAGTAACGGGGTGCAGTAACCCACGCCATTATCCAATTGGACTTGAAATAGAATTGTCCCAGCGGGCACAGACTTTGGATAACTGCCGCGACGAGAAATTGTGTCGACTTTTAATCGCGCTGTTTGGGTAACTTGGACATCAAAGCGGCCAATCACGTCGCCTTGCTTGAGCACTTCACCCACTTTGCTGGTGCTAATCATCGACGAATTGAACAGAAAATCGGTCACAGGCATTTGCAGAAGCTTTCCCTCTTGCGCACGCTGATTTTCCGTTGCCGTCCGATCTGCAAACGAAGGGCCCGTTATGGCCGCGGCGGCCCCAAAGGCTAGGGCGACTGCCAAACCAAATGTTTTACCGAAATACGTCATCCAATAACCCTTTACCAAGAGGCGCGGCAGATACTGCTGCGCTTATCACTTGGGCGAAAAGGGATTTGCTGCTTGCCTCAGCACGTGGCTAAAAGCACTTGCCACCCCCGTGACCCCATGGAGGTGACATAGGGATCCTTGTCTCGAATTGCCAATTACAAAGAGGTAAGTTTCTGAAATTTAACGTCTAGGTAGCCGTACTTATCAGGCTGATGAAGCAACCAATGCCCTAAATTTTCATGACAGACGTGATCGGCCATACCGCAATTGCAAGCCCGATAATTACTTCAATCGCGACAGATCGAACGACGTGGCTGTGCTGGGTGTTGGAGTCCATGCTGTAGGACAAATAGCGGCCTAAGGCAGTGAACAACCAGCCAGCGGCCAAAATGCTACAGGCCGCAATACCAGCCTCTTTTCCCCAGAAAACCATAAAAGCCAAGGCCGACAAATGGAGGCCTAAAAACATCCCGCCGAATGTGGCGCGAAACTCCGAATATCCCTCCGGCTGTCCATTCTCAGGCTGCAAACGAACAAGTCGTCCAGCCCACATCGGATCAAGCATGCCTTTAATGCCAAGACCAGCCCCGAAAGCGAGTGTCCCAGCAGAAATGTAAAAGACGAAATCAAACATGGGTATAGCCTCGAAACGAACAGGGTGCTTTTTGGTCACCTTCCTGTATATTTGGCAAGTGTAAAGTTTCTTCCAACAGGGGTGTATGAGGTTGGCCAAGGAAAACAAAACAAAACCTGAGACCAAAAGCGTTGCAGCCTTTCTCGCAGAAGTGGAACCCGCGGTGCGAGCTCAAGAGGGCCAAGTCTTGGCGGAGCTGTTTACGCGGGTCTCGGGCCAAGCACCCGTCATGTGGGGACCCTCAATCATTGGCTTTGGCACGTATCACTACCGGTATGAAAGCGGACACGAAGGCGATGCCCCACGCGTGGCGTTTTCCCCACGCAAGGCAAAACTTGTTTGCTATCTGAAACTCGAATCTGCCGGCGCAGCGCCTATCCTTGCCCGGCTCGGCAAGCATGGCACGGGCAAAGGCTGTCTCTATATCAACAAGCTTAGCGACATTGATCTCGGCGTCCTCGAGGAATTGGTAGCCGACAGCTATCAAGCGATGGCCGAAGCCTATCCCAATTGAGTAAGCCCGCCCATGTAGGGCACCAAAACGTCGGGCACACGGATGGTGCCGTCTTCTTGTTGATAATTCTCCAGCACGGCGACCAACGTCCGCCCCACCGCTAAGCCTGATCCGTTTAGCGTATGGACAAAGCGGGTCGCCTTCTCGCCCTTCGCGCGTGTGCGGGAATCCATCCGACGCGCCTGGAAATCACCGCAATTGGAGCACGACGAGATCTCGCGATAGGCACCCGTGCCATCGTTCTGCCCTGGCAGCCATACTTCCAAATCATACGTACGTTGCGCGGAAAAACCCATGTCTCCCGTGCATAAGAGCATGCGCCGGTAAGGCAATTTCAGCGCCTCCAAAATGCCTTCTGCGCTGGCCGTCATCCGCTCATGCTCGGCCGCAGAGGTTTCTGGGGTGGTGATGGAAACCAATTCTACTTTCCAGAATTGATGCTGGCGGATCATCCCGCGGGTATCGCGGCCGGCACTACCGGCTTCAGAGCGGAAGCAAGGCGATAAAGCCGTCATGCGGATAGGCAGACGTTCTTCATCGACGATCTGCTCCCGCACCAAATTGGTCAGCGAAACTTCCGAGGTTGGGATCAAATAACGGCCGTCAGTGGTCTTAAACAAATCCTCTTCAAACTTAGGAAGTTGACCTGTCCCAAACAAAGCATGATCTCGTACCAGAACTGGCGCATTGGTTTCTTGATAGCCGTTTTTCTCGGTATGTTGGTCTAGCATGAATTGGCCCAAGGCACGCTCAAGGCGGGCCATTTGACCGCTCAACACAACAAACCGCGATCCAGACATGCGGGCCGCACCTTCAAAATCCATCCCGCCAAAGGCTTCGCCAATCGCAACATGGTCTTTTGGAACAAATGGAAATTGTGGCGGGGTACCCCAATGCTTGACCACCACATTGCCAGCTTCATCGTCGCCTTCAGGCACACCGAGGTCTGGGAGGTTCGGCAACGCCTGAATAATCGCATCCAGCTCTGCTTGCGCCACAGCTTCAATTTGACTGGACTCTTCCATCACAGCCTTTGCTTCGGCCACTTCTGCCATCAGGCGAGCAGCCTCAGTTTCATTCTTCTGTGCCTTGGCCGCCCCTATGGCTTTAGACGCCGAATTCCGCACAGCTTCCGCTTCCATCCGCTTGGTCATAGCCGTGCGCAAACGGCTATCAATTTCCAAGATAGCAGGCGTTTGGGCCGACAAACCGCGCAGCGCCCAGCTGGCGTCATAATGGGCTGGGTTGTCTCGAAGGGCTTTTAGGTCATGCATGATTTGGCTCTATGTTGTTAGGCGCTCCTGATAGCGCGCGTTGGACGCGCCTGAAAGAGCGCGCGCGCAGGCAAATGAACCAGACTGCCCGTCCAACTCGACAAAATCTGCTGCGGGTTCTATTTCGCGGGCATGTATCTGATCCTCGCCACTGGTCCGCGCGCCGCCATTGAAGCCGCTTCGAAACTCCTTGATGCACTCGGTGGCTTTGGGGCTGTCGGCTGGTGGGAGCTAGAACGCCGCCAATTTAAACTTGAAGCCTATGCCTATACGCTGGAATCGGCCCAATTGGGCGTGGGCGCAAT
This sequence comes from Maricaulis salignorans, assembly GCA_945891505.1. Classification (GTDB taxonomy): domain Bacteria; phylum Pseudomonadota; class Alphaproteobacteria; order Caulobacterales; family Aquidulcibacteraceae; genus Aquidulcibacter; species Aquidulcibacter miladensis. The sequence goes on along the minus strand of CAMDDL010000016.1, from coordinate 32,985 downwards.
CGCCTTGTCGGACATCGATTTGGACGCCCGCCTAGCGCCCTTGGAAGATGCCGATTGGGTAAAAATGTCGCTTGAAGGCCTGCCACCGGTTCCTGCGGGTCGGTTTATGGTTGTGGGCAGCCACGATGTTGGCAAAGCCAAGAACGGCACTGTAGAAATCATCATTGATGCTGGCGAAGCCTTTGGTACCGGTCACCACGGGACGACTTCAGGCTGTCTCTTGGCACTCGACCGCCTATTGACCCGCGGCAAACGTCCGCAGCGGGTTCTAGACGTCGGAACCGGGTCTGCCATTCTGGCCATCGGTGCGGCGAAAACCGGCAGCCGCGTTATAGTTGGGACAGAGATTGATCCCCGCGCCAATTATATTGCGGGCCTAAATACCAAACTCAACCGCGTTGGCCCAAAGGTCCGCACCTATGTCGCCAATGGGGTGCGTCGGGCGCTGATCCGGTCACAAGGGCCGTTTGATCTGGTCTTTGCGAATATTTTGATGAAGCCCTTGGTTCGCCTGTCGCCAGACTTGGCGAGCATTGTGAAGCCAGGCGGCCGTATCGTGTTATCGGGCCTCTTGACCCACCAAGAGCCAGCCATTCGTCGCGCCTATGGCCAACGGGGTCTGGTCCTAGAACATCGCTATCGGAAAGAGAATTGGTCAACTCTGACCTACCGCCGACCCATTCGCATCAACTGAGCGCATTTAGTCCCGGCGGCTCAGATCGTAATACGAGGTTTCGGTCAGGCTGGTCAGAAACTCATTCAGCATCTCGTAGAATTCTGAAGCCTGCATATGCAAGCGGTTCGGGATCGGGAAACGATAGTCCCAGAAACTGGTGATGTGGCTAATGACGCCCATACTGTGACCCAGTTCAATAAACAGACGTGGCGCTTCCAACAAGAATTTCCGGAATGCCGCCGCATTGCCATGCTCTACCAAATCGTTGAATGCATCATCATAGAGACTCAAAATGGCGACGCAGCCGCGCGCGGCTTTTTGGATCGCTTTCTTCAAGGCGACCCGCTGTTCGGCAATGGTCGTTTCTAGGTCCCGATCTACCGCGCCTTCCAAGGACACGCGATCTAGGGCACTGGCTAAGGACTGCAGCTTCACCATGCTACCGCGAAACTGCCATTTGAAGTACAAAAAGCCCTTCCAACTAAAGATGCTATCCTCAAACTGTTGGCCATCTAAGCCCAAAGTTATCCGCAAGGGGTCCAAGCGGGATTCTGTATCCTTCGTCAGGATCGCATCAACCATGCGCTTGATGCTATGCCCCATTTGATTGTTTGAGCCGCCAAAGGCCAAAGTGATCAATTGCTGGATTTGCTCACCCGCGAAGCTGCGCATCCGCTCAATATCAGCATTGGACATGGCAAAGTAACAATCCGCAGGCGCAAAGCCATAACGGGTTAAGGTCTCTTTGAGCAAAAAGGGATCAAGGGATGGCAATTTCGACAAGAGGTCCAGAAGCCTGAAATCCTCGTCCATATGGCTCTGCTCACCACCCAGCATTTCAATCAGCGTCTGCTGATAGCCCGATTGCCCGATCAAAATCGATTGGCCGCCAGCACGCAGCGTTTTCTTGTCAAAAGGAAAGATAATTTTCGTCGCAACTGGGCTGGACCGGGGCATCAAATAAGTTTCGTCTGAACGCAGACGGTGTTTGACAAAAATGGCGCGGTTTAGGGTCGGGTCCTGAAAGAATGGACGCCGCGCATACTCATCGACTTCGCTATTCTGATTATGAACCTGAAACAGATTGAGCACACGACTGGTCGACGCCGTCTTATACAAAGATTCAAGACTTCGAAGACCGCGCATGTACTTCTTGAGACCTCCCAGTCTGCACGCTTCTGCTGACCAAAACTTGGACCAGCGAAAGACTAGATTCGCGCTTCTAACCCATCGGGTGCAAACAAATTGTGAATCCCTCAGCACCATCGCCTTGCGCGAATTCGACCATGGCTCTAGGTTCATGTCATGTTTCAAACCTACGACGTGCGCGGTGGCGCTGACCAAGGCCGTAAGGCAATCCCATTAATCCGTGCTCAGTTGGAGCAATTGGGCCTTGATGGCCTTTTTGTGCCGCATGAGGATGAATGGCAGAATGAGTATCTACCCGATTGTGCTGAGCGTTTGGCTTGGGCCACGGGCTTTACAGGCTCAGCTGGTGCCGCAATCATCCTGCGCGATAAGGCTTATTTGTTCTCAGACGGGCGCTATACGCAGCAGGCGCTCAGCCAAACTGCGCCAGAATTGTTTGAGCAACGCGACCTTGTCGATCAAGGGCCGGCTGTTTGGCTGAAGGCGGAGGCACCATCGGGCGCAAAAATTGGCTATGATCCCCGCCTAGTACCGCCCGACGCACTAGCGCGACTGAAAGAGTCTGCTGTCCAAGCGGGCGTCGAATTGGTCGCCGTGGGCGTCAATCCGATTGACCAAGCCTGGCAGGACCGCCCCGCTGAGCCCCGCGCAGAAATCGTCCCTCATCCTGAAACCTTCTCGGGCGAAAGCAGCGCCTCTAAGCGCTCGCGCATTGGCGAAAAACTGTCAGGTGATGGCATTGAAGCCAGCGTTCTAACCTCGCCAGCTGCTCTGGCTTGGCTGTTCAATATTCGTGGGACGGACGTAACGCGCACGCCCTTGGCTTTGGGCAGCGCAATCCTCAACAAAGACGGTACGGCGCAATTGTTTGTGAAGCCTGAAAAAGTGACGCCAGAATTGCGCGGCTTCCTAGGCAATGAAGTTTCGATCAGTTCAGAACCTGACTTTGTTGAGGCTCTTAAACAAACCAAAGGCAAGCGCATTTTGGTCGATCCGACCCTGTCTTCCGCGCATGTGTTTGATGCTTTGCATGCCGCGGGCGCGGAAGTCGTCCGCGGGCCAGACCCCACCATTATGCCGCGCGCGTTGAAAAACGCCGTTGAAATCGCCGGAACCAAGCGTGCCCATGCACGCGACGGCGTCGCACTTGCCAATTTCTTACATTGGTTTGACGTCGAGGTGCCCAAGGGCCAACTGACCGAGATCGACATTTGTAAGGCCATCGAGGGCTTCCGGATGGCAACAGGCGCGTTGCAGGATCTGTCGTTCGACTCCATTTCGGGCGCTGGTCCCAACGGGGCTTTCCCACATTATCGGGTTACCGTCGAAAGCAATCGCAAGGTAGATCAGAACAATCTGTTCTTACTTGATTCAGGCGGCCAATATCTCGACGGAACGACCGACGTGACCCGTACGGTGGCAGTCGGTACCCCAAGCGCTGAAATGCAGGACCGTTTCACCCGCGTTCTTAAAGGCCATATCGCTCTCTCGCGTGTCCGCTTCCCAAAAGGCACCACAGGCTCTGCTCTCGATGCTTTGGCCCGCATGAGCCTTTGGGAAGGTGGCTTTGATTATGACCATGGTACCGGCCATGGCGTTGGCTCCTATCTGGGCGTGCATGAAGGCCCGCACCGCATTGCCAAAGTGCCCAATCACGTGGCGTTAGAACCCGGCATGATCGTCTCGAACGAGCCTGGCTTCTACAAAATCGACGGCTACGGCATTCGCACGGAAAATCTGCAATATGTGACGCCAGCTACCCCAATTGAGGGTGGCGAGCGGCCGATGCTGGGCTTTGAAACCCTGACACTTGCGCCGATTGATCGCCGCTTGATCGTGGTGGAGATGTTGACTGAGGCAGAGCGGGCTTGGTTGAACAGCTATCACGCCAAAGTTCTCGCTGAAATTGGGCCACGCGTTGAAGCCGATGTGCGGGCTTGGCTCGAGGCTGCAACTGCGCCGCTTTAGGTCTTTCTCGCCTTTAGTCCATTGACCTGAAAGGTCGGCTGACCCATCACAGAAGGGTGAGCCGATCTTTAGCCCCCTTCGCCCATGCGTCCTTCACCAGCTATTGGTGCGCCCGTGTCTTCTGGACCTTGGGCACGCAGATTCAGATCACCGCCATGGGCTGGCAGGTCTACGACATTGCGCGCGCGCGCGGCGATACGATTGAAGAAGGCGCGTTTCTTCTGGGCCTCATTGGTCTATCCCAATTCGTCCCTCTACTCATTTTATCGCTATTTGGCGGCCAAGCGGCAGACCGGTTTGACCGCCGCCTGATCATCTTGGTCTGCATTGCGCTTAAAGTGGCGATTGCAAGCGCATTGGTTACGGCATCGGGCTTTGCACCATCGGCCTTGATTGCGGCCATCTTCGCAATTGCCATGGTGACGGGCATGCTGAACGCATTTTTGCCAGCCGCCAGCTCTGCCATGGTGTCGAACTTGGTGCCACGCGAGCAATTACCCCAAGCCATCGCGCTGATGTCTTTAAGCTTTCAAGGCGGCTCCGTCATTGGTCCTGCTCTGGGTGGGCTGTTGTTTCAATTTGGCCCGTCTGTGCCCTACAGCGTTGCCTTTGGACTATTCATTTGTGGCTGGTTTCTCGCCTTTGTGACCAAAGCCCCGCCGCAAGAAAAAGTTGAAAGCGGGCGCACGTTTGAAATGATCAAAGAAGGCCTGATCTATGTGCGCGACAATAAGATTGTTTTGGGGGCCCTCAGCCTTGATCTAGCTGTCGTGCTGCTCGCTGGCGCTACTGCCCTCCTCCCGGTTTTTGCGCGCGACATTCTTCATGCTGGACCGGCGGCACTGGGGGCTTTGCGCTCGGCCGGGGCGATCGGGGCGGGCCTTGTGTCAATCTATTTGGCGATCAAGCCGATTGAACGAAATGTTGGACGCTGGATGTTTGGCGCGGTCTTTGTGTTTGGCTTGGCCACCTTGGGCTTTGGCCTGTCCACCACCTTGTGGATTTCAGTGGCTTGCCTAGCGCTCGCCGGTGCTGCTGACATGATATCTGTCTATGTCCGCTCCTCACTGGTGCAATTGGCAACGCCAGATGCGATGCGTGGGCGGGTTTCGGCCATCAGCTTTGTCTTTATCTCAGCATCCAATGAAATGGGCGAATTCCAGTCCGGGGTCGCTGCCCGCCTGCTAGGCCCCGTCACCGCGGTTGTCGCCGGCGGTATTGGCGCGGTATTCATCGCAGGGGCGTGGATGCGCCTGTTCAAGCCCTTGGCTGAGGCCGACCGCTTTGAAGATGCAGTGCCAGAAAATCAGGGCTCGACCAAGGGGTCTTGATCGGGCTAATCTCAACGAAACATAAGATTAGGGAGCACGACCATGGGCGTTTTAGACGGTAAAGTCATTCTGATTACAGGCGGTGGTAATGGCATTGGCCGCGAATGCGCGCTGCAAGCCGCTGCTGCTGGGGCCAAAGTTGTCGTCAATGATTTGGGCGGCTCTGTAACGGGCGGCGATGAAGGCTCAGTCGGGCCAGCCCAAGCGGTCGCCGATGAGATCAAAGCAGCGGGCGGCGAGGCTGTTGCCAATTCTGAATCGGTGACCGATTTTGCCGCTGTCAAAGGCATGATTGAGCAAGCCAAGGATGAGTTTGGTGGCCTGCATGCCATTATTAATCCAGCTGGCATCTTGCGCGATGGCATGTTCCACAAAATGTCTGAGCCCGACTGGGATGCGGTGATCGATGTGCATTTGCGCGGTGCTTATAATGTCACCCGCGCCAGTGTTGAGTTGTTCCGCGAACAACAAGACGGGGCCTATGTGCTCTTTACCTCCACCTCCGGCATCATCGGCAATATTGGCCAAGCCAATTATGCCGCCGCAAAAATGGGTGTAGCCGGTCTGTCCCGCATTATCGCGATGGAAGGCGCATTAAAAAATGTCCGCTCCAACGTTATTGCACCGTTTGCTTGGACGCGGATGATCGCCACCATCCCCGTGAAGGATGAAGCCAGTGCTCAACGCGTTGAGCGTATTCGCACCCGGATGCGCGCCGATCAGGTCGCCACCTTCGCAGTCAGCCTGTGTTCAGCTGCAGCCAGCCATGTAACAGGTCAAATATTCGGCGTACGCGGCAATGAAGTGGTCGTCTTTGACCAACCAAGGCCAGTCCGCTCGGTATCGAGGATTGACGGATGGACACCAGAGACACTGATCGAACATGGACTGCCCGCTTTGAAAGGTGGGTTCATGGGCTTGGAAGCAACAGCAGGCGTCTTCACGTGGGATCCCGTCTAAGCAAGTCTGGCCTCGCGCTCGCTTTGTACGGGCTGGCAGCACTCGTCGCCAGCCCCGCGCTTAGCCATGGCGTTCATGCACCTTCAATAGGCGCACCCAAGCCCGTTTTGGTGCTGGAGGGGGAGTTTGTGGCCAGCGAGTTGGGTGGTCGCCCGCTCAATCATAATGGTGATGCCCCAAAGGCCACCCTGATCTTTTTGCCTGACGATGGTGTTCGTGGCTCAACCGGCTGCAATCGATTCAGCGGGAAGCTCGTGCGATCCGGCGCGCAATCGACGCGCTTTGGGCCACTCGGCCTAACCAAGATGGCCTGTATTGGCCCCGCCAAGAATTTAGAAGTCCAGATGTTGGCTGCTTTGCGCGCCACCAATCAGATCAGCAAATTTGGCAGTGAAGTGCGCTTGCTATCGGCCACTGGTCGCGTATTGGCGCGGCTCCAAACCATTAGCGCGCGGCCGGAGACTGGGCCAAGTCTCTATGGCAAATCCTGGACCTTGCTCAGCTTGAATGGGCAGGCACTAGATCGCCAAAACCTGCGGCCACAAGTTACGTTTGAATCCAATCGCATTAGCGGGTCGACCGGGTGCAATCAGTTTTCCGGCGTGCACCAGCGCTCGGCAGGAAAATCGCGCTTCATGAATATGATGCAGACCGAGCGAGCTTGCTTGGCGGCAATTGGTGACCCTATGGCCACCGAAGCGGCCTTTATGGCGGCCCTCAGCCAAGTCGATCAGATCAGTTTGACGGGTAACCAACTCATCCTCAAATCCAGCAGGTCGCCAGATGTGCTGGTCTTTGAAGCGGGCGACTAGCTAGATATGCCAAGGCGGAATTCGCCCGCCAAACTTTTTGACCATAAAATCGGCAAATACTTCCAAGCGCTTAGGCTTGCCCCTACCCGGCGGACTTAAGAGATGCAGCGTCAATTCTGGTGAGCGAAAGTCTTCCAGCGCCCGCTCTAACTTACCCGCACGCAAATCATCGCAGACCAAAAAGTCCGGCAGATAGGCTACGCCAAGGCCTTCGCGCAGGGCTGGCATTTCGATCTCACCGCCATTGATGGTGATCGGCCCTTGCACCCGCACACGCAGATCATTGCCGTCGGCATCAACATAGCGCCAGAGCGAATGATTGGGGGTATTGCTGTAGCGAAAACAGCAATGCATCGCGAGGTCTTCTGGCCTGCGCGGCTTGCCACGCTCTTGCCAATAAGCGGGGGCCGCGACCGTGAACAAACGCACCGGCGCAAGCTTGCGTGCCAAAAGGCTTGAATCTGGCATGGTGCCGATGCGGATCGCTACATCAAAATTGTCCGCCACCATATCGACCGTGCGCTCATCCACGCCAAACTCGAGGCTGATTTCAGGATAGGCGCGGATGAATTCAGGCAAGAGGTCTGCCAGCCATAGGCGCGCGAATGCCTGTGGTGCTGCGATCTTCAAATTGCCACGTGGCACTTCGCGGCTTTCACGCGCTTCATCGGCTAAGGCGTCGGCCTCTTCCATGATGCGCTGCGCCCGGGCATAGGCCCGCTGGCCAGCATCTGTGAGCGAAAAGAGGCGTGTCGTGCGGGCAAACAGCAAAACCCCAAGCTTTTGCTCCAGCTCTGCAATCTGCTTTGACACCGTCGCCTTAGACAAATTCAAATCGCGAGCCGCTGCGGTCACGCTGGAGCGCTCAGCGACTTTGGCAAAGGTCGTCAATAGATCGAGATCAAGGCTCATCTGCGCCCCACCACTAACTGATACAAATACCGAAACAATCGGTTTCATTTTTCCCTAGTATTCGAACAATCCTCTTTCGTCCATAAGGCGTTTCAACATCTGTCGCATCTTTGACGACGGATTGAAAAAAGGTCTACTCCCATGACGAAAATCGCAATTATCTATCATTCCGGTTATGGCCATACGGCTGTTGTGGCAGAACATGTCGCCAAAGGTGTGACCGAGGCCGGTGGTGAAGCCGCGCTTTTGAAAATTGAGTCTGCTGCGCAGGATTTCAGCGCGATCTTGGATGAAGCAACTACCGCAGACGCCATCATCTTTGGCGCACCAACCTATATGGGTGATATCTCTGCGCCCTTGAAAGCCTTTTTTGAGGCCAGTTCAAAAGTCTGGTTCACATTGGGCTGGAAAGACAAAGTGGCTGGTGGTTTCACCAATTCCTTGAGCTTTGCTGGCGATAAAGCCAATTCCCTAAACTCGATCCTGACCTTGGCCATGCAGCAAGGCATGATTTGGGTCGGCACAGGTCTGGCACCTGGCGCGCATAGCAATAGTGACGCAGCCCCTGACGTGGTCAATCGTTTAGGCTATTATGTCGGTGTTGCCACCCAGTCTGACAATGCGGCACCCGACATCACCCCGCCCCTGGCGACCGCGAATTTGCCCGCCTCTATGGCGTCCGCATCGCAGAAATCACACAAAAAATGAAAGGCTAAGCCATGATTGAGAAACGCGAATTCAACAGTCTGGGCCGGTTTAAAAATAGCTGGCTCAACGCCCGACACCATTTCTCCTTTGGCCAATATCACGACCCAAAGCGGACCCAATGGGGCACGATCCGGGTGTGGAATGATGACGAGATTGCTCCAGGCACGGGCTTTGATCCCCATGGCCATGCGGACATGGAAATCATCACCTATGTGCGCGAAGGTGCAATCACCCACAAGGACAGCTTGGGCAATGTCGGTCGCACGGAGGCTGGCGACGTTCAGGTCATGAGCGCCGGTACGGGGATCACCCATGCCGAGTACAACATGGAAGACGAGAAAACCACGCTTTTCCAAATCTGGATCTTGCCAGAAAGCGCTGGAGTGGCTCCGTCTTGGGGGGCAGCAAAATTCCCCAAAGGTGATCGTTCGGGTCAATTTGTGACCTTGGCGTCTGGTTTTGCAGAAGATGAAGGCGCTTTGCCGATCCGCCAACAGGCCCGTGTCTTGGGTGCGACTTTGAAGGCAGGTGAAAGCGTCACCTATGATCTGGGCGCTGGCCGTCACGCCTATTTGGCCGCCGCTAAAGGCGTCGTCGAACTCAATGGCGTCGACCTCTATGAGCGCGACGCGGCCGCTATTTTGGATGAGCCTCTTTTGACCATTAAAGCAATTGTGGACGCCGAACTGGTATTGGTCGACGCACCTTAACACGGCATTGAGGCTAACATGCGAGGCTGGCCGTTCTTCGATAGCAGGACGGCCAGAATGTTGTTCAACAAGCATCCCTCTCCAAAGCGTTCGCGCCGCGGTGATGGCCATGAACCAAGCCCACGCCCCATCGGACCTAGACCGAATGGGCCTGACACGCCTTTGATGGAACCTGCTGCCTTAACCCGCGCCTTACGGCACGCGGCGTGGCGGGATCCTCGGGGTGAGCGCAAGAAATTTACCGAAGTTTATGCCGCTGTTCGTACCTTGGAGCGCACGGCTGCATACGTCGATCAGGCGTTGGAGCGCTTGGCCGAGGTAGCCGAAGCGCTGCGGATTGGTCAGTCGACCGAGCACGATTTGATGCGCGGCCTGCAAGCCGCCCGCATAGAGGAATTGCTCGATAGTCTTGATCGTCTGTCAAAAATGGCCGCAGAGGGTGGATTGAACCTACTTAATGGGGAGTCAGATAGCCTTTATCTCGACTTTGGGCATGAGGCCTTTCGCTATGTCCTACCGCCCTTTGATCTGCGTCGCGGGCCCAAAGGCCTCAATATCCCGCAGATGAAAGACGGGTTCGAGAATAGCTCTGAAATCCAGTCCATCAGTCAATCTGTCGGGCTGGCCCAAGTGAGGGTGGCGCAATTCGCGGCCCGCCTCAGTCATGATGCGGCGATGTTGGTCCGCATGGCCAAGACATATGAGGCCGACATCTCAGTTGAGGGTGCTGAAAGTTCAAGCATCGAACGCGGCGACTGAGTAACCAGCAAGTTCCACTGAACCGATTGGTTGCTTGGCGCGTAAAGAGCTTTGAAAGGTGATCACCATGCTCAAAGCCCTCCAAAAGGCAGCCGCCCTTACAGCCGTAGCCCTCAGCGTCGCCGGTTGTGCTACGACCGCCGCTCCACCAACTGCCAAAGCGCCACAGCAACTTGTTCTGGAAGATTATTTCAAGGGCAAGACCACCGCTTGGGGCGTTTTCCAAGACCGCAACGGTACCCTGATTCGTCAGTTCAAGGTCGATATCGATGGTCAGTGGGATGGCTCTGTCCTCACCCTCGATGAACGTTTTGATTATGCCGATGGCGTGAAAGAGCAGCGCATTTGGAAGATCAAAAAGACCGGCCCGAATAGCTATGAGGGCACTGCGGGTGATGTCCGCGGTGTCGCGCGTGGCCTGATTCAGGGCAATCAATTGTCATGGGTCTATGATGTTGACTTAAAAGTTGGCGAGCGCACCGTTTTGGTGACGTTTGATGACCGGATGTGGCTGCAACCCGATGGCATTTTGATCAATCGGGCGAAAGTGAAAAAGTTTGGGATCGTCTTTGGTGAAGCAACGATCGTGTTTCAACCTGTTAAGCCCTAGTTTGAGGAAGAATGGTGCCAAAAGTTTAATGTGGGGCCACTTGCCGAAACATGATTTTGCCATCATTCTGAGGTTCGTTAGGCTAATTATCGGATCCCGTAACTGGGTTTGACGAAGAGGAGAAAGACATGGTGAAGTTGTTTTCCGCCGCTGCACTGCTCTTGGCGATGACGTTTGCTTCAACGGCATTCGCTGATCCACTTCAAGTCACTGTCACCTATGACGAGAAGGCTCAAAACAAGATTGAGAAGACCTATGGCGTGCGTGAAAAGGCCGTCATTCAGGACATGGTGGAGCGCAGCTTGCGCGAAAGCCTCAACCATCGGGTAGCCCGGGTCGAAGTGGTAATCCATGATTTGACCGCCAATCGCCCGACCTTCAAGGAATTGGGAGATAAGCCAGGGCTATCGATGCAGAGCTTTGGCATTGGCGGAGCAGACGTTTCCGGCAAAGCCTTCGATGCAGCAGGCAATCAGATTGGCCAAGCCAGCTATGATTGGACCGGCGACATCCTTTGGGCGGACACTGCTTGGATCTGGTCGGATACGGATCGGACTCTGTCAGCCTTTGCGCGCAAACTGGCTCAGGCAGTTCCGGGCTAAAGACCCTTCAATACAAACTCTGCTGGCTGTTTGACAAAAGCGGGGCCTAAACGGGCCCTGCTATCCCTATAAGTGAAAGTAGCCGTCCAACCCAAGTTTATCGTCTTCGGTGTGTCTCAAATTAACACAATCGAGCCTCTGCGTTTGTCTCCCTCCAAACAGAGGCGGTCCAACTTTGGCACATCTAATCAGCTCAGTCCGCCGAAACTGGCCGTGCCGACCGAAGTAATCCCTGAAACGTCAGAGATTTCCTTTTAGAAACGTCAATTATCTTTCCGCAAGGCCAAGTAGGTTGGGCCGCTTTTTGCGAGTGAGCTCAAAAGCTTTTTCGAAAGAGAGTCTCTCGATGTCCAAAGTTAGTCACGTTTCAATCGCATCCCTTGATGGCATGACTGAAGCCGAGGAAGCTCTGTTCTGTGCATTTCGCGAAGCGAACTCTGATCTGGCCAGCCCTTATTTTTCCGCTAACTTCTTGAAGGCGATTGCGCCCCATACGCCCGGCAGCATGTTGGCTCGTTTTCATGACGGCCAAGAGATTGTTGGCTTCTTTGCCTATCAAAAGCGGGGGCAGAGTTTGCAACCCGCTGGTGCCCCACTGGCGGATTACCACGCGGCGGTGATGAAGGCGGGCTATGCGCCGGACTGGTCGCGCTTATTGGCCGCGGCGGGGGCAAAGCGCTTGGAATTTAACGGTCTGATTGGCAGTAAAGGTCTCGACCGAGCGCCGATCATTAAACACCGACAAATCGCAGATGTCAGCGCTGGCTACGAGGCTTGGTTCGCCGCCCAAAAGGCGCAAGCACATAAATATTTTAAAAACTTAGGCCGCTGCACCCGCAATGTTGCCAAGGATTTGCCTGATCTAAAGTTTGAATGGACAGACGTTTCCCCGGCATTATTAGACTGGATCCTTAACTTGAAAATAGACCAATACAAGCGCTCTGGCATGCATGATGTGTTCAGCTGTGGCTGGACCCGCGACCTGCTTTTAGCGCTCGCAGCGCAGAAGACAGGCAGCGCCAGCTTGCGGGCGGGCGTCTATCGTCGCGGAGACGAGTTGGTCGCAGCTGAGATCTGCTTGATGGAGGGGGAAGATCTCCATTTCTGGTTCCCGGCCTATAACCCGGCCTATAGTCGCTATTCCCCGGGGCTACTTTTGACCTTCGATATCATCCGCCACACCGCAGGCCTTGGGATTAAGATATGTGATTTTGGCAGTGGCGGAGAAGCCTATAAGTCGCCCTTGACGATTGACGGCCCACTTTGCTTTGAAGGCCAAGTCGGCCAAGCTTTGGCGCTGCCCGTAAAGAACGACCGCTTGCAACGCGCTTGGTTGAGTGTATGGCGGCGTGCCCATGTTGTCCGGGCGTGCGAAGTCTCACTTAAAGGCCAAGTGCTTGCTTTTCTGCGACTGATCGAACGCGCGCAAATCCGTTTTCAGGCGCGCCAGCCCGAGCGCATGCAGGAACCTGCCGCTTAAAGACCAATCTCAAGGGTACACATTTCACCCAGCGAAGGCCGGGCGACCGATACGCGACGCAGATTGGGTAGGGTCGGCTTCAAACGCTCTGCCACCCAAGCACAAATATTCTCCAGCGTTGGCGTCTCTAGGCCTTCGATTTCATTTAAGAAGGAATGATCGAGGACATTGCGCACCTCACTGATAGCCTTGGCCAGCTCTGCAAAGTCGCGCACCCAATGGTCTTTGCCATCTGCCTCATCCTCAACCGACACGTCCAGACGGAAGGAATGGCCATGCAAACGGCGATAGGGGTGGCTTTCATCGCCTTGGTGGAGATGATGGGCGGCGTCAAAAGTTACGCTTTTGGTCAAGAGGCAGCGGGTCACGGGATTCCAAGCATTTTGTGTGTTTGAAGGCTCAATCGCCATTGTGGATGGGCAAGACAATAGGCGACCGCAGCTTGGGTGTTTTTATCCGTGTGCGGCCCGTCCATCGGTTGGAGAAAATAGTAGTCAAAGGCCAAGGCCTCAAACTGTTCGGGCATGGCTAAGGCTTGGGGGTAGACGAGCTTTAATTCATGGCCACTGTGCTGAGCCAATGCCGCGTTGGCTTTGGGGCTAACGCAGATCCAATCAAGCCCGTCGGGGGCGGCGATTGTACCATTGGTCTCCACTGCAATCTCAAAACCTGCCTGATGGAGCGCCGCAATCAAGGGCGCATCAAGCTGCAACAGGGGTTCGCCACCGGTGCAGACCACATAAGGGCGGCCTTTATGAAGATCGGGCCAAAGTAGTCCAATTGCCTCAGCCAAGGCTTCTGCCGTCTCAAACTTACCTCCACCTTCGCCATTGGTGCCGACAAAATCTGTGTCGCAGAATTGGCAGACGGCTTTACTGCGGTCCTGCTCACGACCGCTCCAAAGGTTACAGCCCGCAAAGCGCAAGAATACTGCCGGACGGCCTGCTTGGGCTCCCTCGCCTTGCAGAGTGTAGAAACATTCTTTTACCATATAGGTCATGGTGTCACGCGCGCGCCTTGCACCGCTTGCCCCTGATGCTGGGCTTGCCATTGCTGCCACCCTGCAGCCCGAAGCTCGCACGCGGGACAGATGCCGCACCCATAGCCCCAGTCGTGCCGTATCGTGCGATCACCTGTGTAGCAGGTGTGGGAATGTTCGATGGTCAGATCGACCAAAACTTGACCACCCAAAGCAAAGGCAAGGTCCCAAGTCTGTGCTTTGGTCAGATACATGAGGGGCGTTGCCAGCTTAAACGAGACGTCCATGCCTAAGGACAAGGCTTGCTCCATCGCATCCAAGGTGGCGCGGCGACAATCGGGATAGCCAGAGAAATCTGTTTCGCACATGCCGCCAACCAGAACACCCAACCCACGCCGGTAAGCCAAAGCACCAGCAAAGGTCAAAAAGACCAGATTGCGACCGGGAACAAATGTCGTCGGCAAGCCAGAGTCAGCCATGGCGATCGCAGTATCGCGTGTCAGCGCCGTATCCGAAATCTGGCCCAAAAGCCCTAAGTCCAAGAGATGATCATCGCCCAACTTACCCGCCCAGCCCGGCATAGACGTGCGGATCTCCTCCAAAATCACCAAGCGCTGATCCAATTCCACCCGGTGCCGCTGGCCATAATCAAAGCCAATCGTCTCCACGCGGTCATAGCGCGACAACGCCCACGCCAAACAGGCCGTCGAATCCTGACCACCTGAAAACAGGACAAGCGCATGTTTGGGCTCAATCACGAGGAAACTTTCAGGCAAGCAAAGCGGGGGGGATGGGATCGTTCTATAGCCTGTTTTCAGCGAAACCGAAACAGCTGGAGCGCAGAAGGTTTATGGAGGCCCTTTGCCAAGCATGACTTGAAGTCTCCAGATAAGCGGCTTTACCATCTCCACAATCAGAAGTGTGTATTTATTTGATTTATTTACGCTCTCAAGCAAGTATCCAAAGTGAATATATGGATAATAACAGTTTCCTTTAACTAAGCCACAACACTCGGGAGTTATTGTCGAGCATTCGCAATTCAACCAGTACAAAAAAGTTTAGGTGACACTTGAGCAGCATCGTATCCTACGTGAAACTGGACTCAGAGACACTTGAAGCGGTCTTGAACCTCCATGAGCGTTATGCAAACGGAGTCGCGGGTGGCAGACGTGCCTCTTTGAAGTTTGTCGATTTTTCTGGGATTGACCTCTCAGGTCGCAATTTAGCAGATGCTGAGCTGACCGGGTGTGCATTTGAAAATGCCAAATTGATCAAGACGATCTTTGAGCGCGCCATACTTTTTGCCTGTGATTTCCGCAAAGCTGACTTGCGCGGAGCGCGTATGGCAAAAGCTGATATGCGCGGAGCGAATTTGCGCGGTGCAGACCTTTCCCATGCTGACTTGACCCAATCCGACTTCCGCGAAGGCGAAGTTGCTGTCGCGGACAAAAAGAATGGCATGATGGTCGTCAAGCACCGGATGCGCCCGGGTGACGCTGAGGGCACTTTGTTTGTCGGTGCAACACTCGACGGCTCGAAATTCAATGGTGTGCAAGCCAAGGGTGCTGATTTCCAAGACTGCTCGATGAAGGGCACGAAGCTGACAGGTGCCATTTTGAAGGATTGCAATCTGGCTGGTGCTGATCTGCAAAATGCAGACTTAACCGGGGCTAGACTGGAAGGCGCGCATTTTGAAGATGCTATCCTAACCGGCATCGCCCTCGGCTATTCCAAAATTGATCCCAAAATGGCCAAAGGTGCCTTGGGCGACCCCAGCGACAGCGCAAAAATTCGTGCTATCCAATTGGAAAATATGGCCAATGACCATCAAACTTGGTGGGAGAGCAATGGCACAGCGGGTCAGCACGCAAAGTTTGATGGCGAAGATCTGCGCCCCATGACCTCGACGTTCAAGGGCATGCGATTGACGGCAATCTCAGCCGTGAAATGTAACGGCGTTGGCGTGCGCTTTCTGTCAACTCAGCTGCAAGGTGCCAACTTTTCCGAAGCAGACTTGCGCGGGGCGTGTTTTGCAGGCGCGGACTTGCGTGGGGCGAACTTCACGGGCGCACGCCTGAAAAAGGCCGACTTCCGCAATGCCAAGCTTAGCCCGCTGCGGATCAGCGCCGACAAGACCAAAGCTACCGACTTTACGGGTGCAGAAATGCGCTACGCCAATTTCGACCAAGCCGATATTCGCGAAGCCATTTTCTATGATGCCGATCTGTTGGGAACAAGCTTCCGTGGGGCACAATCAACTGGAGCCAAGCGGGGTAAGTCCCCCACCGCCGAAGGTGCCACCGCAGCGACTGGAACGCCCGCAGCCGTCCAAGCCCAGGCAAATGCCGCTTAATTTGAAGAAGAAAGAAGGCCCGATGGTGGCGGGAGAGAGACTTGAACTCTCGACCTCACGATTATGAGTCGTGCGCTCTAACCAGCTGAGCTACCCAGCCAACGCATCGGGGAGCCGTCATTTAGTGCGCATCGACTCTCGGGGCAAGCCTTTGGGTCAGTTGGGCCAAAAGAGTTTTCCGTTTGGCTTCAGTCCGCACCAAACTTGCCTCTTTCACATGGCCAAATCCACGCACTTCATCTGGCAGATTAGCCAGTTCCACAATTTGGCGATGGGTTGAAACCGAGAGGCTTTGAAGCCAAACGGGCAAGTCTGCCAGATATTGATCCCGGAAGGCGCGCTCTTTAGCACGCTCCTCTGTCGCGCCAAAAACATCAAGCATCGTGCCGCGCAGAACTTTGCCGTGCTGCAGAACCTTAAACGCACTCAAAATCCAAGCGCCAAAGGCCTGCTTCTTAGGAAGGCCGGTGGCCTCGTCCTTCGCGGCAAGCAGTGGTGGGGCCAGCCAAATCTTTAAAGACTTTCGGCCGCCCAATGTTGCGTTCAGGCCTTCCATATAGGCAGGGTCAGCATACAAGCGCGCGACTTCATACTCATCCTTATAGGCCATGACCTTCGCCAGATTGACGGCAACAGCGCGCGTCAAAATGGTCCCGAGGCTTGCTTGGGTTTCACCTTTGCGGACTTGGGCGACCGCGTCGGCGTAGATTTGCGCGTAGCTTTGATTTTGATAAGCTGTCAGATGAGCAATGCGATGGGCGATTAAATCGTCGAGGGATTTTTCAGGCGGCGGCTCGCGCACTGGAACCATCTCTTTGAGCCGTGCAG
The DNA here is from genome assembly GCA_945891505.1 of Maricaulis salignorans. Lineage (GTDB taxonomy): Bacteria > Pseudomonadota > Alphaproteobacteria > Caulobacterales > Aquidulcibacteraceae > Aquidulcibacter > Aquidulcibacter miladensis. The sequence continues at coordinate 16,148 of CAMDDL010000016.1, read as the reverse complement.
GATCATAGGCCGCTAAGCGCCCCAAATCGAAGGCCAATACATTCTCATCAATTGCAACGCCATTGAGCTTTATCGCGCGATAAAGCCCCCGCAGCGAAACCGGAACCAAGCCACGTTGCCACGCAAAACCCAAAAGGATCATATTGGAATAAAGTGCATCATAGAGGTATTCTTCAGCCAAGCCTTCGGCATGGATCACGCCTAACTCTCGCACAGCTTGGCTAAACAAATCGACCTTTGGCTGACCGCGATAGCCGCGGGTGCGGTTATGGATGAATTCGCTTGTTGGCTGAATGTCGAAATTGGCGACGGCACGGGTGGTCTCTTTGCAAACCAGATTGAGGCCGTCGAGATTGGTCGCAACAATCAAGTCGCCGGCAATCATCACGTCCGCAGAAGCAGGGGGCACGCGACCCGAACGAATGTCTTGTGGCTGATTGGCGATGCGCACATGGCTCAACACCTGCCCACCCTTTTGTGCCAGACCGGTCACGTCGAGTGTCGAGGACGCTTTGCCGTCAACATGCGCTGCCATGCCGACAATGGCAGAAACAGTTGTCACGCCCGTTCCGCCAACGCCTGTAAAGACGATAGAGCGTGGACGGTCCAAACTCATCGGCTCGGGCAGCGGGATATTGGTAGCATCAAAGGTGGGGCGTGCCCGCTCGCGCTTGGCATTATGGCTGCCTTCAATTGTCACGAAGGACGGGCAGAAACCATCGACGCAGCGCGTATCTTGATTGCAAGAGGATTGGTCGATCTGGCGCTTAGTGCCGAAATCGGTTTCGAGCGGATGGATCGATAAGCAATTGGATTGTTTAGAACAATCGCCGCAGCCTTCGCAGACTGCTGGATTGATATAAGCGCGGGTCGAGGTCGCCTTGAGCAGCTTGCGCTTGATCCGGCGGCGCTTTTCTGTGGCGCACATTTGATCATAGATCAGGACGGTAACGCCCTTGGTCTCGCGCAGGCGGCGCTGGACCGCGTCTAATTGCTCGCGCGGATAGACGCGGACGGAGGGCTCAAGCACCACATTGGCATAGCGCGTCGGCTCATCGGCAACGATGACGACTTTTTTCACGCCCTCGCCCAGCAACTGCTTTGCAATCTGGGGCGTGGTTTGCCCGCTTTCCGTAGACTGACCACCGGTCATGGCCACGGCATCATTATAGAGAAGTTTGTAGGTGACATTGACGTTGCCCGTCACCGCAGCGCGAATGGCCAAAGAGCCCGAGTGCGAATAGGTGCCATCGCCCAAATTGACGAACACATGGTCTTCTTCGGTAAACGGCGCTTGGCCGATCCAACCAATGCCCTCGCCGCCCATTTGGCTGGTCATGTCGGTTTTCCGCTCAGGCATGAAGGTCGCCATATAATGACACCCGATCCCGGCTAGCGCGCGCGAGCCTTCAGGCACGACGGTTGAGCTATTGTGAGGGCAGCCAGAACAGAAGTGCGGTGTGCGGTGCGCGTCGCCTTCCAGCGCTTGTGCCCGGTCCTTACTTTCCTGCACGCGGTTCAAATAGGCCAAAGCCTGCTCGCCGTGTGGGCCTTCGGGTACCAAGTCAAACAGCGTCTTAGCTAGCACCGGGATGGAAATCGAGGCGGTGTCTGGCAGCAATGGCGCGCCATCCAATCCCTTTTTACCAATCACACGCGGGCGCTTGCCATCGGGCAGATCATACAAGGCATCGCGGATCTGGGGTTCGATCAAGGCGCGCTTGTGCTCGACCACCAAAAGCGTCTCAAGGCCCAAGGCAAAGCCGCGCAGATGATAGGGCTCCAACGGCCAAGGCATGGCGACCTTGTAAATGGCGAAACCCAAATCGGCGGCCAGTTCCGGACTAATCCCCAAGGCATCCAAAGCTTCGAAGATATCGCGCGTGGCTTGCCCTGTCGCGACCAGACCAATGCGGCGCTTGGGTCCGGCTAAAATCTCACAGTCAAGGCCATTGGCCCGCACAAAGGCTTGTGCAGCTGGCAGCTTATACTGACGTAGGCGCGCCTCTTTCGCCATCGGATCATCACCGCGCCGCAGGCTCAACCCTTCAGGCGGCAAGTCGAAGTCTGTGGGCAAGCTTATATCAAAGCGGTGTGCGCCGACGTCGATCACAGCGCCCGAATCCATTGTGTCGGCCAAAGCAATCAAGCCAGTCCAAGCACCTGAAAACCGCGACAGGGCAAAACCGTACAGACCAAAATCCAACACGTCTTGGATCGACGCGGGCGAAAGGATCGGCATTTCCGCGTCGATAAAGGCAAATTCAGACTGGCTAGGCAATGTAGAGCTTTTGCAAACGTGATCATCGCCAGCAATCGCCAAGGTGCCACCAAACTTAGACGTACCTGCGAAGTTTGCGTGCTTGAACACATCGCCTGTGCGGTCAACGCCGGGCGCTTTGCCATACCAAATGCCAAACACCCCATCAAAGCGGGCACCGGCAAATTGTCCTAGCTGCTGGCTACCCCAAACAGCCGTCGCGCCCAGATCTTCATTCAGGCCCGGCCAGAACTCAATGTCATGGGTTTTCAGAAGCTTAGAGGCGCGCTCGAGCTGCATGTCATAGCCGCCCAGCGGTGAGCCGCGATAGCCAGAGATAAAGCCAGCAGTGTTCAATCCGGCCTTCACATCGCGTCTTTTTTGGTCCAAAGGAAGCCGAACGAGGGCTTGGATGCCGTTGAGAAACACTCTACCTTCGTCGAGTTCATACTTGTCGGTCAGAAGAACTTCGCGGTGGAGCATCTGGTTTGGCCCTCGGGTTTATGACCACGGCGAGCATGGCCTGCTTTTATCCGGGCATCATCTTCTGTTTTCGCGGAAAAAGCTTGCTCTTTTTTTCGTTATTTGCCAGAGAATGCGCAAGATACATCTTTACTTTGCCAGAATTGAGAAAAATTCGTGTCGGAAGAATTAGACTCCATTGATGTCCGCATCCTCGATCTGGTCCAAGAAGATGCGGCGCTCTCCGTTGCCGAGATTGCCGATAAGGTTGGTCTCTCGTCAAGCCCATGTTGGCGGCGGATTAAACGGCTCGAAGAGATTGGCGTCATCACCAAGCGGGTGACCATACTGGAGCGCGCCGCTTTAGGCCTAGATTTTGAAGTCATGGCCTCGGTGAAGCTGGCCTTGCCAAACCGCGAGAACCTTGAAAAGTTTGAAGCCGCTGTCGCAACTTGGCCAGAAGTGGTCGATTGCGCCACTGTGACGGGGGCCGTCGACTATATGATTCGGGTCGTGACCACCGATATGCACGCCTATGATGGCTTCTTGCGCGATAAACTCTTGGGCCAAGGCCTAGTCTCCGATGTGCAGTCACGCATCGTTATTCGCGTGGCCAAGCGCACAACCTCTGTCCCTTTGGGTCTCAGCCAGTCTAAGCGGCGTTAAGGACGGCAAAACCGCGTTCAAGGTCCGCGATCAAGTCCTCTTGTGCCTCTAAGCCAATCGAATAGCGCATGATGGGCCCGTTTGGATGGTGGGCTGGAAACTGTCGGGTGATCTGGACGGTACTGGGCAAAGCCAAGCTCTCAAACCCACCCCAAGAGAAGCCCATGGAAAAAATCTGATAGGCTTCTGCCATCGCATTGATTTTCGAAGCAGCGATTGGCTTGAACACAACTGAGAACAAGCCACCGGCCCCGGTAAAGTCGCGTTGCCAGATGGCGTGGTCGGGGTGGGATGGCAGTGCAGGATGAAGCACTTGGGCTACTTCTGAACGATGTTCAAGCCAGCCGGCGATTTCGCGCGCAACCCGGTCCTGATGGGCCATACGCAGACCCATGGTGCGCATACCGCGCAAGGTCAGCCACGCATCTTCCGCAGATGTGCCAATACCCAGCATCTGGTGCATGGTTTTAAGCTTGGTCAGCCAGTCGGGGCTATTGGTGATCAAAGCGCCAGCTAGCACATCGGCATGGCCGCCCTGATACTTCGTCAAGGCTTGCATGGAGATATCAACACCCAGATCAAACGGCTTCATATAGACGCCCGCCGTCCACGTATCGTCGATCAAGGTCGCAACACCATGCGCTTTCGCGACGGCGGTAATGGCCGGGACGTCTTGTAGTTCAAACGTCAAGGACCCGGGGCTTTCAAGGATGATCAGGCAGGTATTGGGCCGGATTAAGCCAGCAATGCCTGCCCCGATGCGTGGGTCATAAATCTCTGTTTCGACGCCATAATTGCCCAAGACTTCGCGGCAAAACCGTCTGGTCGGGCCATAGGAGGAATCGGTCAACAGCACGTGGTCGCCCGCCTTGGTCGCCGCCATCAGGGCCAAGGTCAGCGCTTGCAACCCAGACGGCGCGAGCACAGTGCCAATCCCGCCAGAAATCTCCGTCAGTGCTTCACACAAGCGATCCTGCGTTGAAAGGCCTTCGAGCCCATAGCCTTTCATGTCGGCCAACGGGCCCGCGCGATAAAGGTCATCGGCTTGATCAAACAGGACGGTAGAGCCGCGTTGAATCGGCGGATTGATCACCCGCTCATGAGAAAACGGATCGCGGCCGACTTGGACCAGACGGGTAGCCACTGAAAGGCCCTCGGTGCCCCCCGCCTTTGACTTCTTGCTCATCCAGCAGCCTCAGTCTCGAGCGGCGAGGCCGGGTCTGCTGCCCATTCGCTCCACGCCCCGTCATAGACCGGCACATCCCACAGCCCCAGACGGGCCAAAGCCAAAGCAATCACACAAGCGGTGACGCCAGAACCGCACGTTGTCACCAAGCGTTTGCTCAAGTCGACACCCGCAGCCTTAAAGACCTCCGCCAAGTCGGCTGGGTCTTTCATGGTGTTGTCAGGCTTCAACAAGGTCGGGAAAGGAACATTGAAAGCACCGGGCATATGGCCACTGGGCAGATTGGCGCGCGGCTCAGGTGCTGTGCCAGCGAAGCGACCTGCGGGCCGGGCATCGAGAATTTGGGCACTTCGGGCTTCGACTTTCGCCAAAATTTGACTCTTGTCGCGGATCAAATCGGCGCGACGGCGTACGGTAAAGTGGCGTTCACGCGCAATGGGAGGCATATCCTCTGTCGCACGATTCTCGGCCTGCCATTTCGGCAAACCGCCATCAAGAACCACAACATCGTCATGACCCATATGGCGAAACATCCACCACACCCTTGCCGCAGAGAACACACCCGTACTGTCATAAATGACCAAACGAAGGCCGTCGCCTAGGCCCAGTTTTTTTACCCGGCTCGCGAATTTTTCAGGGCTCGGCATCATATGGGGAAACGGACTCGCGGTGTCAGAAATCTCATCAATATCAAAGAAGACGGCACCAGGAATATGGGTCGCATTATACTCTTCCTTGGCATTGCGCCCCGCCGCTGGCATATGCCAGGACGCATCAATGATGCGCACATCTGGCGCGTCAAGCTTATCGGCCAGCCATTGCGTGGAAACTAACGGATCATCCGGATTGGCCCAGCCTGCCATTGTCTTATCCTCAACCAGTTCATTGCGCTGCACGCCCAAGGCGTGCCACACGGGGTTTTTTCAGTTCTTATGATCCACTAAAGGGATTTCAGCGTAAGTTGCAAAGACTATCTCATAAACTAGCTCACAAACTGGCGGCACAACCAAACTCATGAACGACGAATTCACTCCGGACACGATTCAACAGGATCAGCGCTATCAGGCGCTCTTGCTGGACTATGCGGCGGGAAGCTTGCCGCGCGGGCCTGCTTTGGTGGTTTCGGCGCACTTGGCCTTGCAACCCCAAGCGCGTGAATTCACGCGCACCTTTGATGCGGCTGGCGGCATGTTGTTGGACGCGATTGAACCGGTGGACATCGCCCAGCCTGCTTGGTTGGAAGCCGAGATCGGCCAAGATTATTCAAATCATGCGCTACGCGAGATTGACGACATGACCCATGTTCTCTCTTCACTCGACCAAGGTCGTTGGCGTCGCAATTTGGCGGGCATGTTGATGATGCCCTTGCCTGGCAGTGACGCTGAATTGCTGAAGCTAGAAGCAGGCCGCAAGGTTCCAGAACACGGCCACGCAGGGCTTGAGGTCACGCTTGTCCTCTCAGGCGCTCTGGACGATGGCAACCAAGTCTATCGTCGCGGCGACTTGTTGGTGCATGATGAAGACAGCGAGCATCAGCCCGGTGCTGCCAAGGGCGGTGATTGCATTTGTTTGATCGCACAGACTGGTGGCATTCGCCTGAAAGGTCCGCTGGGCTGGTTGATTAACCGTTTCAACTGATTTTTGCTTGATAGTCTTCCTTGCTTACATTGAATGAGGCTTTGCGATGTCTGCCTACAGCACCTTCCTCACCTTTCTTCGCGCTTGCGCGATTGTGCTGGTTGGCCCTGTCACCGTGTCGAGCCCGGCTACTGCGTCCACCGCAGGTCGGACCGAGTTTGAAATTCTGATGAACGGCAAGCCAATAGGTCGTCACAGCGTGACGGTCTCAAAATCAGCTGACATCACCAATGTGCGCATCGCGATCGATATGGCAGGGAAAATTGGCCCTATCGGCTTTACCTATCGCCATCGCTGCGAAGAAGCTTGGCGCGGCACCCAACTCACCAGCCTGAACTGCACAGACAAAGAAAATCGGTCGAGCAAGTCTGTTGCAGCCAATTTGCGCGGCACAGACTTAGTCGTCGACGGGACGGGTTACAAAGGCAGCGCGCCCGCGAGCCTGCTGCCGTCTAGCTGGTGGCGCTTCAGCACCATCAATCAAACCCGCCTCCTCGATAGCCGCGATGGCAAGCTAAGCCGGGTCAATGTGAACCGGGTTGGCGAAGAAGTGCTTCAAATCGGTGGCACCCCAGTTCGGGCCAATCACTACCGGGTACGCGGCGCTGTCAATACAGACCTTTGGTACGACGGGACGGGGCGCTGGGTGCGCACAGCGTTCAAGATTGCGGGCCAAAGCTTTGATTATCGCAAGGTGACTACCCTTACCGGATCACCCCGCGAATAGGCCTAAGCGCTTGAATTCCGACGGTGGACCGCAATCTCAGCCCGAATGCGGGCTCGCCGCGCAAGTAGGGCTAGTGGCTATTTGTACCTCGGTTGACCGCAATCTCAGCCCGGATGCGGGCCTGCTCGGTTGCATCAATCGGGAAGTCGCGCATCAAAAGGATCGAGATGAGTTTCAGCCCAATTGGAATGGCGCAATAAAGCGCGACGAGGCTGCTTAGCGCTACCTCGGTTTGGCTACCGCCTTGGGTGTTGAACCCGACCAATCCCAAGATTCCAAAGGCCGCCCCGGCGGCTACCGCTAGAGCCAGCTTGGTCGCCACACTCCACAGCGCGAAGTAAAGGCCGGTTCTGGGTGCCTGACCGGTTTTAAGCTCATCGAGGTCAACGACGTCGGCCTGCATGGCCGCGGGCAGCACGATGTCGGCACCCAATGCCAGACCTGAGCCGACGCACACGATGAGAAACAAGATCCAGTCCTTTGGCCCTGTAACACCCAACGCTAAAGCAAAAATCAGACAGGCCCAGACCATCGCCCAGCGCCATACGCGGTCTTTGCCATACCTCCCACCTAACCAAGCCCAAAAAGGCGCAGAGATAAGGCCTGCGAGAAAATAGGTCCCCAATAACGCGCCTTGCAGGTCCGGGCGACCCAAACGCTCGGATACGAAATAGAGAAACAAAGTAGCTGGCAGCCCATTGGCAATACCATTGATCACATAGGCCACAACTAAGCGCCGAAATGGCTCATTGCCCGCGCAATCCTTCAGACCCTCTTTCAAACTGGCCACAGGTTTTGCGGTCAAAGGGGGGTCCGGCACCAAAAGCACACAGATTCCGCATGCCAAAGGGGTTGTGATCGCAGCAAACAGGCCCAACATCGCCAAAGCTTCACGAAGCGGGCCGCCGTTTGAGACAATTGCAACAAGACCTACCGCGCCAATTACGCCTAAAACTGTGGCAATCTCACGCCACGCTGTCACCACAATCCGCTCGCGATAATCGGGGCTGAGCTCTGCGCCCCATGCGTTCAGGGGCAAGGTGATTGCGGCCCAAGAAATTGAAACCAGCAATGTCCAAAGCGCAAAATAGGCGGCCCCTGCCCCATCGGGCGGCGTCATAATCATATAGGCCGACCAAGCCGCCAACGGGCTTGCCAGAAGAACCCAAGGCCTGCGCCGCCCAAAGCGGCCACCCGTTTGGTCCGACAAACGCCCCGCCGCCAAATCGCTAGCCGCATCTAACACGCGCACAATCAACAGGATAAGACCAATCATGCCGGCCCCGATGCCAACCTCCTTGGCATAAAAGGTCGGTGCAAACATGTAGAAGGGCTGGCCCAAAGCAGCGATGGGCACTGCCGGCAACGCATAGGCAAACAACCGCAATGGGGAAAGCTTTACGGCAGTGCTTGGGTGCGCTTGATCAGTCATTGTGGTAACATGGTGCCTGCAACCCAAGCTGCCAAGCCGCTAGACAGCGGTGAATTTCGCTCGTAAATGTGTGAAATTCACACACATTGAGTGCCAATGTGTAAGATTAACACAAAACGGATGTCAAAATGCCCTCTCAAGGTCGGAAATTCATCGTCATAGGCGGCGCAGGCCTCGTTGGCAGCGCAGTTGCGCGGCATTTGGCAGATGATGGTAGCGCACACGTGATCATCTGCGACCAATTAGGCTCCAGCGTTTCAGGCAAATGGGCCAATCTGCCTGCGAAACTGGCAGATCTTTGGACCCCAGACGATCTTATGAAGCATCTCGACCAGGCTTGGCGCGAAGTTGCGGGCGTTTTGTGTTTTGCCGACGCGGGCCATAGCGTGGGCGACGTGGATGCCTTGTTTGAGACTTCGTACCATTTACCGCGACGCGTATGGGACTATGCCGTTGCTAAGCAACGGGCAATCTATTGGGCATCCTCCATGCAGGTGTATGGCGGCGCAACGCCGGACCTCTCCACGGACCCGAATGTGATTGCTGGCTTCCAGCCCAAAACCGCCTTTGGCCGCGCCAAGCAAGCGTTTGATTATTTTGCGGCCAGCCAAGGCACAGGCCCAGATGCTGCCCCGATTGCCACAGGCTTCCGCTTGGCTTCCGTCTATGGCCAGGGCGAAGGGCATAAAGGCGCGCTCGCCAGCCTGCCACACCGCGCCCTTGAACATGCAGTGGCCGACCGGCCCTTGGCCCTCTGGGAAGCCAACCGTGATTGGGTGCATGTTGAGGATGCAGCCAATGTAATCGCCCAGATCGTGCTGCAGGGTCATGCTGGCTTCTTTGATGTGGGCAGCGGGTCCTTGACCTCCGCCACAGCCATCGCCAAGGCCAGCGAAGTGGCAACGGGCAAAGCTTTGACCATTGAATCGCGTTCGGCACCTGCCGATGTCTGCGCCAATCAAACTGCGGCCGCCGATCACGCTGCCCTTGAAAAGCTGGGCCTTACGTACACGTTCCGAACGATGGAAGCCGGACTTTCCCCTCTGTGAGCGCGCCTGACGCCATTACCCATGCCGCACGTCTCTTGCAGGCGCGCTATGGCGAAGATGGTGCCGTGATTGCGGTTATGCGGGCTGCAGAAGCCGCCGCCATGGGCGACCTTGAGATGGCCGATCATTGGGAAGCGGTAGCGGCAATGATTGATGAGCCAGACGCCACAGCGCCGGATGCCTTAAACTAGCCCCCGCCACGCGCAATCACCCCACAAAGCAGTTGCGCAAAAGGCCTGATGATTTAGAAGGCCTGTGACCTGTCCGTTAGGGCCATTTGGCCTTGCCGCGCCAACCACGCACCCGGGGATCCTTATGACCACTTTTGACCGTGACGCCTTTATCGCTGGCCTGCCTAAGGCAGAGCTTCACTTGCATTTAGAAGGCTCGCTGGAACCCGAACTGATGTTTGCTTTGGCCCAGCGTAACAAGATCGCGATCCCGTTCAACAGCGTCGAAGAAGTCCGCGCCGCCTATAGCTTCTCCAATCTGCAAGACTTTCTCGACATCTATTACCAAGGCGCAGGCGTGCTGCAGGTGGAGCAGGACTTTTACGATCTAACCATGGCCTATTTGACGCGCGTTGCGGCTGATGCCTGCCGCCATGTGGAAGTCTTCTTTGACCCCCAAACCCATACCGATCGCGGCATTGAGATGGGGGTGGTTATCGGCGGTATCGCGCGGGCTTTGGCCGATGGCGAGACCCAATTGGGTGTAAGCTCAAAACTTATTCTCTGCTTCCTGCGCCATTTGGACGAAGAAGCAGCGTTTGCGACTTTAGAAGCGGCAGAGCCTTATCTCGCCCATATCTTTGGCGTCGGCCTCGATTCCAGTGAAGTCGGGCACCCACCGTCGAAATTTGCGCGCGTCTTTGAAGCGGCGCGTGCCGAGGGCCTGCATCTATTTGCCCACGCCGGTGAAGAAGGCCCGCCAGCCTATGTCTGGGAAGCGCTCGACCTGCTTAAAATCGACCGCATTGACCATGGCAATCGCGCCTTAGAGGATGAAGCCTTGGTGGCGCGCATCGCCCAAGACGGGCTGACCTTGACCGTCTGCCCGCTATCAAACCTCTCCCTATGCGTGGTCCATGACCTCACCCAGCACCCCTTGCGCACGATGTTGGAAAAGGGCCTCAAAGCCACGATCAACTCTGACGATCCGGCCTATTTCGGCGGCTATCTCAACGCCAATTGGCATGCCATCGCCAAGGCTCTGGACCTCAGTAAGAATGAACTGGTGCGCCTCGCGCACAACAGCTTCACCGGCAGCTATTTGACCGCTGGCGAGAAGCAAACCCATGCTGAAGCGATTGAGGCTTGGGCAGCGCGCTTCTAGCCTCCACTGCCGGTGCCCTGATCCGAGGCTGAAAGGTTCGTAACATGAACACAATAAAGCCACTGGCCCTACTTGGTTTGGGTCTTGTTGCCCTCAGTAGCTGTGCCAGTCAGCCTCCAGCCGAAAAGTCCAAGGCCATGATTTTTACCGTCGCCGACTCCGGCACCACCAAGTCGCTGAAGACCGGGCAGAGCTTTGAGGTAAAGTTGCTAGGCACGCCCACGGCAGGCTATTCGTGGGAGGTACAAACCCTGCCTGCGGGCGTGGTGTTGGTCGACAAAACGTCAGAGCCTGAAAACCCTAAAGGGCGGGCGCAGGGCATGGTGGGCGGCAATGATTGGACTAGCTTCCGCTTCAAAACCATTTCTGCCCCCGTGGATTTGCAAAGCTCGGCTGGCCAAGCCTTGGTTCTCCGTTATGCGCGGCCGTGGGAATTTGAAGCTGGGAAGCCTGCCGAACAAATCTGGCAAATGCAGATTGTGGTGAAGCCGGGGTCTTGAAGGGGAGACTGAGCGTCCACCGAGCCCCTAACAAAAAAGGGGTCCAGCTGGACCCCTTTCTTCTTGATATGAGAGATATCAGTGTCGTCGTCGCAAATTCTCAAGCTCTTCCTTCAGCTTGAGTTTCTGTCGTTTTAGAGCGGCAATCTGTGCGTCACTTGAGGCTAGGCTTTTCATTTCGTTTTGGATCGCTAAATCAAGCTTCGCGTGTCTATCGGACAGTTCACGGATATGCGCTTCAATCGCCATGTGGCGGCCTCCTTTGCGTTCAGAGACCTGTAGGGAAACACGTGATAGGGGAATCGCCAAGTACTTTTTTGTCGCATGCCAAACAAGGTTTATCACGATCATGTCAAAGCGCTTGATAATAGGGATAAGTGGAGCTTCCGGCGCTGTTTATGGTGTCCGCGCTTTGGACATGCTCGCCGAACTTGGGGTGGAAACACACCTTGTACTGACCAAAGCAGCCGAACTGACTCTCGCTTCTGAGGGCTTGCCCAACTCCACCGCATTGAAAAATCGCGCCTCCTACGTGCACAAGATCGCCGATGTGGGGGCTTCGATCGCATCAGGCTCGTTCAAGACAGACGGCATGCTGATTGCGCCATGCTCGGTGCGCACCATGGGCGAGATTGCCACTGGTGTGACCTCTAACCTGTTGACGCGGGCAGCCGATGTTCAATTGAAGGAACGTCGTCGTGTTGTCTTGATGCTGCGCGAGACGCCCTATCATCTGGGTCATATCCGTACCATGGCCGCCGTCACTGAAATGGGCGGGATCATCTTCCCCCCCGTTCCTGCTTTCTACGCCCAATTGGAAACCCTTGATGCTGTCGTCACCCAATCGGTGGGCCGCGCCCTCGATTTGCTTGGATTTGAGGTCAAGGGCATTAAGCGTTGGGGGGAAGATGTCGGGCCCGTCTAAGCATGATACACGCCTCACCATCTGGGACTTTGCGCTGGCCTTCTACGCCCAAGATGGGGTTGAGGCGGATTGCCTGACAGCGCAAGACCACTATGGGCTGGACGTGACATATCTGATCTTTGCCCTCTATCGGGCCCGCCTTGGGCAAGGGTTTGAAGCCACCGATACCCAGCGCTTAGCCCAAAAGCTGACACGACAACTGGTAATGCCCCTACGCCAACGCCGACGCGCCCTAAAGGCCGAGCCCCAGACCGAAGCCCCCGCCTTAGTCGCAGAGACACGCACACAACTCTTGGCTGCTGAATTAGCCTCCGAACAAACGATTTTGCAGATTTTACATTTAAGCGAAATTAAGGGGCAGCCCTTAAGTGGCTATGACGGCCTGATCCAATGCGTCCGTGCAGCCCACGTCCCTCTTGACGCGGCGCTAGACGCACTGTTGAAGCGCCTCGCCCATGCCGGGCAATCGGTTTGATAACTTGGCACGCGCTCAGAATGAGGAAGCCTAATGGCAAGCGACTGGACTTCACCTTCCGAAGATGCCGATGCAGAACACTTCGAGGCCAAAATTTATGCCCTGCGTGAGGAACATCGCGCCCTAGATGGTGCGATCCAAGCCCTGCAAGGCACCGCGCCCTATGACCAAATTGGCATCATGCGATTAAAGCGCCGCAAACTCGCCCTCAAAGACGAAATCGCACATTGGGAAGACCAATTGACGCCGGATATTATTGCTTGAGGGGCAAGCCTCAATACATCGTGAAAACAACCGAAATATCGTAATCCTTTAAGCACGTCGCGGGCACATTAGCGGGCAGATCGAACTGCCAAGTTGAAATCCCATTGAGGGTCGCTTGGCCATAAGAAGAATCAGGCACAGCACCAATGACGCGCGGACGGATGACCCTGCCATCAGGCGCGAGGTCGGTCAGAACCTGCACGCCGCCTAAGTTTACGGTAAAATAGCCGACTTGCATCGGTTCAATGTCGTGTCCAACCCGTTTGCGCTTAAACTTTGCGAAACCCGCACATTCTGGCTTTGGGCTCATGACTTTAGCCACTTCTTCTTCCGTCATGTCTCGGGGTTCAGAACGGCTCCATTTAATCCTGCTTGCTGTACCTTGATTTGACGAGTTGGTAGTCTGGATCATGCCATTCACGACCATTTGCCAAGCACTTAAGGCACCCCATGTTGGATCATCGGGCTGACGCATGGGTCCATACGCAACCCGCGCCTTTAGGATGTCCTCATAGGCTACCAGCAATTTGTTTTGATCCGACAATTTGGAGACAGCGCGCGCCAGATTGACGAGTGCTAAGCGGTCAACGTCCTTCGGATTTAATCGCTGCACTTCTGCCGCGCTTCGCTCTGCGAGTTTCCCACCAAGGCTAGACCTGCCGGTCACCGAAAAGTGGATCGACGCCCGCAACAAGGCGTCGGCAACCAGCATATCCCCCCAAGCTCCCTCGACCGCTTGGGCAGCGACGTCGATGGCTTGCGCTTTCTTGGGCAACTGACGCGTCGTCGCGGCCTCGAACTCAGCATAGGCCAACAGAAACTGTGCTTCCGAAGCCTTATAAGCTTTAGCCCCAACCTCGGCGAGTTCAACCGCCCGCTTTGCAGGTTCCAGCGCGTCCGGCCCCTTTCCGATCAGGGCCAGCGTCCAAGCCGCGTTGAAGGCAAGCCCCGCCGTATTGGCATTCGTGGGGCCCCAAGTGGTCTCCGCATTTTTCCAAGCCACTTGGGCATGAGCGGCAGCATCGGCCAGCTTGCCCTCAGCCACCGCCTGATCATAAGCGCGATAGGCAATCATGGGATCGTTGGAGGTTGGGTTGGTTGAATCTGCCAAAGCAGACCCAACGCTGAAAGCTAAACAAGTTATGCCAATCGCAAAGTTCTGAAATCGAGAAACCATAGAAACGCTCCTAACACGGGCTCAAAGCAGCCATTCAACGCTAAAATCGCCTGCAGCTTAAGTGCGATTTTCTGGCACCGCAACTTATTTTTGAATCTGCGCCTTAAGAAAAACTACTACCCGGTGGGATGGGATTTCCACGCAAGAAATCTGTCGCGTCTAACGCCCCTTTGCCCTCGCGTTGGACCTTCAAAAGGCGCAACGCCCCCTGTCCGCAGGCGATAAGGAGGCGGTTATCCAACGCAGTCCCCGCGGCACCCTCGCCTGCTTCGACCTGGCACAAGAGAATTTTTGCGCGTGCGCCATCAGGCAAAAGACACCAAGCTCCGGGAAAGGGTGAAAAGGCGCGGATGGCACGGTCTAGGACGTCGGCAGGCTTTGCCCAATCAATTTTCGTCTCAGCCCGGTCGATCTTGGCAGCATAGGTGATGCCCTCTTCAGCTTGCGGCACACAGGGCAAGGCGCCTGCCGCAATCTGTGGCAAAGCCTCAACCATCAAAGCCGCCCCGAGGCTCGCGAGGCGGTCATGTAGGGTGCCTGTGGTATCTTGCGCGCTGATTGGCGTGCGGGCGGTGGCATAGATGCCGCCTGTATCGAGGCCGACCTCCATTGCCATGACTTGCACGCCAGTCTCAACGTCACCCGCCTCAATCGCCCGCTGCATCGGTGCCGCCCCACGCCAGCGCGGCAGAAGCGACCCATGCAGATTAAAGCAGCCCAGCCGGGTCGCGTCCAAAATCGCCTTGGGTAGGATCAAACCGTAAGCAACCACGATCGCGGCATCGGCCTCCACAGCAGCAAATTCCGCTTGCGCCTCCGCTCCCTTCAAGCTCGCGGGGGTGCGCACCTCGATACCGCGCGCTTCGGCCCACGCATGCACCGCCGTTGGGCGTAGTGCTTTGCCGCGCCCGGCGGGCTTAGGCGGTTGGGAGTAAACACAAGCGATCTCGTGGCCCGCTTCAACCAAGGCCGCCAAGGTCGGCACCGCGAAATCGGGGGAGCCCATGAAGATTAGCCGATGGGGTGAAGCAGGGGTCACCTCGGGCTCACGCAGCCCGCTTAATCTTCTTCACTTTGGCCAAGGCGCGATCCCGGCGCAGGCGCGAGAGATGATCAATGAATAAAATGCCTTCCAAATGGTCCATCTCATGCTGGATGCAGGTCGCGAACATGCCTTCGGCATCTTCTTCAACCAGCTCATTCTCGCGATTGAGATAGCGCAATCGCACTTTGGCCGGGCGTTCCAGCTCATCATAATATTCGGGGACGGACAAACAACCCTCTTCATAGGGGGCCAAATCATCGCTGCGCCAGATGATTTCAGGGTTCACAAAGAAGCGTGGTGCCCGATGGTCTGGCGCATCGGCTTTGCCCCATTCAAGGTCCATCACGATCACGCGGACGGGTTCACCAATCTGTACAGCGGCCAAACCAATGCCCTTGGCTTCATACATGCTTTCCAGCATCTCATCCATCAAAGCGCGAATGGCATCATCCACCGCCGCAACCGGGGTAGAGATTTGCTTCAGAATAGGGTTCGGAACGGTGAGAATAGGGCGTGCGGTCATGTGGCTTAGGTATGAGCGCGAGATCAAAAGGTCAAGTAAACGGGGTGTGAGGGGTGGGGCTCAAACATTGTCGTCCCGGACGGCGATAGCCGAGTCCCTGACCCCATGCCGCAAAGTCCTTGGGGATCCCCGCTCTGCGCTTCGCTTCGGCGGGGATAACGCGGGGATGTTGGAACGCGCAGCACGAGCTGCGCATCTGGACGCGCTCCCATGCGCAGCTCGTGCTGCGCGGTCCTTTGGAGGGGACAAAACAAAACTTATCCCCCACCCACCAAACCTCAGATAACCTAAGCCCATCTCCGACGAGAGGGCGTTGTTGCTGCAGCGGCGACACTGGTTGGGGATGGATAAGCGGGGTTAATCGGGGTGGACGTGGCTGCCTCGTGTTTTCATAAGGATTAGCTCGTCCTTATGCCCGGTGTGCTCGAGCCCGACTGCCGTGTGAAGCCGGAGGTCAGGTCTTTCAATAGGCTTGGTCCAACCT
>CAMDDL010000015.1 GCA_945891505.1 Maricaulis salignorans | reverse complement strand
CCCTAAGACACGATCCAAGGACGGACCCCGACTTTGGTTGTTTCGGCAACCAACTGACTGCGTTTGGCGACAGGCGTGTTGCGGGCTGAGACGGAGCGGAAGCCTGTGAAATCAGCCGTCGCTGCTTTAGCCTCAAATCGCACGCTGGTGTAGCCCCAATGGTGGACATCACACCACGCGAGTTCCGGGCTGGCCTCAATGAAGGCGGCTTCGCGGCTCACGTCGTCAAACCCATCTGGTCTGAAACTATTGGAAGAGGTCACGGCCGTGCAGGCAATCTCAACGGCGGCAGGGCCATCTGGACCGCCGGGCAAGTTAAACGCCCAGCCAATGTGGGTTTCCCCGCCAAAGGCGAAGACATTACTGCCATTTGCTTTGCAACTCGCCAATAAGCGCTCCCGTGCGGCAGGAAACCCACTCCACAATGGGGTATCAAAGGGCAGGCCGAGCTCACCAACTTGTGCAAGAATACGCCGCGCTTTCTTTTCATTGGCGGAAGCGTCCGGCGCCAACCAAGTCTCGGATTGACGCGGCATCTGGAAACGTCCGAGCACGCTGCCTTCGATGAGGACCTGCCAATTCGTGCCAGCATCGCGAGAGGCTTTCAACTGGCTCGCAAGCCATGTTTCTTGGTCAGAACCCAAAACGGTGCGGGTGGGTGCTCCGATCTCGTCTTGCCAAAGCCTTAGCGCCTCGCGGTCAAAGCGCGCGCGGTCACCATCGACAAAGTTATTGAGCAAAGATTGCCACGAATCCGGTTGCTTGTCGCGCATCAGGCGGGAATCGAGCATAATCAGATGGGCCAGATCACCCCATTTCAGGGTATGATGAATTCGGCGTGGTTGCCCGGGTTGCGGGCGAACCGGCAGCCAGTCAAACCATGCTTTGGCGGCCGCGTCACGGCGCGGCATCCAAGGGCCTTCTGTCAATGGCTGATGGTTCTGTGCGCCTTCGCGCCAGGCGTCATTGGTAAATTCATGATCATCCCAGACATGCACGAAGGGTTTGACGCGATGGAGCTCTTGTAAATCGGGGTCTGCCCTGTAGCTCGCATAGCGGCGTGCATAGTCAGCATAGGTGATGATTTCGGTTTTTGGCTCCCAAGTACGCTCTGGTAACATATTGGGTGCAAACTGCCGTAACTCATCTCCATACTCGTAAATATAGTCGCCAACATGGGCACACAGATCAATATCATCGCGCGTTGCCGCATCTGCATAGGCCCGGAAATAGCCAGCCGGCAGCATTGAGCAGGCAAACCCCGCAATTGTCAGTGGCTCGCGTCCACGCTCGGGCGCTGTGCGTGTCAGGCCAGTCACGGATGGCCCGGAACGGGATAGGAAGCGGTAAAAATAACGCTGACCGGGTGCTAAACCAGTTGCGTCTACTTTGATACAATAGTCGGTTTCTGGCGTGGCCTGCGCGACACCCTGGGCGATGATACGGCTGAAAGCTTCATCGCGTGCCACTTGCCAGCGAACCGGGCCCGGCACAGCGACTTTTGGGACAAACCGGGTCCAAATGATCACGGCATTTGTGGTTGGATCACCTGAAGCGACGCCGTGGGTAAACACACCGTCTCCGAGGCCGCGCGCAGCCGCCGTGCCAGATAGCGCAACGATCCCCGTGAACCCTGAAAGCCCCGCCAATGTGCCACGTCTTGATAGGGATTTCATAGGAGAACCTCTGAGGTTGGAGAGAAAATAGTGTGTACCGATTGATGCCATAAGGGCATCCGCCCAATCACAAGCCGAGGTGATTGGGCGGACAGCTTTTGAGAATTACTTACCACTTATAGCTGGTGACCAGCCTGTAATTGGCACCAAACAACGGACGGCCATAAATGGCTGTTGAGGAGCCTTGGCCCGCCAATTGGTCTGTACGCGGATTGCCTTCAGTTAGACCCCGTTCGTTGGTGAGATTTTCGCCAACGAATTGAACGCGCCATGGGCCATGATCAACGGTAATACCCGCTGCCAATGTGTTATAGGCTGGCAATAGGGTGCGGTTTTGTAAGTCGACATAGCGGTCACCAACAAAATTGTACCGCAGATAGGTCTCTACATCCCAAGCGTCGCCTAGCGTCAGGCGAAGCGTTGGCCGCAAATTGCCATAGGTTTTTGGCTGGCGGATGGGTTGGTTGCCATCTACCGAAGCGGCAATCGCACCAAACTGGTTGAAGAAATTGCCCAGTTTTGCGTCATTATAGGTGAATGAGCCTTCCAAGCGGAACATGGAAGCGGGCCGCCATGAGAAGTCAACTTCCACACCGGGGCTTACGGCTTCGCCAACGAATGTCAGCAATTGCTGCGTGCCTGTTGCGGGGTTGAATTCTTGGAAGGACGCATTGAATGGGGTGAATTTGGTATAAAAGCCCGTCAAGAAGACTGACAGCGTTTTGATATCAAACTTTGCACCCAATTCGAACTGTTCTGCTTCAGTGGTGATGGCGGCATTACCAAAGATCAAGTTACCTTCACCGCCAACGCGGAACGACTTAGAGGCGCGACCATAAAATCCAATCATGTTGTTGAATTCGTAATTTGCACCCACAGTCCATGCTGTTACTGATTCCTCAAGCCTTGTTGGGGTAACCGCGCTCGTGAAACCGCGAACCGCATTGTCAGCCAAGGTAGCAGCATTGCCAAGATTGACGACCTGCACGCCTTTAGCAAATCCTTTGCCAGAGTATTTCTCATAACGCAGACCCGCTTCTAGGCGCAGCTTGTCGTTAACCTGCCAATTGTCGGCCAAATACAGCGCATGCATCGAAATATCCGACGACCCACCGTTCAGAACGGTACCATAGCGCAAGACGCCTTTGTCCGTTACCGAACCCAAGACTTGGTTTGCTGCCCCATAGGCCACCAAGTCCAGCGTCCGTGGCTTGGACTTCAGCTCAAACAAATAGTCTTGGTAACGCTGCTGGAAATCGGTCTGGAAGTTTGCCAAATAGAGGCCCCCTACCAGAGCATGGGTTCCAAGCCACTCGATCTCGCGACTAATGCGCAAGTCGTTCATCACCGATTGGGATTCTGTCTTGATCGCCCGATATTGGGCCTGAAGCACAAGGCCTGAATCAAGGGCTGGATTATAGACTGTTGCGCCATTGGTTCCACCAATCGCATAGCCCAAACGGGTCACGGGATTTGCTAGAGTGCCAAAGGCCGCATTTGCGGCAGCGAGCTGGCCTGCAGCAAATGTGTTGGCGTCAGCTGGGTTTGAAGTGGAGTAAAGCGCATCAAAATCAACCACGCCCTTGGTAAAGCGTGCTTTGTTTTCAATTGTCCAAGCACCAAAGGTCCGATCAAAATCGATCCCGGTGTTAAAGAAGTTCATATGGCGCCCGTCCGAAAGGTCACGAGCTTCGCTTGTTATCTGACCGCCTTCACCTGGATAGAGTAACACGGCATTTTGTAAGGTTGGCGTGTTGAGCGTTCCCGTGAATAGATCAATATAGCGATCTAAAGAGACCGATGGATTACGCGGATCAGCCACTGGAATGGGCAAATAGAAGACGTTTTTGTCATTCAGATATTTAACAAAGGCTCTGATTTCGCCACCTTCAATCTCGCGGCGCAGATTGACCCGGATTTGACCGCCCTCATCATTGGGGAAACCATTGTCACGATAGCCATTATGGCGGCGCAAAAAGCCACCAACTGCTAGGTAGGTTTTCTCGCCAACCGGGCCAGACCAATAACCCTCTGCGCGATAAAGACCTGTATCGCCAAGCGTGGTTTGAATGCTGCCTTCTGGCGTCTCGGTGCCTTGGCGCGTAATTGTGTTGTAGATCGCCGCAGCGTTAGAAGCGAAAACAGGTGCCGGGCCACCGCGCACAAACTCAATTGATTTCGTCATAATATCTGGGCGGATCAAGCCGTCGCCCTTAAAGAAGATACCGTCATTGTCTTGGAAAACAGGCATCCCGTCTTCATGAAAGGCTTGGAAATTGCCCTCGTTGGGAATGCCGCGGACGCGGTAGACGTTTTGGACTTCGCCACCGGTCGCTTCAGCGAACACACCTGGCAACTGGCCCAATAGATCGGCCATATTCAAAGGCGCCAATTTCTGAATAGCCAATGCGTTCACATTGGATACGGCAAAGGATGCGTCAAATTTGCGAGTCCGATTAGCAACCCCGGTTACGATCACGGTTTCGAAATTGATGCTGTCGTCTTTGGCTTCAGCCGCCGTTACCGGCGTGGCTGGTGCCGTTGATACGCCTTGTGCGCCCGCTTGCGAACTCAGCAAAATGGCAATAGCCGCAGTCCCGGCTGCCAAGGCAACGCGCGTGCTTGGCTTCAAACTTCTAGTAAACATATGTCGTGTCCCCTGATTGCGCCAGAACCAGTTTTTAAGCCTTCTGGATCGGCAATACAGGACGGGATACTGGTGGATTATGGAGCCTAAATCACACTTTCGTTACGGTCACAGTCACAATTAAAATCCGAATAAAACACGTCAATTTCAAAATCTATCACCGTACGGACTATCGAAAAAGCTAGTCCGTATCGTGTTCCAACATATAGTTTAAATGCTCGTCGGCAACCTCTGGCCAAGCTGCTTTCAGCCGATTTTTCTGAATATTAGAGATTTTAAGTTGTAAAACGATTTGCCCTGCTGGCCTCTATTGTTAGATTTAGGCTTTTGAGCTCATCTTTATTCGAAAGGATAGAAGCGCGCGTTTACGGACGAATTTGCCGATTGCAGATCTTTAGGATCATTGAATGTCATAGAAAAATGCCATAGTCGGCTATGCTTGTGGCCCTACCTATCGAAAAACTCAAAATTGGCCTGTCGAGCGCTGCGCTAAACGGCATTAAGAACGTATATTGGAGTCTGTTTACGCTGTTTGGCATGGTCTATTTGACCGATGTTATCGGCTTAAGTCCGGCTTTGGCGGGGACAATCCTATTTGCCTCCTTGATGTTCGATGCCGTGGTTGATCTGCCGCTTGGCGCACTCCTTGATGGCATAAGGGGGCGAGTGCGCGATTATGGCAGCATACTGATTATATCGGCGGGCTTAAGCTCACTTGCCCTCACGGCCTTTTATTTTTTTGGGGTTTTCTCCTTCGGCTCCCTTGAAACGGCACTGCTAATTGGCACGCTCTTGATCTTCAGACTTACGTTTTCTGTCTTTGATCTCACCGAGAACGCCATTGCTGTGCGCGTGATGACCAATCCAGAGGACCGAACCCTTTTCGCCTCGGCTAGAAAGATCGCGCAGTCTTTGACTGCCGTTCTGCTGGGCGCATCCATGGGCTGGGTGTTTCAAAGCGAGGGCGATTATGCGGCGCGGATCGCGACCATGGCTTTGAGTGCGTCGGTTGTTCTGATCGCATTGACTGCGGCGTGCTATAATAATTTACGCCAATCCGATCGTCTGGGTGCTACGCTGGACGAAACCAAATTCAGTCAGCGTTTGGATGCGATCAAGAAAGCACCGGGCTGTTGGATGATTGCCGCCGCCGCCTTCCTCGAAGCGTGCGGGACAACGGCTTTCATGAGCGGCCTGATTTATTATGCGATTGTCGTCCTCAAAGATCCCTCTTGGGTGGGCGCTGCCTTGGTTTCCATGACCCTATCCCAAGTTGCAGGCCAGCCATTGTGGCTGTGGATCGCAAGACGTTTAGGCAAGATCGCGGCCTTTGGACTAACCCATGGCTTTGCCGCATGCGCTGGAGTAGTCTTTGCCCTGTTGGGTCAAGGTTCGGACGTGAAAGCGCTCGGCCTGATCTGCCTGATCGGCGGGCTACTTGGCGGTGTATCAACCTTGCGGTGGTCTTTGTTGCCCGACATCATCGACCACGCGGCGCGTCAAAATGCGGTGCGTGTTGAGAGTGGTATGATCGGCCTGGTGATTTGTGCAATCCAGACCGGTGCCGGTGTCGCCGCCTTGGTGCTTGGGGTTGGCCTCAGCGCTGTTGGCTATGAAGCGGGTCGCGATTTTCTTAACGTGGCCCCAATCATTCTTGTGGTGGTCGGCCCCTTCATTGCCCTAAACGGACTGTGCGCATTGGGGATTGTTCTGTTTCGGCAGCAGCTCTCGCAGGCTTGTGGCATAAGACAAACGCCAATCCGAAGCCACAATCTGCGCAGCGAAGTTTAGGCCAAGAAGCGACTAAACCCTAAGGCCGCAAACTGTCTTGGGTTTGACGTGTCCCACGCAAAGGCGTGTCCTTCCGCTCAGATGGCGAAGGTGGCAATGGGCAGAAAAACTGGGCCGCGTGCCGGACGGGCGAGGACATAGATAGGACCATCCGGGCCGAACGCACCGCCAGACGCAGCGTGTGGGCCTAGTCGATCTTGCCTCCTGCGCGCTGACCGAGGACGGCGCTTAAGCCGATAATCACGCCAGAAGGCTTTTCATCACTTTGGTAAGGCCTTTGCGAACACCCCCAAATGATTTGCGCTTGGGCGCTCACGCCCCGGCACGCCGGTATGGATAGGAGAGTTGAGGACACGAGGGCCTTGTGGGCCAGCGACCACCATGGTTGACGATCCGCCGCCGTCTAGGTTCAGGGCATCATAAGCGCCAAGTGACAAGAACAAGGTCTTCAATTCCTCAATACTTGCGCCTTCACTGACACCGACTTGGCGACCATCCACCACCACCAACCAAACAAAGCGGCCATCTTTGGAGACCCCAATCGCCGTGCGCGGCGCACCGGGGGTTCGGTCACCCGCGGCAGGGGGGGCCTTTGCGTCGCTGAGGGTCGGCTTGCCGTCTTTCAACAGCCGTGGCCCAGCCGATAAAGCATCTTCAACGCCTGTTGGACAGACTTGACCATCAAGAATGGCGACCTTCACGCCGTCATCAATGCAAACAATCCCAACCACGCGGGCATCAAAATTCAGGGTATCGCTGGGGTCGGTCTCAACGGGTGAGGCTTGTTTCCCCCCACCCCAAGCAGCACCAGAGACATTAGCCCCGTCGCCGGCCTTGGGGTAGTAATCCTCGCCACCGGGGCTGCCACCCTTAAAGGGAAGAAAATAGCCTCCATTGATGGCAGCCTTTAGATTCTGCTGCGCCAGAAATGCCGAAACCGTTTGAGCGCGATATTCAAGCCCACCAGACCGATCCCCTGGCGTCGCCATCAGGCTGGTACCCGACTTCTTCAGATCAATTGCCAAGACATGAATAATCTGCGGGCGAGGTGCGACAGCCGGGGCACGCCAATAGGTGACGCCCTGGAACAGGGGAGTCGCGGTGGTTGGCACTTGTGAGCCGGGGGAACCAACGTGGGCACAACCGACTGTAAAGGTCAGCAAGAGACTGAGTGCGATCCCAGTGGGGATATGCTTAGAAGCTGCGGCATTGCTCATCGTTTTAACGCCACGCCAAGCCAGAACTGCCGACCGAAGAAATTATAGTCCAAACCGCCCAAGCTATTGTAATTCACGCGGTGCTCGTCTGTCAGATTGCGTACTTCGCCAATCACATCAAAGCGGCCAACCTTAAATCGGACTTGGGCGTCCAACTGATTGTAGGGCTCGTCATAACGATTTTGCGCGAAATCGGCTGGGGTGATGCCTGTCAAACGCTCCCCAACATAGGCATAGGTCAAGCGCGCCCGGAACGCGTCTGCTTCGTAAAACACAGCGAAATTGGCTTGCTCATTCGGCATTTGGTTCAGCTGATCAATCTTCGCGCCATTGGCCAGTGTTGCTTCACTGGATACAAAGGTTGCGTTTGCAGACACCCCGAAATTCTTGAAAACGGAAGGCAAAAAGTCGAGATTATTGCGGATGAAGTTAAGCTCAAGCCCTGAGACGCGGGCATCGCCGGTATTGCGTGGCTGGTTAATCGTATAGGTCACGCCGTCAATCACCGTCGTGCCCAAAGTCACCGAGAAAATATTATCGGTGATCGACTTTTGGAACAGGCCGACACTCAACAGGCCTTGGCGCTTATCGAAATAATATTCGACGGCCAAATCGAGGTTTTTTGCCTTACGCGGCAACAAGTCCGGGTTGCCGCGGGTTAAGGTTGCATTGCCCGCGTTCAACACTTCATTATTGCCAAGATCAGATGGGTTAGGTCGCCCGATCGCTTCAAACAGGCCAACTTTGAGTTTGGTTTGCTGATTGAGATTATAGCTAAGCGTGATGGAGGGGAGCAGATTGTCATACTCACCCGAGCGGACCAAAGGAATTGTCGTGGTGCCGACAACGCGTCGCCCTGCGACCTCGGTCTCGGTCGTCTCATGCCTCAAGCCAAGGACCAAAGCATGGTTTTCACCACCATGACGGGCAAGGGCATAGGCAGCTTGAACCTGCTCGGTTACGACATAGTCGTTGCGCAAACTATCGAACGCACTTGTCGTCGCATTGGCGACAATCGCATTGGGATTGGCCGCGCGATAGGCTTGAAATTTATCAAAATCAATGAACAGAGCATCTTGGCCCGCGTAGATTGGGCGATATTGATCTGCGAGCAAAAAGCTCGACAAGTTCAACGTGACCCCGGTTGCCAAGGCGTAATTGACTCGTGTGCGATCAAAGTCGCGCTCGTTTTCACGGAGCTTTGCACCTAAACCAAAGCCCCAGCCTTCACTTTGTCGCTCTGTGTTAAAGGACCAATCAATTTGACCTTCTTTGATGAAGTCGTCGCTATCGTCCTCATAGGTAAAATAGGACCCAAAAGTATAAGCGGTGGGGTTTAAGAATGTCGCGGTTGAATCAAGGGTGACGAGTGGCAATTTGTCGTTCAACTCAACCGTGTAGGCGTTTGCCGCCGAAGTCGGCAAATTGAACTGAAGCTGGTTGGAAGGCTCGTTGAAAGCCGCCTCCGAATAAGCCAAGCGCCCGGAGATGGTTTGCCGATTGGTTGGCTGCCATTCAAAGCCAGCTTGCACCGCGCTCAATGGCTTGTCGATTGGGAAGTCATTAAACCGCACGAATCCGCCAGCGGTTGAAACGCGCGCGCTCGTACCCGAGGTCCGCGTGAGGTCGACTGTGCCCCGGGTTAGCTGATGGGAGAGCCGCAATTCGTTGTCTGCTTGGATGTAATAGGTCCCGGCGACATGGGTTTTGAATGTATCATTTGGTCGCCATTCCAGCTTTACGGTGCCGCCGTAGCGATCCACGGTATTGGGATAGCCCTGCCACAAATGACTGGACGATACAGGAACGTTGTTAAACAGGGCGAAGGCACCGGGGCTGTAGCGCTCTTGGTCACGCCGTTTGCGACTGAAGGCCAGCGTCGCCATCACGCCGAACTGATCACCAGGGCCAAATGTGTTGGAAACCGTTCCATCAAAGCGGAAATTCAACCCATCGTCGCTCTCACGATTATAGCCTTTACCGGGCGCAGCTTGGCTGTCGCCTGTGCCAACAAACACGCTCCCGACATAGTAAAGACCTTTATGGTCAAAGGCAGAACGGGTTACCAGATTAACCGTGCCCCCAATGGCATTGCCTTCGGCGTCGGGTGTACGGGATTTAAAAATCTCAAGGCGGCGAACGGCCGTGGTTGGGATCGCTTCCATATTCAATTGGCGGTTGCCACGTTCACCGGTCGCCAAAGTCGAGCCATCAAGGCTGCCAAGCGTGAAGTTCGGCTCCAGCGCGCGAAGTGCGACGTATCGACCTTCGTCTTCGTCAAAAATCGTGGTGACGCCGGGTACGCGGCGGAAGCTGTCTGAAATATTATAGTCTGGCTGTTGGCCAATCTCATCGCTGGTCAAAAACTCAGCCACGCGGTTCTCAACGCGCTTGGCATCAACCGCAAGCCGATTTTGCAAGCGATAGCCCGTTACAATAATGGTTTCGGCGTCAGCAGGTGGATTGGTTGACGTCGGCTGCGTACTGGATGCGGATTGTGACATCACCACAGCAGGCGCTAGGGTCATCGCCGCTACAAGAGAAAGCCATGTTGTAGTAAGCATGGTTGTGCGTGTCATTTTTTGTCCGATGCAGCTAGAAATTGGTTTTCTAACGAGTATAATAACGCACCGTTAGATATCAAATGAAAGTTATGTGACACCGTGGAAGTTTCATCAGGTTTAGAGCGTTTGGGGACAGATGGCACCGCACAAAACAACTCCCGAGCCCAGAACCTCGATACCCGAGATTTTTCGCAAGCGTGTGACAACGGAGGTCGCCAATGCGAGCGAACGTCAAACCTTAGATCTGATACGCCGCGAGCCCCAAATAACGCGGGCAGAAATCGGTCGGCGCATTGGCCTAACCGGTATGTCGATGACGCGCATCATCGATAGCCTTGAACAACGCGGTCTCGTTCGGGCCACAGGCCGAACGGGCACGGGTCGCGGGCCAAAGATTGGTTTGGAACTGGTTGCTGGTGCAGCCTATTCAATTGGGGTCTCCATTAAGGCCGATGCGATTGTGCTCGCCCTCGTGGATTTTTTAGGGAACCAACTTGGGGAATTTAGACAGCCTTTAGAAGCCAGCACGATGAAGCTTGATGTAGATTTCGTTGCCGAGTTGCTGCACCGTTTCATCCAAGAGCGTTTGAGCGACCGAAGCCGGCTTTTTGGTATCGGTATTGCGATCACCGGTTTTTTTATTGGCAGTGGCCTGAAGGTCAATCCGCCGGGCCAACTTGATGATCTCGCATTGATCGATGTCGACACAGCATTGACAGAACGGCTCGGTCTGCCGGTCTGGCTCGACAATGATGGCAATGCAGCCGCCGAAGCCGAGGCCATGCTGGGGGTTGGTCGTACCGTCAAAAACTTTGCCTATTTTTATTTCTCCACGGGCTTTGGCGGTGGCATTATCCACGAAGGGCGATTGTTGCGCGGTCGCAATGGCAATGCTGGCGAGTTTGCCGGTGCAATCCCGATTGAGGGTTACATGCACCCAAATCTGGAAAATCTTCGACAGTTGCAGAACCAGCGGGGGTCCGATTTCGCCACGGTCTCCCATATGCTCGATCATTTTGATCCTACTTGGTCTTCCATTGATGAGTGGCTTCACAAAACCGCGCCGGCTTTGAATATCGCAGTGTCTGCCGTCTCGGCTGTCCTAGATCCAGATGTCATTGTTTTAGGTGGCCAACTTCCAACGGCATTAGCCGAGCGCATGGTCCCGATGATTGCTTTTTCCAGCGTCCCTCGGCGCGGCTATATCAGGCCTGTGCCACTGGTGGTGCCAGCGCAGGTGGTTGTGGAACCCGCTCTTCTCGGCGCTGCAGCATTACCATTGCGCGCACATTTCTTTGGCTAGATCATTTGGCTCTCGCACTGGGCCCAAATGCAGGTGCCAAAAAGTGAGGCCCTAACCATCAGTGTCACAAGAATAACGCACGTTGCGGCTAACTCTCTCAACCAAACGAGGGAGCGGTTATGATGCGCGATGCGAATACGACAGGTGTGAGAAACTTTTCATCCAAGGCGACGTCGCAGCGGGGCATAGTTTCCCATGTTGCTTTGGTGGTTGCGCTGATCAGTTTAGCCATGTCTGGCAGCGCCAATGCACATGGACGCCATGCCCCTCCCAAAGCCAGCGCGCCGCAAGTTGCTGCGCCGAAGGTTGCACCGAAGCAGGATGATAGAACCGGCCCAAGATGGCTTGCGGGCGACCATCATATTCATAGTCGATATAGTGTCGGCCTAGATACGACCACCACACCGCCGACCCCGATTCTGGGCGGTGATGCCGTCTATCCAATAACCACCAATGCCGCGATGGCGCGACGTTTTGGCCTCAGCTGGATGGTTGCGACAGACCATGGCGGACCCAATCACAGCAAAGTCAATCATGACTATGCCTATCCCGAATTGCTACAATCGCGCGCCGCGGTTCCCGAGGTCATTCAGTTTTTTGGCATTGAACTTAATACGCCTGCAGCAGACCACAGCAGTGTGGTCATTCCCTATGGGCCCGACGAAGCACAGCGCTTGCGCGATATTGAGTTTAAGTTTGACTCTCGCGAGGTCTTTCCGCGGTCTGAGGCGCGCAATCAAGAATCTTCCATGATTTCCGCACTTGAATTCATGAACCAGCAAACGCCAAAGCCAGTTCTCTTTGCCCATCATCCATCGCGCTCAGCTACAGGCATGGGCGAATATGGATTAACCACCCCCCAAGAGTTTCGAAACTGGAATGACGTCGCACCCCAAGTTGCCATTGGCATGGAAGGCGCACCCGGCCATCAAGCCAGCAGCCTCTCCCGGCCCAAACTCGGGCTTGCCACACCTTCAGACGCCGAGGCCAGAGAATATGGCCGTGGTGCCTATAACAAGACACCAACTATGGGCGGGTTTGACCAGATGACCGCCCAAGTTGGCGGCCTGTGGGATTCCTTGCTTGGCGAGGGTCGCCGGTGGTGGATCACGGCAACGTCTGACTCTCACGTTCACTACAGTGAAGGCGGCATCGATTTTTGGCCCGGTGAGTATTCAAAGACCTATGTCTTTGCGGACAAGACACCAGACTCGATTATCTCAGGCCTCCGCGCAGGCAAGATTTTTGTCACGACGGGTGACTTGATCTCAGAACTGGATGTATCGGTTAAGGCGGTTGGTGCTAATGCGACCGCCTCCATGGGGGGGACTTTATCGGCCAAAGTGGGCGATGATCTCGAGGTCATCATTCGCTTTAAGGATGACAAGGACCCCAATACTCAGGGCATCAATCCGCTTGTTTCTCGCGTTGATCTCATACGCGGTGAGGTAACCGGGCCGGTGGCGGATAAAGCCGCCAACAAAAACCCAACAACCCGCGTGGAAGCGCGGTTTACAGCCAGCGCTTGGTCGCAGGTCGGCGACCAGACTGTGATCACCTACCGTATAAAGAACGTGACCAAGAACGAGTATCTGCGCATCCGCGGGACCAACACGACGGAGCTTGAGCCGCAACCGGACCCTAAAGGGGAGGACCCTTGGACCGATCTTTGGTTCTACTCAAACCCGATCTTTATAAGCGTGAAGTGACGCCTGCCGAATTCAACCGGCGCGCAATTTCCAAGGCGAGGCTTGATCCAGTTTCGCCTGACGGCGGAACCAGCCTGCCCTTAAGTGGCAACAGCCTCCGCCTTTGGGGCTTGCCCCTGTTCATCCGGCTTAGGCTTTTTGCGTCGATCAAAATAGGCAAAGACAAGTCCCCCTGCCACGACGAGGGCAAGGCCGGCCAAGATCGCAGGAGCTGGCGATTGGCGTGGCTTAAATTGCGCTGCGACTTGGCGGGTGAATTTGTTACTTTTGATCATGTTATGGAGGTATTTTTCAGTTTGGCCGGCCATGCGCGACCCGATATCGCGCACCTTTGTGTTGGTCATAATCGCATCGACCTGCCGGTCCAGATGATCATCCTTAAAGGCATCTATGGCGACCGGAATAAGGGCGACAATACCGGCGACGAGCTTTTCATTTGAATTGGGCATGGTGTGTTCCTAGTGGATGCTTTGTTGAGGCGGACTGGGGTGTGCCTGTGGCGTGGGTGACACAGGGGGCGGGGTGGCTTCGTCTGTGGTGTCGGGAGCTTGGCTATCTGGCGCGAAGGCCTCAAAGATTGGGAACAGGTCTTCCGGCTCGATCCCAAAACGTGCCGCAGCTCCTGCGACGACAGCTGCTGCGAGGGCGGCCATCGGCTTGTGATCAATCAAACTCGCAACGACCGCCTGCAACCGCGCTTTGCGGCGGCTGGCACGTAGGTGGGTCAGTCCAAGGAGGCTGAGCGCGACAAGCCCACACCCGACAGCCATAACAACCGGGGCCAAAAGCGGCCCCGCATAGACCAGCAAGGCGCGGTAGCCAGCGACGATAAGGAAGATTGCGCACGCCAAAGCAAAGATGACAGCGAAAACGCGCAAAGAGATGGCCCGGCCAATCATGTGCGTTCTCGCGCCAAGAGGCTGGTGACTAGCAGACCCAAGCCAAATGCAATGGATAAGGTTAGCACGGGTTGCTTGCGGATGAAGTCTGACAGGGGGCCGACCTCGTCGCCGACGCTGTCCAATGCGGCATCTGGTTCTGGTGGCATGACGACCAGTATCAACTCGCGGGCCGCTTCATCTGGTTGCTCATGATTCATCGCTCAAGATCCTCTGGGTCCCTAAACGCCCCACCTATTTCTTGGTTCCTGTGCTTCATGCGGCGCGGCCCGGTCCGCCTGAACCGAGGATGCGGCAGGGATTTGTTCTGCATCAAAGCCGTGCGATGGCATTAGCTTTAGGGCTGAGGCGCGTCGCAGAACCCATGCGCGCCGCATGGGGGCTAGAAGCCGTGATTAAAAAACTCCTGGCCGTCGCCTTAGCGAGCCTGCTCGCAGGCTGCGCAACCTTATCGCGCATGCCTGCACCACCTTTAAGCTCCACCCATGTCGCACCCGCCAGCTACCAAGCCAAGTTGCGGATCAATTCCTATGATCCACAAGCCAGCAGCGTTGTAACCGCTTTGTACACGAAGGCGATCGAGGCCTCAGATGGCTCCATCGACATTCTAGCGCTATCGGGCGGTGGTGCAGGAGGGGCCTTTGGTGTGGGTGTCCTGGTCGGGTTGCAGCGCAAAGATACGCGACCAGAATTTGAAATCGTAACAGGCGTCAGTAGTGGTGCCTTGATCGCCCCTTATGCCTTTTTGGGCCCAGATTGGGACCCTGCAATCACCGAGATTTATACCGCACCTGAAACCGCACGCTTGGTCGTGCGCCGTGGCCTTGGGGCATTGTTTCAAACCAGCCTCTATCGCACCGATCATTGTTGATTGTCGCCGAGAAGTGACCCGGTATTTTCATCGAGAAGTGACCCGGGCTAAGGTTATGTCCCGCGTTGCGGGGGTTGGGTCAAGAGGTTGGTTTTTCCTGCTAAACTCGGCGCACCTGAGCTTGGTATACCAACAGGCTTCTATGCCCCAATGCTGCAAGGACAGATCATTAGCCCCAGCCAAGATGTCTATATTCGGCCAAACGCCTCGGGCAAGGAACGGGGATTATCCGTCGTGCCACTTTTCAATTCAGTACCAGTAGCCGTTCAAAGAGACCCGGAACTTTATCGCCTATTGGCGCTGATAGACGCCGTCAGACTTGGCAGGCAACGCGAAGCGAATCTAGCCGCTGAACAATTAAGAGAAAGGCTAGTGAAGCAATGACAGTCCACGGCCAACTCGGGTTAATGAAATCTAACGGCGCATCTAAAATTGGCAGTGTCTTGAAAAGTTGGTTGATTGCGGTCGGTCCAATTTGGTGAGCTCGGGCGTCATCTGCGTCCATTCAATTGAACGGTAAAGCCTAACTTACGCCGGCAGGAAAACTAAGGAGAAGGGCATTTCAAAACTCGATAGGATGAGAACAAAGCTTACACAATCCGAGCAAGAAACCGCCAAGCCAATCAATTGGGAAACTAAACGACTTGCGAGTTCAAGATCGTGCAAAGACAATCAGGGGCGACAAATCATGCGCATCGGCGGCTCGCAATGCTTCAACATAGGCCCGCCGCGTTGTCGTGGCATCGACGAGGTTCTGACTGCCCCAAGAGAAGGGTGATCTGCCTAACTGCATTGCCAAAAGGTCACCCACGAGGCGCGAGAAGCGTCCATTTCCATTGGGGAATGGGTGGATAAAGACAAGGCGATGACTGAAGCGAATGGCGATCTCATCGGCGGGGAAGGTGCAATTGGCAATCCAAAATTTCGTGGCGTCTATCGCTTGGACAAGATCAACGCCAATGCGGTAAGCATCCACGCCAATGTTGCGCGCGGTAGTACGATATTGTCCGGCCCATCGCCAAGTCTTGCCAAACATGCGCTTATGAAGTTGACGCAGGAACGCTTCATCTAGCACGTCGCGCTTTCGTCTGCGCATCCATTTCATCGCGGCGGCAATATTGACCTGTTCGGCTTCATTCAACTCACGACGCAAGGTGATGTAGGATGGAATGAGGGCTTCGCGCTCATCGGCGTCGAGCGGCGTATTTGCATCATCGTCTTCATCAAAAATTGGATCGCTCATTCTTCATCCCACACGCGGCGAAGCGATCCAGATAGAAGTTCGCCGACCAAGCGCTTACGCTCGGTGATCAAATCCTCTTTGGTCAAGGCTTGGTTCTCAAGACGCATTGTATGATGTAGCCGTCTAAGCTCTTGATCGGCTTTGTGCATCGCTTGATCGCGCAAAAGATCATCGAGCGGTTTTGTCGGCACAATCGCATAAACAAACGTGCAGCCCATGGCTTCGGCTGTTTCGCGCAAGGTCTTGATGGTAGTCGCACCCGTAATTTCGGCTTTTTCAATGGTGCTGAGGCGCGACTGAACTACCCCCATGCGTGAGGCGAGCTGTTGGGCGGTAAGCCCCAACGCTTCGCGGATGGCTTTGACCCAGCCCGTACGTGGCATAGGCAATGGCTCGTCACGCAAGCGTGCAAGCCGCTTGTCAAGATTTTTGCGTGCCAATAAGGCTTGATCGGGGGGCATAGCTATGATCCTTCTCCAATAATATAGCATATATATATGATTGAATCAACAATTTTAAATCATATATATATGATTGTACAAATTAAATTTAGTCACTTATATATGATGCAGTGACAGGCTAGATCTTATTCTCAGTAAGGCTCGGTCCCCGCTCCAAAAGCGCGAGTTGGTTGCTTGCAGCTTGGCATGCTTGGCATCTGTGCCAGCATTTTTAAGAACCTCATGCCTCGAGCCATATATTGATTTAAATCAACCAGTTGGGACACTCATAAAACAGTCCGAAACCGGACGAAGAGGGGATAGTGGAGGTCGCCGTGCTGCGTGATCTGTTCCGGCGCATCCTTGATGTAATCGGCGACCTGCGACCACGAGAGCCAGCACCATGCTAAAGGCACAAAGCGGTTGCACCAAGCGGGCGACAGGCGACGTACGCCCGCACTATAGCAAAAATAGCAAAAATAGGAATTTCTGGGGCATGGCAAGGCGTTTCCATCGACGATCCTTCTGCGACGGACGCTGTCACGACGCGCTGGCCACCTTCCAAATGGACAAATCCCCGGTTATTGTGCCATCAACTAGGGCAAATGGGCCGCACATCTGGGAAATGTCAGGTTATCGTACAGACGGTTTTCCACCGTGGTACTGTGCCCTTGGTACTAAGCCCTTGGTACTAAGCCCTCGCATTGAAGGAACGCCGCTATGCTAACCGACGTGTTAACAATGCCTGTAGACGAAGCCCGTGCGATCTCCCATGCGGACGAAAAGCGGATCGCCCGCGCGCTTTCACCTGCTATTGCCTGGCCCACGCTGGCGCTCGCCATTGCCTTGCCTGCTGCGTTCGCGTTTTGCGTCGCATTGGGGATGGCGGAGATTGCACCACTCTGGGTTTGCGCAGCGATCCTGTCGTTGGTGTCCTACGCCCACTACACTCTGGTGCACGAAGCCGTGCATAGCAATGTCGTGGCGGGGGTACGCGGCTGGACTTGGATTAATCCGCTCGTTGGATGGATCGGCGCGCTGGGGCTCGGGATCGGCTGGCCCGCGCTTCGGAGGACCCATATCCTCCATCATTCCCACACGAACACCGACGACGACCCGGACAACTTCGTAAAAGGCGCGTTCATTGCGCTTCTGCCCAAATGGGTTGTCAATGGTGTGTTGAATATGATCCCAATGGTATTCCTGCCCCTCCTTGCAAGAGTTGGCGGCAACCGGCTTCGGCGATTGGAGAGCATTTTTAGCCCGGGGGAAATCCTGTTGAATTCTGCCGTCACATTGCTGACCTACGCTATTTTGGGCGCAGCGCTGCTTACCGGACATGCTCAGCATTGGCTCTTCCTGTGGTTCATTCCCACCAAGTTTGGCGTGCTCTACCTTCACGTCTTTTTCCAGTGGCTGCCCCATTACCCGTTTGATCGAACGGATCGTTATGGCGCCACCCGGATCAGCCACTGGCCAGGCGGAGGCATCTTCACACTGCAGCAGAACCTGCATCTGATGCACCATCTATGGCCCAGCGTGCCATTCTACAATTATCCGAAACTCTACCGCGCATTGCGGCCCGTCTTGATCGAAGAAGGGGCGCGGATCGAGGGTCTGTACGCCGGGTCCTGGCGCAAATCGAAGGTTTGAAGAAGGCACAGCGTAACGCCCTCAATCCATCCTCTCCGGAACTCAGTCAGGATCAGGACCGGTGGGGCGGTAGATAGGTCTTAGTCGACTGGGTGTTAGGACGCCGCTGCGCAATCGGCAACATAACCCCGATTATGCTGGCAATCTCAGCCGGTGACACCAGCCCACCGGACCCGAGCAAGGCCAGAGACCCCTAGCCAAAACGGCCCAACGATGGATAGCAGTGCACGACGGCAAGAGCCCACCATTGTACAAGCTAACCAATCAAACGGTCGGCTATCGCCAAGATGAGGTCATGGAATAGTTTTCCAAACGGTGCTGGGTTTCGACATACAGTGATTTATCAAAGCTTCAATGCGCGATTCAAATCTTCATGTTTAAAAGCAGACGCCATTCTGCTTATTTCTGATGCCTTAGCACCGACCTCGATCGCAATCGCCCGCCAGCCTCTTGTGACTTGAGCGACTTCCTGGATAATCCTGCGCGCCTCCTTCAAGCACAAACCAAAATACCCACAAGCGCTTTCCAATAAGTCGAGCGAGAAGGCAGTCACTCTCCATCAGGGTGCGAACTCGGCGCCCGCCCTGCTGCGCGGCGCGGCGCTCTGCGCGCTGCATGAGGCGACGTCCCCAGGTATCTGGGGCTGAATCACCAATCGAGCCAAATAGGGGCCGAATAGGGAATGACCCGCGCCAGCTGAAATCCCGCTGGTTTAAGCTGATGGTGCTGGCACTTGCAGCTAGCTGCGTCTCGACTAAACCTGTTTTCTTAGAATTTGTCCTTGGTGAGCTCGGTCATTGCATGGTTTGGCCCTGTGCTCGCTGGAGAGGGTGTTGATGGAACGCATCAGAGCATTTTCCCGGCGCAGCCTTTTAGGCGTGGCGGCAGCGAGCACTTTAGCAACTGGCACACCTGTGGGTGCCCAAGCACGGGCTGGAAAAGTTCTGCCAGGCTTGGACGTTCTTTTGGGTCCCAAGCGCGCCCTCCTCACAGGCAAGCGCGTAGGATTGATCACCAATCCAACAGGCGTCACGGTGAAACTCGAAAGTGCGATTGATCGGATGGCCCGGGCGAGGGACTTCAAATTGGCTACCCTATTTGGACCTGAGCATGGGGTGCGGGGCGATGCCCAAGCTGGCGCACCGGTGTTCGACCATGTAGATGCTCGCACAGGCCTGCCCGCCTACAGCCTCTATGGCACAACCCGCAAACCAACGCCTGCCATGCTCGCCGGACTGGATGTGTTGGTGTTTGATATGCAAGATATTGGTGCACGGTTTTATACCTATCCGTGGACGCTTGCCCTTGTGATGCAAGCCGCGCGAGAAGCCGGGATTGGCGTCATCGTGGCCGACCGGCCCAACCCGATTGGCGGTATCAGGGTGGAAGGACCGGTGCTGGACCCCGCCTTGGCGAGCTTTGTTGGGGCCTATCCGATCCCCATTCGCCACGGGATGACCCTTGGCGAACTGGCCCTGATGATGAATGCAGATTTCGGCATTGGCTGTGATCTCAACGTGGTGAAATGCGCCAATTGGCGACGCGGAGATGATGCCACCCAGACAGGCCTGCAATGGGTGCCGCCCTCACCCAATATGCCCACAATCGACACAGCTTTCATCTATCCCGGCACCTGCCTGATCGAAGGCACGAACCTGTCTGAAGGGCGCGGCACCGCTAAGCCGTTCGAATTGATTGGTGCGCCCTTTATCGACGCGCCTGCGCTTGCCGATAGACTGAACCAACGCAACTTGCCCGGTGCCCGCTTTCGACCGGCATGGTTTACACCGTCCTTTTCCAAGTTTCAGGGTCAATTGTGCGCGGGCGTGCAGGTGCATATCACAGATCGTGCAGCTCTTGCGCCCGTGGATATGGGTATCGCGAGCTTGCTCGAAGTTGCAGGTCATTATGGCAAGGATTTTTCCTTCTTGCCCGGTAATCCGCCTTTCTTCGACAAGCTGGCCGGTGTGTCTTGGTTGCGCGAAGCAATCGCTGCTGGGGAAGGCCTAGACGCTATAAAGACGCGCTGGCAGCCAGAGCTGGCGGCTTTCAAGCTAAAACGTGCCAGCCGCCTTTTGTATTAGAAGTGGCCTGAAACAGGAGCCGACCGCGCTCTTTAACACCGCCGATTAGGCCGAAGCTGGGCTTTCAAACGGTCCATTGAGTTTCACGATGACGTAATTGAGGTAGGTCGCAAAGGTGACCCAGAGCACATAGGGCAGCAAGAGCGCACTTGCGAGCGCCGAATAAGGCAATACACCAACGCATAGTGCAACAACTGAGCCCCAAAGCAGGAAGGATTCCTTTAATGCCCAATCCGGGCGCTTAAGCGCAAAAAACAAGGGTGACCACGCAAAGTGAAAAATAAAATTCGCAACATAGAGCCCAATAACCACATTCTGATCTGCACGGCTGTCTGCCCCTTCCCAAGCGAGTATCGCCGCCCAAGCTGCTGAGGATAAAATCAAAGTCCAAGCCGGGCCAAACAGCCAATCGGGCGGCTGCCAACTTGGCTTTTTGAGATTGCGATACCACGGACCAATACTGGTCAGCGCGCCGCCCGCACCAGCGAGAAGGAGCGCCCAGATAATCGCAGCGATGATATGTGGTTCTGGCATAGGGCGTATATGTGACCTATGGGCGCAACTAGCAAGCAACGACGTCTAAATAGTTGAAAAGTTGAACGCCAAGTCAGCGTGATCTTAATTGCACCACGGCGGTCGGGCGGTTGTCTGCGCTTTGCCGAAAGGGGTGGTCGAGTTTGGGGGGCGAACACGGCATAAGCGGACATTTATCTTAACGGTGAGCGCTGGTTTCTAGTGGCCCGAAGTATGGATGCACTTCAAAGGCGATCAAATTCTCCGCGTGAATGGGGGAGACTTCGAGGCAGCGTCAGAGCCTATCACTCTATCAGGATGGTAATCTGGATGTAGATTTGGTTTCTCAAGTCAAAAGTGGCGGGCCTTTTTAGCGTGACTGCCTTTGCATTTGCCTAGACGGCTGAGTCCACTGTAACTTTCGCGCTTGATGTTCACAGTAATTAGGTGTCAGACTAACGAGGAGTGGGTTAGGGTGTATAAATCTATGCGGCGTTCCTTGCTTTTATTGATAGTGACTGGGCTTTTGACTGCATGCGCGTTGTCACCGCAAGGCCGCATCTCGAATAGCGATCAAGACAGATTTTTCCAGAGCGTGTCTAAACTATGTGGTCAAGCCTTTGCCGGCAAAATGGTAACAGACCATCCAACGGATTCAGATCTGAAGGGCAAAGCAATGATCATGCATGTGCGGAGCTGCACTGCAGAGACCATAAAAATCCCCTTACATGTCGAAGATGATAGGTCGCGCACATGGGTGGTTACACGCAAAATTGGGGGGGCCGAGGCGGGGATTGAGTTGAAGCACGACCATCGTCATGCAGACGGAAGCGAAGATGAAGTCACACAATATGGCGGTCGCACATTGACACCGGGCACCGCAACCCGCCAAGAATTTCCTGCAGATGCCTTTTCAAAGGTGCTTTTTGAGCGGACTGGGCGACCAAACTCGTCACTCAATATTTGGGGGATGGAAATTGAGCCCGGAAAGCGTTTCATTTATGAGGTCACGCGACCAAACCGCCATGTGCGCTTTGAATTTGATTTGAGCCAACCGATAACTGCACCCCCGCCACCTTGGGGAACGCCCGCCGTGGAGCAAATGCGGTCGCAACCTCCTCAGTAAACTTCAGGCCGAGTAGCTGACGTATCAGCGCGATGTAAACGGTTGCCCGCTTTCGGAAACGGCAACGACTAAACGGAATGCTTTCTATTGGCCGAAAGCGGATGGTCTGGTTTGGGGGTGTAATGGGCGATAGCGGACGTTCCGATAAATTGCTCAGGGTGTTTATGCCACCAGAAACAGGCTGCCGGCTGGAGAGTCTGCAACAGTCGCTAGTTGATCTTGTTCCCGTTTCGCAGCGTGGGCAAAATACGGAACGAAAACAAGATTTAGTCTAGAATCTAGCTTCGAAGCGCTTGCGCCCGCGCGTTCGGACCTGGGATATAAAGTGGGATACCAAGTCTCAATGCAATATTGAGCCGATTCCAGCGACTGCCACGGCGATAAAAGTCCTCAACATCGGCATAAACGCCATAATCCCGTGTTGATGGGGCTGGATCGCTGCCGGTTCTGAGATACTGACTGAATGCGTCCGTTGCGCCGTCCCACTCGCATGTGCCGTCACGATGGACACCGTATCCGAGGCTGCGTCCTTCGCTTACAAGGCGCGTGCGCGCTGCGTCGAACAAGCCGCGATCAACGATATAGGCGTCAACCGAGTAGGTTCGCCCGTCCAAATCGACCTCGACGAAGGAATGATCGACATACGGGGTTCTCGGATCTAGCAAGCCGTCCAAAATCCGCGCTGAAATGTCAACGAAATGCTGCCGGGCAGGAATGCCAGCACCGCGCAACATCGCGCAAAAGAGCGTTGATTTGGTGTTGCGCACGCGGTTGCGGGCACTGGCCGATGAGCGTCGTCGGTTTGGCTATCGTCGTCTGGGAATATTACTGGGCCAAGAGGGTCATCATGCCAATCATAAG
Organism: Maricaulis salignorans; assembly: GCA_945891505.1. GTDB lineage: Bacteria > Pseudomonadota > Alphaproteobacteria > Caulobacterales > Aquidulcibacteraceae > Aquidulcibacter > Aquidulcibacter miladensis. The sequence continues at coordinate 30,213 of CAMDDL010000015.1, read as the reverse complement.
AAGTTGTATCGGATTTATGCGGAAGAAAAACTGGCGGTTCGCCGCCGAAAGGGCCGTAAACGCGCCCTTGGATCGCGTCGGCCCATGGTTCTGCCAACAAGGCCGAACGAGCGGTGGAGCTTGGATTTTGTCTCTGACAGCCTGTCTGGCGGACGTCGCTTCCGGATTCTGTGCGTGGTTGATGATTTTACCCGCGAAGCATTGGCGTTGATGCCGGACTTCTCAATCTCGGGTGTCAGGCTGGCCCGTGAGTTGGATGCGATCATCGCTAGACGTTGCAATCGCGAGTCAGTCGCCTTCTTGTGGGCTTCAATCTGCGTGGGCGAGAAAAGCGATCCTTCCCTCTCAATCGTTTCGAATTGACTGCCTACCAGCTTTTGGTTGAAGCCAGTTCTATAAGGACCGGGTTCAACAACCGAGACATGAATGCCCTTACCTAGGACCTTCATCTCGGCGCGCAGGCCCGCCGCCGCTGCTGAGATGGCGAATTTGGTCATGGAATAGGGCATCACGAACGGCTCGGGGACCCGGCCCGTTATCGAGCTCATGAAAATGATTGTGCCACCGCGGCGCGCTATCATACTCCGAATGGCAATTTGTGTCAGTTCGAGCGAGGAGAAGAGGTTAACCTCAAACAGTCCGCGCACCCGGTCGATGTTAACCTCCGCCAGCGAGCCAGAAAGGTTTTGAGCCGCATTGTTGATGAGTACATCGAGGTCCAGATCCGCGATTTTGGCGCGGTCTTCGGCACGAGTGATGTCCAACTTGAAGATTCGCGCGGCTGGCCCCAACTCGGTCTGCAACGCCGAGATTTCCGCCTCCGAGTAGGTTGTCGCGTAGACTGTGTGCCCTCGCGCCAAGAGTTTTTTGGCGGCATCTTTGCCGATCCCCGTGCCGGCACCCGTGATCAGGATCGTCTTGAGCATCTTAGAGTTCTCCTTGTCATCCGTGTGTCTAGGTTGCGCAGGCTGGATCACGCTGCAACTGGTGCTAATCTCAGAAACGACAAGCAGCCGGTCTCTTCAAGAAGGCCTTCAAGCTCAGCATTCCCAGCGGCAGCGGCGAACTTTCTACGCAGTTCGTCTAGGGTAACAGCCTGATACTTAAACGTCTTTTGCTGAAAGAGTTGGCCATTCATCTGAAGGCTGGTCTCACTTTCACCTCCATGAAAGGCGCGGTGATTGGCCTCCATCCACGGCAGGAAGCGGGTCGCCATCTCCTGCTTCAGGATTGGCAAAAGGGTTGGCTTCAGGGCATCGAGGGCTTCAAAGTCTCCTTCGACCGAGGGGTGCCGCATTCGTTTAATGTAAGCGACCAAATTTGGTGCATTGGTCTCAAGATAGGTCTTTGCGGTCGGATCTGTCCAAGCCTGATAAAGATTGCACCATAGGCCAAAATCGCCGAAGCACGGTCGCGCGCCCATAAGATAGGGGCGCGATTGGAAATGAGTATCCAACATTGCGCTTAGCGCTTCGAAGGACGCCTTTAGCTGGGGGATATTGGTCTCGTTGCCGCCAGAGTATACGAGGCGCGGGACCATGCGGCGCACCATCATATGTGCGACAAATGGTTTCACGATTCCCGACCACCATTCGCCGCCATACCGCTCTTCGGCGAGGCGTTTTCCGGTCGATTTGGCGTCGGCATCGTAAAACCAGCGCTGAAAGAACATTAGTTTGTTGCACCACTCGTCGCCAAATTCCTCGAACAGACAGGACAGAAAGTTCAATGCTGGGTCGTCTGGGTGAATGGATGGCTCTGGATGCTCCGCGTCCAGCCGCTCAAGGATAGGGGTTGAATCCTGCATTGTGTCGCCGTTTGGAAAAAACAACAAAGGGATTAGCTGGACCTTTGCGTGAGCTTGATATTCCTTCTCAGCTCTCAAGTTACGACTGACCCACTGATAGGGAATGGATTTGAACCTCAAGAAGGCGTCGACCTTCATCGTATAGGGGGAAGGCTCCAGACCCATTAAGCGATATCCAGCAGCTTTATCAGACATTTTGGGTCGACCTCTTCTCTTGTTGTTGATTTTAATAGCGTTAAGTAGCGCATCAGCGCTGTACGATGTCGCCGGCCTTTTTTATAAAATCAGCCGTCGCATCGGAATTGTCAGCGATTGGCGGTGGGGCTGGAACGTCAAGCCCGCGACGGCAGGCTGGACGGGCTTCGATGGTCTTACGCCAGCGCGTCAGGTGATCCAGCCCATCAACACTAATGCCGGACCATTTGTAAGTCCGCACCCAGCACCAGTTTGCAATGTCAGCAATCGAGAAGTCCCCTGCAAGCCATTCATTCTTTGCCAGATGTCCATCCAGGACTTCGAAAAGACGACGGCCTTCATTCTGATAGCGATCAATGGCAGGCTGAATTTTTTCCGGGAAATAGCGGAAGAATACATTCGCTTGGCCCATCATCGGGCCAATCCCACCCATCTGAAACATCAGCCACTGGATCACTTGCGATCGCCCCTTGGCGTCTCTTGGCATCAATTGGCCTGTTTTTTCAGCAAGATAGATCATAATTGCGCCCGACTCGAAGACCACGAAGTCAGCGGCTTCACGGTCGACGATGGTCGGGATGCGACCATTGGGATTGAGTTGCAGATACTCTGGCGTCTTCTGTTCCCCCGCGGCGATATTGATCGGTTTTACTTCATAAGGAAGGTTGAGTTCCTCTAGCGTGACGGAGACCTTAAAGCCGTTTGGCGTGGGCGATGTGTAGAGGTCGATCATGCTGATGCTCCCGGCTCGGAATTATGTGTATTTGTCAGTTTACATTGCGGTCTTTGCCCGCCCAGTAAGGTTCTCTTAGTGTGCGTTTGAGCACCTTGCCGGACGGGTTTCGGGGCAGAGCGTCCACGAAGTTGACCGACTTAGGGACCTTGAAGGCCGCAATACGAGACCGTGTGAAGGCTAGCAGCTCTGCCTCGTTTGCTTCTTGGCCGGGCTTTAAAACGACCACCGCTTTAACCGCCTCGCCCCATCTGTCATCCGGCACGCCAATGATCGCGACATCAGCAATGGCGGGATGGCCAAACATGGCGCTCTCAACTTCGGCCGGATAAATGTTTTCCGCGCCTGAGATAATCATGTCCTTGACCCGGTCATAGATGTAGAGATAGCCGTCCTCGTCGAGATAGCCAGCATCGCCTGTGCGCAGCCATCCGTCTGCATCGAGGGTCTCGCGTGTTGCTTCCTCGTTCTTCCAGTATCCGGCCATATTGGAGGTTGATCGTGTTGCGACTTCGCCGACGGTTTCAAATGGGAGGGTGTTTCCCTCCTTGTCGATGATCTTGATTTCGATGCCCGGCATCGCCCGTCCGGCTGATTTCATCCGGCGGTTGCCGCCAGGATCGTGATCCTCAGGCGGGAGGTAAACAATGGTCCCGCAAGCCTCGGTCATTCCATATTGCTGGCAAAAGCCGCAGCCAAAAACGTCCATGCTTTGGCGTAAAAGATCGAGTGGGATGGGTGACGCCCCATAGAAAATAAGCTTTAGCCTGCTGTAGTCGACCGCCCGCGACCCTGGCATTTGGATCAGGAAATTCAGGGCGGCAGGCACCATAAACAGCTTGGTGATACGCTCGGGCTCGATCAGGCCAAGTACTGTCGGTGGATCAAATTCACGCAAAATAATCAGTGCAGCGCCATTTAACAGCCCAACAACGCCCCACCCTGTTCCGCCAATATGGGCGATCGGCATTGCAACAAGACAGACATCATCATCCGCCCAGCTGTAACAGTCTATCCCAGCCTGGCCAGCACGCATCCACATTTGAAGGAGGTTGCTGTTTGTCAGCATGACGCCCTTGGGTCGACCCGTTGTGCCTGACGTGTAGAGCTGAAGTGCGGTGTCGGCTGGGCTGATTAAAATCCCCGGATCTGCTTCACTATGGCTGTCTCGCCACGCCACATACCCGTTCTGTGAACCACACTCGAGTTCGATTACACGTACCTCTCGGCCCGAAGTTTCAATGGCTTGGCGAGCTAAGTCGCCACATTCCATCCCAACGAAAAGGATGGAGACCTCACCATTGTCCAACAAATAGGCAATTTCGGCGGGTGCTAGCCGCCAGCCAATCGGCAAGGAAACCGCGCCGATCTTCGCTCCGCCAAGAAGGATTTCGAAGAAGGCATCAGTGTTCTTAGCTAGGTAACCAATTCGGTCGTCCTTCGCCACGCCAGCGGCGAGCAGCCCATGCGCGACACGGTTGGTTTGGGCTTCTAACATCTCGTAGGTGGTTGTGCGGCCCTCAAATTTCAGGGCAGTAGCGCTAGGCCTCAGGCGCGCATGTACGCGCGCGATATCTCCAAGCGTTTGAATACCATTGATATTGTCAGTGCTGAGTGCGTTCATTGGCTGATTCCCCCTTATTTTTTCTACCCTCACATCATTGAGCGTGAAGTTCGTGCCGTAGGCTTCATCCCATGGTGATGGCTTTCTGGAAGGCCGGGCGCGCCGCGATGCGCGCGACATAGGCTCTCAGGTTCGTCATCTCGTCGCTGACCGACCCGATGCGGTTGGCCATGAAGCAGGCATGGCCAAGCATGATGTCCGCGCCTGAAAAATCCCCGATCAAAAAGTCTTTGCCCTCTAGGGTATCGTTGACGGGTTCGAGCGCCTTCGTGAGTAGCCGCTGCGCTTGGCCCCGCACATTCGCGTCGCGCCGCTCCTCCGGAAGAAGGAGCGTGTGCACCACGACAGTGTTCACCGGCGGCATCACCATGCCTTCGCAAAAGTGGAACCATTGGAGATAGGCAGGGAAGCGGGGATCAGAGACGGCAGGCTTCAGGCCGCCGTTCTTGTGACGCTCAAGGATATACTCGACAATTGCGCCGGATTCGAAGATTGAAATGTCTCCGTCTTCCAGCACTGGCACGCGGCCCAGCGGATGGCGCGCGCGGTGCTCGTCGGATTTGAGGTCCTTGGGGTGAAAGGACATCTTGTTAATCTCGTAGGGCAGCTCCAATTCCTCTAATAGCCAGACGATCCGCCCGGCGCGCGAGTTCGGTGCGAAATGAAGTTTCAGCATGTCAGTCCTCCTTGCCGCTATGCGCGCTTTGGCACGCCGGCTTTCTCCAAACGCCAACGCAACGTGTCGATTCGGTCCTGACCAAAAAAGGGCTCACTGTTGAACACCATCGTCGGCACGCCCCAGCCGCCTGCGACGTCAAGTGCTGCTTGATTGGCTTGAATTTGTGGCATGGGGTCTTCAGCGGCGATCGCGGTGTCCAGTTCGGCCAGATCTAGTCCGGCTTTTGCGACCGCTTCGGCCAGTTTGTCGCCCTCGTTCCAACCACGCTCACCGCCCCAGATCAGGTGCGAAACGTGATACGCAAACTCGATGCCCTTATCCCGGCGCGCTGCTTCAACGCCCAAGCCAGTGAGGCGATGGATGTAGGGCTGCTCGTCGGCGATCTTTAGTGTCTGCATGTCCTGGACGATGGGGTCGGGCGATGGCATGGCGATGTTCATGCCCAAGAATTCGGCTCGGCGTGCAGCATCAAGCATGATGTAGCGCACTTTGTGGGGACCCTCGGTGAACAACACTTCCTTCGCGCGCACTGCAATTGGCAGGACGGGGCGAAGGTGGACATCAACCTCGAAATCCTCGCGCAGGCGAAGTAGATCTGGCGTCACGAGGTAAGAATAAGGGCTTCGGAAGGACCAGAAAACGTCGACTGAGTGGGTCATGGGTTGGCTCCTTAATTGTTGTCTACCGCGGTAGGGAAATGGTGGTGTCAGGGTTCACGTCTTCGCGCGGGTCGGTTAAGTAACCCTCTGGAAAAAAGACCGATGTGACAGCGTCCGTTGTGTCGAGACACAGCAAGTGGTTGTTGTCGCCATCATTCAAGTCCGCGAGTGCAAACGGTGTGACCAAGGCCGAGGCACCACCGCTCGGTGTGGTGGTGATTTTATAAAGCTGGCGCTCTTTATCATCAGCTGGGTCAGGGCCGGCAGGTTTGGTGACGCCCCCGTTCCAAGTGACCCGAACAACTTGCTTTGTTCCAACGGGGCAGCGTTCGCCCCCTCCCCACGGCAAGCGGGTGGCTTTGCGACCTAGTTCCCACTGCGCTTCGGGCACGACTTCCGCCCAAACCATCGTTGGTCCGGCTTCCAGCGGCGTGACAGCGACCTTCGCGCCCCTGAAGTTTACAGACCCATCGAGCGAAAGCACATTGCCCGTAATTTCCACGGTCACTGGCTGATCCGCTGCGCTACCAAAGAACCCCGCCAACAGAGCGGTGCGCAGTTCGCCCGGATCGTCTGCAGGAGCCAATGTCAGGCATGTGACGGGATTGGTCGCCCCAGACGCCGTCGTGATCTTGAAGTCGCCGGGCTCCAGCGTCTTGATGTCCACTTCATGCGAGAAGATCACCGGCATGCCGTCGCCGCCGCCGCCACCCTTACAAGCGACGCGGTCAGTAGGTCGCTTAGGCAAAGCGTTGTCGAGGCCGAAAAAGGCTGAGATCAATGCGGCGTTGCGGCCATCGGCGTGTTTGACATTTGTAATCTGTGTGGCGGTGGTGTCAGCCTGTGCATAGGTGTCGAGAGTGCGCTTATACTGCGCCATCGCGGACGCTCGGCTCAGGCTCTCGCAGCCCGAGAGCAAAACCGCGCCAATAAGTGTGATTGAAGTCCTCAGACAGATTTTCATCAACATTTAGCCACCTACTATGCTTTCAGAGCGTGCCTCTACTTTATGTAAAGGCGCGCTAACTCGTTCAGGGTTGAGCAAACTGCGGGTGAGAGCGGAAGCTCGCGCGCGGCCAGAAACCATTCAAGATTGACCAACCATGCCCGCAAGGCGCTGCGAGATGATCCGCTCAGCGTCACCAACAATCCGCTCTATCAATTCCTTGCAGGTCGGCACGTCGTCAACGAAAGCACCGGACATGCCGGCGGTCACCATACCGGCGTCGATGTCACCGGTGGTCCAAGCCCGCTCCTGATTGGAGCCAGAGACATATTCGTGGACTTCATCAAAGCCCCCGCCGGCCGCTTCGATCTCAGCGACTTTCATGGCCACTGAATTCTTGTAGACGCGCGCGGTGTTGCGATAGCTTCGGAAGATGATCTGGGTTTGGTTCTCGTCCATCTCGACGATCTTGTCTTTGATGCCTTGATGGATCGGGGCCTCTTGGGTGGCCATAAACCGCGTGCCCATGTTCACGCCGTCACAGCCTAGCGCCAATGCAGCAGCAAGGCCGCGCCCATCAGCGATACCGCCAGAGGCGACCACGGGAATCTTCAATGCTTGGGCCGCCGCTGGGAATAACACCAGCCCGCCCACATCCTGTTCACCAGGATGTCCTGCGCACTCGAATCCATCAATGCTAACGACATCGACGCCGAGCCGTTCTGCCGCGAGTGAATGACGCACCGTTACGCATTTATGAATCACTTTGATCCCAGCGGCCTTGAAGAATGGCATGAACGGCTCGGGGCTGCGGCCCGCAGTCTCAACAATTTTGACGCCACTGTTGACGATCACCTCAACAAGGGCACCGTAGTCGACTTGGGTGGCGACGACACCCACTGTAATGTTCACGCCAAACGGCTTGTCTGTCAGCGCCTGACACTTCTCGATTTCGGCCTTCAACCCTTCAGGCGTCTTTTGGGTCAGCGCGGTCATGATCCCAAGACCGCCAGCATTGGAAACAGCTGCCGCAAGGTCAGCGGTGCCAACCCGCATCATACCGCCACAGATAATTGGCGTTTCGATGCCAAGCAAGTCTGTCAGTCTGGTTCTCATCGGTGTTCTCCTGGTTGGCTGGTCTTAGTTCGCGGCTGGGTCACGGGCGAGGTTTGGTGAAGTGCTGATCGGTCCAATGAGCAGATCCGCCAGCTTTTTGCGGTGATGTACGCCGTCGCCGAACAGGGACTGATTGTGCATATTGCGCTTGAAAAAGATGTGCAGCCCGTATTCCCACGTGAAGCCGATCCCCCCATGCAGCTGAATGGCTCTGTCCGAAATAAAGGCGGCGGCGTCGGAAGCGGCACTCTTGGCCATGCGGGCTGCAATCTCTGCCTTGCCAGACGCTACATCGACTTCCGCAGCGGCGTGATAAAGCAGCGAGCGTGCACGATCAATCTCGACCATAGCGTCAACCAGCGGATGCTTCACAGCCTGGAAGAAACCAATCGGTCGGTCAAACTGCACGCGCTCTTTTGCATAATCCACGGTCGTTTGTAGCAAACGTTCGCTGGCTCCGCAGAGGTCGGCCGAGACTAGCACCAGCAGAGAGGGCCAAACTGCCTGCAAGACGACTGCGCCTTCGTAGGTCACAACCGAACTGGCACCCACGCGTACGCCGTTGAAATGCACGCTTGCTTGGTCGCGAGTGAGGTCGTGGATATGATCCGTTTCAAGTCTCAAGCCATCGGCTGCTGTTTCAACCGCACACAGAACTAGGGTGTCACCAAGCCTTGCACTTGCAATAAGAAAGTCCGCTTTAAAGGCGTCTTGCACAAAGCGCGCACCGCCGTGCAGCACCAGCTCGTCGGCTTCTCCGCTCGCAATCAGGGGCGCGTGCTCAGGGTCCCAGCTGCCGCGACCATTTGTGATCGCGAGGCTTGCAGTCGCGCCGCCAGCGATGCGTTTAAGAAGCGCACCTGCGACCGCGCCACCTGCTGCCCGCAACACAAGACTCGCCATCAAAGTTGCAATCAATGGTGAAGGCAGTGCATGCCGGCCAATTTCTTCGACGATACCGGCGATACCAGCCAGGGACACATCGGAACCGCCCTCCGCCTCGCCGACGGCAAGTCCTGTCCAGCCGAGCTCGACAATCTCGGACCAGAGCTCCTTATCCCAAGGTGCGCGCTCGCCCCTGTCGTAGATTGGTTCCGGGGCTGCGGCCACAAGCGTGCGCAGCTTATCCATTGGCAAGCGCTCGCCTAGCATCTTGCGCGCCATTTCCTGCAACATCGCCTCGTCCTCGCCAAAGCCGAAGTCGCGTGGCGCAGTTTTTGTGGTTGTCATGCCCCGCACTCCTATTTGGTCTTCGGAAGGCCGAGCACGCGCTCGCCTAAGATATTGCGTTGGATCTCGTTCGTGCCAGCGGCGATCGTGTTGCCGTAGGAATTGAGATAGGCGAGCGGCCAATGGCCGGCCTGCGGAGCAGACGGATCAAGTTTGTAGAGGGTGGAATGTGCACCCGCAATTTCAACGCCAAGCCGGGCGTTGTTTTGTTGAAACTCGCTGCCAGTGAGCTTTTGCTGCAAGGGCAGGCGCATCGGGTGATCACACAACGCCGGCACGCGAGCCCGCTTCGCGTTCTGCCGCATCCCCTCCGCGACGATTGCGCGCTGCATGATCGCGTCACGGGTGACTGGATCGTCAGCGGCGAGCACACCATCTCGCCACGTGCCACGCGCAAGCTCGATCAGATCCCGGATGGCGCTTTCGCCGCCGCCGCCGCCGCTTCCTGCGCCCTCAGAGGCACCGCGTTCAGCAAGAAGGGTGGTCATCGCCACCGCCCAACCCTTTCCAACCTCATCGAGACGATACGCGTCTGGAATCCTGACATCTTCAAAGAATACTTCGTTGAAGCCTGTTTCCCCAGTGATCTTCACTAATGGGCGGACTGTCACGCCCGGCTGGCCCGCGATCGGGCAGAGGAAATAAGTCAGACCATCATATTTATGGTCTTTGCTGGTGCGCGTAACGAGGATCATCCATGTCGCAAAATGGCCAAGGCTGGTCCAAACCTTATGCCCGTTTATGATCCAATCCTCTCCATCGGGCACGGCGGATGTGCGTTGGTTCGCGAGGTCCGAGCCAGCTCCTGGCTCAGAAAAGCCCTGACACCAGATCTCATCACCCGAGAGGCATCCCGGAATAAATTTGCGCCTCTGCTCTTCCGTGCCATGTTGCAGAATTGTCGGCGCAGCCATGCTGAGCCCAACAATATTGATAAGGAACGGCACGCCTGCTCGATTCATTTCTTGGTTCGCAATGCGTTGGAAACCGGTGTGTCCATGCCCTCCATACGCCTTGGGATAGTCCGCGCCGACGAGGCCGGCGTCATAGCACTTGCGCTGCCAAGCCTGCAGATAATCCCGCTGCCCGACTGTCATCACCTCTATTGGCGTGATTGGCAGGCGTTCAGGAGGCGGGGGCGGTGCATTTTCCGCCAGCCAGCCGCGGGCGTATTCGCCGAACTCTCGTTGCTCTTGGCTGAGATCTGCCGAACTCATTGCGCGCTCCCTTAGTAGGGCCACCTCTGCCTAGGGGCGCGGTGGCGTTCTTAACTATCCAGCGATCATGCCACCGGACAGAAGCGACGAAGACAAAGTAGTTTGTATTTGACGTTGAGTTTTAACTATTTCAGATCACGCGGCCATGCGCCGGCGCATTTCGACCCAAGTGCGATTCAGGCTGCTCCGGAATTTTGAAGCCAAGCTTTTAGCTTGGTCTTGTTAGGCACGATGATCTGGCGATACCCAGATTTTACCAGACCCGCTCTTTCGAGATCGCGCATCGCCTTCCCAATGGCTACTTTTGAGACCCCCAGCAGATCGGCTAGGTCTCGTTGAAGGCAAGCCACACCGTTAGGCAATTCGCCCAGCCCTGTATGGACGTAGATCACCTTGGCCAGCCGAGCGGTTACACCCAGCGTTCGTCCGTCATCATACAATTCCAGAACAGCATTTAGGCGCTCTGTGTTGCACCGCCAAAGGGCTATAGCTAGTTCGGGTTGATCATTTAGTATTGCCTCCAGCGTTTCCGCATCGAAAACATCAATTTCGACCCGCCCATCAGCGAAAACACTTTGCGTGAATGCTTTTCGGTGGAGTGCCACATCGCCATAATGAGCCCCTGGCCCTAGCATGGCCAGCAGCTTGAATGATCCGTCATACTGAAATCGCCCAAACCGCACTTTACCAGCAACGATAATGCACAGCCGCGCACCTTTGTCACCGCGCTCATGTACGGCTTGGCTGTCTTTAAAACTTCTTCGCTGGGCTCGCCGCCGCACCTCACTCATGACCGCTTCGGGCAGATAGGCGCTCAGGGGCTTAAGACCAAAATCAAGCAAGTCCATCACAGCCTTGAGAAATGAAATCTGTTCACGTCCTTTAGGGCTAGCACGCAATTATTGGCATCTGCAACGCCGTTTTATGATCATTGTTGTTATGGTCGTTAACTGTAGAACTGTTCGGACTCGCGGGACAACTTTCAAACTGCCTATAGGCAATCAGTAGCTTGGAACCTATGATCAAGGAAGAACGCGATATTCAATGCAAGCTCAAGATGCAGCGTCATGCAGTGAAGACTGACCATAAAGCTAGAACATGCCGGTACTTCGGTGTCGGTCTAGCAAGCTTACACCACTGGAGAGCTGCCTACGAGCAGCACGGCGAAACAGGGCTGATCAAATGCGCTGACGCGGATGTAGCCGATCCTCTGTCCCTTCATCGTCCCCACCTAGCCATTCTGTCGGGTTGGGCTCCTTAAGGTTGCGCATCCGAAAGCAGACATGCCTACGCCCGCGACGCCAGCTATTTACTTATTGATCCAAAGGACAAGGAAACAGGCCTTCGACCGCGTTGGGCGTCGCATAGCGCATCTTCGGCGCATCTTCGCCCATCACCTCGGCATTCTTGTCGTCGGTTGGAATGAACTGGATGGCCTGTTTGAAGTCTGGTTTGGCCAGCATGTGGCGGATTTGCAGCACGGCGACATCTTTATCGAACACGCCGTCACCATCCTTGGCAACAGGCAACCATTGCATGCCGCATTCGGGGCGGGCGTTGCGCGGGCGGTCTTTCGACTTGGAAATGATTATGGTGAAATAGCCCTGTTCGTCGACAGGCGCTTCCTCGTCAGAGGCGCAATCATTGACGCGGGGGTAGGCAAAGCTTCGGTTTGAACAGACGGACCAATAGCGCAACTCTCCATTGCCCATCAGCCTTTCTCCGCTCCGCGTGCGCGGCGTTGTTGGTGCTTTGGCGCGCAATATCGCCACCGGGCCAAAGCACAGATTAACGATCGTGCGGAAATAATTATTATCCGGGTAGGATAAAATCCGCCCTCGCTGCGCCGAGTATTGGGATTGATGTTGCCGGTGAAAATGCCAATCAGACTCGCACGATCAAGCTGGATGTGCCAGCGCGGGTCTGGTTGAGCGGGCCATGTGTCGGGCTTGTCGGCCTGTCCTATGGTCGCATCAACATCATTGATCGGGCGAAGCTGGAAGAAATTTCCTGATTGCACCATATCATCTGGAAATGAATGAGCGGCTGAATTGAAAGTTTAAACGCAGCGTTTTGAAGGTCCTACAATTGGTGCCTTCGATGACGGTGTAGTCGGCTGCTTCGAGAAAATCCTCGAAGGTCTTTTTGCGCGATTGCACGCCGGTCTTGACCGACTGGCGGGCTTTTGAGATTTCCTGCGCGAATTTGGCTTGGGGATCGTCCAAACCTTATGCGAGGCCGCATGCGCCTTCCAGCCAGCGCTGACTTAGGTTGGGTAGACCCCCGAGCCATCTGTGCTTAAGGGATTCGTCATGGACATTTTAGATTTTCGGCTCAGACCCTTGCGCGATTACCTTCCTGATGAAGTTTATCGGGAAGTTTGTCGGCGGGCACCGCGCAGAAAGTTCAAAGATGGAGATTCAATGCATACACGCGGCGATACCTCACCGCGTGTATGCATCGTCGCTGATGGAGCGGTCCGCATTGGTCGAATTCGACCGGATGGCTCATTTAATTTGGTGAGCGTCCTTGGTGTCGGCGGTCATTTCGGAGACGTCGGCCTACAGCGAGCTGCAAACACACATAACAGTTATGCCATGGGTGATACTGAGGTCTTTGTTATCGAAGCCACATTGCTAGAAGATCTTCTTAGCAATCAGCCCGGTTTCGCTCTTGGCTTTTGGCGCTGCAACACGGACAGGCTTTATGTTTTATTGGAGCTTTATGATGACGTCCGAACGTTGGAGATCGTTGTCAGGCTCGCCAAGATCATTCATATCCACGCAGGACGTGGCGAGCTTGATGATGGAGTTGCCTGCAGGCAGCGCGATCTGGCCGATCTGCTAGGGGTTACTGAAGTCTCGGTGGCGAATGCGCTCAAAACGCTCGAAGGTGCCGGTCTGGTAAAAAGGGGCTATCGATGCGTTACGGTCCCTAGCATGGTTAAGCTGGCGGCGTGGCTTCGAAGCCGTAATGCTATTTAACAAGCTTTAGATTTTTATTGATCGAATATGTCCCTGGACAACGTATCTAGCCGTGACATCTAAAGCAACGGTCAGTCAAGCGCGAACCAAGCCACCCCAACGATAGGGGCTTTGCTCCACAAAATTCCCAACAATACAAAATATTTTATATTCTTTGCTCTGTTTGCTCCCATATAGATTGTGACAAAATGCCGACAAACGGCATAGCTACTGGGAACGGGAGAGAACATCATGGGGAAACTAACACTATTATCGGGTGTTGCCGCAATCGCACTTGCGAGCATTCCATTCACTGGAGTGGCCGCGCAGAACAATAGCCCAACCGATGAAATCGACGATAACATCATTATTGTCACGGCTCAAAAGCGGAGCGAAAATGTCCAGGATGTGCCGATTTCGGTCGCTGCGTTCAACGCTCTTAAGCTGGCAGAGGCAAATGTCCTGACGGTTCAGGATCTGCCTCGTATTGCAACAAATTTCACAGTCAACCGTGGTGTGCAGACGGCTGGGATCCGTTTGGCGATCCGCGGTGTCGGTTCAACGGGTAACGCAGCGATTGAACCGAGCGTTGCGTCATTCGTTGACGGTGTTTATGTGCCCCGCTCAGGTTCGATAATCGGAAACTTTCTCGACATCGATGGCGTCGAAGTCTTGCGCGGGCCACAAGGAACCTTATTTGGTCGCAACGCAAGCGTGGGGGCCATTTCGCTTCGCAGCGCACAACCGGAAAATGAATTCTCCGGCCAGATCAGCGCTGAAGCAGGCAATGGTGATCGCTATGCGGTGAGGGGGCATGTCAATCTGCCGCTGGGTGACAAGGTTGCTATGCGCATTGCTGGCCTCAGCTCCACGAGCAAGGGCTTCTGGCGCAACAGGCTCGATGGCAAGACTTATGGGGGAGCGGATGATTATGCTGGCCGCGTTTCGATCAAGGCTGATTTGGGCAATGTGACTTGGTTGGTGCGCGGCGACTATGCAAAAAGCGAAGGCGACGGCTTTTCACCTACTGAATTGCGTACGGATAGTGTTTCAACGGCGCAGCTAACCAACTTTCTCGGTCTGCAGACCGCACGTGCTGGGTCGGCGATGGACACAGTGTTGTTCGACAGCGAGGTCAATCAGGTGATAACCGCTGACTTTACCGATGAGAATTGGGGGGTGTCGAGCGATGCAACACTTGACATCGGCAGCTACTCGCTTCGGTTGATCAACAGCTATCGTCGCTGGGAGAATGCGCAGCTCGACGGTGACACACTTTTCACAACTATTCCCTTGTCTTCCCGATTAGGAGGCTTTGAATCAGATAGTCAAAATCACGAATTGCAATTGATCTCCCCCAAAGATGAACTTTTGGGCGGAGCGCTCGATTTCGTCGCTGGCCTCTATTATTTCAGCGAAGATTACACGATCGATGAGCGGCTCCAGCTGGGCAGCCAATTCTGCAATGTGCTGGTGCCGGCTGGCGCCACTCGCACGGCGTGCAACACTTCGCTGGCTGCGGGTGGCGGCGTCAATGCTACCGATCAGGATTTTTCGCAGACTGTAGAGAGCTTTGCGGTTTATGCTCAAGCCAATTTCAAAATCGCTGACCCCTTGACCTTTACACTTGGCGGGCGCTGGACGACGGAGAAGAAGGATGGGACCTACATTCAGCTGCGGGCTAGCCCCTTCGCGGCTTCTTTGCGGGCAACGGAAAATGTGGCGCTGGCCCTGGAAGATGATCGTTTTACTTGGCGTGCGGCTCTAAGCTATAAACCCAATGACGATGTGCTGATGTTCGCCAGCTATTCGACAGGATTCAAGTCTGGCGGCTTCAATTCGGGTGCAGGCGCAACGGCCCTCAACCAGACGCGGGTGTTCGACAGGGAAACGGTCGATAGCTACGAACTGGGTGCCAAGACAAGCTGGCTTGAAAACGCTCTGCAAGCCAACCTGACCTTTTACCTGATGGACATTGGCGGCTTTCAGGATCGCAGTTTCGACGGCCTCAGCTTCGTTGTGCGCAATGCAGGCAATTTGCGTCATCAGGGATTTGAGTTCGACGCGCGGATGGCGCCATCACGAAATTTCGTGGTCAATGCTTCGCTCGCCTATCTGGACTCGCAGTTTACCCTCTACCCCGGCGGTTCTGGCCTGCCCGGCATTGGCGGTGTGCAGAATCTAAAGGGCGGTACAAACCACTTTGCGCCGGAATATACAGGCAATGTTGGCGCGACGTGGTGGGGAGACATTGGCAACTCTGGCCTAGGTTGGTCGCTTAATGGTAATGTCTCTTTTGTTTCCGATGCAAACATTGGCCAAGTAACTGATAATAATAAACAAACTATCCAAGATGGCTATGGGCTCTTTGGCGCGCGGCTGCAAATCTCTGGACGTGAAGATCGTTGGAGCCTGACCATTTTTGGCAACAACCTTGCTGACTTAGGCTATTGCAACACGCAATTCTATCAGGTGCTCGATAATAGCTTCGGGCTGCGCAACGGTGTGTTCCCTGGCAGCACAGCGGTACGCTGTAACCGGGCGCAGCCTCGAACATATGGTGCATCGGGAACATTCCGCTTCTAAGTTTCGATGAGGAGGGCGCACGAACCGCTAAATAATGATCGTGCGCTCAGGATGCCGGCAGCTTGGAGCAACGGAATATGACGGAGAAGATGCAAACGCAAACGGCAGGTAATGACGTTAATCGTCCCCCCAATGCCCGACATAGATTAGTCGCACTTGCCCTGCTTACTACGGCATTCATGCTATCCACTGTGGATCGCATTATCCTTTCGGTGCTTTTTGAACCCATAAAGGCCGAATTCAATCTATCCGACACGCAGCTCGGGTTATTAGGCGGGCTTACATTCGGTGTATTCTATGCCGTCCTGGGCATTCCGCTGGGCCGATATGCGGACCGAAACGATCGACGTCCGCTGATTGCTTTAAGCCTCATTCTGTTCTCCGTGATGACAGCCCTATCCGGACTGGCGGCTGGATTCTTGACGCTGGCGCTGTGCCGGATTCTTGTTGCCGTGGGCGAAGCTGGCGTCAACCCGGCCAGCCAGTCAATCATTGCCGACTATTATCCCCGCCACGAACGTTCTTTCGCGATGTCAGTTGTCGTCACCGGAGGAAATTTGGGGATGGTCATCGGATTTCTCGCGGCAGGCTATGTCAGTCAAGTATATGGTTGGAGGTCGGCCTTTTTTGCTGTCGGTCTTCCAGGCATCCTACTTGGACTTATGTTCTTAGTCTTGTTCAAAGAGCCCCAACGCGGTGGTTCTGATGGGCAAGGCGTCGATCAGTCTAATCCCCCAGCGACTGTGCGAGAAGCCACCAAGACGATGCTCACCACCCCGGTACTGCGGCAGCTGTTGATGGGATTCACCCTTTCCGGGATGGTCATGTATTCCGTCCTGCAATGGTTGCCGTCCTATTTCGGCCGTGTGCATGATTTGCCCCAAGGCAAGGTCGGTTTGGTCATGGCCCTCTTTTTTGGCGTGATCGGTGCAATTGGGACGCTAACCGGCGGACGCCTGACCGATATGCTCAATCGGCGTCGCGATGATCTTGGTATCAAAATGATCGCCTTAACTCAGGCGGCAGCAGCACCTTTGCTCATCACCGGCTATCTATCGACGTCACTGCCCATAGCTTTGGCTTTTCTGATGTTGCCCATGCTGGTTTTCACATTCTATCTCGGCGCCAGCCAAGCGGCACTCCAGACCTATGCGCCGACAGAAATGCGCTCAATGGTTGCTGCCCTGAAAATGCTGGCGATAAACCTTATCGGTGTCAGTCTTGGCCCGCTATTTGTCGGCATCATTAGCGATTTACTGGCACCGACCACAGGGGCGCGCAGTCTGGCCATTGGACTTTCTTGTATCACCTTGTTCTCGTTCTGGTCAGCTACGCATTATTGGCTCGCAGGCCGCGCAATGCTGGCGTTGCATGAAAAGAGCAAGCCCTGAGCATCCGATGCGTAACAACTCTATGAGGGAGCCCAAAACAAATGTCAGCTATCCGAACAATTGAGACGACGCTCGTGCGCATTCCTTCAGGGTCGCCTTATCAAATGGGCGCCATGGAGCGGGGTGCCAGCCACGCGATATCCATCATTGTTCGGGTGGAAACCGAAGACGGCATCGATGGCTGGGGAGAATGTTTCCTCACTCCAGGGTGGTACGGGGCGGATACGCCTGCCGGCATGCTGTGGTTGATAGATTCCGTTTTTGGCCCGCGTCTGAAAGGGGTCAGCGTTTTCGACATTGAGAAGATCGAGCGCGGAATGCAGAAAATGTGGCAGCTCGGAAATTGGTATCCAAAAAGTGCAATTGAAATTGCCGTTCGCGATGCAGCAGCGCGCACAATCGGCCAGCCCCTGCACGCCATGATGGGCGGAGCTTTTCGGGATCGCTTCCCGATGTCGGGCGGGATCGGGACAGAAGCGCCAGAGGTCATGGCCGCTAAAGCGATGAAATTCAAAGAGCGCGGCTTCAAAACCGTGAAGTTGAAAATTGATTCGGTGCATGATCTCGAAACCGATGTCGCCCGAGTTCGCGAGGTTCGAGAAGCCATTGGCCCCGATATCAAAATTCGCCTTGACGGAAATGGCGTGTACAACGTCCCGTTAGCAGTGCGGTTAAGTCGCGCGATTGAGAAATACAATATTGAGAGTCTCGAACAGCCCGTACAAGCGCATGATTTGAAGGGCATGGCAGAAATTCGCCAGCAGATCGGTATTCCGCTCATGGCAGATGAGAGCGTGCACACGATGCATGACGCACTCGCCGTCATCGAACATCGAGCCGCTGACATCATCAAGCTGAAAGTCAGCAAATGCGGCGGCCTTGGGCCATCGCGTCGCATCGCGGATTTATGTCAGGCGGCAGGCATCGAGGTGACGGTGGGCAATGGATTTAACACCAGCCTGCTTGCCACGGCGGAGCTGCAACTGGCCTGTTCCTGCTCGGCCATTCTGCCTGCTGGGGAGTTTATCGGGCCGGACAAGCTTGAGGACGATATTTGTATCCCGATGCGTATAGAGGACGGTGACGCGATCCTACCCAAGGGACCGGGCCTGGGCATTGAAATCGACCGCGCGAAGCTTGAAAAATATGCAACTACGCTGGAAAAAGCGACCGCGGCATTGGCTTAGTGAACGGCAAATGTGATATGGACCGCCCTCTGGAAAGAACTGCCCCAGGATGTGTTGCCTAGAGCGGCTCCCGACCAAGGTGAATCCTGGGCACATGAAATCTTGCTGCTCTATCAATAGGTTGCCACGCAACTTCGACCCCAGAGGGTCGAAACGCGCTCTAAGTCAGTCCAAACGCCGCTGCGACCCATAATATGCCGGTGAAGCTAACCAGCGCCAAAATGGTTTGAACTGCAATCAAATTGGCAGCGAGCATCGCATCACCGCCAAGCTTTCGGGCAAGGATCGCGCCATTTGACGCGGTCGGCACGGCTGTTGCGATCAAGACGACGAGAAACATTTCGGGCGAAACATCGAACGTGAATGCGATCACGCCAGCAGTTAACGGTAAACCGAGTAACCGGAACATCGACCATCCCAATAGCTCTGCTACGGAGGTGCTTGCATTGCGCAATTGCACATAGGCGCCTGACGCAAGCAGGCCCGTCGCAACGGCACCGCCCGCCAGAATATCCATAAAATTCAGTATACTGTAGGTCGGACTGATCTGCAAAAGGTTTATTGCGAGGCCGATAACGGAGGCAATGATCAGAGGGTTGATCATAATCTGTCGAATCAAATTGCTGGCGCTCGTCTGCCCGCTTGAATAGTGGCTCAGCGCAATAGTGGACAGGAGATTGGATGTCGGCACCATGGCGGCAGCGGCAACCGCAATCAGAATGACACCGTCTTCACCAATTAGATCTTGAGCGAGCGCGATGGCGATGAAGGTGTTCCACCGCACACCGGATTGCACATACACGCCAATTCGTTCGCCCGATTGGCTAAAGAACTTACCCAACCAGATGCTGGCACCTGCCATAAGAACTTGCGCTGCAATCAAAACGATCGGCATGCGCCAGTCGAGACCGTCAAAATCCGCTATAGCAAGCTTGCTGATTATCAATGCTGGGAACAGTACATAATAAGTGATACTCTCCAGCCCAAGCCATCCTTCGTCTGACACCAAGCCCATTTTTCCAACGGCTTTACCAAGCAACAGGATCGCGACAATGGGAAAGATCGCGGCTAAGATGGCAATCATAATGTGTGCCGCGCAGCGCGGCGGCTGACCCCTTGCCGACTAGCCATGCTTAGATCAGATTTGACGCAGGCCCGACGCGGCCTTCACTTTCAGAAGAAAGCCAAGTTGGCCAGGAAATGAGAACAGGGAGACCAGCACAGAAAATCCTGCATCCTTCAGAAATCGCTTCACGCCATGGGTCGATTGATACCAGCGCCACTCCGCAAACGCCTTCATGGTCAAGCATAATGCCAATTTCCACGTCTGCGGCTGTTAAGGGCGAACCTGTCAAATGACTGCGAACAGTATCATAGGTGTCTACGCGCACCGGCAGTGCCCGCCGCGATAATTGTTTCGGTAGCGGACGTTCCGCTTCACCGAGAAGGCGGTGATAGCCGACTTCCTCTGGCTTTATGCCCTTACCAATTATGCAGCGGTGGTCCGGCAAAAGCCCAAGCCGCAGCGCATGGCCATCCCATTTGCGTGCATGGCGCCAGTCCATGCCTTCCGGTTCGGTGGCATCGCGAAAAACGCGCGCTCCAAGCTCGCGTCGTCTCGAGTCTGCAAAACGAATTGTTTCGAAGGTAGTGTCGGCACTCTTTTGATCAGGCAGTTCGCCAAAGACACGCCATCGCTCACCAGCCGTTCGATCGATCTCAACCACGCCCGCTAATGCAACCAATCGATCTGCAACCGCGTCTGCGAGGTCCGTATGCACATCGATCAGCGCCCCGTTTTCATAGGGAGCGATATAAAGGTCTGCGTCGAGGAAACCCGCTTCAGTGAGCAGAGGGACGAACCGCCCGCGCTCACTTTTACTAGGTGGCGAACACGCCGCGATTTCTGCCAAACCTGACAAATCACCAAAGGCTTGCAATACAGTGCGCTTACGAAAGTAGTGCGCGGAGTCGTTAGACATTGACCGTGGTCGCAGGCCCGCCATCTTGGCACTTGCCTGAATGTCCTCGTCAGAAACGCTCATTGTTAATCCGCCGCTTTGTTGAGATATTCTTGCAGGCCAAAAGAATCGGCGCGCGCCGTCAGCGGCGGCCCGACGGTTTCGGAATGACGCGTGGCGAAACTGCACGCTTTCTGACAAAGACCGCAATTATCGACATAGTCGCGATAAAATTTGCACCGTGCAGCATCGACTTCATAGCGTAGGCCGGGCCCAGGCGAACTGATCGCTCCAACCGGGCAGACTTTGACGCAATCGAGACAGTGGGTGCAATCGTCGACTGGATCATGGCGTTTGGTTGTCGGTATCGGGGCTTCGGTTAGCAGGCAGGCCAGTCGCACCCGTGTGCCAAATTCAGGTGTAATGATCAGCGTGTGCGTGCCGACGGTGCCCATTCCGGCAGCTTCCGCGATATGACAAAATGACAAAGGGAACTTCATATCGGCAGCCCGCATGGGAAGGCGTCGAGGCAGAGCGATGCTGCGATAGCCCTCACGTTTAAGCAGCTTTGCAAGTTGCATATTGGCGAGGTCGAGCTCTGAATGTACCTCGTCGACGTGGGGAGCAAGTAATGCGCCGGTCTTCAGCTTTCCGGCATATTTTGCAGGATGCATGACCAGATTCATCGTTTCCGACGCCAGCTCATTCATGAGGATGATCGCCGCGCGCGCCTTTGGTAGGAACGTTTTTACGCCTTGGATGAAATCTGGATGCGAGTTCGGCTCAACCGCTAGGACACCCATCAAATCCACGCCAAGCTCGGCTTTGACCCGATTGAGCCAAGCATGGTTGAAGGGAGATCCCTCCGAAGAAGTAGCAGAAAGCGCGCCAGAGCTGCAGCCGCGTGACGAAAGCCCAAGTGCAGCTTGGTCATTTGCCTGTGGAGTATTGGGAAGAGTATCATCGCGATGCGAGCGAGGTGCCGACCCGTCAGACATTGGCTTCTTCCAGTGCAGCAGGGATCGAAGTGGTTATGGAAATCGGCAAGTACTGAGCAGTCTCAGCTCGGATTTCCTCAGCGGTGATAGAAAAACCCACAGAAAAACACATGGCTATTATGGATAGCAGATTTGGCTTCGCCATGTTCTCTCCTCCCATCTTTAATCACAGGACGACCTTTCGTCATAATAGCATTACATAGTGGATAAGAGGAGCATAAAATACAAAATATTTTATAGTCTGACCTGTTGCGGGGAGCCAATGGAACAATGGATATGTTTAGCGCGATTTCGTTGCTCGCAACTGCAAGGTCAACGCCCTTTTTGGCGTCAATGCAGAAGACTTCGCAGTATATGGGGGCACTTCAAGGTTTGTAACACGGACGGCGCTAACTCAGACATATCATGAACATTGATTTTGGACCGGAAGGCGCGGCATCTGTTCCCCGCCAGCACCTATGGCACAAAATTAGGGTTGTGAATTAAGGAGTGATTTGGTCTCATCGTAGTGAGGAATGAACCAAGATGAGACCAAATCACTCAATTCATGACAAGGCTAAGGGCAAGGCTCCAGCTGAGCGTGTTATCAAGGATATACGGCGAGCCACTCGCCGCCATTTTTCAGCCGAAGCAGCTGATTGTGGGAAGAAATCTGATGGATCTGGTCAGCAAGCGATGCGAAAATATCCTGAAAGTAGTTCTGGATCTTTAACTTGGCAGGCCGCCGACCACGCAATTTGCAACTCGATGAAAGACGCGCGGATCAGAACCAACTTAGCGTTAGCGTCACATTTTCTTGAAGAGAAGAGGCCTGTGTCGACGATTGAGGGGGTTCTTGCGAAGGCAAAAAAGGAAATGCCATGGACTGCGGTCGCAAAGCCAAAAAAGCCGATAGTTCAGTTACCTAAAAAAACGCGTAAAAAACGCTAGACTACATGTTGGGTTTAAGTGGCCAAGCTGCCCAAATAGCGGCAGCTTCATCGTCACTATTGATTAGGTTTGGATTCCTGCGCGCACAAGAAGCCCGCCAACGTAACCGCTGCCTCGCGTGTGGCGTCCTCGATTGACGGAGCGGTCCCACGCTCGATCTGCTTGGCATAGTCGGCAGCTAGCATCAGTGAGATTAGGAAAGCCCGTCTAAGCCGCGTAGCCAGAATACTGGACGGAATGTCGCGAATGCTTTCCACCAGAAAACGCCGCATCATGTTCATACTGGGCATTCCAATATCGCCAATCAGGTCAGCTAGGTCGAACCTCGGATCCGTCGCCAATTGCACGCAAAATCTTGCATAGAGACGGCCATCTTCTTGCAGACAAGCTGCCATGAACGGCGCGATGGACGCTTCCAATACCGACTCAATGGTCATCTTTTTTGTGTCGCCGCTAAGTTCGGCGAGGCGAGCGAAGCGCGCCCGTTCAATATCGCGGTATCGATGCGCAAAGACTTCCTTGATTAGGGCATCGAGGCCTCCGAAGTGATAGTGCAATGCACTCTCGTTACGGGCACCGGCAGCCTGGGTGATTTCTTTCACTGAGACGCCGCCAAGCCCTTTTTCGGCGAACAAGCGCTCGGCGGCTCGAACCAACGCTGATTTGGTATCTTGCATCATGGGGTGCTGTCTCGGGTTGACATATTAATGGCATCCATTAAAAAGCTCTCGCGCAAGCAAGAGTGGGCGTTGGCGCAATCATGGAGGTAAAGATCGATGAATGTCAAAACTGCTCCTTTCGGTGGTGTCGCGGTGCTTCTAAGCCTCGCTTGCATGCTCAACCCTACCCTAGTCTCAGCCCAGGCCAAGGACCCTGTGCAACTGATCAGCGAGGCTGACGCCAACGGGGACGGAACCGTGTCTTGGTCTGAAGTCGTCTCCATGCGCATGAAGACGTTCGGGCGTCTGGATCGCAACAAGGACGGTTTTATTGCAGCAAGCGATCGCCCTCGTGGTGCCTTTGGGGCGCGATTCGATGAAGCGTTCACCAACGTCAAATCCCAATTCGACGCGAACGGCGACAATCGGGTCTCTCGCACAGAAATGCTTGACGCTCCAGCGCCTGTCTTTGATCGCGCCGACACCAACGGTGATCGCAGCTTGAGCGCCAAGGAAATGGCTGCATTGCGGAGCACCACAAAGAAAAAGTAACTGACCTCAACCGCGTGATCTTGGCCGCCGCGCATATCATGAAAGGGATCCTTGCAACAAACGGGAGCCCTAGATTGAACTCCTTAAACCTTCATCTTTCGGACTGAGTTCAATGAAAATTCTTCGGACGCCGGATAAATGCTTCGTTGACCTTGAGGGGTTTCCCTTCGAGCCGCACTATACAACCATCTACACGAGCGATGGTAGTGAGTTAAGAATCCACCATGTCGATGAGGGCCCTCTAACAGGGCCGATAGTGCTTTGTATGCATGGCGAACCGGCTTGGTCCTACATCTACCGTAAAATGATACCGCTGCTCACGGCGGCGGGTCTTCGCGTTATTGCGCCTGATCTGCCCGGATTTGGAAAGTCCGACAAGCCAGCCAACTTAGAAGACTATAGCTATCAAAACCAGGTTGATTGGATGAATGCGTGGCTGCTCGCCAATAATTTGAGGGGCATGACCTTTTTTGGCCAAGATTGGGGCGGCGCGATCGGTCTGCGGATGGTAGCAGATCATCCTGATCGGTTTGATCGAGTTGTGGTCTCTAACACCGGCTTGCTTTTGCCGCCGGAGGATGCATCTGAGGAGGAAATTCGCGCCGTAGAGGCGCTTATGGCCAGTTCGCGCACGCCGACCCTTATTGAGATGGGCCGCGCCCTCCAAGGCATGACAGGGGGAAGCAAGCTTTTGAAGTTCGCCACGTGGCAAAAGTTTGCTTGGGAAACCATCGACTTTCCAGTCGGCATCCTCATGTATTTCGGAACTTCTCATGGCTCGCGCCTGTCGAACGCCATTAATCTGGGACTTCACAAGCTTGGCTTGGGCAAGATTGCAAGATCGCCAGTAGTGAAGGCCTATGAAGCACCTTACCCAGATGTGAGCTACAAGATGGGTGCGCGCGCCATGCCGCGCTGTGTACCACTGCTGCCCGGCGACCCATCCACTGATGCACAACTTAAGGCATGGTCGGTTTTCGAAGCTTTCGAGAAGCCATTCCTGTGCGCCTTTTCTGACGATGATCCAATCACCGCAACCCAGGCGGACGAATTCAAAAAACGCGTTCCCGGCGCAAAAGCACAGCCGCACACGACGATCTCCGGCGGTGGACATTTCGTCCAGGAAAAGGCTCCCGAAGAGCTCTCCAAAGCAATCATCGAGTTTATTCGTTCAACCTCCTCGAGGTAGCGGACACAACCTGATCAAACAAAGGAATCATGCATGGCAGCCACGATGCTCGACAAAGCCTCCGTAAAGCAGAAATATGCCCAAGAGCGTGCGAAGCGCCTGCGCCCCGACGGTAATGCTCAGTATATTCCGCTAGATGCCCGATTTCCTGAAATGGCTACCGATCCGTATACGTTGGTTAAGGCGCGCGAGCCGGTGCATGATCATGTAACTTTCGCTTTCGTCGGCGCAGGATTTTCCGGGCTTGTTGTTGGCGCAAGGCTGGCAGAGGCCGGCGTGAGTGATGTTCGCTTGATCGACAAAGCCGGCGATGTCGGCGGGACTTGGTACTGGAATCGCTATCCGGGAGTCCAGTGCGATACAGTCTCCATGATCTACCTGCCGTTGCTGGAAGAAACCGGCTATATGCCTTCCGAGCGATACGTACACGGGCCGGAAATCCGCGCGCATTGCAACCGCATTGCCGACCAATTCGGGTTGCGCGACAAGGCCTTGTTCCACACAGAAGTCACCTCTGTCGAATGGCAGCAAAGTGACCAGCGCTGGCGGATCACGACCAATCGCGGCGACGACTTCACAGCGAAATACATCGGCATGGGAACCGGGCCTCTTAGTGTAGCCAAACTGCCCGGTATTCCCGGCATTGAGCGCTTTCGCGGCAAGGCGTTCCATACCAGCCGCTGGGATTATGAGTATACCGGTGGAAACGCGAATGGCGCAGCCATGGATAAGCTCGGCGACAAGCGCGTCGCCATCATTGGCACGGGTGCCACTGGCATTCAGTGCGTCCCCTACGTGGCGCGCACCGCGAAACACCTGTTCGTTTTCCAGCGCACCCCATCTTCAGTGGACGAACGCGGTAACCGAGCTGTCGACCCAGACTGGTTTAAGTCGATAGCGGAGCCGGGTTGGCAACAGCGTTGGTACGACAACTTCGTCGACAATCAATCACGCGGCGTGATACCCACTGAAGACTATATTAACGATGGTTGGACGGCAATTTCGCGTCGTATTCGCGAACGGGTATTCGCCTTGCCGAGTGACCAAATCGACATGACCACAATACGAGCGGCTGTGGACGATGCCGATATCGAGAAGATGAATGAAATTCGCGCCCGCGTGGACGCGTTAGTTCACGATCGGGAAACCGCTGAAAAACTGAAAGCTTGGTATAGCCAGCTCTGCAAGCGCCCCTGCTTCAACGATCTCTACCTTCCCGCGTTTAATCAGCCAAACGTGACGCTGGTGGACACCGATGGCCGCGGCGTAGAGGAAATCACCGAAACTGGCTTGGTGGTGAACGGCCAGCATTATGAGGTCGATTGCATTGTTTACGCCTCCGGCTTTGATTTCGGTGCCAGTTTTCAATTGAAGTCGGGCTTCGACGTCAAGGGACGCGATGGCCAATTCCTATCCGAATATTGGGATAACGGTTTGCGCACGTTGCACGGGCTGCAAACGCACAACTTTCCAAATGCCTTTACGGTTCAAATGTTTCAAGCTGCGAACTTGGCCTCAAACATTCCGCACAACATTGTGGATCATGCCAAGACCATCGCGCAAATCGTTGCTCATGCCGAAGCCCGCGGCTTTGCGGAAGTCGAGCCGGCGCTGGAAGCCGAGCAGGCTTGGGTTGACCTCGTTCTGACTGGCACTGGATCTTTGATCACCTCGCCGGATTGCACGCCTGGCTTCTGGAACAACGAGGGTCAAGGTTGGGACCAAAAGTTTCGTCAGATTCAGGGCCATCCCGGAGGGCCGAAAGCGTTCTTCGACCACATGAACCAATGGCGCGCGGCTGGCGATTTCAAAGGCTTGCACTTCGCAAAGTAAGTGCGCCTTAGAGCGCAGCAGGAGGATAGCATGACGAAAGTATTGGGCGCGCTGATTATTGCCATCGGCGTGATGCTGACTTTAATCGGGCTTGCCGGCATGTTTCGACCCGAACGCGTCGCGGAAGCATTGGGCTTCGCCCTTGTTAACAGCGAGGCAACGGGCCAATTTCGCGCGATTTTTGGCGGGCACCACTTGGCGATGGGCGCGGTTTGCATCTATGCCGTCGTGCGCCAGAAGCTCCAGTTGCTCCTGCCTATCGGCTTGATTGAGGTCTTTATTCTTGTTGGGCGAGGCGTGGCCGGATTGAACGGTGAGCTTGGTTCCGCTGCCATCCCGCCAACGATCATCGAGATTTTCGTGGCACCGCTTTTAATCGCCGTCTCCTTGCGTGCGTCAAATCGATGAGAGCACCACGTCCTAGCCCGGCATTCCTCGGCAGATAGTTTTGAAAGGAGCGAGTATGCTAAAGCGTCTAATCCTTGGCGTTTCGACCGTTGCAGTTCTTTTGGCCGGTGCCAGTTGGATATTTCGTAAGGAGATCATTCTCTTTGCGGTAACAAGCACGGGACGAATGGAAGTTGCTCCGAACCGGCCGATCGAGTGGATGCCCGGTCCCGCCACCTCTATAGTGCCGGCGCAGGGACGCCCGCCAAACATTATCTTCATTCTTGCTGACGACCTTGGCATCAATGATATCAGCACATTCGGCGGCGGTGTTGCGGGAGCGCGTGTGCCCACGCCGAACATCGACCGGCTTGCAGCGCAAGGGGCCGTCTTTACCAACGCTTATTCCGGCACAGCCACCTGTGCGCCATCCCGCGCGATGTTAATGACGGGCCGCTATCCGACGCGGACGGGCTTTGAATTCACCCCAACGCCCAACGGCATGGGCAGAGTCGTTTCCATGTTCGCTGAAGATTTGCGCGGCAAATCCGCAATGCCGCCGATGACTTGGAATGAAGCAGCCGATGGCGACGGTCCTGCGTTCAATGAGAAGGGGCTACCAGGTGAAGAAGTCACAATCGCCGAGATACTCAAGACCAGAGGCTACCATAATGTCCACATCGGTAAATGGCACCTTGGCGGCGCAGCGCCGTTCCGCGCAGTCTCGCAGGGTTTCGATGAGAGCCTCTTGTTGGCGAACGGGCTGCATCTGCCTGAGAGTCATCCAAATGTCGTTAACGCCAAGCTTCCATTCGATCCGCTCGACAAATTCTTTTGGGCGCGGATGCAGTTTGCAGCGGACTACGACCGCGCCGGGGTTGCGCCTGTTGACGAGCCCTTTGCGCCAGGCGGTTACCTTGCGGACTACTGGACCGATGAAGCGGTAAGGGTCATCGAGGCAAATCGTAACCGGCCGTTCTTCCTCTATCTGGCGCACTGGGGTGTTCACACACCGTTGCAAGCAACAAAGGAGGACTATGATGCAGTCGGTAACATCCAGCCACATCGGTTGCGGGTATATGCGGCGATGGTTCGTTCGATCGACCGCAGCGTCGGGCGCATCCTAGATAAGCTCGAGAAAGAAGGGCTTGCGGAGAATACAATCGTTGTCTTCTCTTCCGACAATGGCGGCGCTGGATATCTCGGGCTTCCGGAAGTGAACGCGCCCTATCGCGGTTGGAAAATCACTCTGTTCGAAGGCGGCATCCGCGTTCCAATGTTCATCAAGTGGCCTGCCCGGATTGCACCCGGCACCGTGATCAAAGCGCCCGCCGCGCATATTGACGTCATGCCGACGTTCGCAGCAGCAGCAGGTGCCACCCTCCCTAAAGGTGTCGCCATCGACGGTCAGAATCTTTTGCCAGCGGCGATGGGCAAAGGCGCGATTACCCGTCCAGACGATACAATCTTCTGGTCAAGCGGCTTCTACAAGGTCGTCCGATCCGGCGGCTGGAAGTTGCAGATCAATGAGCGCCAAAACCGAAGCTGGCTCTTTAATCTCGCTGACGATCCGACGGAGCGCAACGACTTAGCGAGAAGCCGACCAGAGAAACTGGCCGAGTTGCAAGCGCTGATCGACAAGCATTGGGCTGATGCACGCCCACCGCTCTATCCTTCCACTACGGAAAGCCCGACCTGCATCGACCGCACGTTAGCTGACTTGCCATGTCCAGAGAATAGTTATGTGATTTGGCCGAACTGACGGCTGCTAGAGCATGTTGCCGCGAAAGTAGTTACTCGGTGCGTTATCCAATTTGCTCAAAAAGGTGTAAAGCCATGCACCCCGAGTTAATGGGGATAGAAACTGGTCTAAAACACTCTCGGTTTCTTTAGATTAAACGGCCGCTGAGACTACTTAATCACTGGTGCATCGGTCGGCTTCGTCGGGGCAAGCAGATTCATAAATCTCTGGGTTATGATTGCATCTTTCTGGAGACCGCTTCCCACTCTTCAAAACGCCACCATGCTGGGTACGCTCAGTCAATGCTGAGGTGACGGGTCGAGAAATAGCTGTCCTCGTCCAGCCGTGTCGTCGGTTGGACCCGCTGATCCAGCGTGGCACCCGCTTAGGGCTTTCGCAACGTCGAATGTCGATCGCAGCTTTCTAGCGGAAAGCACGCGAATAATGCACCTCGCGGCCATCCGCTGGCAAGGAAATAAGCATGCCGTCTTCGCCAATAGTAATCGGCCCGGTGAACTTGTCTCTCGAATTACCGAGCCATAGCGCGTGGAGAACGCGCGCGGTTAGAGGCGGAATCATATGATAATATACAAGTTCCTTGGCCCCTGCCTCAGAGGCGGCGCGTGCGGCGTCCTCAGGTGAAGCATGGTAGCTTGGAATATCCCTAAAGACTTTGGCCGTTCGTGACTGCCCTCGCGCTTCAAGCGCCGCCGCCATCTTCGCCACCATTTCGGGATCGAGCGCTTCGTGCAGCATGACGTCAACACCCTTCGAGCCCTCGACAAATGAGGGGCTGTAGATTGTGTCGCCGCTGATGGAGATAGAGCGACCTTTGTAGTCTACGCGAAAACCATACGCGGGCTCGACAGGTGCATGGTCGACTAGAATGGCCGTGATGCGCACGCCCTCTTTCTCGTAAACGGTCAGTGCCTTCTGGTTACTGCCGCCTTGCAGAGCGATTTCGACAGGGGTGGCGCCGTGGCCAGCGGGGTTGACGACTGTCTCGCCATGGTGGGCGATCCTCAGGCCACGGTCAACCTGATAGGCCGCGACGAATCCGTTCACCACTGATTTCGTTCCAGGCGGTCCCAACACTGGCAAAGGCACACTTCGCCCCCCAGACACCCATGCCTGAAGCAGGAGTTCGCCAAGCCCGTCGATGTGGTCGGAATGAAGGTGGGTGAGATAAGCGCTTTGTAGCTTTTCCATGGGAAAGCCCATGCGCATCAAGTTTCGGATGGAGCCGGACCCTGCGTCGAATACGAATGCCTTCTGCCCTGCGACAATGCCAATACACGGCCCGGCGCTTTCGGAAGGCAAGGGCGAACCCACGCCACAGAGATAGACATGCAAGCCGTCCGACAGGTTTGCGGTCGGGTCTTGGCCCAGTGTCCGAGCGACCCCGCGGTCAAAGATATATGTGGTGATTTGGCGTTGAAAGAGGTAGAACCCGCCAAAAGCGATAGCACCGATAGCTGCGAGCCCGATGCAAATCAGAATCAACCGTTTCATGCGCCCTCGCTTGCTCCCTTGAAAACTGGAAGAATTATGTCTGCAGCCATATTCCAGAATGAGAGCTGCTCAAATGCTCTTTTAATGTGTTCCATTAGTATAGGCAAGACTGTCGTGT
>CAMDDL010000014.1 GCA_945891505.1 Maricaulis salignorans | reverse complement strand
TCCGCCAGCGCAGCTTGTAGAGCTGGATGATCTGTGCGCCGGGCCGGTCTTGGGTGGCGATTAGGACCCAGTGCAGGGGCGGACGGGCATTAGGTGCGGGTTCAGGCGGGTTGATCTCGCGGGCTTCGACGATGAACACCTCAACTGGTGTAAAGGTTTAAACATGATCGGACATTTGATATGACGTGCGGTGCAGGCCCACAAGCGCGAAGACCATCAAGTATCGCAGCGCTTGTGGGCCGTCTTGATTAGGATGAAGACGATGACACGTATGGAAGGTAAAGTGATCAAGGCTAAAGTTGGCCTTTTAGAGTTGGCTAAGCAACTGGGGAGCGTAACGCAGGCTTGCCGGGTGATGGGGTATTCCCGCGACAGTTTTTATCGGTTCCGCGACATGTATGAGAAGGGCGGGGAACTGGCGTTACAAGAGATGACGCGGTCCAAGCCGAATTTGAAGAACCGGGTGGATCCGGCGGTGGAGGCAACCGTGGTGGCAATGGCGATTGATGAGCCTGCCTGGGGCCAAGCGCGCGTATCCAATGAGTTGAAGAAGACGGGGATCAGCGTATCACCTTTTGGGGTGCGCTCAATCTGGCTGCGCCATGATCTGGCTAATGTGAAGAAACGGCTGAAAGCGCTGGAAGCCAAGATGGCGCAGGAAGGTGGGGTGCTCACCGAGAGCCAATTGGTGGCGCTGGAAAAGGCCAAAGCCGACAAAGAGGCCCATGGCGAGTTTGAAAGCGAACATCCAGGTTATTGTGTGGCCCAAGACACTTTCTATGTCGGCACATTGAAAGGCGTGGGAAAAATCTACCAGCAGACGGTGATCGACACCTATAGCAAGGTGGGCTTTGCCAAACTCTATGACCGCAAGACCCCGCTGACAGCAGCCGATACCCTCAATGACCGGGTGATCCCGTTCTTTGAGGAGCATGGGATCAAAGTGGACCGGGTGCTAACCGACAGAGGCACCGAATATTGCGGCTCCCATGAGCGCCATGAGTATGAGCTCTATCTGGCCGTTGAGGATATCGACCACACCCGCACCAAGGTAAAGTCACCCCAGACAAACGGTATCTGCGAGCGCTTCAACAAGACCGTACTGGAGGAATTTTACCGCGTCGCCTTCCGCAAGAAAGTCTATGACAGTATTGAGGCCCTGCAGGCTGATCTTGATACATGGCTTGAAACCTACAATCAGGTGCGAACCCACCAAGGGCGATGGTGCTACGGTAAAACACCGATGCAAACATTCCTCGACAGCGCACACATCGCGCGCGAGAAACAGAATATTGGACAAGCCAACATGCAAGCAGCATAATGGCATGACCTGACAGTCTCTACCCCGCTGACAGCCGCACAACCGGGGATAGGAAATATCCGATTACATAAATACTTTTACAGGTTTATCGACTTCGTCGACGCGCGAAGCGCGCCCCTTGACACCCCATCTTGCGCAATAACAATTGTCCGGCGGCTTCAAGGCAAGCGAAGTGCGGCCTGAAGCCGTTCCAAGTGCTTTGGCTAAACCCCACAATCCAACCAATGCGCCTATAAAGCCCCCCCCCTAAAACTCCGCCACCAAATCCACGCCAGATGCGCTTTTCAACGCCCTGCGCGCCGCGGCATCGATAGGGAAACGCCCTGGCGCTTGAATTTCGACTTCGCGGCCATCGGCGAGTTCAACGACGACGCGCAATTCGCCAAAGCTGGATGAGGTGGCACCGCGCAATGTCTCGGTGACGCGCGCCAATTCGTCGATTGGTGCGCCGCGCGCCAGAAACACTTTGATCCCGGCACAGCCCGACATATCGGTTTGGTCGAGGAGTTCAATCTTCTCGGCCGACAGCTTCAAGTCGCCATCGCGCAGCCGCGCCTTGGCCCGGAAACTCACCGAGGTGCCGGGGTCGAGAAAATCGCGGGCTTCGTTGAGGGTTTCCGGCATGATCATCACCTCAAATTCACCCGTTGGATCGCTCAACGTCACCCAAGCAAACTTCCCGCCATCACGCGCCGGGCGTTCCTTGCGTGCGCGAACAACGCCCGCCATGCGGAATATCGCGTCTGAGCCCTGCATCTTGGAATTGATTTCGGAGAAGAAAACCGTCTGCCGCCGACGCAGCGCCTCGATCAAATCGTCCAACGGATGGCCCGACAGGAATAGGCCAAGGGCTGCAAACTCATTGTCCAAACGTTCTTGAGCGGACCACGGTTTCACACTCGGCAAGGGTGCGCGTGGCGGCGGGGCCGAGTCGCCAAACAGACTGGTTTGCGCGCTTTGCCGATCAGAGGCTGCCGCATTGGCATGGGCCACCAATTGATCGGACGAGGCAAACACCAAGGCGCGGTTGGGCTCAATGGAGTCAAAGGCCCCGGCCTTAGCCAGTGTCTCTAAGGTACGGCGGCCCAAAGTGCGCGGATCAACCCGTTCGGCCAGATCATGTAGGGATTTGAATTTGCCGCCTGCTTGGCGGATTTCAACAAGCTGCGCCATTGCCGCCACGCCAACCGACTTAATGCCCCCAAGAGCATAGCGAATGGCATTGTCTTGCACGGTAAAATCAGCGCCGGAATAATTAAGGTCTGGCGACAATACTTTGATCTTCATGCTTTTTGATTCTTGCATGAAGGCACCTAGCTTGTCGGTGTCATCAATATCGAGCGACATAGATGCGGCCATAAACTCGACTGGATAATTGGCCTTGAGATAGGCGGTTTGATAGGCGATCACTGCATAAGCGGCGGCGTGGGACTTGTTGAAGCCATAACCCGCAAACTCACTCACCAATTCGAAGATGCGGTCAGCAAGCTCTGCATCCACGCCCCGTTCGGTGGCACCGCTTACAAAACGGTCCTTTTGCTTGGCCATTTCCTCGGGCTTTTTCTTACCCATGGCGCGGCGCAAAAGGTCTGCTTCACCCAAGGAATAGCCCGACAGAATCTGGGCGATCTGCATGACCTGCTCCTGATAGATGATGACGCCTTGGGTCTCCTTCAGGACCTGGACCAAGCTTTCATGCAGATAATCAGCATCTTTGCGGCCAAACTTCACATCACAATAGGTCTCGATATTCTTCATCGGGCCCGGGCGATAAAGCGAGATCAGAGCGATGATGTCGTCCAAAGTGTCTGCCCGCATCTTGCGCAACGTATCGCGCATGCCTTGGCTTTCCAACTGGAACACGCCCATCGTCTTACCAGATGCCAAGAGCTCATAAGTTTTGGGGTCATCAAACGGCAAAGTGTCGAGATCGACCACAATGTCGCGGGCTTTCAGAAAGTCTAACGCGCGCTGGATAACCGTCAGCGTCTTCAGGCCCAAGAAGTCGAACTTCACAAGGCCCGCAGGCTCCACCCATTTCATGTTAAATTGGGTGGCGGGTAGGCTGGAGCGCGGGTCCTTATAAAGCGGCACAAGCTCATGCAGCGGCCGGTCGCCAATCACGACGCCAGCAGCGTGGGTCGAGGCGTTGCGGTATAGGCCTTCCAACTCAATCGCAGCATCGAGGAGCGTGCGCACATCAGCATCGCGCGACCGCTCTTCCTGCAGGCGCGGCTCGTCCTTGATCGCTTGGGCCAAAGTTACAGGGGCTGCGGGGTTATTCGGGACCATTTTGGCCAGTCGGTCGACTTGGCCGTAAGACATATCCAACACCCGACCTACGTCGCGCAGCGCCGCGCGCGCCTGGAGCGTTCCGAAGGTGATGATCTGCGCCACCCGGTCTGCGCCATATTTCTTTTGCACATAATCAATGACTTGATCCCGCTTCTCCTGACAGAAGTCGATATCGAAGTCGGGCATGGAGACGCGTTCTGGGTTCAAGAAGCGCTCAAACAAAAGCCCAAAGGCCAAAGGATCGAGATCGGTGATGGTCAGCGAATAGGCAACGAGCGAGCCTGCACCAGACCCCCGACCGGGGCCGACGGGGATGTTGTTCTCTTTCGACCATTTGATGAAGTCCGCAACGATCAAAAAGTATCCCGCAAAGCCCATGCGGTTGATCACATTGATTTCGTGTTCCAACCGCTGGTCATAGATTTCGCGCTCCACAACAGGCGGCCGCTTGGCGAGGCGTGCTTCAAGGCCTTGGCGGGCTTGGCTTGCCAATTCCTCTGGTTCATCGCGCCCTTCAGCTGTGGTAAAGCGCGGCAGGATTGGCGCGCGCATAAGCGGGCGCACAGCACAGCGCCGGGCAATGTCCACACTGTTAGCTAAAGCCTCGGGGAGGTCCGCAAATAGGGCCACCATATCGGCTTCAATGCGGAAGCAGTGATTGGCGGACACACGCTCGCGCTTGTCATCGGCCACGCGGGTGGCTTGGCCAATGCACATGAGGATATCTTGAGCGCGATGGCGCTCTGGGCTGTCAAAGCGCACATCATTGGTTGCCACCAGCGGAAGATTGCCTTGATAGGCCAGATCAATCAGAAGCGGCTCAATCTGCGCCTCATCGGCCATGCCGTGGCGCTGTAATTCGATGTAAAGCCGATCTGGGAACGCCTTGGCCAGTTGGCGCAGCAACATGTCAGCCTCAGACTTTAAATTAGCCAGGAGTGCGCGCGATAGAAGCCCTTCCCGCCCCCCGGTGAGGCAGATCACGCCTTCACTATGGTCCAACACTTTCTGCAAGTTGACATGGGGCAGGCTCCCTGCCGGAACCTCTAGAAAGGACAGACTGGAAAGTGCCATCAGATTGGCCCAGCCAACCTCATTCTGCGCAATCAACGCCAAACAGCCATCTGGCCCGGCCGCCGCACCGGGCTTTTGGCTAAGGAAGGATACCGGCAGCGTCAGGCCCATAATGGGCTGAATGCCCTTTTCGGCCAGAGCTTCTGAAAATTCGAGCGCGCCAAACAAATTGGGATCTGAGATACCGACAGCAACACAACCTGCCTTGGCGGCAAAGCCGGCAAGCTTCTTCACCGTCATCGCGCCATCGAGCAGCGAATAGGCGGATCGAACCCGCAAATGCACAAATCCGGGACCCGCCAACGCCGGTCTACCTACTTGCGATGCCTCCGCAGACCCCGTCAAAGCGACGCTCCCCGCACTCTGATCACTGCCAGAGAACGTGCCGCCTGAAAGAGTAATATCTGCCATAGGGCCACCTGAATCCGTCGACTGAATCATCACCAAAGAGGGACTTAGTCTGACAGGACTCTTGATGCTCTGTCAGCCCTCGCCGACAGAAATCTTGAAGCCATCCTCAACCGATGACAGCGCCCCAACCCCAAGCCATTAGGGTGAATGCGATAATTGCTGCGAAAGCGGCTGCGTCTTGAAGATGGGCCATGTTACACCTACTTTGTTCTGCCTTCGTTCTATTCTTGTTTTGTTCTCATGACAAGAGGTTTTTGCAGAACGATGGAACAAAGATTGAGGGCTCTAGTCCTGAACCAGAAGACCGCCTTCGATGCGGAACACGCGGTCCATTTGCCGTGCTAAATCAAGGTTATGGGTAGCGACCAATGCAGAGGTCCCCTCCTCCCGCGTCGCTTTGCGGAAGGTGTCGAACACAAAGCTGGAGGTGGCCGGGTCTAGGTTGCCCGTGGGCTCATCCGCAATCAGGAGGGCGGGTTGATTGGCAAGGGCACGCGCAATCGCTACGCGCTGCTGCTCCCCGCCCGATAGTTGGCCGGGTTGATGTAACTTGCGGTCCGCTAGGCCCATCATATCCAAGAGTTGCTCTGCCCGGGCTTGCGCCTCGGCTGGGCCCACGCCTGCAATCCATTGCGGCAAAGCGACATTGTCCACCGCGCTAAACTCCGGCAGCAAATGGTGAAATTGGTAGACAAAGCCCAACGCAGTGCGGCGTAGGGCCGTGCGAGCGGCGTCGGGCAGTTTTGTTGCATCAATGCCAGCAAGCTCCACCGTCCCACCTTGGGCGGCCTCTAGCAGGCCAGCCGCATGGAGGAGCGATGACTTGCCAGAACCTGACGGGCCAATCAGTGCGACGATCTCGCCCGGCATAATGGTCAGATTGGCCCCTTTGAGGACTTCCAGCTCGCCCGCGTGGGTTTGGTAGACCCGGCGCAGATCGGTGAGGCGCAGAACAGGGCTACTCATAGCGAAGCGCCTCTACCGGATCGAGCTTGGAGGCGCGCCAGGAGGGTGGCAGCGTGGCTACAACACTTGCAATCGCCGCAAACAAGGCCGTCGTGATCACTTCATGCCATTCCACTTTGGCGGGGATCTGGCTCAAGAAATAAACATCGGCATTGAAAACCGGGCCAAACACAAACTCGACCACTTTTTGAATGGTGCCAATATTCAGGCAGAACAACGTGCCGCCTATCGCCCCGGCCAGTGTCGCCAAAATACCAACGCTGGCGCCCGACATCATAAATAACCGCATGATCGAGGCGCGCGACGCTCCCATGGTGCGCAGGATAGCGATGTCGCGGCCCTTATTCTTCACGAGCATGACAAGACCCGAGATGATGTTCATCGCCGCAATCGCGACAATCAACATCAAGATCAAGCGCATCACATTGCGCTCAATCTGCAAAGCAGAAACGAGGCTTTCTGATTGCTGCCGCCAGTCGGTTACATAGCGGTTTTGGCTGAATTTCATCACCTCAATCGCCAGTACATCGGCTTTATCTGGGTCCTGCATCCGCAGTTCAATTGTGTCCCAACTGGTTTCTTTTGAGAAAAATAATTGGGCCTGCTCAATCGGCATATAGATAAAGGTCGCGTCATACTCGCTCATGCCAATGTCGAAGATGGCAGAGACGGTGTAATCTTTAATACGCGGGGTGGTGCCAAAGGGGGTCGAAGCCCCTTGTGGCGAAATAAGCTGAACCGAATCCCCCGGCAAAACGCCCAAGGATTCTGCAAGGCGAGAGCCCATAGCGATCTCGTCGCCGCCATATTCCCCCACACCCCACGTCTTGAGGTTTCCACCAACCAAATTGTCAGAGACGATCTTGAGCTTGCTCAGATCTGACGGCGCTAGGCCGGTCACCACAGCACCGCGGGCTAGGTTTCCGCCTTGACCAACGGCCATGACTTGGCCGTCAATCTTGGGCATCACGTCAATAACGCCGGGCAACGCTTTGGCTTTGGCCACGATGGCGCGGGCTTCTGGAATGGGCATATTGCGCACATCGACAAAGACATGGCCGTTGACGCCCAAGATACGTCCCAAAAGCTCTGCGCGAAAGCCATTCATCACACTCATCACAATGATGAGGACGGCGACGGCCAGAAATATGCCGATAAAGCTGATCAGCGAGATCAGTGCGACCCCGCCATCTTCACGCCGAGCCCGCAAATAGCGTGCGGCTAGCGTACGCTCCCACATACCAAAAGGCCCCGCGCCGCCAGCTCTCATGCGGATGCCTTAGCGGTCAGGCGTGACAGCGCGCTTTCCAGCGAGACTTCTTCCTTGGTTCCGGTCTTGCGGTCTTTGACTTCGACCAAACCATTGGCAAGACCTTTTGGCCCCACGATCAATTGGGTGGGCACACCGATCAAATCCATGGTGGCAAATTTCGCCCCGGGCCGATCTTGGCTATCGTCATAAAGCGGGTCCATGCCAGCCTTTAAAAGAGTCTGGTAGGCCTGTTCGCAGGCGGCATCGACGGCTTCATCACCGGGGCGCAAGCTGATGACACCAACATCAAACGGGGCGACAGCATCTGGCCAGATAATGCCATTGTCATCATGGCTGGCCTCAATAATCGCCCCGACCAGACGCGAAACGCCAATACCGTAGGAGCCCATTTGTACCAAAACGTCCTTGCCATCTGGGCCAGAGACTTTGGCATTCATCGGGGTGGAGTATTTGGTGCCGAAGAAAAAGATATGGCCCACTTCAATCCCGCGGCCGGTCCGGCGGCGGTCTGCTGGCACTTCGGTTTCAAAGCGGCCTTCATCATGGATTTCGTCGGTTGCTGCATAGGCTTTCACGATGCGCGAGACGGTTTCAGCGCGATTGGCGCGCGCGGCGTCATTGTTGTCGAAGCTGATGTCCATGCCGGCCCAGTCGGTCTCGTCATAAACAGCATCATAGAACACGCCGCTTTCGCCTGTGGGCGCGAGCACCAAAAACTCATGGCTTAAATCGCCACCGATGGGCCCTGTATCGGCGCGCATGGGCACGGCCTGAAGGCCTAAGCGCTGGAAGGTCTTCAGATAGGCCAGAAACATCTTGTTATAGGCATCGCGCGCGCCCGCTTCGTCGAGATCAAAGCTATAGGCATCTTTCATCAAGAATTCGCGGCCGCGCATCACGCCAAAGCGGGGGCGGACTTCATCGCGGAACTTCCACTGAATGTTATAGAGGTTCAGCGGCAATTCCTTGTACGAGCGCACATGATTGCGGAAGATATCGGTCACGACTTCTTCGGCGGTGGGCCCAAACAACAAATCACGTTCATGCCGATCGGTGATGCGCAGCATTTCTGCGCCATAGGCATCATAGCGGCCGCTTTCGCGCCATAAGTCCGCCCCTTGCATCGTCGGCATTAAAACTTCCAGCGCGCCGGAACGGTTTTGTTCTTCGCGCACAATGGCCTCGATCTTTTGCAAGACTTTCAAGCCCAAAGGCAGCCAGGAATAGATACCGGCGGAATGTTGCTTGATCATGCCGGTGCGCAGCATCAGCTTGTGCGACACGATTTCGGCGTTGGCTGGGGTTTCTTTTGTAACAGGCAGGAAATAGCGCGACATGCGCATGGCGATCACCTTCTCTTTGACGCTCTGCCATAGTCTGTGCCGCGCGCTGAGGCAATTAGTCAGCGCTGCGGGTGGTGCGGTGGGGGGGCGAGCAGAATGGGCACCAAAGCGCTTCCAGGTGAAAAGAATTGGGCTAGCTTGTCCGCTGCGCCAAGGTGCGCCCAAAGGACCGCGCACCACTAGGTGCGCATGATGCGCCTTAGAGATGCGCAGCTAGTGCTGCGCGCTCCATCATTCGACCCCCCGCCTAAACGAAAAAAGGCCGCGCTTGAACAAGTCAGGCGCGGCGCAAAGGTTCTGGGAGGAAACGCCATCAGGCATTTACGAGGGGGCGACAGGCCCGTCTCGCAAGTGCACAATCGCCGTTCCCGCTCGCAGTTGCAACATGGTGGCTGCCCAATTGCCGCAAAAACATGCTTATGCCCATCATGCGGCTAAATGTGGTGCAAACCCTGCCCTCTTTTTGGGTTTGAAGCCGAAATTGACCTAATTTTTCGGTAAATTCAGCCCGTCAGCCCATCAACCGACCCAATGGATGTTCCAAAGAGACCCAGCCAGACATCAAAAGCAGGGCAAAAGCTGTCCACACAATGGACGTGATCGCCGTCGTCCAGATCAGTTTCTGCTTGATGTTGGCGACGACAGGGGCACCAGGGTCTGTGCCGGCGACAACTTCGCCGCTTTCTTCTTGGCTGCGCACGCCAATGGGTAGGACGCAAAACAGGATCACCCACCACATGGTGAGGAAGATTGCGATCCCTGTGAACCAATCCATCTAATGGGCCCCCTTCGGCGTTTCCATAAGCTCGATCAATACACCGTTTGAATTCTTTGGGTGGACAAAGATAATCAACGTGCCGTGAGCGCCAATTCGCGGTTCACCCAAAATTGTCGCGCCATTGGCCTTTATCGCGTCGCGCGCGGCGTAAATTTCGGGCACCTCAAAGCACACATGATGCTGTCCGCCATTGGGGTTCTTTTCGAGAAACTTGTGGATGGGCGACGCCTCACCCAAAGGCTCAATCAGTTCAAGTTGGCTATTTGGAATATCGACAAAGGCCACCTTCACGCCTTGCTCTGGCATGTCGCGCATGGGCGTAATGTCGGCGTCGGTGACGCCATAGAGGGCTTTGTAATTTTCCAAGGCAGCGGCAATGGAGGGCACGGCAATGCCGACGTGATTGAGACGACCCAGTTTCATGATGCTTTTCCTATGCAAGTGGCCCGCTTCCATCATGGCTTTAGGCGGCTACGTCAATCTTAGCCCACAGGTAAGCCTCACTTTTGGATAGACAAGAGCGGCGGCGGTCCTTAGCCTCAAAAGGCTGTGATCAGAATTATGATCGGGGAGACCACTATGAAAAGAACTACTTCAATAGCTACACTAGCCGCACTGATCATCTTAGGCGCTGCTGCCCCTAAACCGACTGCGCCGGTGCAGACGCTGAAGATTCCAGAATTGAGCGCTAGTGTTGCAGCCGATTATTCAAGCTCGCTGAAAAGCTTGTGGGAGGATTTGCACGCCAATCCAGAACTGTCCTTCCGCGAAACGCGCACCGCGGGCGTTGTAGCGCGAGAACTGCGCGCCATTGGCGGGATTGAGATCACCGAGAAAGTCGGCGGCACAGGTGTTGTCGGTGTGATCCGCAATGGTACCGGACCAACCATTATGTTGCGCGCCGACATGGACGGTCTTCCAATCCTCGAACGCAATGGCCTGCCTTATGAATCCAAAGCCCGGCAGATTGATGCCGACGGGGTGGAGATGCCCGTCATGCATGCCTGCGGCCATGATGTTCACGTCGCCGCCCTCATCGGCGCTGCGCGACAATTGATGACACGCAAGAGCCAGTGGCGCGGCACAATTGTCCTCGTCTTCCAGCCAGCCGAGGAACGCTTGGGCGGGGCTTTGGCCATGTTGCAAGATGGCCTTTATACGCGCTTCCCAAAGCCTGATATTGCGCTGGGCCTCCACATTGCCAGTGGCCTAGAGCGCGGCAAGTTCAAGGTTGAAAGCCGCGTTGCCAATTCCAGCTCTGACGGCGTGAACATCATTGTACGCGGCGTCGGCGGGCATGGTGCCTCACCACAACAAACCGTGGATCCGATTGTTGTCGCGTCCAATCTGGTGATGGCGTTACAGACCT
This sequence comes from Maricaulis salignorans, assembly GCA_945891505.1. Lineage (GTDB taxonomy): Bacteria > Pseudomonadota > Alphaproteobacteria > Caulobacterales > Aquidulcibacteraceae > Aquidulcibacter > Aquidulcibacter miladensis. The sequence goes on along the minus strand of CAMDDL010000014.1, from coordinate 56,750 downwards.
TGGTCAGCCGTAACATCTCGCCTTTAGAGCCCGGCATTGTGACTGTCGGCGTTGTACAGGCTGGCTTAAAGCGCAACATCATTCCTGAAGAAGCGCGTTTGGAACTAACCGTGCGGGCTGACACGCCGGAAGTGCGGGCAAAACTCCTGGATGGGATTAAACGCATTTCTGACGGTGTGGCAAAAACCTATGGCGTGCCAGAAGATCGGATGCCCATCGTCACCAATCTTGACGAAAAAGCCCCGCCCAATCTGAATGATCCTGAAAATGCCGCCAAGCTGCGCGCCAGCCTTGAGACCGCCTTTGGCGCGGACCGCATGTCCAAGATCCCACGCGCTGGCATGGGCGCTGAAGACTTCGCCTATTACGGCGCGCCCGAATGGGGCGGCATCAAAAGCGTGTTCTTCAATGTTGGCGGCAGCATCACCGATGACATGAGCAAAGCACCACCCCATCACTCACCCTTGTTCCGCATTGAACCAGAAGCCTCGGTCAAGTCGAGTGTCGAAGGCTATGTCGTCGCGGCGATGACGTTTTTGGGTACGCCTTAGGCTTTCGAGATAGTGGTCATTAGGAGATAAAACTTGGAAGACTTGAATGCACAGCTTTGCTCGCATTCAAGTCTCCGGTGAGGGTGCTTTTGCGTGCAGGGCAAAGCCTGCACCAATGCGCTTCTAAGTCGGGTTTTTCAGGAGGAAGAAGACGTTATAGAGTCAGCCCTAAATCGTCATCACCACCACATCGACGATGGGGCGCTTGCCGAAGATGCGGTCGCAAGCCTTGCGGACAGCGCGCATGACATAGCCTTCAGCGGTTTCTTCGTCCATGCGTTGATCATGCTTCATACGGTTGAAGGCCTCTTCCGCCGCATCGGCCAATTGCTCTAGGCGACCTTCAGCTGGGGCACCATTACGCTCGGACAAGCCGCGCGCCCGCACATCTGGTCCGGCCTTAATCCGGCCTTTGGCATCCATGGCGATAGACACCATGACATAGCCATGCTCGCCCAACCGAATGCGATCGCGAATGGTCTCGCTGTCTGAGGAGATGATGGCATCACCGTCCACCAGCAAGCGGCCATTAGGCACTTCATCAATCACCGCAGCAGGACCCGGGGCCAAGCGGATCATGTCGCCATTCTTCACGGCCAAAGCTTCTGGCACTTGAAGGCTTAAGGCGAACTTTGCATGCTCCATCAGATGGCGCTGTTCGCCATGGGTTGGGATGGCGATTTGTGGGCGTACCATCTCATACATAGCGCGCAACTCATCCCGACACGGGTGGCCCGAGACGTGGATATGGCGATCCTTGCCGGTGATGATCTCGACGCCACGCATAGCGAGCTTGTTTTGAAGCTCCAAGATCGCGCGCTCATTACCCGGGATTTCACGGCTAGAGAACAGGCAGGTATCGCCGCGCCCGAGGGTCACAAACGGGTGGCTACCTTCTGCAATACGGGCCAAAGCGGCACGTGGCTCGCCTTGGCTGCCGGTGCAGAGATAAAGCACTTTGTCGTCTGGCAGATGGCGCGCCATCTCGGGCTCAATAAAGGTTGCCTCTTGTAGCAGGCCAACCGCCTTGGCAGCGCCCGTGATGCGCAGCATAGAGCGGCCAATCAAAGACACCGAGCGGCCAGCCGCCGTTGCGGCTTCGACCGTCGACAAGATGCGCGCCACATTGGAGGCAAAGCAAGCCACGGCTACTTTGCCCTTTTGCTCCGCAATTGCCTCAAACAGACCATCGCGGACACCGGCCTCAGAGCCTGCTTCGCCTTCTGAAAACACGTTCGTGCTGTCGCAGATCATGGCCAAAACGCCATCATCACCAATCTGGCGGATGCGGGCTGTATCGGTTTGTTCGCCGATCAGAGGATCAATGTCGATCTTCCAATCGCCAGTATGCATCACCGTGCCCAAGGGCGTATGGATCGCAAGGCCGTTTGGCTCAGCAATCGAGTGGGTCAGGGTGACATATTCAATGTCAAACGGGCCGATTTGAAAGCGATGCTTCAACGGCACTTCGTGGAGGTTCACTTTACGCTCAATCCCGCGTTCGCGCAGCTTATCGCGCAATAGGTGCGCGGTGAACGGTGTCGCATAGACGGGCGCGGGGAAGCGCGGCCACAGCCAGCCCATCGCCCCAATATGATCTTCATGGGCATGAGTCAGCACGATGGCGAGGATATCGTCCTTATTGGTCTCAAGGAATTCTGGATCGGGCAGGATTAAGTCCACGCCCGGGATGCCTTCCTCGCCAGCGAAGGTGACGCCGACATCGACAACAATCCACTTCTTATCGCCGTCCGGCCCGAAGCCGTAAGCGTTAAGGTTCATGCCGATTTCATTAGAGCCACCGAGGGGGAGAAAGACGAGTTCATCTGTTTTATTTTTTGTTTTTGTCACGTTGGGTTCCGATTGGCGGACCTCCCGCCATTGCGTTCAAAGATTTCTAATAGCCCGACAGTCGTCAGGTCTTGATCATAATGATCAATATGGGACGATGCGCCTTCAAACAAAGAGGCGACACCCCCAGTTGCGATTACTTTCATGGGTACGCCATACTCGGCCTTGATCCGGTCAATCAGACCATCAATCAGCTCAATATAGCCCCAAAACACGCCAGACTGCATCGCACCGACCGTGTCGATGCCGATTACTTTGTCTGGCTTACGAATTTCGATGCGCGGCAAACGGGCCGCGGCGGTATGTAAAGCTTGAAGGGACAAATTGATCCCTGGCGAAATCACACCACCCTCAAATGCGCCATCTGCCCCTACAATGTCAAATGTGGTCGCGGTGCCGCTGTCGATCACAATGCACGGCCCGCCATATTGAATGAAGGAGCCAATCGCATTGACGAGGCGGTCAGCACCGGCTTCCGATGGCTTTGGGATGCGCACATCAATACCAAGCTCTGCGTTTTCACCCACCACCCAAGGCTCTGCGCCTACATAGCGGCGTGAGAGATTACGCAAGTGAAACAACGCCTGCGGCACCACTGTTGAGATGACGCAATGATTGAGGTCATTGATGGAAAGCCCGGCAAAGCGCATGGCCGCATCAAGCCAGACAGCATATTCATCAGCCGTGCGCGAGGAATTACTGGCCGCACGCCAGGTGCCGCGCCATTTCGTGCCGTCATGGACAGCAAATTTCGAATTGGTGTTCCCAACGTCAATGGCCAGCAGCATGTATCCCCCTAGGTCTGTCTCTGATACGGGGCCAGGCCCACGCGGGTTACCATTTTCGCGCTCTCTTTAGCCTGCCCGGGGTAGGCTGCGCCAGTACCAAGGGTGTAGGTGGCCTCAGCCAAAGAACACGTCCCCCGCTGTCACATCGAGGATCGCGCCATCTGCCTGCTCCAATTGCAGGGCTCCATTCGGCGCAAGCCCATAAAAGCGGCCTTCCAAAGTCTCCTGCGGCAAACGCACGATGATGGGTTGGCCAACCCCTGAAGCCCGCGCCAGCCAAGCCGCCGCAATCGGGGCAAAGCCCATCTGCGCCCAAAGTTCGAACCAGTCGTGGAAGCGGTCTCTGAGCGTCTCAAACAAAATTTCTGCGCTGACGGGTGGTTGGCCATATGGAACATGGTCGGCCACGCACGTGATGGGCTGATCCACGCCATCTGGTCGGGTACGCACATTGACGCCTATGCCGACCGCCAAATGAAAACCAGCGGGGCCGTGCCAACTCTCCAGCAAGATGCCGCTGGTTTTCTTGCCCGCGATCAAAACATCATTGGGCCATTTAAGGCTGACGGACCCTTGCGTCACATGGGGGTCAATGGCTTCTGCGACGGCAAGGGCTGCGACAAAGGACAGATTGGCTGCCTCGGCAGGCCCGCAGGTCAGTGTAAACAAGCCCGTTGTGAACAGATTGCCGGGCTCACCCAGCCAAGTCCGGCCCCGCCGGCCCCTGCCCTTGGTTTGCTCAAGGCTACGCACCCATAAAGGACCGCTCTCGCCGCCCTCGCTCAGACGGCGTGCTTCATCATTGGTGGAGTCTAGGGTGTCATAAAGACGGACGTTACTCCGCCCGCCCGAAGCGTTTGGTTTCAAAGGAAGCCAGCCCCGGCGATGCTAGCAGCCGAGCCTACGAGCCCGATCAACAAAGTCAGAGCGGCCAAAACAAAGGTCGCCCCGGTCAATGTCAAAGTCGTGGACGCACCAACGGAGACCATCGCGATGTGCGGCTCATCAAACCAGACGGTCTTGATGATGCGCAGATAATAGAAGGCTGAGACCACTGACGCCAAGATCAGAACGATTGCGAGCGGAAGCAGCCCCGAAGCGCTGGTCGCCAAAATCACTTCCCACTTCCCGAAGAAGCCTGCCAACGGTGGAATGCCCATGACCGAGAATAACAACATGGTCAAAGCCGACGCCAAAAGCGGGTTGGAGCGAGACAAGCCCGAAAGGGCTGAGATTGTTTCGACGCGTTCGCCTTCTGTATTGCGTAGGGAAAGTACCACGCCAAACAAGCCTACCGAAGTGATGGCATAGATGGACACAAAGACTAGCAGGGCTTTCGGTCCAAATTCTGGTCCACAAGCGATGGCAACCAGCGCATAGCCCATGTTGGCGATGGACGAATAAGCCAACAGGCGCTTGATGTTGGTCTGCTGCAACGCGAACAGAGCCCCGATCGCCATCGACAGCACGGCCATGATCACGACGATGCCCAGCCAATCCTTTTGAAGCGGGCCAAAAGCTTCAAAGCAGACGCGGGCGAAGAGAACCGATGCGGCAACCTTGGGCGCAGACGCAAAGAAGGCGGTCGAAACCGTAGGCGAGCCCTCATACACATCGGGCGTCCACATATGGAATGGGGCTGCCGACATCTTGAACGCGAGGCCACAGAGGATGAAGACAAGGCCGAAGACGACACCTATAGAGCGCTCACCAGCAACTTGAGCGGCGATCACGTCGAAATTGACCGAACCGGTGAAGCCGTAAACGAGCGAGCAACCATAGAGCAGCAAGCCAGACGACAAGGCACCCAGCACGAAATATTTGAGGCCGGCTTCAGAACTTCTGGCATCGTCTCGTGCATAGGCTGCCAGCACATAGAGCGCCAAGGATTGCATCTCAACACCGACATAAAGCGCGATGAGGTCATGAGCCGAAACCATGATGAACATGCCTAAAGTCGCTAAAAGCGCCAAGACCGGAAACTCTGGCTTGTCGAGCTTCTTTTCCGCGAGAAAGTCGATGGAGAGCAAAAGCGCGCTACCAGCTGTCAAAGCGATGATCAGCTTGGCATAGGCGGAAAATCCGTCAGCGGCATAGGAGCCGGAGAAGACGACCACTTGCTCTGGCGGCATATGCAGCACAGCCATAGAACCAGCGGCCACAATCGTGGCGACGCACAGCCAAGTGACCAAGCGCGCACCCTTGTCGCCCATAAAGGCACCGATCAGCATGATGATCAAAGCCCCTGCTGCAAGGGTAATTTCCGGCAGAATATAGGGAACCTGCTGGAAAAAGAGCTCTGCTGTCATGGTTTGGTTTATAGCCATTACCGCACCGGTCACTTAAAGTTGGCGTGGAAGGCGTCCACGAGCGCAACGGCAGAGGTGGCCGTCTGGTCAAAGATGATATTAGGCTGGAAGCCCAAATAGAGAGCCGCCGCAATTAAAGGCACGAAGATCAAGATCTCACGTGCATTCATGTCGGTGATCGTATTTAGCGCTGGATTGACGATCACGCCAAAGACGACCTTGCGATACAGCGTCAGCATATAGGCCGCAGACAGGATCACCCCACTTGCCGCCACCATAGCCGTGACAGGATCGACGTTGAATGCGCCTTGCATGGTAAGGATTTCGCCGACAAAGCCGGAGGTGCCTGGTAGGCCGACATTGCCCATGGTGAACAATAAGAACACGGCCGCATAGATCGGCATGCGGTTCACGAGGCCACCATATTGGGCGATCTCACGTGTGTGCATGCGGTCATAAATGACGCCGACGCAGAGGAACAAAGCGCCGGAGATGACCCCGTGGCTGAGCATTTGGAACAAAGCGCCTTGGATGCCTTGCTCATTGCCCGAGAAAATCCCCATGGTCACAAAGCCCATGTGCGCAACCGAGGAATAAGCAATCAGCTTCTTGATGTCGGTCTGACGGAACGCAACGAGCGAGGTGTACACAATCGCAATGCCCGACAATGCAAACACAAAGGGCGCAAAGTCGTTAGACGCTTCTGGGAACATGGGCAAAGAGAAGCGCAGGAAGCCATAGCCGCCCATCTTCAACAACACCCCGGCCAGAATGACAGACCCCGCCGTCGGTGCTTCAACGTGGGCGTCAGGCAACCAAGTATGGACCGGCCACATCGGCATTTTGACCGCGAAGGAAGCGAAGAAGGCCAGCCACAACCAGGTTTGCGCATCCTTAGCAAACTCAAAGGCTTGCAGGTCTGGGATCGAGGTCGTCTTAGCCGTGATCGCCATCCAAGCAATCGCGATCAACAAGAAGAGCGAGCCCAACAACGTGTAGAGGAAGAATTTGTAAGCCGCATAGACGCGGTTCTTCCCACCCCAAATCCCGATGATGAGATACATGGGGATAAGGCCCGCTTCAAAGAAAATGTAGAAGAGGACGATATCAAGCGCGCAGAACACGCCGATCATCAGCGTCTGCAACAGCAAGAAGGCCGCCATATATTCCACGACGCGCTTCTCAATCGAGGTCCAACTGGCCAAGATGCAAAGCGGCATCAAGAAGGCGGTCAATAGGATCAGGAGTACCGAAATACCGTCGATGCCCAGATGGTATTGGATCATGCCATACCAATCGGCCCGCTCAACGAATTGATAGCCCGCCTTGGTTTCGTCAAACGCCAAGGTCATCCAAAGCGCCAGCGCGAAGACGATCATGGTTGTGACCAACGCAATCCAACGTGCTGCATTGGCGCGCGCGGCCTCTGGGCTCTTGATGAGCTGGGGCAAAAACAAGATCAAGACGGCCGCCACTGCGGGCGTCCAAGTGAGGATCGAGAGGATGGGCAGCGTGTCCATGATAGCCTCAGGCACCTCGGAATAGAACAAAAGCGCCAAGCGCGACCGCCGCGATCAGCATCAAAAAGGCATAGTGATAGACATAGCCAGACTGGATTTTGACGGCTTTCTTCGAACCAAAGTTCAAAGCTGCGGCAATACCATTGGGCCCGAGCCCATCGATCAGCTTGCCGTCACCGATTTTCCAGAAGAAGTCACCCAGCGCGCGGGCACCCTTTACGAAGACGATCTCATAGAGCTCATCAAAATACCATTTGTTCTCCAAGAAGGCGTGCGCCATGCCCTTGCGGTCGGCGATTTTCTTACCCAAGCCTTCGTTGAACAGATAGAAGTAAAGGGCAGCAGCCAGGCCAATCACCATCACAACCAGCGGCGCATAGAATACCCAGCCCGGAATGGAGTATTTGTCTTTGAGGACAGTATTGTCAGGCGCGGTATAGATCGAGCTGCCCCAGAATTCCTTCGCATGATGTCCAACAAACGCATCATAGAAGACAGAGCCAGCAAAAACGGCACCCAAAGCCAACAAGATCAGCGGGACCAACATCACCCACGGGCTCTCATGGGGCCCGTGCCAAGCATGATGGCCATGGTCATCATCATGGCTGCCCGCAGCATTTTGGCCAGCGTCGTTGATATGGGCGACAGCCGGCAAACCATGCGCGTGGGCGGCATCGCTGTGGCTATGGTCGTCATGATGACCATGATCGCTATCAGCTTTCCACTTCGGCGTGCCGTGGAAAGTCATGAAGGCCAAGCGCCAAGAATAGAAGCTCGTCAGCGTCGCAGCCAGCAAAGCCATCCAGAAGGCCATTTGAGCCGCTGTATTGCCCGTCATGCCTGCAGCATAGGTGGTCTCAATAATGGCGTCTTTCGAGAAGAACCCAGCAAAGCCAAATGGCGTATGGGGAATGCCGACACCGGTAATGGCCAAGGTGCCGATAATCATGATCACAAAGGTGATCTTCATATGCTTAGCAACATCGCCCATTTTGCGCATGTCTTGCTCGTGATGCATGCCATGGATCACGCTACCTGCGCCTAAGAACAACAAGGCTTTGAAGAAGGCATGGGTAAAGAGATGGAACATCGCGGCCTGATAGGCACCGATGCCTGCAGCAAAGAACATAAAGCCCAATTGCGAACAGGTGGAGTAAGCGATCACGCGCTTAATGTCGTTTTGGGCGAGGCCAACAGTCGCGGCAAACAAGGCCGTTACCGCACCAATGATGGTGATGAAGCCCGCTGTGCCGGGGGCCGCTTCATAAATGGGTGAGCACAAGCAGACGAGCACGACACCAGCGGTCACCATGGTGGCTGCGTGGATCAAAGCCGACACAGGCGTTGGGCCTTCCATCGCGTCGGGCAACCACGTGTGCAGGAAGAATTGCGCCGATTTACCCATAGCGCCGATGAACAACAAGAAGGCGATGATTTCGATAGCGGGCAATTGATAGACGCCCCACTTCAACATCACACCAGCCTTCTCAGGCACCATGGCAAAGACTTCTTTGAACTCAATCGTGCCGAACACAAAGAAGACGGCCATAATGCCCAAAGCAAAGCCAAAATCGCCGACGCGGTTGACGACAAAGGCTTTAATCTGCGCGTCATTGGCTGAGCGTTTGTGATACCAAAAGCCGATCAAAAGATAGGATGCGAGACCCACACCTTCCCAGCCAAAGAAGAGCTGCATGAAGTCAGCCGCTGTAACGAGCGACAACATGGCGAAGGTGAAGAGCGAGAGATAGGCAAAGAAGCGCGGCTTATGCGGATCTTCGGCCATATAGCCCCAGCTATAGAGGTGCACCAAGGACGATACGCCGGTGACGACGATCATCATCACAGCACTGATGGCATCCAAACGGATCGACCACGTACTCTTGAGGTCGCCGACATGGATCCAAGTCGCGATGCGAATGGGCTCAGCGGGCAGATGCAGGCTGTGCTGCCAATGGCCAATGAAGATGGTTCCGGCACAGGCTGCGGCAACAAAAAGCAAAGCCGTGGCAACAAACATCGCCACTTTCTCGCCAATGAAGCGGTTGAAGAGGCCGCAGATGATGGCACCCAAAAGCGGCGCGAACACAACGATCGTCGCGAGCGTCTCGGCGAGGCCAGTCGTGGCGTGAGGATCAGCAGACACGCGTTAGCCCTTCATCAGATTGAGATCTTCAACCGCGATATTGCCGCGGTTTCGGAAATAGACGACCAGAATGGCAAGGCCGACGGCGGCCTCAGCGGCGGCAACGGTCAGCACGAACATCGCAAAAACCTGTCCGACCATATCGCCCAAGAAGGACGAGAAAGCGACCAGATTGATGTTCACTGCCAGAAGAATGAGTTCAATCGACATCAGGATGACGATGACATTCTTGCGGTTCACGAAGATGCCGAACACGCCAATGGTGAACAAAGCGGCAGCAACCGCCAGATAATGAGATAGGCCGATCAAAGTACCACTCCTTCGCCCGGCTTCGGGTCAGTCATTTCAACGCCGCCTGCACGGGTGCGGCCGACTTGTGCGGTGACATTCTGGCGGCGGATGCCGTCGCGGTGCCGCAGCGTGAGTGCAATCGCCCCCACCATGGCAATAAACAGAATGATACCAGCGGATTGGAACAAGAAGATGTAATCCGTGTAGAGGATGCGCCCGATAGCTTCAGCGTTTGACACGGCCGCAGCTGCTGGCGTTGGCGCAGCGATGGCTTCGGCCGAGACGGACTTTTCAATCCACGCCCCACCGACCATGACGAACTGGCCAAACAGGATCAGTGCTATCAGACCGCCAAACGGCAGATAGGTGAAGAAGCCAGCTTTCAACTCTGCAAAGTCGATGTCGAGCATCATCACCACAAAGAGGAAGAGAACCGCGACCGCGCCGACATAGACGACGATCAAAAGCATGGCGAGGAATTCTGCCCCTAACAACACGAACAGGCCGGCTGAGGTGAAGAAGGTCAGGATCAGAAACAAGACGGAGTGCACAGGATTACGGGCCACCACGACCATAAAGGCCGAAGCAATCGCAATCGCACTCAAGATGTAAAAGGCGGCGACCGCAATCATCGCTACTCTCTTCCCCTCTGCGCCCTGTGCATGGTGTGACAGGCGCGCGCTTTATTAAACTTCCATGGGCCGTGGCTTAACGATAAGCCGCATCCAACTCTAAATTCTTCGCGATTTCGCGTTCCCACCGGTCGCCATTGGCTAGAAGCTTGTCCTTGTCATAGAACAATTCTTCCCGCGTCTCGGTAGCAAACTCAAAGTTCGGACCTTCCACAATCGCATCTACCGGGCAGGCTTCTTGGCAAAAGCCGCAATAGATGCACTTGGTCATGTCGATGTCATAGCGTGTGGTGCGGCGCGAACCATCATCGCGCGGCTCTGCCTCAATGGTAATGGCTTGCGCCGGACAAATCGCCTCACACAATTTACACGCAATGCAACGCTCTTCGCCATTGGCATATCGGCGCAGCGCATGCTCACCCCGAAAACGCGGGCTGATATGGCCCTTTTCAAACGGGTAGTTGATGGTGAACTTTGGCTCAAAGAATTTCTTCATCGCAAGGCCAAACGCACCTGCAAAGTCGAGCATCAAAGCGCCTTTGAGAGCTTGGGCTATGCTCATGGTTTATCCTCATTCCGACTAGGCATCGATGGCGGAACAATCCGCATTAAGCCGCGAAGGCCTGAGAAAACGACGACGATGGTCACTACCATTAGCGCGTTGCCAAGTGCCAATAGCCACAAACTAGCCTCTGTCTCGGTCCCATTTGTGTAAAGCAGGACGCAAAAAATACCCAGCACAAACGAAACGGCACCAAGCGAGACTTTCAGTAACGAGCGCCTTTGAATCATTGTAAGGCCCATGTCCCAGTTTAATCTCGCCATGATCTACCTCCCGAAGTAAGCGACATGGCCGCCTACCACTGCCACGGCGACCAAAGTCGTGGGCAAAAAAATTTTCCAACCAATGCGCATCAGCTGGTCGTAGCGATAGCGAGGCACAATCGCCTTCACCATGGCAAACATGAAGAAGACCAGCCAAATCTTGATATAGAGGATCAGGAAGCCGACCCATGGGTTCTCAATCGGGCCCCAAGGTGCGTTCCAGCCACCCAAGAACAGGATGGAGATCATTGCACACATCAAGACGATGGCGAGATACTCCCCGATCATGAACAAGAGATAGGGAGTGGAGCTATATTCAACCTGATAGCCAGCCACGAGTTCAGATTCTGCTTCAGGCAAATCAAACGGCGGGCGGTTGGTTTCGGCCAGCGCCGACACAAAGAAGATGCCCAGCATCATGAACATCACAAGGCCGACGATGAAGCCGTACACGGTGCCGACAACGCCAGCGCCTTCTTGAGGATGCACCAGTGCGCCAATGAAAGAAAACGCGTGCCAATCCCAAATGCCAGCCTTTTGGTGATCAACAATGTCGGTCAAATTCAGGCTGCCGACCACCAGAAGCACAGTGATCAACACAAAGCCGATGGAAACTTCATACGATACCATTTGCGCCGCAGAACGTAGCGAGCCCAAGAATGGATATTTGGAGTTCGACGCCCAACCGCCCATGATAATACCATAGACACCCAAGGACGACATGGCGAGCAAGTACAAAATCCCGACATTCATGTCGGAAATCACCCAACCCGGCGCAAACGGCACAACGGCATAGGCGACAAAGGCCAAGGTGATGGTGATCAAAGGCGCCAGGATAAAGACCGTCTTATTCGCGCCAGCTGGAATCACGATTTCCTTGACGACGAATTTCAAGAAGTCCGCAAAGCTTTGCAATAGACCGAACGGTCCAACCACATTTGGACCCTTGCGCATCATCACCGCAGCCCAAACCTTACGGTCGAACAACAGGATAAAGGCCAAGGTTAGCAGCAGCATGACCATGATCGCGAGGATCTGGCCTGCCCCACCAATCACGCCCCATAATGGGCCCCAATTGCGAACGAGATCCTGCATGGGCCCCTACTCCGCTGCTATCGCAGCCACGGAGGCTGCTTTCTTGGCTGCCGAGCATTCCGCCATGATTTGGCTGGAGCGGGCAATCGGATTGGTAAGATAGAAGTCAGCAATTGCGCTGGTGAATGGCGCTGCATCCACGTCGCCCGCCACGCCCAAAAGCTTGAGCTCAAGTGGGGTGCTGGCACCCGGCGCATAATCCAGACCCGCAAAGCTCGGGCTATCGGCCATCAGCTTGGCACGCAGAGCGTCCAGATTGTCATAAGGCAAGGTCTTGCCAACCAGAGCGGAGACCGCACGGAAAATCGCCCAGTCTTCACGGGCATCGCCCTTGGGGAACACGGCCCGGCGCGCCTGTTGAACGCGGCCTTCGGTGTTCACATAGGTGGCGCTCTTTTCGGTATAGGCGGCCGCTGGCAGGACCAAATCTGCCTGTTGCGCGCCTGCATCGCCATGGCTACCGACATAGACGACAAAGGTCCCCGCTGGGGCTTTGACTTCGTCTGCACCCAACAGGATCAGCGTATCCAACGCGCCAGCTTGCAGCATATGCGCGCTCGATAGGCCTTGGTCTGCGGGCATGAAGCCTAAGTCCAGTGCCCCAACACGGCCAGCGGCCTGATGGACGACATTCCAGCCATTCCAGCCTTCGCGCACGATCTTGGCCTTCATACCAATCTCTGCAGCCAGCTTCAGAACTTGTGCGCCATCTGGGCGCGCGAGCGCGTCCATTCCAATGATGACCATTGGCCGCTCTGCCTTAGCAAAGCGCTTGAAGAAGTCGCCCTTACCCTTGGCCAAATCCGCCAAAGTCTTCGGCCCTGCCCCAACATGTTCGTAAGCATAGGTCAGGTCTGTTGCCTCACCCACAACACCGATCAGATCCAGCGTGCCGCGCAACCACGTCTTGCGCACACGCGCATTGATCAGCGGGGCTTCCAGACGCAAGTTAGAGCCAATGATCAACAGGGCATCTGCGTCTTCAATGCCCATGATGGTGGTGTTGAACAAATATTCGCCACGCTGGCCCGACATGCCAATTGCTGCGCCATCTTGGCGGCAATCGGTATTGGCAACCCCTAACCCGCGCAGCAGGTCCAAAGCGGCCTTCAGGCCTTCAGCATCGCTCAAGTCGCCAGCAATCGCGCCAATTTTGGTAGCATCGCCCTTCAAGCGCGCTGCAAAGGCTTCGAGGGCTTGAGGCCAGCTGACGGGGGCCAATTTGCCATTGGTCTTAAGATAAGGCTTGTCGAGACGTTGACGGCGCAGGCCATCGACCGCATGGCGCGACTTGTCGGACAACCATTCCTCATTGATCTCTTCATTGAGGCGCGGCAGCACGCGCAACACATCATTGCCCCGCGCATCGACACGAATGTTAGAGCCAACCGCATCCATCACATCGATGGTTTCAGTCTTCTTCAATTCCCAAGGCCGCGCATTAAACGCATAGGGCTTGGAGGTGAGCGCACCGACGGGGCAGAGATCAACCACATTGGCCGAAAGCTCGCTCGTCAAGGATTGTTCCAGATAAGTGGTGATTTCCATATCTTCGCCGCGGCCAATGGCCCCAAGCTCGGACACGCCAGCCACTTCGGTCGCAAAACGCACGCAGCGTGTGCATTGGATGCAGCGCGTCATCACCGTTTTGACCAAGGGGCCCATATTCTTTTCTTCAACTGCGCGCTTATTTTCGTCGTAGCGCGAACCAGCGCGGCCAAAGGCCACCGCTTGGTCTTGCAAGTCGCATTCTCCGCCTTGGTCGCAAATCGGGCAATCCAGCGGGTGATTGATCAACAGGAATTCCATCACGCCTTCGCGTGCGGCCTTCACCTTCGAAGACTTGGTGACAACGACGGGTGGCTCACCATTCGGCCCGGGGCGCTGATCCTTTACCTGCTGGGCACAAGACGCCACAGGTTTAGGCGCACCTTTGACTTCCACCAGGCACATGCGGCAATTGCCAGCAACACTTAAACGCTCATGATAACAGAACCGCGGAATCTCTGCGCCGGCAGCTTCGCACGCTTGTAACAGCGTGTAATCGCCTGGCACATCTACTTCGGTTCCATCGACGACGATTTTCGTCATCTTCTCGCCCCATCGTTTGAAACAGACTCAGCCGAGCTGACCCGCCGACCGCCGAGATACGACGCTACGACCCAAATTGCCACCGCCAAACTCACCCCAAAACCAGCAAAAATCCAGCCAGATACAGCAAGCTCATAAACCAACGCCAAAACGATCCAAGCAGCGATGCACAGGGGTGCTGTGATGGCGAGGATCAGGCGCAAGATTAGGCAGGTTTGGCAGGAGTTCCGACTTCATTCTGCTCAGCCATTAGGCTCAACGGCATAGATACCCATTTCTTCAAACCGCAGCACCGGTATTTGTGCTGCTAATACGTTCCAAACAGCTGCTGATGTATCGTAGCTACAGTTTGGCTCTATCGTCTTCGGACAGATTGGGCCTGAAAAGCCCAGCAGGGCCCTTCCTTGTGCGTCCATTTGATCTGAAAAAATGATGCGACCAAACACAGCAAAAGCTGCGAATTCATCGCCGCGCACGCCGTCCAATTTATTGGCAGCTATTTCAGGCCAACTTGGCAGGTCCGAATGGGGAATGGCATAGCCATAAACTTTGCCTTCTGGTGCAAGACCTAAGTACTTTATCGAAAGCTGGCCAGCGTCGGCTGTGCCGCCCGGCGATTCAAGCCGCCAACGCAGGCCTGTATAACTTCGCGCCAAGACGAGCTTCTCCGATGCAGCTTCGGGCTTTCCTTCCTTCATTTGGACTAAAGTGACCTGACTGACGTCTGCGCCAAACGGCCAATCACGATCAGAGGGATATGGCCCTTCCAAGAGCATACAAGCCGCAGTGAGTGCCAAAGCACACAGCGATAATAGCAGTCGCGCCCACCGCCAACCCCGACTGATCAACCCAAAAGTCATGCTGACATCTCCACCTAAGGTCAGTATTTGGGCACGTGCTTAGCTATTCGTCAAACGATGAAATTGACGTGTGAGCTATGCGATTATGGGGCGAAATGCGGCTTCTGGTTTCGATTGACCTTTAGGCTTTTGCTGTGTTTGCTTGGAACCAAGCCACAAGATGAACAAAGACAAATTCCTGCCTCGCGTAGAGATCAGAAATAAAGTAATAGGTCTGATCGGGGCCCGCCTGAATACGAACTCCGTTGATCAATAGGAACGTGAAAGTGACCGCAAAGGCCTGTGTGGACGCCCTGGTTTTTGCAAGTGCTTTTTCAGTTTGTTTGGCAGGATCAGTTAGGTGCGGTCGTGTGTCCGGCTTCTAGTGCAGCCTTTCAACGACTGCGAGCCACGATGGTGTGCGCGATCAGGTTCATATCGGTCCAGCGTGCTGTGATGCACTAACCTTTGCCCTGAGTGTCCTGATCGTGTTTCCTAAACTGTTGCGCCATACTCCCTGTTGCACTTGCCCTGACCGCCTCTGTCTAACAACTGATCTTCAGTGCTTGTAGATCATGTTGTTATTGGAGATTGATACACGCCGCCTTTGACCTGTAGGGCCCAGACGATACGCGCTATTTTATTCGCTAACGCTGTCACCGCCACCATGCGTGGTCTGCGCGCTAATAGCTTTGCCAGCCACGGATCCGGCACCGTGCGCGAACGAGCTATCGATGTGATCACCGTGCCCGCACAAATCACAAACAGCCGCCTCAAGGTACGATTGCCTTTCTTGGTAATCTTGCCAAGTCGTTCCTTCCCCCCTGACGAATGCTGGCTCGGAACCAAACCCATCCAAGCCGCATAATCACGACCCGAAGCAAATCCCCGCGCATCAGGCCCCAAGGCTTTAACCGCCAGCGCTGTGATCGGACCTATCCCTGGAATGCTCATCAAGGCCTTGTTCACAGGGTCGCGCTTGGCCAGCTGTGTCATCTTCTTCTCAAGTGCGCCAATCTGCTCCTCAAGCTGTTCAATACTCGCCATCAAAAGCTCAAGCACCTCTCTGGCGACTTCTGGCAAATCTGTGGCCTCACCAATCAGCCCCTTCAAAGCCTCATAGCCCTTGTGACCTGTCGGCGCTGAAAGCCCAAACTCTGCACAATGCCCGCGCACCGCATTGATCGCTTGGGTGCGTTGACGCACCAACAAATCTCGGCTGCGAAAGACCATGGCTTGACTATGTTGCTCCGCGCTCCTGATCTCGACAAACCGCATCGTCGGGCGGCTTGCCGCCTCACAGATCGCTTCAGCATCCGCCGCATCATTCTTCCCACGCTTCACATAGGGCTTCACATAATGAGGCGGGATCAATCGTACTTCATGACCCAATGCCGCTATCTCACGACCCCAATAATGCGCCGACGAACACGCCTCCATCGCAACAATGCAAGGCTTCTGGCTCTTGAAGAAACCCAAAAGCTGAGCACGCGACAGCTTCCTTGAGAATAAACACTTGCCAGACTTATCCCCACCATGCGCCTGAAAAATACGCTTGGCCAAATCTAACCCAATTATGCTAACCTCTTCCACGGACGCCTCCTTCGTATGTGACTCCAACAATCCACATACTGGCACATAGATGCCGTCAGGGGGCGTCCACCCCATCAGTCAAAAGTGAAAAAGCCATTATCCAAAAAACGGCCACCGAAGTGGTACAGTCACGCAGAACTGTACCCAACGGGCTCACCGAGACCTCGAGCCCGCCCCTAATGCAGCTTAAACTTGGGCCTTATGATTTGGTTGACGTGGCCGATCGCGATCAGCGTCACACCGCGCCACCAGCCGTGGATGGCGATCAGATGCATGCGGTAGAGCGACTGATAAACCGTTCGCGCGATCCAGCCTTCGACGCGCATCCGCCCGCCAACCAGATTGCCCATCAGGCTGCCCACCGTTGAAAAACGGCTGAGCGACACCAGCGAGCCATGGTCGTGATAGACAAAATCCTTTTGCGCCTCGCCAGCCTGTGCGCGCACCAGATTGTGAAACACTTGGGAAGCCATCTGGTGCGCCGATTGCGCGCGCGGTGGGATAGGGCGGTCGCGACCTGAAAGCATGCAGGAAGCACAGTCGCCAAGAGCGTAAATGCGGTCGTCCTTAGTGGTCTGTAGCGTTGGCCGCACAATGATTTGGTTGCCGCGTGTCAGCTCAAGATCGCCCATCGTCCGGATCTCATCTGCCCCCTTCACGCCGGCAGCCCATAAAATGAGGTTGGACGGAATGACGTCGCCGCTGCTGGTATGAACCTCATTTTTGGCGAGGCGCACCACTTGGGTGTTGTCGAGTACTTTGACGCCCAGCTTCTCCAGTTCGTGCTTGGCGCTCTCGGCCAGCTTCTCATCGAGGGCGGGCAGGATCCGGGGGCCAGCCTCAATCAGCGATACTTGGAGCTTTGATTCATCGAATACTTCCAACCCATAATGGCGCAGGGCCTTGGCGGCATTATACAGCTCGGCGGCCAGCTCAACCCCGGTCGCGCCGCCGCCAACGATGCTGATGCGCACGCAGGCTTCTAAATCGCCGGTTTGATGGGCGTGGTTGGTGCGCAGGCAAGCATTGAGCAGCTTTTGGCGGAAGCGGTCAGCTTGGGGCCGGTCTTCGAGAAACATCGCATGCTCGCGCACGCCCGGCACACCGAAATCGTTCGAGATGCCGCCCATGGCCAGCACCAAATAATCATAGCGAATGGTGTGCCGCCCAATGATCTCTTCGCCGCGCTCGTCTAGTAAAGGGGCAGTGGTGACGGTTCGGGCGGTTCGATCCACGCTTTCGAGGCTGCCATTGAAAAAGCGATAGCCCCAGCGCACCGCGTGGCCGCCATAGCCCACTTCATCGAGATTGGCATCGAGAGACCCTGCCGCAACCTCGTGTAGGAGCGGCTTCCAAATATGGGTCAAATTGCGGTCGATCAGGATGATATCGTGCGCCTTTCGGCCATAACGCGATCCAAGCAGGCGCACGAGTTCCAGACCCCCGGCACCGCCGCCAACCACGACGATTTGCGTCTTTCTTTGAGTCACTTGATTCCCCTGCCACCGCGAAATTTCAATCTCTGGCGTATCAGGGATTGGCGTATGAACTCAAGCCAGAACTTGTGCACCACGCCGCGTAGCGGTTGGGGTGTCTGGGCAGGGGCAGGGATTTGACCTTAAGGCTCGATTCCGTCACAAGGCGTGGCAACAACCTCCCACTCCAAGTGAAGAATGAGACCTGAATGGCGAACCGTGCACTTTTGGCGATTGAAGCCAAAGCTTGGCCCTTTGAACAAGCCCGTTTGCTGTTGGATCGGGTCAAGAAAGTCGGAAAGCAAGGCCCGGTCATCTTTGAAACGGGCTATGGCCCATCGGGCTTGCCGCACATTGGCACCTTTGGCGAAGTCGTGCGCACAACCATGGTGCGCCAAGCCTTCATCGCGCTGACCGATGGTACGGTTGAGACCCAGTTGATCTGTGTCAGCGATGATATGGATGGCATGCGCAAAGTGCCAGACAATGTGCCCAATCCAGAAGCGCTGGTGCCCTATCTCCAAAAGCCTCTGACCGATGTGCCCGACCCATTTGGCACCCATGAAGGCTTTGCCCAGCATAATAATGCCCGCTTGCGTGGCTTCTTGGATAGCTTTGGCTTTGACTATCAGTTCAGGTCCGCGACTGAGCTTTACCGCTCTGGCACTTTTGACGCCACGCTTCTGCGCGCGCTCGACAAGTTTGACGAGATTATGGGCGTTATGTTGCCAACTTTAGGCGAGGAGCGGCGCGCGACCTATAGCCCGTTTCTGCCAATCTCCCCCACCACCGGCCGCGTGCTTTATGTGCCGATGAAGGCCGTGGATGCCAAAGCGGGCACGGTGACCTTTGCCGATGAAGATGGAACCGACGTTACCCTCCCGGTCACCGGTGGCCACGTCAAAATGCAATGGAAGCCAGACTTTGGCATGCGGTGGGCCGCGCTTGGCGTTGACTTTGAGATGTATGGCAAAGACCACCAGACCAATGGCCCGATCTATTCCAAGATCTGCCGCATCTTGGGCGCAGAGCCGCCGTTGCAATATTGCTTTGAGCTGTTCCTCGATCAAAATGGCGAGAAGATCAGCAAGTCAAAGGGCAATGGTATTTCGGTGGAGCAATGGCTGACCTATGCGCCGCCAGAAAGCCTATCGCTCTATAATTTCCAAAAGCCGCGCGTCGCCAAGAAGCTTTATTTCGACGTTATCCCGCGCGCAGTAGACGAATATGTTCAGTTCTTGGACGCCTTCCGCCGGGAAGAGCCTGCCAAGCAGCTCGAAAATCCTGTATGGCACATCCATAATGGCCATCCACCCCAATATGGCTCACCCATCAGCTTTGCCCTTCTGCTGAACCTCGTCTCGGCCGCAAATGCTGAGACCAAGGACGTGCTGTGGGGCTTTATCAAGCGCTATGCGCCGGAGGCCACACCAGCTGATCAGCCCTTGCTGGATGAGCTCGCAGGTTTTGCCGTCGCTTATTATCGCGACTTCATCCAGCCAACGAAGAAGTTCCGTGCGCCAACTGAGGCCGAGCTTGCCGCCATTTTGGACCTGAAAGCCCGCCTTGAAGCCATGGGACCAGACATGCGCGACGGCGATGAAATCCAGAATATGGTGTTTGATGTCGGCAAGACGCACCAGTTTGAAAACCTACGCGACTGGTTCAAGGCGCTTTATGAAGTGCTGCTGGGCCAAGAACAAGGCCCGCGCTTTGGTGGCTTTGTCGCCTTATTTGGTGTTACGGAAACCCTTGCTCTGATTGAGGAAAGGCTGGCTGCATGGTCTTAAAGCTGCGTGTCGCAACCCCTGACGATATGCCCGAAATGAAGGCCTTAATGGCCTTGGCGATTGGGCAATTGATGCATGACTTTCTGACGCCCGAACAAGTTGAAGGCAGTCACGAGACCATGGGGATCGATACGCAGTTGATCGAGGACGGCACTTATTTTGCGGTCGTGGAAGAAGACGGCAAAATCGTCGGCTGTGGCGGTTGGAGCCGGCGCGGCACCCTCTATGGCGGCGATCACAGCGCTGGGCGCGACAATCGCCTCCTCGACCCCGCGACCGAGCCTGCGCGCATTCGCGCCATGTATACCCATCCAGAACATGTGCGCCGTGGCATTGGCCAGATGATCATTGATGCCGGCGAGGCCGCTGCCCGCGCCGAAGGCTTCAAAAGCGCGCAAATGGGGGCCACTTTGGCGGGTGAGCCGCTCTATCGTCGCTGTGGTTATGAGTTGATTGAAGTGATCGAAAAGCACGCCAAAAATGGCGCGATTATCCCTTTGAAAATCATGGGCAAGACGCTTTAAGGAAACAAGAAAGGTCGCTGGTTGCCCAGCGACCTTTCCATTGCCAGACCAGTGAAATGGCCCGATCTCAATTCGAAGAAAGGTTCTTAATCCTTAAGCCTTCACCTCCGAAGGGATCCCGACAGACATTTCACTAAGGCGCAGACAATGAGACATAGGATCACCTCCTTTCAGTTACTAATGGGATGACCATAGCGCCTTAGTTTGAGGCGTCTGTCTAGGGGTGTGGGGGAAGAATCTTCGGGAAGTCGTGCCCTGTCCTCCCCCGAAGTGCGGCGGAGGACAGGGTAAACTCTTGAAGATCTGGCTCAGAGCTTAGCCTTAGAAGCTATAGCTTGCCGAAACGCGCCAGGTCCGACCTAGAACCGGACGAGCCAGATAGTAGCGTGCACCCGCGTCACCAGAGATGAATTGACCTGCGCGAGGATTGCCTTCGGTCAGTCCGATCTCATTAGTCAAATTGGCCCCGGCCAAAGCCAAAGTCAGCGTGTCAGTTAGGTTCCAACGGGCGTTAAGATTGAGGACCGTATAGGCAGGAAGTGATTGAGAGTTAGCCGTATCAGCATAGCGCTTGCTGTAATACTCAATCGGTGCCTCAACCCTAATCTTGCCATCCAACAGGTTCAGGCCCGGTACGGCGCGTAAACCGATTTTCGGTACCCGTATGAGTTGCTTGCCATTGAAGCTGACCGTCACCGGAGTGCCGCCGACGTTTTGCGTGAATGTGAAGTTCTCATATTCAGGGTTTTGCCAAGACACAGCGACAGACAAATCTGCCCAATCCAAAGGCCGAACCACGCCTTCAATTTCGACACCGTAGGTCTTGGTATCCGCATAACCGATCCGTGTGGTGAACGAGTTTGTTGTGGAGTTAAAGACGTTGTCTGTGAAGCGGACGTTCTCAAACTTCGTATTGAAGACGGTGGCATAGGCATCGAACAGATCAGATTGGAATTTGATGCCGCCTTCGGCCATGGCAACAGGGGTTACCTTAATGTCTGTGCGGAGTGCGTCGCCTGCGCTACCTTGAAACTCCGATGGCGAGGGAAGTCTGAATGTATCGGTATAGCGGGCAAACGCACCTAACTTGCCGTTGATTTGGTAGTTAGCACCCAGCGTGAAGCCTGTATCATTATAGTCCCGGCTGATTGGGGTGAACACACCCGTGCCGGTAATGAATTGATTGTCAGCCAACGTGCCAGCAACGCCGAGGTCGATGGTTTGCTTGCCTTCAACAGACCCAGTGAACTCAATGCTCTCATAGCGCATGCCAGCGTCAATGCGCAGCTTTGGCGTGACTTGCCATTCATCTGAAACATAAAACGCCGTTACTGTGGCATCGATGGCTGCGTTGTCATAGAGCGACCCATAGCGCAAAATGCCGTTATCGGTGACGCGACCAAGGATTGCACCTGCTGCATTGACGGCAACAATATCCAGCCTTTCAGCATTGTTCTTCACGTCCAAGTTGGCTGTCGCCATGTAACGATCATAATCATAGGTGAAGTTGGAGAAATAAGCGCCGAATGCAAAGTCATGCGTTTGGTTGCCGATTTCAAACTTACGCACCACGCGCACGTCATTGGTAAACTCGTCCAATGGCACCGACACGCTCAACAAGTTACCGCTGACGACCAGGCCGTTGCCATTTTGATTGGCGACGTCAAACGTGGTGCCGCGGGTCACATAACGATACTCAACGTTGGTGGCACCAGGGAAGGCCGCGAGTGCAGACGCACGAGCGCTATTCAGGCGGGCTTGTGCGGTCTCAATATTGCCGGTTGGGAACAGGCCATTGCGCACGATTTCACTTGTGCGGAAGCGCGCAGTATTCTGCAAGCGCCAGCCAGCGCCGATATCAAGATCAGCTTTAACCGTTGCAGCTGTCAGCTTAACATCTGTGCCGCGGGAAAGATCGAAATCCTTCGGACCGTTCGGGCTGCGGAAGCTAAGCAAACGATTGTCATTGCCAGCAAGGGTGCCATAATTGGCATCGAACCCTGGTACGGCTGCGACATCGCCGCTGCCATCAAAAGTTAGGGGCACTGGCAAGAGGAAGCCGACATTATCGTCAATATGTTTTACATTGATATCGATGCGACCGCTTTCCCATACACGACTTAGGCCAACGCGAATTTGACCGCCCTTGTTCTGGGTGAACCCTGGATCACGAACGCCTTGGTCGGCGCGATAAAAGCCACCAACTGTGAGGCCCCAATTGTCGGAAAGCGGGGCACCATAGAAGAAGTCGGTGCGATACATGCCGTAATCGCCAACTTGCGCTTTGATCGTGCCTTCAGGTTTGCTGCCTGCTTGACGCGTGATGAAGTTTACTGTTCCGCCGGGCGAATTAGACGCAAAAATGGAAGCTGGGCCGCCACGAACCGCTTCAACGCGCCCGATTGTTTCGTCAACCCGGAAGGATTGGTCCGCATTCAACCAGCCAAGGCCGCCATCGTGTTGAACGGTCAGGCCGTCTTCTTGAATTGTTACCGAGGAATAGCCGTCAGTCGGGATGCCGCGTGTGCGAACATTGTTCGAGGCTTCGCCGCCGGAAGCTTCAACCCAGAATCCAGGAATAGCTTTAAAAACTTCTGCGGTGGAGATCGGCGCTTGGAGCCGAAGGGCATCAGCATTGATAGAGGTGATGGCATAGGACACGTCCGCTTTGCGCCGCGCTGTGGTACCCGCGCGCGCCGTCACCACAATTTCTTCAACCGAGACGGCCTCAGTATTCAAAGTAGCGCTCTGCGCAAATGCTGGCATCGACAAGCAAAATGGCAAAATAGCTGCACTTGCCAAAATATAATTCCGTGTACGCATGGTTTAGTCCCCCGCAATTTCGATATACCATTCATCTAATGGCACGAACCACGGTGGCTACTATTTAGACATTGTGAAACTCGGATGACATATAGTTATAACATTTATCACTTAGGCAGCAAATACACTGGGTTTGAAATGAGCATCAGCTTGCCATTCGTATCTCGGACATTTACGCGAACCCAGTAAGGCGCGGGCGCATAGGGCAGTTTCAGTTTGCGCAGCCGATCCTTTCCATCAATCACGCGGTCCTGCAGAACAATGTCGGGAGCGCCGCGCCCAAGGACTAATTGAACTTGACCGCTTGCGAGGTCGCGGATGTCGATGGTCAACTCACCGCTCTCGCCCGGTCGCAGCGAAAGAGCCCCACCCATGGCGACGACTGACCCTGGCCCTGCGGCACTGAGGTCTAGGTGCGAATCGCTTTGACCGGTCAGATCGACAAACACGCGGCCGCTGCGCACACCATCTAGAATGCCTTTTTGCGACAGCTCAGCGGCGTAAACCACTGTCTTAGGACGACCAACCGGAAATTGGCGTGTGATCGGCGCATCTGGATCGTGGCTGTCACTGCCGCCAAGCCCCGTTATGCGAATTCCTTGATTGAGCAGGTTCTCCCAAAACGGAATATGACTGAGCTGTCCTTCAGCTGAACCAACAAAATGCATGGTGCCGCCATTGGCGATTTCGACCGCATCAAAACGGCTATAGTCAACGTCTCGCACAACATAGCCGCAGCCCATGCAATCTTCGCCAGAAGGCATGCCTGGGTGATTGATGGAGATTATGCCGCCCTGCTGCCGCACCTTGTCTACAAGACCACCAACCTTAGGAAGACGATCGCTTCCAAGTTGAAACTCCAATGGTTCTGTTGGTCCAATGGCATTCATATGGCCGAAAAAGGTGGTGATCTCGCGCCCCGGAATAATCAGGAGGGTGTCGTAATAAGCTTGCAGTTCACGCAAGACGCTGTGGTGAGAGGCGGCATTATGCTCGGTTACCGAGATGAAATCGAGTTTTGCGGTACGGGCTGCCTCAAGCGTCCGAAATGCGGGGCACGGGATGCGCCGACCCGACAGGCTATCACACGTACCATCACTATGGCCTGTGTGGCTGTGGAAGTCGCCGCGATACCAGCCCGCGGTCGCCTTAGTGGGCTCTGCCTTAAAGGCTGAACGGGGTAAAGGGTCGCCTGCTTTGCCAAAAGTGATGTGTGCTTTGTAGTTGGCTGTCACGCCGGACCGAATGTTGGGCACCCCGAGGATGAGCTTCCATTGGCCGGCGACCACTGGCCCCGGAACATAGGAAGGCGTGGCGTCGCTGCTTGCAATCGTGATGGTGGATTTATTGCCGCCACTCCACCCACGCAGGCCATTGGGATCGGAAAGGCCAAGATCAATTACCGTCCGTGCTTCTTTGCCGGTGTATTCAAAGGCAATTGTAAGGCGCTCGACACCTTGAGGCACGTCAAATGGCACCTCGACATAAGTCTGATGATCTTTTCCGCTAATGGTGCCGGTCAAGACCAAGTCTGGCGGGGCTGCTTGTGCAGCGGCAATCCCAGTTGTTGTGAGTGATGCCAGAATTGCAATAATCAAACCAACGAAAAATTTCATCGCGCCGACTCCAAGGCCCGTAACCAGCCTTGAGCGGCGGGTTAGCAATGATCGGTGACATGGGTGTGACCTTTGCCGCAGGCTGAGCGTTGTTATTCCGGACGGCGTCAGCCGATCCGGGACCTCATGTTGCAAATTCCGCTGGGGTCCCCGCTCTCCGCTTTGCTACAGCGGGGATCACGAGGAGTAAAGGAGGCCAGGTCTTAAGCGGCGATTTCCACCGTCCAGCTTTCGATGACCGGATTGGCCAGAAGTTTGGCGGCCATTTCTTTGGCGCGGGCGGCACCGCGCTCGGGGTCGGTTTCGTCGAGTTCGATTTCGATCACTTTGCCGACGCGGGCATCTTCGGCCTCATGAAAGCCAAGGCCACGTAGGGCTTCGGCAATGGCGCGGCCTTGAGGGTCCAACACGCCTTTTTTCAGACGGACATTCACAATGGCTTTCATCGGTCGGTTTAGCCTTCTACAAACGCGCTGCGTGGGTCTTTGAAAATGCCCAAGCGCTGGGCGACTTCGGCATAAGCCTCAGAAACGCCGCCCAAATCTTGCCGGAAGCGGTCTTTGTCGAGCTTGTTATTGGTGCGGGCATCCCACAATCGGCAGGAGTCTGGGCTGATTTCATCTGCCAAAACAGTCCGCACCATGTCGCCCTCATAGAGGCGACCAAACTCAAGCTTAAAGTCCACCAAGCGGATGCCAACACCTGCAAACAGGCCGGACAAATAGTCATTGATGCGCAGGGCGAGGGCCATGATGTCATCAATTTCTTGTGTGGTAGCCCAGTTAAAAGCGGTAATATGCTCTTCCGCCACGATGGGATCGCCCAAACCGTCATTCTTATAATAGAATTCCACGATCGAACGGGGCAGCAATTCACCTTCGGGAATACCTAAACGCTTGGAGATTGAGCCTGCAGCAACATTGCGCACAACGACTTCCAGCGGGATGATTTCCACTTCGCGGATCAATTGTTCGCGCATATTCAGGCGGCGGATGAAGTGCGTGGGCACGCCAA
Source organism: Maricaulis salignorans (assembly GCA_945891505.1). GTDB lineage: Bacteria > Pseudomonadota > Alphaproteobacteria > Caulobacterales > Aquidulcibacteraceae > Aquidulcibacter > Aquidulcibacter miladensis. Next base: position 30,977 of record CAMDDL010000014.1, on the reverse strand, counting down.
TCGCATTGAGATTGGTCATGATGAATTCTGAAATCCGGTTGTTCAGAACGCCCTTGCCTTCAATAATCGCATGTTTTTCAGCGTTGAAGGCGGTTGCATCGTCCTTGAAATACTGGATCAGGGTACCAGGCTCTGGCCCTTCATACAGGACCTTGGCCTTGCCTTCATAAATTTTCTTGCGGCGGGACATGGTCGCGCTCTCCTCAGTGGTCAGGTGGCAAGGCACGCACTCGTAGCCATCGCGGCCCGAGTCGAAACTCCTAACGACAAAACCACCCTAACAGGCTGCGCGACAGGCCTCAATCATGTGGCGCATCCCCTTGCGCTAACTTGCGCAGAGACCTATCCAGACCGCATAGCCGTTCCCACTTAGGAACCTGTCCGCTGACGTGTTTTTTAAGGAAGTCTGACCATGAGCCAGTTCGATGAGCGCAAGAGCGCTGAAGAAGCCAAATATGCGCACGATAGTGAGCTTTCGTTCAAAATCACCGCCCGCCGCAACAAGCTCCTCGGCGCTTGGGCTGCAGGATTGATGGGCCTCGAGGGTGAGACGGCAGAAGACTATGCCAAGACCGTCGTTATGGCCGATTTTGAAGAAGCCGGCGATGACGATGTCTACCGCAAAGTCAAAGCCGACCTCGACGCCAAGGGCATAGAAGTCAGCGAAAATCAGGTTCGCCGCGAAATGGAACAGCTCTTGGATGTCGCCCGCCAACAGTTGACGGCGTAAGCCGATGCGCCGCGCGCTGACCTTGTGTGGTTTTGCCTTTGCATTGGCGACCTTGTCTGCCTGCGCCTTGGGCCCGGTTGAATCCGATCCTGCCCAAGCAGAAGCCCGCGCGGCGGCCATGCGCCAAGATTGCTATCGTCGCGGTGGCACGTGGAGCGAAGAGACCCGGACCTGTGTCGGTGCCGATGCCATTCGGCGCTGATAGGACTAGACAAGGCCGACTAGAGCCCCCCACTATGCTGGAAGCGTAGCGTAGTCAGGTGGGGGGCAATTTGATGCAGCGGCGGGCCTTTGTATCCTTATTGGGCGCAAGTTTAGGCGCTGGCTTTGTCAGCCCGGCTTGGGCTGCAAAACGGAAACCCGATCCACTTGCGGGCCTTGATGCCGACCTTGACCTCGCGCGCCAGAATTGGCGGGTGCCGGGCTTAGCAATTGCCGTCATTAAGGATGGTGCGCCGATCTATGCCAAGGGCTTTGGCTGGCGCGATGGGGCTAAGACCCAAGCTGTGACGCCCGATACTTTGTTTGGCTGTGCGTCGCTCACCAAGGCTTTTACGTCCGCCACCGTGGCGCTGTTGGTGGATGAGGGCAAGCTTGCTTGGGATGAACCCGTCACCACCTATCTACCCGAGTTTAAAATGGCGGGCGGGGTGGAATATGCCAGCTTGAGCCTGCGCGACATGCTCTCGCATCGCACAGGCCTCGGCACGCATGATCTGGTTTGGTACAATAATGAGAAGTTGAGCAAGACAGAGCTTTTGGCGCGATTGCCCTATCTTGAGACTTCCGCACCGCTTCGTAGCCAGTATCAGTACAATAACCTCATGTATATTTTGGCGGGCCTCGTGGTTGAGCGCGCAACGGGCCAGTCGTGGGAGGCTTTCACAGAGGCCCGCTTGCTTAAACCCTTGGGCATGGGGCGAACGGGCTTCAGCCCAAGTCAGATGGCCCATGATGCTGACTTCGCCTTTGGCCATAAACTTTTGCCTAACAAGCAAGCCGTGCAAATCCCCTTGCGGCCCGAAGATGCGATTGGCCCAGCGGGTGAGCTTCATAGTTCGGTCACTCAGTTTCTTCCTTGGATGGAATTTCAACTTGGCCGCGGCCAATATCGTGGCAAGCGCTTGATCTCTGTAGCCCAAAGTGAAGCGATGTGGGCGCCGCTTGTTTCCACAGGCGGGCAACCTGAGGCAACGGAGCTGAGCCGTGGCCTTTATGGCCTTGGCTGGCGAACAGACTTTTATCGTGGCATGCGTCGGGTTGCTCATGGCGGCAATCTCAATGGATTTTCGTCCCGCGTGACCCTGTTTCCAGAGCAAAATGTCGGCATCATCGCTTTTTCCAATATGCGCGGCACACCTTTACCCGGCCATGTGAGCTTGGATCTGTTTGATCGCCTAATGGGGTTAGAGCCCGCCAATTGGTCAGCTCGGGGGCTTGCCCGTCGCGATGCCAATGAGGCCAGGGCCGCGACCCAAGCCCCGCCTATGCCTGTCCCCAATACGTCGCCCTCACGAGAGCTCGCCGCTTTTGTCGGCACTTATGGGCATAAGGGCTATGGCACTTGGACGGTAACCTTCGATGAGGCGGGCTTGCAGGGGACCTATAATGAGATGCCAATCCGACTAAAGCATTGGCATTATGATGTATTCAATGGCCAACCTACGCGGGAAGATGACGACGATCTTCTGGATGTAAAGTTCGCGTTTCAGGCCGACATGGCTGGCAAAATCCGGTCCTTGGAAGTGCAGATGGATAGTGATTTCCCGCCTGCCGTATTTGTCCGGACATCTGGCTAAGATAGATCACGCGACCTCGCATCAAATTGCAGTTCTTAAGTCATGGATTTGTCATAACGACTGATCCAAACCGCTCTGCCGCGCGTAACCACACTAACCAAATTAGGTGCGGACAAGGATCGGAGAGATCAAATGGCCACGTATGAGACAGCCGAAGCCCAGAGCGCGACGCGACGGTTTGTCAAGCAGGCTATGAAGGCGCCCTTGCTGGAGCATGATCACGAGCGTGAGCTTGCCGTTGCGTGGCGTGACCATCAAGATGAACGCGCGCTGCATGAACTGACGACCGCTTATATGCGGTTGGTAATTTCCATGGCTGCCCGCTTCCGCAATTATGGTTTGCCGATGAGCGACCTTGTCCAAGAGGGTAATATTGGACTGATGCAAGCGGCTGCTCGCTTTGAGCCCGACCGCGAAGTGCGCTTCTCGACTTACGCAGCTTGGTGGATACGCTCAGCTATTCAGGATTATGTGCTGCGCAATTGGTCCATCGTGCGCACCGGCACGACAGCGGCGCAGAAGTCATTATTCTTCAATCTGCGTCGGCTTCGCGCACTGATCAGCGACACGGGCGAAGCCATGATGACGCGGGAGAACCGCGAGATTATCGCCACGAAATTGGGCGTGAGCGAGCGTGAAGTCGAACAAATGGCCTCCCGCCTATCGGCCAATGACCGTTCCTTGAATGCCCCGATGTCCGATGGTGTCGATGGCGGCGGTGAATGGCAGGATCTGTTACCCGATGAGGGGATTCTGCCCGATCAAGACGTAATGGAGCGCACCGATACCGAGCGACGCACCAATTGGATTCAAGAGGCGCTTAAGTCCCTCAATCCGCGCGAACTAGCAATTATCCAGCAGCGCCGCCTGACGGAGGAGGGTGCGACCCTGGAATCCTTGGGCGTGCGGATGGGCATCTCGAAAGAGCGGGTTCGCCAGATTGAGCATCAGGCCATGAAGAAACTGAAGGCTGCCTTGATCAAAAAGGTTGGGGACCCTGAAGACAGCGGCCTTTTGCCAGACGTCTGATCGGTTCGTTAGCGCACCACAGCCCGGTCGGCATAGAGTACCGCCGTATAAATGCCCTTGGAACCTGTCATCCGCACGGGAACTGATACGCCCATTTTGCCGACATCTGCGAGCCAGATTTCAAGGCGGATGGGCTCGCGTGTCTCGTTTGGCTTCTTCTGATTAAAGCCTGCCACTTCGGTATAGGTGCCCCGGCAATAAGTGGCTGGGCCCTTATAGGCTGGTGTAGAAACGTTTTCGATTCCAACATATTGCGTGCGGATGTCATAGCGTCGCTTGCCGTCGAAAATCTTCACGGCACCACCACAGGCCCGACCCGCATCTCGACCGGTCACCAGTGACAGCTCCATCAAGCCGGTGACGGGGTCTACCGCTTCCAGTTTCTGAGCGAGTGTTGCGGGCGGAAAGCCCATATTGCCCCACATCGGTGCGACCGTCACATCAACCGAGCGGCCTCCAATAGCCATGGTGATGCGGCGCTTTTTGCCATTGGTTTCTTGATTGACGAACGAGCGAGGCTTTAACTGGCCATTGTCAATCGCCCCTTTAACGCTTGCAACGCCAGAGTCATTATTAAACGAGGCAGCGATACCAGAGGTGCGATACGTCGCCTCACCAGTGTAGCTATCTTGCGTCAGGCTAACTTTGAACGAGCCTCGTGCCAGCTCAAGCGGCCCAATTCTTGCCCGCAGGGAGATGTCGACTGATCGGCTCTGACCTGGGCTTAAGGTGGTGAGCAGGCTTTGGGATGGACCGTTCTGGGCGATACTGGGAGTCGCGAGCACACAAAGGGCTGCAATTGAGCGCGCCAGCGCGAGGTTGGACATCAGAATTTCTTTCGTTTCGGCTCTTAAACAACGCCTATGATAGGAATTGCTTCCTGAACGCAAGGTGATTGCTTATGGTCGCAAATGTGGCGCTGTCTAGCCACTGGCTGCACTAGAAATAGCCCGGTTGATCCAGGTCAGGGTTCTAGGATCTCGTAACCTTGGCAGGCAAGGTGAACCTGCGCCCGCCAAGCGGCAATAAGGGACGGGAGTAGGTCAGGCGCGTTCTCGGCGTTACTCAGATGGACGTCCATCGCGCGTGCAGCCTCGCCAAGGGCGCTAAAGCCGAACGTCGCGGCATTGCCGGCGTGAACATGGGCAAGACGGCGCAATTCTTCAAAGGTCCGGGGTTCAGCAAAGCCGAATTCGACTTCACTTTGTAACCCCTCTAGCGTGCTGAGATTCTCCCTGAGACTGACCATGTAACTTGCCTTGATGGCCGGCATATCTAGCGGACTACCCAACGGCGGCATGTCATTTCTCCCAATGTTTCCCAAGGATACAGAGAAATCCTTATCGCTTTCATAAGCCTGAATAGCGTTCTGAGGAGGTTTTATGATGGCTTTAATGTGTTTCTTTTGTGCATAATTTATTGATTTATAACGATTATTCTGCGTCTTTCGCCATTTTGATATTTAAATGTCATTGAATTGTCACATAATTGTTGTCAGTGCGTCATTTTAGTGTCACATTCCCCGAACGGGACAGTTTGGGTCGCGCAATTTTGTGGGTCATTGAGGAGATAACCATGACACACCGTTTTGTTGGACTACTTGCGTTTGCGGTTTTGGCTGCTGGGACTGCGCAGGCAGAGATCGCCGATCAAAAGGTAGCGGCCAATGCTGCACCTGAGGTGGTTTTTAAGCAGATTGAGCGGGCTGCCATGAACATGTGCGCCGAGGCGGCACGTCGGGACCGGGTGGTGAATGAGGCTCAATGCGTCAACACCCTGATTGCCTATGCCGTCGCAGAAGCCGATCGCCCCAGCTTAACCGCTGTCGCACTGGCGGAACGTCCCGAGATCGCAACAGTGCGCGTGCCACTGCTTGAGAACACTGCGGCACTTCAAACCGTCTCGTCGGCTGAATAAAGTAAGGTGCCAGGTCGCAGCTTGGCTTTAGCCGTCGGTGAGGCGTGCGCAGGCCAGCTTGGCTTGAACTTGGCGCAGCTCGTGATTGGCTAGTTTCACCTGCGCCGCCACATCGGAACGGATGCGTGCGACATCCGTCGGGCTCAAAGGGGTGCATTCTGGATCTAGCTGAGCTGTGCCACAGAATGTCTTGCCATCCGCGCGAACGACGAAGAATGAGGGGTCCTGTTCATTGATTTGCGCGGCGAGTGCTTGGCTGACCTCTAATCGAGCCAACGCCTGATCGAGCGCGCGCTCAAGACCCTCATACTGGCTTTGAGTGACGACCATGGGGCCATCAAGGCTGATTTGAACTGCTGCAGCATGGGCCCGTTCGGCTGCCTTAGCAGCAGCAGCAGCTTGCTCGGCCCATTTGGCCGATCGACTTGCCTCGGCCTCTGCAAGCGCTCTTAAGCCCTTCAAAGTCGCGGGCGCTACTGGCGCTGCCGGAGCCAATGGAGGCGCAGGGGGCTCGGGTGGGGCCGGGACGGCACCTCGGGTATGAGCGTCAAACTGAGGTGCCGCATCGGCCATCACCAAGCGAGGCATGGCATGGACCAAGGGCCTCTGAAAAACCTCGGCGGCCACGCTTTTGTTCGGGGCCGCATGCGCGCGGTAAGGCTTTGTGGCAGCAGGGCTTGTGCTAGCCAGCGCGGTCGTGGCGGGCATCTCCACCTTGCGGGTTATCGTGGTGTTGCCATAGGGCAAGCCCAAAGCCAATTTCAGGCCGTCTAGGCTTGAGGCGCGGGCGTCTGGCGTGGCCCACAAGCCATTGATAGAGCCTGCAGCCCCAAAGCTAGCCAGCAGGACTGCTGCAGCACACACTGAAACTCGAAGTCGCAAGGCTAATCACCTCATGAGCGGCATTAGGGGAGGGCCGCTAAATCCTTTCCACCCCACCCAGCTAGGCTCGTCAACGCGCTTCAGCGAATTTTGGCCCAATCTAACATAAGTTTAACAATGCCGTCATCGAAAGCCCATCTTCGGGTGCCAAAAGGTGAAACCAGCTAACTAAACGGGCGAAGCGCGCGCCTCTACCCCCTATCCTGCGTCGAAAGAAGTGTCGCGCGGCTTCAAGGCAAGCGGAGTGCGGCCTTAACCCGCTCCAAACCTAAAGCCCTGTGATCAAGAACAATCCAACGCCCGCACGCTATCGGGCGTACATAACCCACACACGCCATTCTCGACCTTGTCATCAAGTCGCAGTATCAGAAGCCATGACCGTACGAATCATCCACGCCCTCGCCGATATTGCTGATCATTATGACGCCGTCCTGTGTGACGTGTGGGGGGTGATCCATAATGGGCGGGCGGCTTATCAAGCAGGCTGCAATGCGCTGGCCGCGTTTCGCGAGTTGGGCAAGCCGGTTGTGCTGATCTCCAACGCGCCGCGCCCGTCCACGGTGATCCCGAAGCAATTGGAGGCGCTGCATGTGCGCCGCGATGCCTGGGATGCGATTGTGACCTCAGGCGATGCCACACGGGCGGAAATCGAAAAGCGTGGTCCACGTGGCTATAAAATTGGCCCATCCAAGGACGAGGGCCTGTATGAAGGCCTGCCGGTCGACTTCCGCCCTGCTGAGACCGCTGATTATGTCATCTGCACCGGTCTGCGCGACGATTTGAGTGAGCCGCCCGAGAGCTACCGCGATGAGTTGGCAGGACTGGCCGCCCGCAACCTGCCGTTTATCTGCGCTAACCCAGACCGGGTCGTGCAATTTGGCGGTCATTTGATCCCATGCGCGGGTGCCTTGGCAGATATCTATGAAGAATTGGGTGGCCCCGTCATCATGGCGGGCAAGCCCTATGCGCCCATTTATGATCTGACGATTGCAGAGGCCGAGCGCCTCGCAGGCAAACCACTCGCGCGCGAGCGCTTATTATGCATTGGCGACGGCGTGCAGACCGATGTGGCCGGTGCCCACGGGCAAAAGCTGGACTGCTTGTTTGTCGCAGGCGGCATCCACGCAGCCGAGCTTTCCAATGCCGACGGGTTGGATGGTGCGAAGGTTGAGGCTTTCTTGGCCTCCTACCGCGTCGACGCCCGCTGGGCGATTGCTGAACTGGCTTAGGCTACAAGCGCCCGGTGAAGGGGCGTAGTGAAAGCGCCTCAAACCCGCTATGCAAGTGGCATGATCGATTCCATCACTGACGGGGTTTTGCCCGACCATATCTTGCAGGCCTTGGCCGATGGCGGTGCCATCACGGCCGCTACCCCTTTTGCCGACAAACAAATCCAGCCCGCCAGCCTCGACTTGCGCTTAGGTGACTTTGCCTATCGTGTGCGCGCCAGCTTCTTGCCGGGCCAAGGCCGCACGGTCTCGCAGCGTTTAAGCGAGAGCGATTTGGTGCTGCATAAGCTCGATCTGCGCGAAGGCGCGGTGCTGGAGACAGGCTGCGTTTATCTGGCCCCCTTGCAGGAAAGCCTGGCACTGCCTGAGACGGTGTTTGCACTCGCCAACCCTAAAAGCTCCACCGGGCGGATCGATGTGTTTGTTCGCGTGATTGCCGATGGCGCGACCAGCTTTGACCGCGTACGCGCAGGCTATCATGGCCCACTGTGGGTTGAGATTTGCCCACGTACCTTCTCCATCCTCGCCCGCCCGGGTGACCGCTTGGCCCAGCTTCGCCTGAAGAAGGGCCATACCCCGACGCTACAACGCCTTGATCTGAACCTCGACCTTTCCCACGACTCCTTGGGACCGATTATCGGCTATCGGGCACGACGGCATGCGCCCTTGCTGGACCTCGCCAAAGTGGGCGGCCACGCACCGCGTGATTGGTTTGAGCCCCTAACGGCGCGCGATGGTCGCTTGGTGTTGGACCCCGGTGAGTTTTACATTCTGGCCAGTCAGTCGGGTCTCTCCATCCCGAAAGATGTCGCCGCAGAAATGGTGGCGACCGCAGAAGACTTAGGTGAATTCCGCGCCCACTACGCAGGTTTCTTTGATCCGGGTTTTGGCGCGAAAGATCATGGCAGTGAGGGTGCGCGGGGCGTGCTCGAAGTGCGGGGTCGGGATGTACCCTTTGTCCTGGAGCATAATCAGCCGGTGGCCCGCCTGATTTATGAGCCCTTATCGTCGGCTCCAGAAGCCTTTTACGGTGATGTCGGCAGCCATTATCAGGGTCAAAGCTTGAAGTTATCCAAACTGTTTGAACCATGGTCCTAGCATGTTGATCGCCTCCATCTCTCCCATAGACGGCCAGAAACTGGGCGAAGTGCCTTCCGCTTCGTTGGAGGATTGCCGTGAAGCCTGTGAGACCGCCCAAGCCGCCTATGTCGCTTGGCGGGCTATTCCGGCACCCCGGCGGGGGGAGTTAGTGCGCTTATGGGGGCAAGAATTGCGCGCCCGCAAGCAAGAGCTTGCCGATATGGTGACGCTGGAAGCGGGCAAGACCCGCTCAGAAGCCTTGGGCGAAGTACAAGAAATGATCGACATGGCCGATTATGCTGTCGGCCTGTCCCGGCAATTGGCGGGCTTGACCTTGGCGTCAGAGCGGCCGGGCCATCATCTTTTAGAGCGCTGGAAGCCTCTAGGTCCCGTGCTGGTCATCAGCGCCTTTAACTTCCCCGTCGCGGTGTTTGCGTGGAATGCCATGCTGGCACTGGTGTGCGGTGATCCCGTGATTTGGAAGCCGTCGGAGAAGACCCCGCTTTGTGCGCAGATCACCTGTGCCATCTTCAATCGCGCGGTGGCACAATTTGGCGTCGAGGCCCCAGCGGGCCTGATCCAAGTGCTGCAAGGTGATGCGAAGATCGGGGCAGAACTTGTTGAGCATCCGCTGATCCGGCTGGTGTCGGCGACAGGCTCCACCCGCATGGGCCGTGAAGTGGCTAAAGCGTGCGCGGCACACCTCAAGCGCAGCTTGTTGGAACTAGGCGGCAATGGCGCGATGATTGTGCGGCCTAGTGCCGATCTTGACCTTGCCGAACGCGCCATTGTGTTTTCCGCCGTCGGCACTGCGGGCCAGCGCTGCACCACGTTGCGCCGCTTGATTGTCCATCCCGATATCAAGCAAGACCTGATCCAGCGCTTGGTCCGTGCCTACAAAAGCCTGACAATTGGCGATCCGCGCAAGCCCGAAACACTGATCGGTCCGCTGATTGATGCAGAGTCTGTCGTCACCATGACCCGCGCCCTAGAGACCGCCCAAGCTGAAGGTGGACGCGTGCTGGTGGGTGGTCAGGCTTTGCAGGGCAATTACGTCCAGCCCGCACTCGTTGAGATGCCCACCCAAACCGCCATCATGCAAACCGAGACGTTCGCCCCCATCCTCTATGTGGTGGAGGCTGAAACCTTGGCCGAGGCCATCGCCATTCAAAATGATGTGCCCCAAGGCCTATCGTCATCCATCTTCACGACTGATCTGCGCGAGGCTGAAACCTTCTTGTCGCATCAAGGCTCGGATTGCGGGATTGCCAACGTCAATATCGGCACCTCGGGCGCGGAAATTGGTGGCGCTTTTGGCGGCGAGAAAGAGACAGGCGGGGGCCGGGAAGCTGGCTCTGACGCGTGGAAAGCCTATATGATCCGCCAGACCCAAACGATCAATTATTCCATCACCTTGCCACTGGCTCAAGGCGTTGTGTTTGATCTGTAAGCAAGGGATGCACGTAAGCGCGATGGGCATTATAGGCAGGCTATGACCCAATATTCCGCCACGACCCGCGGTGTCCGCATTCAAGTGACGCCGGTTTTCCTCGACGATCAATCTGATCCTGAGGAGAATGATTTCATGTGGGCCTATACGGTCGAGATCGCCAATATGTCGGAACAGACCGTGCAGCTAACTGCGCGGACTTGGAAGATTATTGACCATCACGGCGTCACCCAAGTGGTGCAGGGCCCGGGCGTTGTTGGCGAACAGCCCATCCTGCGCGAGGGCGACAGCTTCACCTACACCTCAGGCTGCCCCCTCTCGACGCCGTCTGGCCTGATGATGGGTAGCTATCTGATGCAGACCGACAATGGCGAAACCTTCGAAGCCCAAGTCCCCGCCTTTTCCCTCGACAGCCCGTTTGAGCTTCGTAGTTTGAATTAGGGGGCACTATAGCCCCTCTACCACTGGGAGAGGGGTTGGGGTGAGGGCTTTCAGTCACAACGTTCCGATGTGCGTTGGGGAACTTTTAGGCACCTAAAGCAATAAGAGTTTGTGCTAGGCCCCCTCACCCCCGACCCCTCTCCCCCATTGGGGGCGAGGGGAGGCCATCCAAACCACGAAAATTTCACCATTATCAACACCCCACCTTAACGCACCGCCTGTATAGTCAGGGTCATGGAAGCCACCTCACACGCACCGGGCGAGCCAATCGTCCTGTCTCATATCATGCCCACACCCATCCGCTTTCTCTTTGGCGGCGTTGGTGTCTTGGGGTCAATTTTGTTATTGGTCGAGCTTGGACCAGCCTTATGGCCACCTTCCTTTCTGACGCTATTCTTCGGAATCATCGTGCTGGGCGGCTTGTCTGTTACCTTAGCTTTTGTGGCGGGCTCTGCCCTTGGTCCTGACCAGACTTGGGAGATACGTCCCGGGAAGTTGACCATCACCTATCAGCTGTTCAACCAGATCTCGGTCAAGAGCTATGACTTATGCGATCTGGAGAGCTGCGACGTGGCAAGCTCCCAATATGATTCCGACCTGGAGACTTATCAAATCGTGTGCCGTTTGCCACTGGGCAGGACGGTCAAGACCGGGCTGGAAAGCACACCCTTCTTGATGGCGATCCTCGCGTTCCTCCGCGAACCCATAGCAACCTCAAACGGGGCCTCCTATGCGGAAACCCGGCTACGATCACCTCATTTTTCGAAGAGAGAAGAAGCCGAACGGGCCCTTGCGCATCTGATGGCACGTTAGCGCCTAGATCAAACCAGCTGGCCCAGCAAATAGCCGTCGGCGCGACCAGTCACACGGGCTTGGATCAGGGTACCCGCTTGACCGCCGGGCACTTGGATTTCGGCAAAGCTATTGAGACGGCCTTTGCCATCGCGCTCAATCAGCACGGTTTGCATCGTGCCAATTTGGCTGTCGAGATAGGCGGCTAATGCGTGCTGGCCCTTGTCGCGCAACAGGGCGGCGCGCGCCTTGATGGTCGCCTTATCCAATTGCGGCATGCGCGCAGCCGGTGTCTCTGGGCGTGGCGAGAAGGGGAAAACGTGCAGGAAGGCGAGGCCCACTTCATCTACCAAAGCCAGCGAGTCGGCGAAATGGGCTTCGGTCTCGGTCGGGAAGCCCGCAATCAGATCAGCACCAAAAGCGATATCGGGCCGGGCAGCGCGCAAACGGGCTGCGAGAAGAATCGCATCGTCGCGGGTATGGCGGCGCTTCATGCGCTTCAAGATCATGTCGGCGCCATGCTGAAGCGACAGGTGCAAGTGCGGCATCATCCGTTCTTCTTCAGCAAACAAGCGGAACAGGGTGTCGTCAATCTCCACCGCATCGACAGAGGATAGCCTCAAGCGCTTCAGGTCTGGCACCAGCTTCAAAACGCGCTGGACCAGATCGCCTAGGGTGGGTTGGCCTGGCAGGTCTGCGCCCCAAGACGTCATATCGACGCCAGATAGCACAACTTCTGGTACGCCCTTAGCGACCAAGCGGCCAATCATGGCAACCACTTCACCGGCAGGGACAGAACGGGAATTGCCGCGTCCAAATGGAATGATACAAAAGGTGCAGCGATGGTCGCAGCCGTTCTGGACTTGAACATAGGCACGCGCCCGGTCCTGCACGCCATCGATCAGATGGCCTGCCGTCTCGCGCACACTCATGATGTCATTGACCAGCACGCGCTCGGTCTGGCCCCCTGCGAGGGCGACGAAGGTTTTGGGTTCGGCCTTTTCGGCATTCCCAATCACGCGGTCGACTTCGGGCATAGCAGCGAACATGCCGGGATCGATTTGGGCGGCACAACCGGTCACCACGATCAGCGCATCGGGCTTTTGCTTGCGGGCTCGACGGATGGTCTGGCGCGCTTGCCGGACAGCTTCGCCGGTCACCGCGCACGTATTGACCAACACCACATTGGATAGCCCGGCATCCTCAGCCAGATTACGCATGGCCTCTGACTCATACAGATTAAGGCGACAGCCCAAAGTGATCGTCTCAATCGACCCGCGTGGGTCAGAGACGGGCATGTCGGTTTCTGGTAGGACTTCAGTGGTCATAAGAATTTGGGCGATGCTTTCTGGTAAGAAGCTTGGCTGTTAGGCCATTGCGTCTGCCGTGGGGGGGCCCAATATCATAGGTCCAAGGCAAATGCAGGGCCTTGATGTAGGAGCGACTGACACATGTTCGGTATGGAATGGAATAATGGCTTCACCTTTGGCTTTTTGTTCGCCCTCGTTCTGGGTCTCTGGGCTGTGATCAACATCCTTCAGAATGATCGGACAGGGCCATTTGGCAAAGCCGTTTGGTCGGTATTGGTGATGTTTGTGCCTTATCTGGGCTTCATTGCCTGGCTGTTGCTTGGCCCGAAAGCCACAAAAAACCGGATCGGCTAGACAACCGCGCCTGAAAGGCGATCTTGGTTGCTGCAAATGTGACCGGGTGCCATAGAAACGCCATCCGACGCAGCCTATGGTCTGCGAACTCACCGGGGCGGCGTTTATGCAAGTCTATCTGCCCATTGCGGAAATGGCAGTAAGTCCGTGGCTCATGGCCACTTTGGGGCTGGTGGTCGGCTGCTTGTCAGGCATCTTCGGGGTTGGCGGTGGCTTTCTGATGACACCGCTTCTGATGCTGATGGGCATTCCAGCCCCGGTCGCCGTTGCTGCCGGGGCCAATTTAGCTGCAGCCTCGTCCATGTCATCCGTAGTGGGCCAGTTTGAGCGACGCGGCGTCGATTTGCGAATGGGGCTCGTGATCTCCATTGGCGGCATTATTGGCGTGGGGATCGGCTCGCTTCTATTTAGCTGGTTGAAGTCGCAAGGTGCGGCAGAGGCCACGGTCCGGATTGCTTACACCATCCTTCTAGGCTCGCTCGGCACCAGTCTTGTGTGGGAAAGTTTGCGCGCGATCGCCAAGACCCGGGCGGGCGGGGCACCACCCAATTTCCGCAGATCCACCAATGATTTTGCCCATCGTTTGCCATTTAAGGTCAGGTTTCCGCGATCCAAGCTGGTAATCAGCGTCATTCCACCCTTAGCGATCGGGATTGGCGTCGGGATATTGTCGGCCATCATGGGCGTCGGCGGCGGGTTCATTCTGATCCCGGCTTTGGTCTACATCATCCACATGCCACCCAATTTGGTTGTCGGTACGTCGACCCTACAGGTCTTGATCACAGCCTCGGCCACCACCTTCTTGCAATCCGCGGCCAATGGCAGCCTTGATCTGGTTTTATCGGCGCTGTTGATCGTGGGCGGCGTCATGGGCGCACAGTTTGGCGTGATTATCGGCCGCAAGCTGAAGGGGGAGCAATTGCGCGCACTTCTAGGCGCGTTGGTCCTTTTGGTGGCCCTGCGACTGGCGGCGGATTTGGTGTTCGTTCCCTCGACTTTGTTTGAGCTGTCCTCACCCGGGGGTGGGCTATGATTGCGCGCTTCTCGCTCTGGATAGTCTTGTTGTTGGGCCTCATCATTGGGCCTGCTGCGCGAGCGCAAAGCACGCAAGTTTCAGCTGCTTTGATTGATGACGCGGTTTTGGTGACCTCCAGCTTCACCGGGGCCAAAGTCACGGTTTTTGGCTCGGTCCGGGCAGGCTCTGTTGGTCGCACCGAAATTGTCGTGGCCGTTCGTGGTCCAGACCGCCCGGCTTGGATTGCTCAGCGCAAGCGTACAGCGGGCTTATGGATTGGCAAGGATCAGATTAATTTCGCCGCCGCGCCCACTTTCTTCGGCGTGGCTAGCGCCCGCCCGCTCGAACAAATCGCGCCCAGCGATACGCTCTCGCTCTACGGTCTCAGACCCAAAGGCCAATTGGACATCGCCAAAGCCAGTGCCGACTCACCCTTGGCGGAGACTTTGATCGATGCCTTTGTGGCCCAGCGCCAGCGCGAAAAGCTCTATGTGGACGACCCAAATGGCGTGAAGCTGCTTAAAGGTGGCTTGTTTCGCGCCGATATTCAGATGCCAGACCGCACCCCCCCTGGCCTCTATACCGCCAAGGTCATGGTATTTCGCAACGGTCGCCCGGCACAATCCACCCTGACGACTCTGGTTGTCACCAAGGTGGGGGCCGAACGTGCCCTCTTTGAATTTGCAAGAGATCATGCTGTATTGCATGGACTAGCAGGTGTCCTGCTGGCACTAATAGCGGGGCTTTCGGCTGCAGGGATTGTCAGGCGCTTTGCACCGGGTTGAGGCCTAGATCGCCGTGCGTCAGATATGACGCACATCAGGTCGATTTAGCTTTGTAGTTTGAGTCTACGTGCCGCGAAAATCTGTTTCAGATTTCGCGTGCGAGGCTCTAAGGCGCTGTGATGGCGCAAGGAGACAAGTATGCGCCGTCGAGATGTTGCCCCAAAAGCCCCTTGGATCCTTGGTGTCTTGGGTTTGGTACCGTTTTTTGGAACTTTGGCAGGCAGCGTCTTGGCCGCTTCCCCCTATGACGGCGTGTCTACCACCTTGTTCTTTGCCTATTCTGGGGTGATCCTCTCATTCCTAGGCGGTGCGCGCTGGGGCTTTGAGATTGGCGCACGCCCAGAAGCACCGGGCTTTTTGACACTCTCGGCGGCCGTCCTACCCTCGTTGGTCGCGGCTATGGCCGTCGTCACCCAATATGTTGCGCCGCTGATTGGGCTTGGCATGTTGGCCGGTGGCTTCATCCTGATGTGGGTTTGGGACTTTGTCTCGACAGGCGGCGGCACGCGGCGTTGGCCCCTCTGGTACCGGCCCTTGCGGACCACTTTGACGCTTGGCGCACTGTTGGCTCTGGCGGGTAAAGCCTATCTGACTTTACAAGTCTAACCCGGCGTAGCTTTACTTCTTTATCTCGCAAATGCGGATGAATTGGGCTTTTTCTGGCTGATACGGCTGGCTGCGAACGATGGTGTTTTCCTCGCACGCGTCCTTGCGCACGGCCTTTAGGCAGGCGCGCTCGTTGGTCTGCATCGGATTAGGGCCGCAGACAAAGCCGTCCTTGACCAGGCCCGCTTCGACTTTGGCTGTCGGGCTGTTTTGAGGAAAGCGCGTCACCAGATCCTGCTTTAGGGCCAAGGTCGCGCGCTTATCCACGTCCGCAGTTGCCGTCGCGTCGGGGCGCGCTTCAACTTGGGCCTCCGCTGCTGGGGCTTCTTTGGTAGGCTTACAGCCTACAAGCCCCACCAGACTAAGCCCAAGCATCAGTCCGAGGACAAGATGGTTGCGGTGGAGGATCACGAGATGAACCGCCAGCTCGCGCCGTCCTTGCCATCGGTGACCTCAACCCCGCGTGCCGCTAGTTCGGCGCGCAGGCGGTCGGCCTCGGCCCAATTTCTGTTCGCGCGGGCTTCAAAGCGGGCTTGCACCATGGCTTCAATCTCAGCAGTGACATCATCTTCAACAGCCGTTCCGGCCCGCGACAGCCAAGCCTGAGGCTCTTGCCCCAAAATACCCAGCAGCAGGCCAGCACCCAATAGCTCCGCCTTTGCGCGCTTGCGGTCCTCAAAGGTCTCCGCCTTATTGGCCTTACGCGCCAGCATAGAGAGTTCGGCGAGGGCCTTTGGCGTATTCAGGTCGTCGCACAGCGCTGCCATAATGCCATCTGGCAGGACAGGCTCCACCCGTTCGTTCCAGACGCCATCGAGAGCGCGATAAAGCCGGTCCAGCGTCTTCATGGATTGCAGGATCAACTCATCGGTCCAATCCAGCGGCGCGCGATAATGGGCAGAGAGGAGGGCAAGCCGCAGCGCTTCGCCGGGCCAGCGCTCCACCAATTGATGCACCAATTCCACATTGCCGAGCGACTTCGACATTTTGTCGGAATTCATGGTCAAAAAGCCGTTGTGCATCCAGATAGTCGCCAATGGCGTGCCGTCATGGGCGCAGACCGATTGGGCGATTTCGTTTTCATGGTGCGGGAAGATCAGATCATGGCCACCGCCATGAATGTCGATGGTCATGCCCAGATTGGTTTCAATCATGGCAGAGCATTCGATATGCCAACCGGGGCGCCCCGAACCAAATGGCGCATCCCAAGCCGGCTCGCCGGGCTTAGCGGCTTTCCACAGCGCAAAGTCAGCAGGATCGCGCTTATTGCCATCGACGCTGATGCGCGCCCCGGCTTCATTGTCTTCCAGATTTCGGTTTGACAGCTGCCCATAAGTCGCCATGGACGGCACATGGAAATAGACACCATCAGGCGTGGTATAAGCGTGTCCCTTATCCAACAAGCGGCCAACCAAGGATATGATGTCATCCATGTGGGTGGTGACTTTAGGCTCTAAACTGGGCTGCAGTGTGCCAAGTGCAGCCATGTCGCCCTGATAGATTTTCGTAAACTTCTCTGTAATTTGGCTAATGTCGACGCCTTGTTCCAAGGCGGCGGCGTTGATTTTGTCATCGACATCGGTGATGTTTCGCGCATAAATCACATGGTTTTCGCCATAAATGGCGCGCAAAAGCCGGAAAAGCGTGTCGAAAACAACAGCCGGACGGCCATTGCCGATATGGGCGAAATTATAGACCGTAGGCCCGCAAACATAGAGGGTGACGCGTTGCGGGTCTTGCGGCACGAAGCGCACTTTTTCTCGTTGCAGGGTATTGAACAGTTCTATTTCACGCATCATGTGATCCAAGACGAAGAGCCAACGTAGACTCTTCAGTGGTTTGAGTGTTTGATATTGCTCCAGTCCTGTAGACTGAAATGATGCTGACGCGAAGACGGCATAAACGGTGCGCCTACATGTGTAGACGCATAAAACGAAATCAGGGCGGGCGTTAAGACCGGGTTACCGGCTCGACCTCCGACCCCTTTGAAAGGGGCAGAAGCTCATGGACGCGATTACAGACCCGCGCCTCATCACTGAGGTAGCACAAACCGACCGACCAAGCCGCGACGAGGCGATGGCTGCTGTGCGCACCCTGCTGCGCTGGGCTGGCGATAATCCAGATCGGGAAGGCCTGATCGACACGCCAAAGCGTGTAGTCGAAGCTTACCGCGAATTCTTTGCCGGCTACGAAATGGACCCAGCAGCAGAATTGAGCCGCACGTTTGAAGACGTCCAAGGCTATGACGATATCGTCATGCTGCGCGACATCGACCTTGAAAGCCATTGCGAGCACCATATGGTGCCAATCTTGGGCCGTGCGCACATCGCCTATATGCCAACCAATCGCGTTGTCGGTATTTCTAAGATTGCCCGCGTCGTTGAAATCTTCGGCAAGCGTTTGCAAACCCAAGAAACCATGACTGCCCAGATTGCGGACTGCATCACCGATGCACTGCGCCCTGCAGGTGTCGCGGTCCTGTTGGATGCCAAGCACCAGTGCATGACCACACGGGGTGTACACCACCCCAACGTGGCAACCATCACCACCCAATTCACCGGCGTCTTTAAGACCGACCGGGAATTGAAAGACCGTTTCCTGCGTTTGGCAGGTTACAACTAAATCCTCCCCGATTTGTTGTGCAAAAGCGCCGGGCCCTCACGGGTCCGGCGTTTTTGTTATAGGGCTTGGCGGCTTTGGCGGGTGGACGTGTGTCACCAACACAAAGCTTAACAGCATCAAGAGATACCAAGCGCCCATCTTGGCTAAGGGCACCAGATGCCAGCCACCTTTTTGGTGCGGGTAGATCCAAGTGTTGGTGAACGTCCCGATATTCTCGGCAAACCAAATGAAGAGCGACACCAATAAGAAGCCAATCAGCATCGGCATCCAGCGCGCCTTCTGATCGGGCGTGAAATACACCCTCGTTCTGGCAAAAATCAGGATCGACAGCAGATAAAGTCCGACCCTGATGTCGGGCCCAAAATGGTGGGTAAAGAAATTGACATAGGCACCAAGTGCCAGAACCCACGTCGTCCAGATTGGAGGATAATGGCTATAGCGCAGGTCCATCAAGCGGGTGATGCGGGCAATATAACTTCCCACGCAGGCATACATAAAGCCAGTGAATAGCGGAACGCCGCCGATTTTGAATAAGGCATCACCCGGATAAGTCCACGAGCCCATGTGGGTCTTGAATATCTCCATGACGGTGCCGACCACATGGAAGATGGCGATCACCTTGACCTCTTCCATCCGTTCCAACTTCAGCGCTACCAACAAGACTTGCAGGGCAATGGCGGCTAGGAACAAGAAGTCAAACCGACTGAGCAGAGCGCCTTCTTTCGGCCAGAACAGCATGGTCAAGATCAAGAGCGCCAACATGGTGCCGCCATAGAGGCAAGCCCAAGCTTGCTTGATGCCAAACATCACAAATTCAAATAGGGCAGAGCGCCAAGGAGTTCCGGTGGCCCAGGTGCGGGCTTGGGCATGAAGGGCAAGAGCCCCATTGCGGGCCTGATCATAGATGTGCAAGAACGAGACCTCTCCAACACTGGACGCCCGGATAGCCTAGCGTCTAAACCTTGATTTGAGGCAAAGATTTGGCCGCTTCTGCACCTTTCCCACAAGCTGGATCGACCCAAGAGCTCGAGCGCGGTCTCGCCTTAATGCCGCGGTTTGATGCCGACGGCCTGATCCCGGCAGTCGCGCAAGAAGCTGAAACGGGCGAAGTCTTGATGTTGGCTTGGATGAATGCTGAGGCCTTGACCCTGACTTTAGAGACCGGGATTGCGCACTATTGGTCGCGGTCGCGGCAAAGCTTGTGGAAGAAGGGCGAGACGTCAGGTCAGCTTCAGCATGTGCAGGAATTGCGGATCGATTGTGATCAAGATGCCGTCGTGATGAAGGTCAAAGTCGATGGCGACGGCGGTTGCTGCCATGTTGGCTTTCAATCGTGCTTCTATCGTGCCGTGGCTGACAAGGATGGGCGCTTAATTCAAGTTGCATCTGACCCTGCGATTTAGGGCTGCAAGAGCACGCCAGCCTATTGCCCAAATCAGCAAAGCCGATACTGTTCTGTCCATGACACAGAGATGGACCCGCCATAGGCGTGCCACCGGTCAGGGAGGAAATGATGATCAAAAGGCTCGTCGCAACCAGTGCGTTGCTCGTGGGATTGCTGGCAAGTGGCTGCGCACCCGATACGTCCAATAGTCCAGCCGCAAAAGTGGATGCCGCGCGTCTAACCGCCGCCGGGGCCGATGGCGACAATTGGATGAGCTATGGCCGCACCTATGACGAGCAGCGCTTTAGCCCACTCGATCAAATCAATCTGACCAATGTCTCTAAGCTCGGCCTTGCGTGGAGCCACGAATTCGATACCGACCGCGGCCATGAAGCGACGCCCATCGTCGTCGATGGCGTGATCTACACAACCACCTCTTGGTCGAAAGTCTCCGCCTTTGACGGCAAGACCGGCAATCTGTTGTGGGCCTATGATCCGAAAGTTCCGGGCGAAACGGCGCATAAGGCCTGTTGCGACGTGGTCAATCGCGGTGTGGCGGTTTGGGGCGGCAAGGTATTTGTCGGCTCGCTCGACGGTCGCTTGATCGCGCTCGATGCCCGCAATGGCAAGGAAATTTGGTCCAAAGTCACGGTTGATCAAGGCAAGTCCTATACGATCACCGGTGCCCCGCGCGTCGTGAAGGGCAAAGTGCTGATCGGCAATGGCGGCGCAGAATATGGCGTGCGCGGCTATCTGAGCGCCTATGATGTTGAGACCGGTGAGATGGCTTGGCGCTTCTACACCACACCCAATCCAAAAGGTGAGGCTGATGGCGCGGTGTCCGACAAGATCCTGAAGGCAAAAGCCGATGCCACGTGGAGTGATGGCGCGTGGAAGGAATCTGGCGGTGGTGGCACCGTTTGGGACGCCATGGCCTATGACCCAGAGCTAGACCTCCTTTATTTCGGCGTTGGCAATGGCTCGCCTTGGAACCACAAAATCCGCTCGGGCGGGAAGGGCGACAATTTGTTTGTCTCCTCGATCGTGGCGGTGAAGCCCGACACGGGCGAGTATGTTTGGCATTATCAAACCACGCCGGGGGATTCTTGGGATTTCACCGCGACCCAGCATTTGATGCTGGCGGAACTGCCGATTGGCGGAACGCCGCGCAAAGTCATCATGCAGATCCCCAAAAACGGCTTCTTCTATGTGATCGACCGTGCCACGGGTGAGCTTTTATCGGCCAATTCCTTGTTCCCCATGCCCAAAGAAGCCGATGTGCCAGCTGGCATGCCTGTGCCTTGGGCGCATTCGGTTGATCTGAAGACGGGCCGCCCGAACGAGAACCCATCAGCCCGCTATGCCAAGGCACCCGCCTTGGTATTCCCAGCCCCATTTGGTGTCCACAATTGGCACCCAATGGCGATGAGCCCGAAGGAAAGCCTTGTCTATGTGCCGGCCATGCTGGTCCCGGCCGCTTCTGGCGATGAAGTGGGCCCGTACAAGCAAGTTGCGGGTGCGTGGAACACAGGCGTCAATATGAGTTTGGCTGCTTTGCCTGATGATGAAGGTCAGCGCAAAGGACTGCGTGCTATGCTGACCGGCATGTTGGTGGCTTGGGACCCAGTGGCGGGCAAGCCCCGTTGGATGGCACCTCGCAAATTCCCTTGGAACTCCGGCATTCTCGCCACGGCAGGCGGCCTTGTGTTCCAAGGTACCTCGGAAGGCTTCTTGGAGGCGTTTGATGCGGCAAATGGCAAGCAGGTTTGGTCCTATGAGACCCAGAATGGCATCATTGCCCCACCTGTGACCTATCGTATTGGTGGGGAGCAATATGTGGCCGTTATGGTTGGCTATGGTGGGGCGATTATTGCTGCCCCCTTAGCAGCCCCAGATCGGCCAATCAGCCTCAAAGGCCGCTTGATGGTATTCAAGCTAGGCGGCACAGCCACGGCAGCCAAATATGAGATGCCTGAAAAAGTCGCCCTTGATCTTTCTGCCACGACGGTGGCGGCTGATCCAAAGGCGGGCTTCGACATCTATATGCGCCATTGCCAAGTTTGCCACGGCCATAGCGCCACTGGCGGCCTGTTGCCCGACCTGCGCTATTCCCCTGCGATCCAAGATGCAGCGACGTGGAAGTCGATTGTGTGGGATGGGGCCAATGCCAGCCGTGGCATGGTATCCTTTAGCTCTTGGCTGAACCAAAAGGAGATGGAGGACATCCGCGCCTATGTGGTTCAACAGGCCAAGGTGCATTACACGCAAGTGGGCAAGGAGGCGAAAGCACCTCCTACTAAATAGGGTTGACCTTGGGTGCGATGCAGTTCTTTTTGCACCCATGACGAAATCTGAATCTTCATCGAGTGCGTCGCGGATGCTGGTAGCAGCAGCGGCGATCATTGCGGGCCTTTACTGGTTTGCCGATTTGCTGACGCCTTTGGCCTTAGCCATCTTCCTATGGCTAACAATTGACGCGTTCGCGCAATCGCTCAGCAAGCGCATTAAGTTCCTGCCGCGCGCTGCGGCGGTCCCTGTCGCTATTCTGATTGTCTTCATCAGCCTTGCGGCGATTGTCGGCTTTGTCATTGAATATGCGGCGGTCTTTTCGCGCTCGCTTGGAGCCTATGAAATCCGCTTGGATGAATTGATCCGCCAAGGCTATCAGCTGGCGAAAATGTCAGGTGCGCCGCCCACGGTGGGGCAATTGTTCGCTAACCTCAATCCGGGTGCGGTCCTGCGCGGCGTGGCTGATGCTTTACAAAGTTTTGGTGGCCAAGCACTGTTCGTCATCATTTATGTCGCATGCTTGTTCGCGGCCCAAGCCAGTATGCCGGCCAAGTTGGAAGAGATATTCAAAGATGAAAAAGAGCGCGGGCGTGCTGCCAAGATCGGCAAAGCGATCGCTAGGTCTATGGAACAATATTTATGGGTCCAAACGATCACGGGCTTGATGATTGCAGTTGCAAGCTGGGCCCTGTTTGCCGTCGTTGGCCTTGAGAATGGCCTGTTCTGGGCCGCAATTATCTTCGTGTTGAGCTACATTCCGGTCGTAGGTGGTGCCGCAGGTAGTTTGCTCCCAGCCGTGTTCGCACTGGTGCAATTCACCAGTCCTGTTCCGGCCTTGGTGATTTTAGCCGGTACACAAGGGATTGGTTTCGTGGTCGGCAATATCATTCAGCCGCGTATGACAGGCGACAGCCTAAATATCTCTGTGCTGGTGGTGTTTCTGTCTTTGGTATTCTGGGGCAAGCTCTGGGGCGGACCCGGTGCTTTCTTAGCCGTGCCCATGACGGTGATGTTGATGATTGTGTTGGCGCAATTCCCTTCCACGCGCTGGATCGCCGTGATGCTGTCGAATAATGGCAATCCCGATTCCAATCTTGATCAAGACGAACCACCCGCGCCGCGTGCCGCTGCATCCAATCAGGGTGACGTTAAGGAAGAAACCACAACTTCCAGCAATGATACGGTTTAAGCGGGCGTAAACCTGTCGTAAAAACCTGCCAAACCCTGCTCGGGCTATGAGCGGGACGTAAAGTATCGCCTGTCGGACAGGCATGGGAGGATAGCGATGTCGGTAGACGCAACGGATCGGCGGATCTCACCAGATGATCTGATTTCAGCGGCGCTGGCCTTTTCAAGCTTTAAGTCCGGCGACCATCTCGAGGCCGCTGCTGAATCCTTCCTCACCCAAATTGCCCAAGATGCCACCGAAGATGATGTGCAGGGCCTTACGTCCGCCGACCTTGCCTCATTGGCCGATGGTTTTTGGCGCTGGACTTCCCACAAGCGGGCGGACGCTCAGGATATTCGCCTCATCGACGGCAAAGGGGCGCAAGGGCAGTCTCTTGGGCGCGACATATTAGAGATTTGCGGCCCAGACATGCCCTTCCTTGTCGACAGCGTCATGGGCGAAATTGGGGCTCAAGGCGTTGAAGTGCGCGCCATGTTCCATCCGATCGTGTCGTTCAGCCGGGACCCTGACGGTATGCGTCAACCTGGTGGCGTGCCGCTCACTGAATCCTTCATCCAAGTTCACTTGCCACCTTTGCCGCCGTCTAAGCGCGATGCCATCATGATGGGCGTGCGCGAAACATTGCAGGACGTGCGCCTGTCGGTTGCCGATTATCAGGCCATGAAAAGCCGGATGAACAATGCGATTAAGGAGTTGGCGGTTGCCAACACCAAGGCTACGGCAGATGAAATTGCCGAGTCCATCGCCTTCTTGAAGTGGCTGGCCGCCGATCATTTCGTATTCTTTGGCGTGCGCTCCTACGATTACCCACGCGACAAAAATGGTGCTTGGATCAAGGACGAGCCCGATATTCGCGAAGACCTAAACCTCGGTATTTTGCGCGATCCCTTACGCATGGTCTTGCGCCGCTTGAATGAGCCGTCTGTTCTGAGTGACGCCGTCCGTGCTTATATTGAAGAACCTCAGCCCATCATTGTCGCGAAGTCCAATCTACGCTCGCGCGTGCATCGTCGCACGGTGATGGACTATATTGGCGTCAAGCGCTTTGGCGAAAATGGCGAGGTGCTGGGGGAAGAGCGGTTTGTCGGCCTGTTCACCGCCGAAGCCTACGACCAAATGGTGCGTGATGTGCCTTTGTTGCGTGGCAAGACCGAGCGGGTGATTTCGCGCGCGGGCCTAGTCCCCGGCAGCCATAATGATAAGCGCCTACGCAATATCGTGGAGAATTATCCCCGCGATGAATTGTTCCAGATCGAAGAAGAAGACCTGACGCGGATCGCCTTGGGTGTTCAGCATCTGATGGATCGGCCACGTACGAAGGTTTTTGTACGCCGTGATCGCTTTGACCGCTTCATGTCGATCCTCGTCTTTGTGCCGCGCGACCGCTATAATTCCGACGTTCGCGCCAAAATCGGCACTGCTTTAGCCGAAGCCTATGGCGGCAGGCTGTCTGCCTTCTATCCGTTGTTTGGCGATGCACCTTTGGCGCGCGTCCATTATGTGATCGGCGTCACGGCCAATCAGCACGCCAATCCCGACGTAGAAACACTCGAAGCCCGCATCGCCGACATCACCCGCACGTGGGAAGATGGGGTGGAGGCCTTGGCAGAAGGCAAATCACGCGCCTTCCAGCGCTATATTGCAGGTTTCCCCGCTGGCTATCGCGACGGCTTTAGTGCCGCCGAAGCGCTGCGGGACATTGAAGAGCTAGAGCAAGTTCAAGGCGAAGATGTGCGCGTGCGCGCTTATCGGCGCGAAGATGATCACGAAACGGTCTTGCAGGCTAAGCTTTATAAAATGGGCGATCCAACCCCCTTGTCTGCTGCTGTGCCGATTTTTGAGAGCATGGGTCTCTATGTGGTCACCGAAACCCCGCACAAGATTACGCGCATTGTGGACGACACAGATGAACTGGTTTGGGTGCAAGATGTGTCGATGCGCACTGTCAATGGCCGCGCGCTCGACTTCAATGTGGTCGAAGGCTCGTTTGAACAGGCCGTTGCTGCGATCTGGGCAGGGCGGGCAGAAAATGACGGCTTTAACCGCCTGATCTTGAAGCTTGGCGTCTCTTGGCGGGAAGCAGCACTTGTGCGCGCGCTCGCCCGTTGGCGTGGGCAAACTGGCCTTGATCCTTCAGAATCGGTGCAACAACAGGCCGTTGCCGAATATCCTGAGATTACGCGCGCCATTTTGAACCTGTTCAAAATCCGCTTTGATCCTGACTTTGGTGCCAAGAAGACGCGCGAAACCGCCGCGAAGGCGGAGATGGCGTCGATCCTGACCATGCTAGACGGGGTGCCCAGCTTAGATGCAGACCGCGTTTTGCGCCGCTTGGCGCAATTGGTCATGGCGATCCAGCGCACCAATTATTACCAGCCCGACGCTGCTGGCGGGCATAAATCCTACATGAGTTTCAAGATCGCCACCCGCGAGATTGACGAAGTGCCCGATCCCAAACCCTACCGCGAAATCTGGGTGTGGTCGCCACAAGTGGAAGGCGCGCACCTCCGCTTTGGCCCGGTTGCGCGCGGTGGCCTGCGCTGGTCGGATCGCCGTGATGACTTCCGCACCGAAGTGCTGGGTCTAGTGAAGGCGCAACAGGTGAAGAATGCCGTGATTGTGCCCGTCGGCTCAAAAGGCGCTTTCTTCCCGAAAACACTGCCACGCGGGGGAAATCGCGACGAAATCCAAGCCGTTGCTATTGAAGCCTATAAGACCTTCCTCCGCGGTCTATTGGACCTGACCGACAATATCGCCGGCGATGGCGGTATCGTGCCGCCGCGCCATGTGGTGCGCTGGGATCAGGATGACCCCTATCTGGTTGTGGCAGCCGACAAGGGCACCGCGACCTTCTCTGACATTGCTAATGGCATTAGTGCTGATTACGGCCATTGGTTAGGCGACGCGTTTGCCTCGGGTGGCTCGGTTGGTTACGACCATAAGAAGATGGGCATTACCGCCCGTGGCGGCTGGGAAGCGGTTAAGCGCCACTTCCGGGAGATGGGTCACGACACCCAGACCGAGCCCTTCACCGTTATCGGTGTCGGCGACATGTCGGGCGACGTTTTTGGCAATGGCATGCTCTTGTCCAAGCAGATCAGACTGGTGGCCGCTTTCGATCACCGCGACATCTTCATCGATCCAAACCCGGACTTGGCCAAAAGCTTTGAAGAGCGCGCACGCATGTTTGCTTTGCCGCGCTCCTCTTGGGCGGACTATGATGCAAGCCTGATTTCAAAAGGCGGTGGCGTATTCTCGCGCAGCGCCAAGTCCATCCCTCTCTCGGCAGAGCTTAAAGCGCTGACGGGTCTGGAAGGCCAAGAAGCGTCGCCAACCGATATTATGCACGCGCTATTGAATGCACCCTGCGACCTGATGTGGTTTGGCGGCATTGGCACCTATGTGAAAGCCCAAGGCGAAAGCCAGGCAGAAGTCGGCGATAAGGCCAATGATATCATCCGGGTGGATGGGCAGGCCTTGCGCTGTAAGGTGATTGGCGAAGGCGCTAATCTCGGCCTAACCCAACGCGGTCGCATCGAAGCGGCACAAGCCGGCGTACGCCTTAACACCGACGCGATCGACAATTCTGCAGGCGTCGATAGCTCTGACCATGAGGTCAATATCAAAATCCTATTGAACGGCCTCGTTCGGGCAGGCAGCATGACGGTCGAAGCCCGCGATATCCTTTTGGCGGAGATGACCGATGACGTGGCCATCCATGTTCTGCGGCACAATTACGCCCAGACCTTGGCTATCAGCCTGCAAGAGGCGACAGCCCGGCAAGACCTTGATGCGCATGAACGCTTTATGGAGCGGTTAGAGGCGTCTGGCCGCTTGGCGCGCAAAGTCGAGTTCCTGCCCTCGACCGAAGAATTCCGCACCCGTCGCGCCAATCGCACAGGCCTAACCCGGCCAGAGCTTTCGGTGCTGACCGCTTATGGCAAGCTTGCGTTGTTTGACGATCTGATCGCCTCAGACGCACCAGACGATCCGTGGTTTGAAGATACGCTGGTGACCTATTTTCCGCCCGGCTGTCGCCAATTTAAGGGCGCTATGGCCAATCACCGCTTGCGGCGGGAGATCATTGCCACAGTCCTGTCCAACAAAATGGTCGATTTGGGCGGCGCCGCCTTCATGGACCGCGTGCGCGAAAGTGCGGTGGCGGACACGGGCTCTATCGTGCGTGCTTTTGCTGCTGCCCGCGCCATCTTCGGCTTGGATGAGGCGATTAATGCCGTCAATGCGCTCGATCTAAAGGTACCTGCGACGGTGCAATTGGACCTGATGATGGAGATTTTGACCGTCCTACGTCGGCAAAGCTTCTGGCTTGCTCGTAGGGCCAGCCGCGGCGATGGGGCAGGGCTGCGCTCTGTCGGCGATTTGGTCTCCACCTATGCCACCGGTGTTCAGAGCCTTGCCAGCATGATTTACGAGGTAGTCTCGCCGTTTGAAAAAGCCCGCATCGAAGCGCGCAGCACGACGCTGAAGGCCGCTGGCGCACCAGAGGCCCTATCCAAGTCCATCGCAGGCCTTCTGCCTTTGACGTCAGCGACCGACATTGTCGATATTGCTGCAACCAAAAGCCTGCCGGTCGAAGCGGTCGCCCGCCTCTATCACGCACTCGGGGCCGCTGTCGGCTTTGACGAAATCCGCGCCGCTGCCGGGCAAACCTCCACCCCCGACCATTGGGACCGCGTGGCAACCCGCCGCTTGATCGAAGAGTTTATGGGTGAGCAGGCGAGCCTAACCGGTTCGGTCTGCGACCACGCCCAAAAACTTGGCCAAGCCGGCACCAATGCCGCTTGGGCCAAGGCCGTTGTAGAAAGCTGGTCCAAGCTAAACGAAGCCGAACTCCGGCGGACCAGTTCTGCCCTTGGCGAACTCCGCGCCAGCCAAGGCGGCTGGAGTTTCGCCAAACTCGCCATCGCCAACACGCAACTGAAAGAATTGTCGGAGACGGCGCGGGCGTAAGGGCGGTTTGCCGCTGCCGTTGGCGGATGATTTGGCCGTGAACGGTCGCCGCCCCCTAGCTCCTGTCTATTGCATCGTGATCGCGGTCTGGAAGGCGGGACGCGCGGCGATGCGGGCGACGTAGGCTTTGAGGTTTGCCATTTCGTCCGGAACGCATCCAACCCGATTGCTCATAAAGCAGGCGTGCCCCAGCATGACGTCGGCCCCGGAAAACGCGCCGATCAGATAGTCCTTGCCGATCAGAGCCTCATCAATCGGGGCCAGCGCGTTGGTCAGCAATCGCTTCGCTTGCCCCAGCACGGTTGCATCGCGCCGCTCTTCGGGCAAGAGCAATGTGTGCACCACAATCGTGTTCACCGGCGGCATGATCATCCCCTCGCAATAATGGAACCATTGCAGATAGGCGGGAAATTGCGGATCGGCCACTGCGGGCTTTAGCCCACCATTTCTGTGGCGTTCGAGAATATAGTCGACGATAGCGCCTGACTCAAAAATCGAAACATCGCCATCTTCAAGCACGGGGACACGGCCAAGGGGGTGGCGTGCGCGATGTTCATCCGATTTCAGCGCACTGGGATGGAACGCCATCTTATTGATCTCATATGGCAGTCCAAGTTCTTCCAGCAACCAAACGATCCGGCCAGCGCGCGAGTTAGGCGCAAAATGAAGCTTAAGCACAGTCAAATACCTTTCACGAAGACGGGTTTCTGGAGCGCGTCAAACCGGCGCACTCCAGACTTCAAGATGTTCACGACGCTCGATTCGGCGCGTGGTGCGTAGGGTTATAAGCTCGCCAAGTCCGGTTTCGGCTAGCAAGTCGGCTATACTTGTCTGCGCAGTCTCATCAGCGGCGTCGTAAACCGCTTGAACCATTTGGAGCAGATAGAGCCGATAGTGCATTGCCCAGGCTTTCATCCGGTGCCCCCTCCAAACGAATTCGATCTCGCCGAGTTGGCGAATTTGCGGTCGATCAAGCCCTGAGGTGCCCGTCTCAAGGTTGGGCCGGGCGGCAAGCCAGTCGTTGATAAAGGCGACATAGGCGCGAACCTCGGGCAGATAGTCGTCTGCAACAAAGCGCAAGAGCGCCTTGAGCGTTTCGGGCACAGCGTCATTCGCAAGCAAGACTGGGTCCGGAGCACCATATTCGCCAGCATCTGAGTCCGCACATCTCATCCGCTCGGTCCATCGCCACACACGATGCGCGCTGCTTTGCATCAATCGCTGGGGGTAGGGGTCGCGCGCAAGATGGGCATAAAGCGGCGCGATCAAACCATAATCGCCGATAGTCGGAGCGCCACCTAACAAATAAGGCGAACTGGCGAGGTGGGTATCAAACAACGCTAGGAACTCGGCGTAGGATGCTTCAATAGCTGGTATTGTTTCGGGGGTAACGCCAAAGCCCGCCATCGCCGTGCGCATCCTCCCACTCGCCATTGCGAAAACCCCGGCCTGAACCTCTGGGGCCGCATGGGTTGGGGCAAGCGACCGGGCAAAATCCATCTCGAGAAAAGCTAAGTTGGCATCGTCAAAGTTCCAGCGATAATGCATAGCAGGGCGCAACATTCCTTCGCCGCCAAATAGTTCAAAAATCTGGCCGATAATTGCGTGCCGCGGCGTTGCAGGAAAGGCAGGATAGCGGGTCGGTCCCTGGGCTTCGAAATGGCGGATAATGTCCGCACCATCCTGAACGATCAGTCCGTCCGAGCCTTCGAGAACCGGTATAATCCAACGTCCGACTTTCGATGTGACGTCCTTTAGAAAGTGCGCTTCTCCAGCGGCCCGGTTGGTGAAGGCTATACCCTGCTTGATCAGATAGCTTCGTGCCTTGCCGGTATAGAGCGAGTTTGGCGTGCCCCAAAGGTTATAGGTCATGAGTGGGGTGTCCTTGGTTAAACGCCGACATGGACGGGATTGAGTGCATTAACGTGGATGTTCTGAGTGGGCAATTTTTCGTCTGCATTGGTTTGGAGGTAGTACCTAGCATCTTGACCGTGCATCCAATGGTAGCGTTTTACCGGCGACCACCGCTTCTTCTGCTAACATTTAGGTCGTCACTTCCTCAATCGTTCTCATCCCTTGCAATGTCTATATTATGGCACTAGGTATGCAATAACAACGATCGGGAACGTGGGTCAAGGACAGTTTTATGCCAACAGCATTCTTGGTTTGGGGCAGGGCGGTTCTTCTCTTCTTTTGGCACCGGTTTTGGCAAGCCGATGACAAAAGTGGGCTACTCGCACGCCAAGCAGCCCTTTTTTATCTCACTTAGGAGCTCTCGCGATGACCGCCCTTTTGCCCCCTAGCACCAATTCTTACTACGATGGCTCGCGCTATTCGGCATGGTTCTTAGTGATTTCTGGAATGAGCCAAGCCGTAAGCGGTATGATCCACAGCTTCCTACCCGATGGTGGTGCTGGTGTTATTGGCGGACTTGATCTGACGCACGGGGCCGAGCGTGTCTTTGCCATGTTTGCTTGGGCAGGGGCGACTCAGCTTGCGCATGGGATTGTGGCGGTGGCAGTGGGGTTGCGGTACCGCACGCTGGTGCCATTGCTGTTGGTGGTCGGCCTGCTCGAACGCATCCTGATCAGCTGGTCGGGCTGGATCAAGCATGTCCCAACCAACGGCCATCACCCGCCCGAGCACTATGTCAGCGTCATTTCTATTCCGGTGATCCTTCTCTTCCTCTGGTTGGCCATGCGACCGAAGGCGACAACACCAGATGATGTTTCGAAACACTAACCACCAGAAAGTCGTGTAGAATGACGAACACACGCCTTCTGGTAAACCGCTTGGATAGATAAAAACTTATCCCCCTCCCACAAAACCTACCGTAACCTAAGCCCATCTCCGACGAGAGGGCGTTGTTGCTGCAGCGGCGACACCGGTTGGGGATGGATAAGCGGGGTTAATCGGGGTGGACGTGGCTGCCTCGTGTTTTCATAAGGATTAGCTGTCCTTATGCCCGGTGTGCTCGAGACCGACTGCCGTGTGAAGCCGGAGGTCAAGTCTTTCAATAGGCTTGAAACAAAACTCGCGGGATCGTTTCATTTTTGTTGCCGCGCAACTTTGCTCCTTTGGATCAAAACGCGCTTAAAATGGG
>CAMDDL010000013.1 GCA_945891505.1 Maricaulis salignorans | reverse complement strand
GGGGGCTTTTGCAGGAAGCTTTCGATGGAAACAAGGTGCTTTGCCAGCGTATCGGTGATTTTCGCGATGGTTCCGGCCCGGTCGGGGACGCGCAAACGAACGTAGAATTTCGATGAAACCAAAAGCCCACCCGTGGCTGCGGTCAATTGGTTGGCTTGGCCCGGACCAGAGAACACAGGCCTTGAATCTTCGTGCGAAAGATCGATCAAATCGCCTGCTACTGCCGAAGCGGTCGGCCCAGCCCCTGCCCCTGCGCCAACCAGCGACAAACGACCGACTGGGTCTGCGTCGATCACAACTGCATTGAGGGGACCATTGACCCGCGCGATTGGGTGATCTTGCGCCAATAAAGTTGGGCGTACGGATTGAACGACGCTGTCGCCAACACGGGCAGCCTTGGCCAGTAGCTTTACGCGGCGGCCAAGAAATTTAGCGCTTTCCAAATCAATCGGCTCAATCGCTTGGATGCCCTCAAGGCGCAAGGCGAAAAAATTTGGTGCGCCGCCAAAGGCAATCGCAGACAGAATGGCCAGCTTATGCCCGGCATCCGCGCCAGAGACATCAAGTGTCGGGTCGGCTTCAGCATAGCCAAGGCGCTGTGCATCGGCCAAAACCTCGACAAAGCTGCGCCCTGTTAGGTCCATCTCGGTGAGGATGTAATTGCACGTGCCGTTCAAGACACCACTGACGGCGGTGATATGATTGGCAGCCAAGCCTTCACGCAGGGCTTTGATCACAGGAATGCCGCCAGCCACGGCAGCCTCATAGCGAATCTCTGCGCCATGCT
Source organism: Maricaulis salignorans (assembly GCA_945891505.1). Classification (GTDB taxonomy): domain Bacteria; phylum Pseudomonadota; class Alphaproteobacteria; order Caulobacterales; family Aquidulcibacteraceae; genus Aquidulcibacter; species Aquidulcibacter miladensis. The sequence goes on along the minus strand of CAMDDL010000013.1, from coordinate 70,608 downwards.
TGGCTGCGAGTACGGCAAGGGCTGCCCCATGCTCTGCCAACAGCGCTTTATTGGCCGTGACTACATGCTTGCCAGCTTTAAGAGCGGCCTCAACAGCAGCCTTAGCGCTACCCTCAGAGCCGCCCATCAGTTCAACAAACACGTCAATGTCTGGACTGCTTGCCAGTGCGACAGGATCATCAAACCAAGCGATACCAGAAATGTCGACTTCACGCGCACGACCTTTGGTGCGGGCCGAAACCCCTGTCACTTTCACGGTCGACGCCAAGGGCCCCTGCCCGTATGCCAGCTTTAAAAGCCCGCCACCGACTGTGCCGAGGCCGGCAATCCCAATTCTCAAGACACCCATGTAAATCTCTCTATCAGGCATAAATGCCTGTTCATTACGACTAGATCAGAATGTGGGTCTAAAGCGACCCACTCTCCTCGGTCAAAAACTTCCGCACGGCGCGCGCGGCTTGGCGAATTCGTTGCTCGTTCTCTACCAGAGCAATACGCACATATTCATCCCCGTACTCGCCAAAGCCTGCGCCAGGGGCGACAGCGACGCCAGCCTTTTCCACCAATCGCTTGGAGAATTCAACTGAACCGAGCCCTCTAAATTTCTCAGGGATCAAGGACCAAGCAAACATCGAAGCTTGCGGCTCTGGAACATCCCAGCCCGCCCGCGAGAAGGAGTCAATCAATGCGTCACGACGCGCCTTATAAATCGCCCGCATCTCTGCCACACAATCCTGCGGTCCATTCAGGGCTTCGACCGCCGCAACCTGCACAGGCGTATAAGCGCCATAGTCCAAATAGGATTTCACACGAGCCAGCGCAGCGATCACGCGCTCATTGCCCAATGCGAAGCCGACGCGGAAACCTGCCATCGAGTAGGTTTTCGACAAGGTGTTGACCTCAACCACCACGTCCTTTGCGCCCTCGACTTGCAGAATGCTTGGTGGGGGCTTGGACTCATCGAAATAGATTTCCGAATAGGCCATATCGGAAATCACAAGCATATTGTGCTTTTTGGCGAGCGCTACGACCTCTTTATAAAAGTCGAGTTCTACCACTTGGGCGGTTGGATTGGCGGGATAGCACACAATCATCGCAATTGGTGGCGGTACAGAATGGCGCACGGCCCGGCTGATGCCTGCCAAATATTGTTCTGGGCTGTGGGCTTCGATCGAGCGAATGACGCCGCCAGCCATGATAAAGCCAAAGGCATGAATGGGGTAAGAAGGATTGGGGGCAATTACCACATCGCCGGGCGCACAAATGGCTTGTGCTAGGTTTGCAAAGCCTTCTTTCGAACCCAAAGTCGCGACAATCTCGGTGTCTGGATTAAGCTTGACGCCAAACCGCCGATCATAATAGCCCGCCATAGCCCGACGCAGCCCCGGAATACCGCGCGATGCTGAATAGCGATTGCTACGTGGCTTGCGCGCCGTCTCAACCAGCTTTTCCACAATATGCTCTGGCACCGGCAAATCAGGATTGCCCATACCAAAGTCGATGATGTCAGTTCCATTCGCCCGCAAACGAGCTTTGAGTTTATTGACTTCCTCAAACACATAAGGAGGAAGCCGCTTAATTTTATAAAAATCGCCGATCATGGCGGAAAACCTTTATTTCATCTGGGGACTATTTGCCCCCTTTTTATCGGGAAAGATGCTCTATAGCGCGAAACTAGGTTGGAGGCAGACGCGCAATATCCGCCTCCATCTTAGCTCGTGCAGCCGCGGCCCAAGCGTCCGACTCCGCCTCAGTTTGCGCGGTTTGTGCAGAGGCAGAATTGGAATCAATGGCTTGCTTTGCTGCCTTTGCCCAAGTCTGGTCAATTTCGCCAGCGGGAATTGGCTTGGAATTAGGGTTGGCGTCGAGACGCTTGGCATCTGCCTGTAAACCAGACTGCAGAGCTGCCCATGCCTTTTGGCTCGGCAAATCTTTTGGGGCATCAGGGATTTTCGTTAAATCTGGATAGTCTCTCGGCGTCAACACGGCACCGGCTGAGCGGATTGTGTCTGGCAGGAAGCCTTCTTCTTGGCCAAGTGTTTGACACGCGCAGAGCGGCACAAAGAGGAGCCCAAGCGCAATCACCTTCGGCTTGCGCCACGAGTAGCGCTTAGGGTGAACGTGGGCTGGTGTCGCGTTAATCGGCATCGCCGCAGCACTTTCCTGTGTCACATCAAGGTGAGCGGCACGGACATGACACGCCAAATGTGCCATACTGCCACTAATGGGTTAGAGCCATAAGCAGTGGAAGTTCCCACCGCAAATCGCTACAGTGTTTTATTGCGCCGCTGCGGTGTTTGCTGCAAGGCAAAGAGTGCATAAATTCATGATAATCGCGGCGAATTGGCAGAAATGACGGGGCAAGGATAATGGCTAAACAGAAATCGGATGGCCAGGATGCTGAGAAGGCCCCTCCAAAGCCTGAAACAGAACGCCCCACCTCGAAGGTTCCTGAAACTGACGGACTGATGGATGCGCTGCAGGCGCAGAATCTCGAAACCCTTGAAACTCTGACTCGGAACTTGGGCGATGCGGTCACCCGCATGGGTGCGCTGGGCGCATCCGCCGTTGACGGGGTGATGGCCGAGGATGCGCGCCCCCTTCGTGCCGACCCTTATGGCCTTGCGCCCTATGCTGCCGATGTAGCGACGCGCCTTGCAGGCAACCCCGAAAAGCTGATGGCCGCCCATCAAGAGCTATGGCAAGGCTATGCCGAAATCTGGGCTGACTCCATCAAATCGAGTTTGAATGATGGCACGGCCGAGACCAAGCCAGACCCGAAATATGCCGATAAGCGCTTTGCAGACCCCGACTGGCACAAGCTGCCTATGTTCAATCTTTTACAGAAAACCTATTTGCACACAGCAAATTGGTTCACCGGCCTGATTGATCATGTCGATGGCATCGACGATATGACGCGCCGCAAGGCGACCTTTTTCAACAAGCAGTTCGCCGACGCCTTTGCCCCATCCAACTTCTTGATGACCAATCCGGTCGCGCTGCGCGAGGCGTTACGCACCGGCGGTCAAAGTGTTTTGCGCGGGTTGGCCAATCTCGAGCAAGACCTCAAACGCGGGCAAGGTCGCCTTACCCCGGCCCAAGTCGATGAGCGGCCGTTCAAGATCGGCGAAAATATCGCGATCACGCCGGGCAAAGTTATCCATCGCGGCGAAATTCTAGAGATCATCCAATATGATCCAGTGACGCCGACGGTCTTTGCGACACCGATCCTATTCTTTCCGCCTTGGATCAATAAATTTTATATCCTGGACATGCGCCAAGATAATTCCATGGTGAAATGGCTGACCGAGCAAGGTCACAGTGTGTTCGTCGTCTCGTGGCTTAATCCCGGTGTTGAACATGCCGAAAAGACGTTTGAAGACTATTCCCGTCTTGGCATCTATGAAGCGCTAGACGTGGTCACGCGTGCGACGGGTCAAGATAAGGTCAATACTGTCGGCTATTGTATCGGCGGCACGCTTCTGGCCTCCACCATGGCGGTGATGGCGCAAACTGGCGATAAGCGGATCAATACGGCCACCTTCTTTGCTTCCCAATCCGACTTTGAAGAGGCGGGCGACCTTAAGGTCTTCACGGATGATGCGGCCATCCAGTATATCAAGGATGAGATTGAACATGCTGGTGGCGTACTTGATGCAACCGTGATGGGCGAGACCTTTAACTTCCTGCGCGCCAATGACCTTGTGTGGTCCTTTGTGGTCAATAATTATCTGATGGGCAAAGACCCAAAGCCGTTCGACCTTTTGTTCTGGAATGCTGATCAGACGCGGATGCCAAAGGCGCTGCATCTCTATTATCTCGACAATTTCTACCGCCAGAACCGCTTGAGCCGGGGTGAGATGACCTTGTCGGGTTATCTTTTGAACCTCAAGGACGTGGATACGCCCATCTATATGCAATCCTCCAAAGAGGACCACATCGCACCTTGGCGGTCGATCTTTCGTGGGGCTAAGCTATTTGGTGGGCCAGTTCGTATGATCCTTGCGGGGTCTGGTCATATTGCTGGGGTGATCAACCATCCAGAAGCAAAAAAGTACCAACACTGGCTGCCGCCCGAAACCATGACCGAACTGCCAGACACGTCCGACCAATGGCAGGCGCAACTGGTTGAATATAAGGGCTCGTGGTGGCCAGATTGGGCAAAGTGGTTAGGCGAGCGTTCTGGGCCACAGGTGCCAGCGCGCGTGCCGGGAGATCATGACGTGGCAGTTATTGGCGACGCGCCTGGAACCTATGTGTTGGTGAAATCGTCGGACTAAGACAGGGCCTAGGCCTGATCTTACCTTAAGCAGCCACCAGCAATCCGACCCCACGCTTCACACGTAGATGGTATTATGCAATCCGCCACATCCGGCCATTCCCCCGCTGCGCGCCCGTCTCTTGTCTGGTTTCGCGATGACTTACGGATAGATGATCATCCCGCTTTGGCTGCCGCTGCCCAAGCTGGCCCGGTCTGTGCGGTCTATATTCTTGAAACCGGCGACGACTTGGGCAGACCGCTTGGCGGGGCCTTAAAGTGGTGGCTGCATCACAGCCTCACCCGCCTAAAGGCTGACCTTGCCGACCACGGGATTAGTTTGATCCTTAAGCGCGGCGACCCGCGCAAACTCATTCCCGCCCTAACCAAGGATTTAGGCGCTAACGCTATACATTGGAACCGGCGCTATTATGCGTGGTCGAGGCCAGTGGATGCAGGTATCAAGGCGGAGCTGACGGATTTGGGCATCGACGTGGGCAGCCACAAAGCGCACGTTCTGACCGAACCTTGGGAAGTTAAAACCGGAGCCGGAGGTGCCTTCAAAGTCTTCACGCCATTCTTCAGAGCGGCCCAGCCAATGTGTGATGCTTGGGCAGAGCTTGTTGCCCCTACCCCGCCCTTAACAGTCCATAACGCACCTGATCTCCAATCAGACTCATTGGAAGACTGGAACTTACTGCCCAAAACCCCGGATTGGTCTAGCGGTCTGGCTGAAACTTGGGAGCCCGGTGAAGCCGGTGCCCAAAAGCGGCTGGCTCATTTCATCGAAAATGCGCTTCTGGGCTATGGCGAAGGACGAAACATTCCGAGCAAACCTGCGACCTCGTTTCTATCTCCACACCTGCATTTTGGCGAAATCTCTATCCGCCGGGTATGGAATGCCGCGCGTGCAGCCATGCGCGCCAAGCCTGCCCTGTCACACGACGGCCAAGTCTTTCTATCTGAGCTCGGCTGGCGCGAGTTTTCGACCCAATTGATCTACCACTATGAGGATTTCCCGCAGGAGAGTTGGAAGGAAGCGTTTCGCAGCTTTCCATGGAAAAACGAACCATCCGCACAGCGGGCTTGGCAACGCGGACAAACAGGTTACCCCATTGTGGACGCAGGTATGCGTCAACTATGGAAGACAGGTTGGATGCATAATCGTGTTCGCATGATTGTTGCTTCCTTCTTGGTCAAACATTTGTTGGAAGATTGGCGCGTGGGCGAAGCTTGGTTCTGGGACACATTGGTGGATGCTGACGTCGCCAATAATGCAGCGGGTTGGCAGTGGGTTGCCGGCTGTGGTGCCGATGCCTCCCCTTATTTCCGTATCTTCAACCCGATGTCGCAAGGCGAAAAGTTTGACCCAGAGGGTCACTATGTGCGCGCTTGGGTGCCAGAACTGGCGAAACTACCCAACAAGTACCTTCACCGCCCGTTTGAATGCCCGACCGAAACGCTTCGCATGGCCGGGGTACGTTTAGGGCAGACCTACCCCTTGCCCATCGTCAATCATGAAAAAGGCCGCAAGCGCGCCTTAGATGCCCTTGCCAGCCTCAAACAGAACACCTCCGGAGACCTAGTATGAAGATCGCGATCATTGGCACTGGGATTACGGGTCTCTCTGCCGCCTGGGCTTTGAAGGACCAGCATGAGGTGACTGTGTTTGAAAAGGAAGCGCGTTTAGGCGGCCATTCCAACACCGTGACGGTCGATTATGGTGACAAGACATTGGACGTCGATACAGGCTTCATCGTCTATAATGCCCTGAACTACCCTAATCTGATTGCGCTATTTGAAGCCCTGAATGTACCCACCCAACAGTCGGATATGAGCTTTTCGGTGCGCGACGGCCGCCCTGGCAGTGAATGGGGTTCAGATGGTGCATCCGGCTATTTTGCTTGGAAGCGCAATGCCTTTGATCTGAGCCACTGGGCGCTGTTGGCCGATATGATGCGCTTTAACTCGCAAGCCCAAAAGGACGTTCAAGATCCAGCGCTTCAGACCATGAGCTTGGGCGAATACAGCGCCAAGCTGGGGCTGTCTCAGCGCTTTTTAGAACGCTACCTCGTGCCAATGGGCGCGGCCATCTGGTCGACGCCTGAGAAGGGCATGCTGGATTATCCCGCCGCAAGCTTTGTTCGTTTCTTCAACAACCACCGTCTCGTCCACTTTGAACGACCCAATTGGCGCACCGTTACAGGTGGTTCGCGCCGCTATGTCGAAAAGTTTGCGCAAGCTCTGGGAGATCGCGTCCGCTTGCAATCTGCCGTAACGCACGTGCGTCGCGACGCAGACGGCGTGGATGTGGTTGTAGGTGGAACCACGCACCGGTTCGATGAGGTCATTCTCGCCTGCCATTCCGATGAAGCCCTTGCCCTATTGGCCGATGCGACCCCTCAAGAAACCGCGATTCTGGGGGCCGTCCGCTATGCGCCAAATGAAGCGATCTTGCACAAAGACGCCAGCTATATGCCAACCCGCAAAGCGGCTTGGGCGAGTTGGAATGTCTCGCGGGGTGATCCTGATGCGCCAATCGAGCTGACATATTGGATGAACCGCTTGCAAGGCCAAGACAGCAATTGTCCGCTATTTGTAACCTTGAACCCGGCAAAGCCTATCGATGAGGCCAATGTCTTTGCCCGCTTCAACTATGCCCACCCACAATTTGACGCCCCAGCGGCACAAGCGCAACGCCAAATTCTGTCAATCCAAGGCGTCAACAAGACTTGGTTTGCCGGGGCCTGGCAGGGATATGGCTTCCATGAAGACGGTCTGCGGGCGGGCCTGCGGGTCGCCCTGAAACTGGGCGGTCAAATCCCTTGGACCTTCGTTGATGACGACATTGTGCGCGAATTGCCCTCGGTATCGCATACGACTGTGGCTATGACCCAAGATGAACCCGCACCGAAAGTAGAACCGGCATTGTGACCGAGATGACCAACCTTGGACTGATGCGAGGCCGGACGATCCACGTCCGCTTCCAACCGTTTGAGCATCGCTTGGCCTATGACCTGTATCAGATCTTGATTGATGTGGATGATCCGGGTTCGCAATTTCAAGGTTTAAAATGGATGGCGCACAATCGGCTTGCGCCACTGGCCTTTTATGACAAGGACCACGGTGATCGAACGGGCGCGCCTTTGAGGATTTGGGCTGAATCTCAATTGTCTGCAGCCAATATTGCCTATGACGGCGGGCCAATTCATCTATTGACCTTCCCGCGTGTCCTTGGATTTGTCTTCAATCCAATCTCGGTTTTCTTAGCCTATCATCGCGATCTTAGCTTAGCCGCCGTAATTTATGAGGTGAACAACACCTTTGGCGAAACGCATAGCTATGTCGCCCCTGCAAGCGGACATAGGGTTGAGCACCAAGAAGCCGATAAAATCTTCCACGTCTCACCTTTCTTCGATGTGTCAGGCCGATATGCGTTTACCCTGCGCACCAGCGGCGCGACGCTCTCGTTGACGATCGATAAATATGCGGATGCAGTTCGAGATCATCTGGCCTCGCTGAAATTGCGTAGAGAAACACTGAATGACAAAAACCTAGCACGCGCATTTTTTTCCATACCATTCTTGACGTTCAAGGTTGTCTTAGGCATTCACTGGGAGGCCTTGAAATTATTGGTAAAAGGTGCACGCTATTACCACAAACCGAAACCGCCCATTTCCGCCAGTGTTGCCAGATTAAGCAGGATTCCATCGCCCCATGAGTGACGATCAAAACGCCAATAAAGTGATCATGACGCCAAAGCTGGCGCGCCAACTTCGCCAAGTCCCCATGGCCTTTAAAATGGCGGCCGTGGCGATGAGCAACATTGTGGAAGGCGAAATTTGGGTATGGTTACCGGATGGTCGCAAACTACTTTTCCAAGGAGAAAAGCCCGGCAAAAGTGCCGTACTTCAAATCATAAACTTCAGTTTTATCAAGCGTGTTGCCGCTCAAGGTGATATTGGCTTTGCAGAAGGCTTGATGGCTGGTGAGTGGGACACACCAGATCTTGCTGTTTTGCTAGAAGTCTTCTCTTCCAACCTTGATTTGATGCCGAAGTTGTTGATCGGCGGCCCCTTGTGGGCGGTGATCAATAATTTCCGTCACAAGTTTTTGAAGCGCAACACCAAAACTGGCTCAAAGAAAAATATTCTAGCCCATTATGATCTGGGCAATAATTTCTATTCGCGTTGGCTTGATCCCAGCATGACTTATTCATCCGCCGTCTATGAAAACGACGGTCAGGATTTGACCAGCGCACAAATGAACAAGTATCGTGCGTTGGCAGAGCAAGTCAGCCTTAAGGCTGGCCAGCATGTACTCGAGATTGGGTGCGGCTGGGGCGGCTTTGCCGAGTTCGCTGCCCGCGAGTATGGCGCGCGTGTTACCGGCGTCACCATTTCGGAAGAACAGTACAAATATGCGACCGAGCGCTTGGCCAAGGCGGGCTTAAGCGATCTGGCTGAAATCCAGCTGATGGATTACCGCGATATCAAGGGTCAATTTGATGCGGTTGTGTCGATCGAAATGTTCGAAGCGGTCGGCGAACAATATTGGTCGACCTATTTCGATAAGGTCAATTCGGTCTTGAAGCCCGGCGGTAGAGCTGGCCTGCAGATCATCACGATTGATGAGCGCTTGTTTGAAGAATATCGCAGCCGCGCGGACTTCATCCAAAGCTATGTCTTCCCGGGTGGCATGTTACCGAGCGTGCCCCGTCTCAAGTTGGAAGTGGCGCGGGCTGGTTTGGTTTGGCAGAGCACGGCAGCTTTCGGTCTGTCCTATGCCGACACATTGGCTGCTTGGGCGAAGACCTTTTTGGCAGAATGGATCCACATTAAAGATATGGGCTTTGATGAGCGGTTCAAGCAATTATGGCGCTTTTATTTGGCTTATTGCGAGGCAGGTTTCCGGACTGGCCGCATCGATGTCGGCCATTTCTCAATGATCAAACCATAGGGCTAAGTCTGGCTCAAAAGAATAAGGCGCGAGACCTTTGGGTCCCGCGCTTTTTTTATGCCTACAAGTAGCGTTTTAGCGCTTGATTTGACTGGCGATATAGTCGCGAACGCCTTTGCCGTAAGGTGGCCGCAAGGCCTTCATCGGCCCCAAATCCTTTTTCAATTGGCTGTACACCGACCGGGCATGGCTGAATTCTTTAAAGCCGTCATGGCCATGATAAGATCCCATGCCAGATGGGCCGATACCACCGAATGGCAAATCTTCCATCGCAATATGGAAGATCACGTCATTGACTGTAACCCCGCCTGACGTGGTGTTGGTCAACACATAGTCCTGCTCGCTTGGGTCAGCACCAAAATAGTACAAGCCAAGCGGACGATCATTAGCATTCACATAGCCGACGGCCTCTTTGACGTCGGTATAGGTTTTGATCGGAAGAACCGGGCCAAAGATCTCTTCCTGCATGATGCTCATGTCGTCGGTGGTGTCGAGGACCAAAGTTGGCGGAATCTTGCGGCCATTCTGTGTCGAGAAGTCCTCACCCGCAGGATTAATCTCCACAATTGTCGCACCCTTTGCCTTGGCATCGGTCAGCAAAGCTTGAATCCGGTCAAAGTGGCGCGGTGAGATGATGGCCGTATAGTCTGGGTTGTCGCGTAGCTTCGGATACATGGCGGTGACGGACTTAGTCATCGCACCGACCAACTCGTCCCGCTTTTCAGTAGGTACCAACAAATAGTCAGGTGCCAAACAAATCTGGCCAGCGTTCAGGGTCTTGCCAGCCATAATCCGGTCTGCAGTCGTCGCCACATCGGCGGAGCGTGACACGATCACGGGGCTCTTCCCACCCAATTCCAAGGTCACCGGAACAAGGTTTTCAGAAGCTGCGCGCATGATATGGCGGCCAATTGAGGTTCCGCCAGTAAAAATCATATGGTCGAAAGCCAATCGCGAGAAAGCTTGGCCGACATCAGGCCCACCTGTAATTACCGCGATTTCTTCTTCCGAGAAGGCTTTCGCAAACATCTGGCGCATCAATTCTGATGTGACAGGCGTCAATTCCGATGGCTTGATCATGGCACGATTGCCAGCAGCCAAAATCTGCGCGAGGGGCCCAAATGTCAGATTTACGGGGAAGTTCCATGGAGCGATGATGCCGACAACGCCTTTGGGCTGATAGCGGACTTCAGCCTTTGCGCCCAACAAGCCTAAGAGCGAGGGCGAGGTTTTGCGTTTTTCAGGGCGCATCCATTTGGCCAAATTTGCCTTGGCATCCTTAAGGGGGCCGAGCGAGCTGGCGACATCCGTAACCAGACTGGTCTCACGTGCGCGGCACGAGAAATCTTCTGACAAAGCATCGACGATTTGCTCCGCATGATCGACCAACAATCCAATGCAGCGATCAATTCGGTTGATCCGCACCTCCGCTGAGGGAATCCCATCACGCAATTGGGCGGCCTTCTGAAGGGCTAAAATCTGGTTCAATCTCGCGATGGTTTCGCTGTCTCCACGTGCTGAGAAGGTCATGTCGTTCATGATGCTGGCTCCCTAAGTCTTTTATTTGCGCCGCGCGGCGTTTTATAGGCCCTATCTATGCGCACGAATTGCAGTTTTTTCCAAGCCTACAAGTAAAATAAGTCGTCGCGTTTACGCAATATCCACACTGGCGCGTTTACATTGATTCAGAAGCAATAGGTCTGCGGTGGAAAAAGTGGTTGAAAACCTAGTCGGCGAACAAGGAATGGCGATAGCGGATGCTGCGGTGACGTCGCTGAAAGAGCGAAAAATCACGCCGTCGCCCGAAAATTACGCCGTATGGTTGGCTTATCACTCCTCAATACATGCAGAGTTGCGCGCTGAGCTTGAGATGATGATCGCAGCGAAACGTGTGATTGACGACGATGTTTGCGACCAGCTTTACATCAAGTATTTTGAAGACATCGCCATTGGCTCGCGCTTGATTAAGGCTGGTGGCAAAATTGCCGCCGAAATGGAAGATGTCCGCAAAGGCTTGGTGACGGCCGGGATCAAAACCAAGGCCTATGGCGAAAAATTGGAAGTGGCCAAGCAAGAACTGGCTAAAACGGACAGCCCGCTCATAACCCGTGATTTGGTCGATGGTCTGGTCAGCGCAACTGGTGAAATGGCTACTCAATCAAGGCACCTTGAAACCAAGCTTGCAGAATCCAGCGTTGAGATTGAAGCTCTACGCGTGCAGTTAGAACAAGTGAGGATTGAAGCCGCAACGGACTCACTAACGGGCCTAGCAAACCGCAAAGAATTTGATAGCCGTCTTGCCGACATGTGCGTTGCATCCGATCAAGGTGCCGGCCCTGTGGCCATCATTATGGCCGATATCGACTTTTTCAAGCGTATTAACGACACGTTCGGGCATCAGACTGGCGATCAAGTTATCCGCTTTGTTGCGACCGTTATGGACCGTGCAAAGCCTAAAGGCGGCGTTGTCGCCCGCGTGGGTGGCGAAGAATTTGCGATGATTGCGCCGATGACGGACCGGAAAACAGCCATGGCGATTGCAGAAAAAATCCGCCAAACTGTCGAAGGCAAACGTCTGGTGCGTCGCTCTTCAAACGAAGACCTTGGCAAAATCACCATTTCGCTGGGGGTCGCCCAACGCCGTCAGACTGAGAAGCCAGCCGATATGGTCGAGCGCGCCGATGCAGCGCTCTATGCTTCCAAGCGTAATGGTCGCAACCGGGTCAGCCAAGAAGAATTGACCAACGCCAAAGCCGCTTAAGCTCTACAAGCGGCCGGTCTTTCCCAAAGCAAAGATAAGACGTGCGCGCGCCTCTGGCATGGTCTTTCGCACGGGGTTGAGCAATTCGCGCTCGATAAAATACCCCATCAGGGCAAACCCGTCCGCGACATCCCCGCTCACCGGTCTATTTTGTCCGCCCAACAAAAAAGGCGGCAACACCAGCAGTTTGTCAGCAAACGGCTCACCTGCTGCGCGCGATGCTGCCCGCCCTGTCTTTGGGCTCACCCAAGCAAGGTCGTCAGGTGACCCTGTCAGGGCGCATTGCGACAAATCTAAGCCATAGCCCATTTCGGCCAGAAGCCCCATTTCCCAACGAATATAAAGGGCTGGCCAACCCTGGCTGTCGCTGAGGGCTTGGAGCAAAATCTCGGTCGCTTCAAACAGGCCGACACAAGGCTGACGCTCTGGCGCTACTTCCAAAAGAAGGGTTGCCACACACGAAAGTGCGGCCAGAGCGGCGGCATCATCCATCACATCGGCAGGGCCGCCGCCCCTGCCCTCCATCTCATCAAAGAAGCCAAGCTGATCTTCGAGGCGTGACTTCCACGCCAGATGCAAGCGGGTACCAGGCTCAATCAACGCGCGCTTGCGCTTGCCTGCGCCACCATAGACAAGGCCCGAAGCCCGGCCGACTTGGTCGCTTAAGACATCTAGAATGACGTCATTCTCGCCAAAGCGTCGCGCCGACAAGGCGATTGCATTGCCTGTCCACGCGCTCATGGGCGACCTCTAGGCATCGAAGTCGAGACCCAAAGCGGTATAATGCGAGCGCTCGTCAATCCAATTCTCACGCACTTTGACGTGCAGGAACAAGTGGACCGGCCTTTCAATCGCTTCGGCAATATCTTTGCGTGCGTTTTGCGATATCCATTTCAAGGTCTCACCGCCTTTACCGATGGCGATGCCTTTGTGACCGTCTCGCATGACATAGAGGGTCTGGTCGATGCGAACCGAGCCATCCTTTTTCTCTGTCCAAGCATCGGTTTCAACGGTTGCATGATAGGGCAATTCCTCATGCAGACGCAGAAACACCTTTTCGCGCGTGATCTCGGCCGCCATCACTCGCATCGGCGTGTCAGCCACTTGCTCTTCAGGATAGAGCCACGGCCCTAATGGCATACGCTCAGTCAGCAGATCATTGAGGCGCTTGAGGCCGGAGGACTTCAGGGCTGAGATCATCACCACCTCATCATAGACGCCCTTTTCAAAGAAGGCCTGCGATAGATCGAGCAGTTTCGCGCGTTCAAGGACGTCGACCTTATTTAGTGCCAAGATCGCCTTGCGTCCTTGCTTTTGCAGGCCCTCAATGACCTGCTGCACATCTTCAAACGTTCGCTTGTCGCTGCCATCACCGCGATTTTCTGCCATCCGGCTGGCGGCTGGCGCGTCAACCACGTGAACCAAGGCATCGGCGTCGGCTGCCCCACCCCAGGCAGAAGCGACCATAGCGCGATCAAGGCGCCGCTTGGGCGTAAACACGCCCGGTGTGTCCACGAGAACAATCTGCGCATCGCCATGAATGGCAACGCCACGCACTGGGAAGCGGGTAGTTTGTACCTTTTGGGTGACAATCGAAATCTTCTGCCCAACAAGCGCATTGACTAAGGTTGATTTGCCAGCATTTGGCGCACCCAAAATGGCGGCAAAGCCGCAGCGGGCTTTTTCTGGCCCTGCTGGGATGGGTGTAGTTTCACTATTCTCAGACACGTAATCCGCCTTGCTTCAGAAGCGCTTGGGCCGCGGCCCGCTCTGCATTTTGTTTCGAAGATCCCTCTGCTGTTGCAACATGGGTCCCAGCTTTGACCTCTATCACAAAACGAGGCGCATGGTCAGGGCCATCGCGTTCTAGCACCTGATAAACTGGCGGCGGGAAGCCGCGCTTCTGCGCCCACTCTTGAAGCGCACTTTTTGGATTGCGATGAAGCCCAGATGGCTCTTGCTGACCGGCCTCCCAAGCAAGCTCAAACAAGCCCTGAACCGCGGGTCGACCGCCATCCAGCCAGAGGGCAGCCATCAAGGCCTCAAACGCGTCACCCAGAATGGAATCGTTTTCAGCAACCGCATCAGCGCTAAAACCGCGAGAAACCACCATCAGCTCAGCCATGCCAATGCTGCGCGCAGCCTCTGCACAATTCTTGCCAGACACGACGGCATTGAATTGCCGGGTCAGCTCCCCTTCTTCGGCGCGACCTTGACGTTCAAACAGGCGCTCGGCCGCCATAAGGCCTAAAACCCGGTCGCCGAGCCATTCCAAGCGCTCATTGTGGGCAAAGCCCCGCTGACCATCGCCGCGCGACTTGTGGGTAAAGGCGCGCTCTAACAGGGATCGGTCTGAAAAATGATATCCGATCTTCTCTTGTAGCGCGTGAAGCTTAGCGTCTCGCGTCATCGAATGGGGACAGCGAGCCGATCCCACCGCAGACCTGTGAACCACGTCCAAGGCAGATAGATACGGGTAGTCTCATCAAATGACAGCAGCACAATCCGGCCACGACCGACGAGGTTTTCAGCTGGCACGAAGCCAACACCAGATTGCAGGATTGGATCAGCCCGGCTGTCGGTCGAATTATCGCGATTGTCACCCATCATGAAATAATGGCCTTCGGGCACCACAAAGACTTGGGTGTCGTCAAACATGCCATTGGTTTCAAAATCATAGGTCACATAGCTGCGACCGTTCGGCAGGGTTTCGCGAAAGCGCGTTGTCGTTCGAATATTACCATTCTGTTCGGTAATGGTCTCAGGCTCTAACATCTCGTGTTTGACCGGCGTGCCGTTCAAAATAACCTGCCCGCCGACAACTTGGATCCGGTCCCCAGGCATGCCGATCAACCGCTTGATGTAGTCCTGGCGCGGATCGGCAGGCAGTTTGAAAACCACCACGTCACCCCGTTCTGGCGTTTGACCAAGGACACGGCCATTCAAAATCTTGGGCGAGAACGGAATGGAGGCATTGCTATAGCCATAGTCCCACTTCGACGTCCAAAGATAATCGCCCACCAACAGGCCGGGACGCATAGATTCAGAGGGAATGTTGAACGGTTGAAACAAGAAAATCCGCAAGAAAAGCGCGATACTCAAGGCCATAATAATGGTCTTGACGCTTTCAATCAGGCTGTCGCCTTCTGGCGCTGGGTTTACCGCCTTCTTCGAGGCAGCCTTAGAGTTTGTTGTGTCAACCATGGGATTCGTTTCTTTTCAATTTGTTTCTAGGGGCCGCAGGCCGATCACCACAAAGGCCATAGCCAGAGGGTGGTCATCGGTCAGACTAAGATGAATGTCAGCAGCAAAGCCCGGTGGTGTCAGTTCTTGCAACCGCTTTAGCGCGCCGCCCGTCAAACTCAAAGTCGGTCTGCCAGTTGGCAGATTGACAACTTCCATGTCGCGCCAAGCAACACCGAGCCGCATGCCGGTTCCTAAAGCTTTCGAACAAGCTTCTTTTGCGGCAAAGCGCTTAGCATAGGTGTCTGCCCGTTTGGCTGGGCGTCGGTTGGCACGGGCTTGTTCGCCTGCTGTAAAGCAGCGGGCTTCAAAGCGGCTGCCAAAGCGCAACAACGTCTTCTCAATCCGGTCAATCCGACACAGGTCTGAGCCAATTCCTAAAATCATGCGCGTGCTTCATCCATGAGGCGACGCATACGGCCAATGGCATTTTCAAGGCCAATGAAAATTGCTTCACCTATGATGAAATGACCAATATTTAATTCAACCAGCTCTGGAATGGCCGCAATTGGCTTCACATTATCAAAGGTGAGCCCATGACCGGCATGCACCTCAAGACCGCGCGCCGTGCCGATCCGCGCCGCTTCCGCTAGCTTTTCAACAATCTGCTCGGCTTCCGCTAAATGTCCTTCAAGTGCAGCTTCGGCATAGGCACCTGTATGAAGTTCAACCACTTGAGCGCCCATAGCTTCAGCGACAGCTAATTGGATGGGGTCAGGCTCAATAAACAGCGAAACGCGTCGGCCAGCGGCTGCGAGCTTGCGGACCATGGGCGCAATCGAATTATGTAAGCGCGCCACATCAAGGCCGCCTTCGGTTGTCCGCTCCTCACGCTTTTCCGGCACGATGCATACCGCATGTGTGGGGTGGCGTAGCGCGATGTCGAGCATTTCTTCGGTAGCGGCTAGCTCAAGATTGATGGGCAACTCAACTTGCGCGATAAATTTCTCAAGGTCTTCGTCGCGAATATGACGACGATCTTCGCGTAAGTGCAGCGTGATGCCATCTGCGCCAGCTGAGGCTGCCATCTGGGCGGCGCGCAACGGATCGGGATGGGGCCCGCCCCGCGCATTTCGGATCGTTGCCACGTGGTCAATATTGATCCCAAGGCGTAAGCGATGGTCAAAACTCATGTGGATGTGCCCTGTGAAAGCGCCCGACTGCCCGGCTTAATGGCAGGAATGCCCTTCAGATCATCTGGAATCTCATCGGCCGCAAAGCTTTCGACTTCGATAGAGGCCAAAGCCACAAGTTCACAGCCCACATCGGCACGCCCAGCGCTGCGGTCCACAATCACGGCAGCTCCCAAAATCACGCAAGGTGCATCCTTGATCGCTTCCAAAGTTTCACGCACTGAAATACCCGTTGAAACAATGTCCTCGACAATCACGACGCGGGCCTCAGCCGGCAGGGTAAAGCCGCGGCGCAAACGGAACTTGCCGTCTTCGCGCTCGACATAGACAGCCTTCGCACCCAGATGCCGTGCGGTCTCATAGCCCGGAATGACCGCACCCACGGCTGGTGACACCACGTAATCAACTTGCCCCCACCGGTCCTTGATTTTCTCGGCCAAGGCTTTGCACAGCGACTGGGTAGCGGGCGGGTCCATAAACACAAACGCCTTCTGTAAGAAGGTGCGGCTGTGACGGCCGGATGTTAAAATGAAATGGCCTTCCAAGAGGCCACCGGCTGACTTGAAGATGGAAAGAACGTCGTCATTGGTCATAGGTTCTCATTATCACTTTCTAAGCTAGTTTCACCAGCCCTGCGTTTGGCCAGTCCAGTCCATGAATTGACCAGTGCCCGACAGCTGCAAGTTTTCGGCAAGTTGAATAAGGCCATCCGCGCTCGCCTTAGCATCAATCTGGGCCCCTGCCCCGCCCATATCGGTGCGGACCCAGCCAGGGTGACACGCGACAATTGCAATGCCATCGCTCTCTAGCCCATCACCTTTTAGATCGTGCGCGAATGTCTGCACGAGTTTGTTTAAGGCCGCCTTGGACGCACGATAGGCTGGCGCGCCTTGTGAAGACCCCGAAAAGCGGCCCATGCCAGAGGAGATCATCAAGACCCGGCCTCGTCTAGAGCGCTTTAGATTCGGCAAAAAGGCTTGCAAGACCCGCCACGGCCCAACCACATTGGTATTGAGGACCTCAAGAAAATCATCGGGTGCCAGATCGGCTAGTTCCTGCGGGCGCGGGCCGAAGACGCCAGCATTTTGGATCAGGACGTCGATGGGCTCTGACACCGACTGTGCCGCCGTGCAAACCGACGCCGTATCACCGATATCACAAGCCAATACTCGGAAATCTGGATGATCAAACGGCGCTTGTCCGTCACGGGTTGTGCCGATGACTGTGTGGCCACGTGCCAGCAAGCCTTCAACCAACGCACGGCCGATCCCGCGGTTCACCCCAGTCACCAAATAGGTTGCCATCGCTGTGTCCCTTGTCGTCCGTTCAGCCCCGTAACCGCTTAACATCTACCACAACGGGCAAAGCCCGCAGCGATGCTGCGATCACGTTCAAATGCTTTGAGTCCGCAACTTCGACATCGACCAACAGGTCGATAAAGTCTTCCCGGCGGTTTTGCGCACGCACATTGGTAATATTGCCATCACATTCAGAAATAATCTTACCGACTTGAGCGAACACACCCTTGGTGTTTTCACAACTCATGACAAGGCGACCCATAGCCAACCCATTGCGCTTGGCTTCATCGGTCCACGCCAGATCAATCCATTGATCTTCATTGGCATCATGCTCAGCCAAATGGTCACAGTCGATCGTGTGCACTTCCACGCCACGATCCGGCACATGAACCCCGACGATCCGGTCGCCCGGCAAAGGCGAACAGCAGGGCATGAAATGGAGGGCGACGCCGACCATCAAGTCTGAACCGCGAACAAAGTCGCTCGCATGGTCATTATCAATCATAAACCTTGGCTCACCCAAGACACTTTTACGTACAAAGCCAGGTACGGCTGCTTCAGCTAGGCTTGCCCCGGTCAAACGACCCCGACCTATCGCGGCATAAAGCTCGTCCATCGTGTCGTAATTCAGTCGCTGGCGCGCATCCTCAAGATTGATATCATCGGGATTGAGGCCAACGCGTCGTAGTGCATGTCCCGCTAACCGGCGGCCCAAGGTCGCAAATTCCTCGCGCTCACTTTCGCGCACCAAACGACGGATAGCCGATCTTGCCTTGCCGGTTACCGCCACTGATTCCCAATCCGCCACGGGCTTGCGCATATCGGACCGTAAAATCTCCACAACATCGCCATTGGACAATGCTGTCCGAAGCGGTCGTTCTTCGCCATTGATCCTTGCACCAACGGTCGTATCGCCAATCCGGGTGTGTACGGCATAGGCAAAATCGAGTGGGGTGGCCCCATAGGGCAGAACGATCAAATCCCCCTTTGGTGTAAAGGCGAACACCTGATCCTGGAACATTTCCAGTTTAGCATTTTCCAAAAACTCTTCCGGATCGCCGCCATGCTCTAAAATTTCAACCAAGTTACGTAAAGGTGCCAGCGGATCGGATTGCTTGCCAGCGATTGGATGGTAGCCATAGGTGCTATTTTTATATCGCCAGTGCGCAGCAACCCCATCTTCAGCGATCCGGTTCATTTCTTCCGAGCGAATTTGAATATCAACAGATGTCGCGCTAGGCCCCACAACGCCTGTATGGATCGAACGATAGCCATTGGGCTTGGGTACCGAGATAAAGTCTTTGAATCGGCCGGGCACACAAGACCAAGCCTCGTGGATCACGCCAAGGGCTGCGTAACATTGGGCGGTATCTTTCACTACGACGCGGAAGCCATAAAGGTCGGAGACGTCAGAAAACGAGATCGACTTACGCTCAAGCTTTTTCCAGACTGAATAGGCACGCTTTTCGCGACCTACCACGCGGGCTTCAATGCCCGCTGCTTCAAGTGCAGAACTAATCTTTTGTGTGACAGCTGCCACGGCACCAGAGCGTTCGGCGCGTAGATTTGCCAACTGTTCGTTGATGGTCTCGCAGGCTTCTGGGTGCAGATATTGGAAGGCCAGTTCTTCAAGCTCACCCGAAAACCGTTGGATCCCCATACGTCGCGCCAACGGGGCATAGATGTCCGCTGTTTCGCGGGCTATCCGCTCCCGCTTCTCGCGCTTCTTGATGAAGTGCAAAGTACGCATATTGTGCAGACGGTCGGCCAATTTCACCAACAAGACGCGCACATCCTTCGACAAAGCGAGGATGAATTTCTGCAAGTTTTCGGCTTGCTTGGTGCGGTTTGAGTTCAATTCAAGCTGGGAAAGCTTTGTCACCCCATCGACCAATTGGGCAACTTCATCGCCAAAAAGCTTGCCAATTTCGGCCGTCGTGGCGGTCGTGTCTTCAACCGTGTCGTGCAGAAGGCCTGTGATGATGGAGGCCGCATCAAGGCGCAACTCAGTCAGAATTCCAGCGACTTCGATTGGGTGGGCAAAGTATGGATCGCCAGAAGCCCGCAACTGGCTACCATGGCGCTGCATCGCAAACACGTAAGCGCGGTTGATTGCATCTTCATTCACATGGGGATCATAGGCCCGGATGCGATCAATCAACTCATATTGACGCAAAATGCGGCCCCGACTAGGAGGCCGCACGATTTGCGCCGGGAACGGCAATTCCCTAGATTCTTCTAACGTCTCAGAGGCCCTGCCATCGTCCATGGTGAACCTTTAAGATCAATAGGGGTCTTCGCGGACTGCTTCTTGCTCTTGCTGCAAAGCACGCAGCACATCGTCTTCAGTTGCAAGCACAGGGGCTTCCAAAGCCAAGAGATCGCTCTCTTCTTCTTCGCGGACTGCATGTGGGCGCACTTCACGAAGTGAAGCTACCAAGCCATCGCGCAACTCTTCGGTCTCTACCGTAGCGTCGGCAATTTCGCGCAAGGCTACAACAGGATCTTTATCGCGATCACGGTCGAGCGTCAGAGCTGCACCACCAGAAATTTGGCGGGCGCGGTGCGCTGCAAACAAAACCAGAGAGAATCTATTTGGGACGCGTTCAACGCAGTCCTCTACCGTCACGCGGGCCATATATCTAATCCTGTCGGAAAGTGAGAAGTCTCTTTACGGGAAGTCTTGGCGTTTCTCAACCATTGCACGCACATGAAGTCGCCATGCCCTCCTGCGTTCAAGCTATTCTCACGCAATGATTGAGATTCTCTGACTCTTGCAAATGTTTCAACAAAATATGCCCGGGGGTGCCTGAAACTGGATGCCTCCAATGTGGGGCAATTTCCAATAGCGGCAGCAAAACAAAGTCTCTTTCTGCAATGCGTGGGTGAGGCAGTGTCAAAAAGCTGCAATTGACACTAACAATGCCATTGTAATCAACTATGTCTACGTCCAACGTTCTGTTTGCCCAACGATCATCTGGGGAACGAACACGGTTCATCTGTGCTTCTATTCCTTGGCAACGTCTTAACAGGGCCAATGGGTCCTTGTCTGCAGGTTCGATGCGGCAAACGGCATTTAGATAGTCGGGTTTTCCGAGATTTGGCGGCCAAGCTTTGGTTGACCAAAATGATGACAAACTGGTGACAAGGTCCCCATTTCGTGATAACAACTCTAAAGTTTCGAGTAAAATGTCTCGAGGCGTATTAGAGCCCAAGCCTAGATTTGACCCTAGGCCAATATAAATTCCAGAAGGCTCTGAAGGCATTTTTGGATGAAATTGTTTAGAGGAAGGCGACGTCACTATGACTTTTTATCCCAATGAGCGGATCGCTCTGTTTATCGATGGTGCAAACTTCTACGCAGCAGCGCGCACTTTGGGTTTCGATGTTGATTATCGCAAGCTTCTTGAGGAGTTCAAGAAGCGCGGTCGTCTCGTTCGCGCCAGCTATTACACAGCCATCCTCGAAGATGTCGAATATAGCCCCGTCCGCCCTTTGGCTGACTGGTTAGACTATAATGGCTTCAACGTTATCACCAAGCCTGCGAAAGAATTTACCGACACTTTGGGTCGTCGTCGCGTTAAGGGCGACATGGATATTGAGATTGCCGTCGACATGATGGAAATTGCATCCCATGTCGACCACATTGTTTTGTTCTCCGGTGACGGCGATTTCCGCGTTCTGATCGAAGCGGTTCAGCGTCGTGGCCCACGGGTCTCGGTTGTCTCGTCAATCAAGACACAGCCACCCATGATTGCCGATGAGCTTCGTCGCCAAGCCGATACCTTTATCGATCTCGCAGACTTGTCGGCGCTGATCGGCCGTCCGCCCCGTCCGGATGGCTTTGAAAATCCACGTGCTAATTTTCGTCCGGGCCGCCCAGTTGAAGGTGAAGAATTCTCCGACGAGTTCGACGATGAGCTTGAAGGCATGGAAGACGAGCTCGAAGGCGAGACTGAAGCTTAACCGGCTTTTGGCAAGCAAGCTGTGCAACCCACGCGCGATTGCCCGCTCTGTCCCAGATTGGTCGCTTATCGGGCGACCAATCAACTTGAGAACCCAGACTGGTTTAACGGCCCTGCCCCATCCTTTGGGGACAACGGCGCTTGGCTGTTGATCGTCGGTCTGGCCCCTGGCCGCACTGGGGCCAATCGAACGGGTAGGCCTTTTACGGGCGATTGGGCGGGCGACCTACTGTATCAGACGTTAGCGCGCTTTGAGCTGTCAGAAGGCACCTATGCTGCCCACGCCGGTGATGGACTATCGCTAAAGGGCGCGATGATTACCAATGCGGTCCAATGTGCGCCGCCGGCCAACAAGCCTGAACCCTCTGAGATCAGCCAATGCGCCCCCTTCTTGAAGGCCCAGATTGCTGCACTTGGGCACCTTACCAGCCTCATTTGCCTCGGCAAAATCAGCCATGATGCAACTGTCCGCGCGCTGGGCGGCAAGCCGTCGGCCTATAAGTTCGCCCATGGCGCGGTCCATCAAATTGGCGATAAGACCTTATACGACAGTTATCATTGCAGCCGCTACAACACCAACACAGGGCGGCTGACGACGCACATGTTTGAGGATGTGTTTGCTAAGGCCTGCCTAGACGCCCGCTAGCTTTCCTTTGCCGGCGGGAACTCCCGGTACTTTCCGAGCAGCAACAACAAGGCCGATCCAATGATCAGGATGATAGCGGCATTGTGGAAGACCGAAAACGTCTCCAGATCACCTTTACGAATTGCGGCGGCAAACACTGCCGGGCCAAAGCCAGCACCTAGTGCGAAGAAGCCGTATAGCATGCCATAAATGGCACCATAGGCCTTGGTTCCAAAATATCTGGCGACCAAATAGGCCATGAAATCATACTCTACGCCCGCACCAAAACCGACCATAAAAATGGCGATCATCGCTTGATCTCGTGAGATCTCGGGCGCGCCAAGCATCCATAAGGCTAGTGCTGGCATGGCTAGGAAAACAAATGCAATCCCGGGCGCCCAAAATCTGTCAATCAAATAGCCGCCTACCAAACGACCGGCGATCACGGCAACCCCCATCAAAGAGGCGAGACCAACTGCGTCGGCCTTAGAAAAATCCTTTGCCTGTAAAGCAAGTTCGATATTTGGAATTGGCCCACCAATCGCATAGGAAATAGGGATAAACGAGACGGCTAATAGCCAAAACCGCCAATCCATAAGTGCCTGCTTCGCCGTCAAACCAGCACCTGCCGCTGCCTTTGACGCTGATGAGCCCCCCTGATAGCTCGTGTCCCGAACATTCCCAAACAGCATCATAAATGCAGGGACTGGACCAACTAAGGCAAATGCAGTCGCTGCCAAAAGCTCTGGTCTCAGACCTTTTTGCATAAGCTCAGGCACCACAAAGGCGAGCGCTGCAGCAGACATTGCGATTGAGGCAAGCACGGCGATTAAACTGAGCAGGACTTTCAACCCTGCGACTTTAGAAGTTGCAGGTGATCGATCCGATATGTCGCGAAAACCGATGAGCGCTATCGGGAACGAAATCAGAAGCGGCAACAAAGCGACCGCCGCATAACCAACACGCCAATTGAAAACGGTTGTAACCTCTTGCGCGAGAAGTTTGGCCAATGTCCCAAACAATCCCGTAGCAATGAGAGCGATGCCCAAGGCGAGGCCGCGCCTTTCAAAGAACCAATTGTTGACCGCTCTGGTAAAGGTGATTGGCAGAGTGCCAGCTCCGGCTACCGCCATCAGGGCCCAGGTTGCAGCGTAGAGTGGAAACGATCCATTGTTTAGGCCAAGCGCCACCAGTGACAAGGCAAACAACACGATAGAGCACAAGGCAACTCTTCTGACCCCAACCCGATCGGATAGAAATCCGATGATGGGGCTCATGACCAGCGCGCCAATCGTGTAAATGGGTAGCGCCAACATAACTTGCTCAGGCGTAAAGCCTAAGCCGCCCTTTTCGATCGGTTGGATCATTGGCCCGACAAAGACGCCAATGGTGTAGAACGGCAGTGGAGACAACCCCATCCCAATACCGACAGCAGAAGACAAAACGACAGGCCAACCATTTTTAAATTCACCAACACCAACATTAGTGTCTGTTGGCATCGCATCATTGGTCGCTGTCATTGATTGTCTCTCCAGATCGTCCGATAGTATCAGCAAGCCTGACAATGATATATCTTTTCAAAGAAGCAAATGAAAAGAACGCGACCTATGTCCAAAACGCTGCAATCAAACGCCCTGCCAGCTTCCCCCCTCGCCTTAGCAGGCGTCCGGGTGCTTGATCTATCCCGTGTGCTGGCTGGGCCTTGGGCGACCCAGACGCTGGGTGACTTAGGCGCAGAGGTCCTCAAAGTTGAAAAGCCAGGTGTCGGCGATGATACGCGCAGTTGGGGCCCACCATTTCTGACCGATGAAAACGGTGCCCAAGGCGATGCCGCTTATTACACCTGCGCCAACCGCAACAAAGCCTCCTTCACCTTGGACTTTACGACGCCAGAAGGCAGCGAAATTTTGCGGGCCCTGATCCCGCATCATGATGTTTTGGTGGAGAATTTCAAAACTGGCGGTTTGGCCAAATATGGCCTCGATTATGAAAGCGTCGCCAAGCTCAACCCCAAAATGGTCTATTGCTCGATTACAGGGTTTGGCCAAACCGGTCCTTACGCGCCGCGCGCTGGCTATGACTATTTGGTTCAGGCTGCAGGCGGTCTCATGAGCGTCACCGGCCAAGCGGATGGAACACCCGGCGCTGAGCCCTTAAAAGTGGGCGTGGCAGTCGCCGACCTCTTCACCGGCCTTTACGCCACCATCGCCATTTTGGCCGCGCTGCGCCACGCCGAGGCCACGGGCGAAGGCCAGCATATTGATATGGCTTTGCTAGATTGTCAGACAGCCGTTCTAGCCAATCAAGCAGCTAATTTTCTGGTTTCGGGTCAAGCCCCAAAGCGCTTGGGCAATGCCCATCCAAACATCGCGCCCTATCAGGTATTCCCGAGCCAAGATGGGCATATTGTTCTGGCTGTTGGCAATGATGGCCAATGGCAGCAGTTTTGCGCGGCAGCGGGTCAGACCGAAATGGCCGAAGACCCGCGGTATAGAACCAATGCCCAGCGGGTGGCTCATCGCGACAGTTTGATCGCTGGCCTCTTGCCCATCATGGCAAGCAAGACCACCGCCACTTGGCTCACGATCTTGGAACAGGCAGGCGTTCCCTGCGGCCCGATCCAGACCATCGATCAAGTCTTCCAAGACCCCCAAGTCATCGCCCGCCAGATGCAACAAGAAATGTCTCGCTCCGACGGCACAACGATCCCGCTGGTCGCCAACCCAATCAAAATGAGCCTGACCCCACCCGTTCCACGCCGCGCCCCGCCTGCTCTTGGCGCGGACACAGAAGCCGAACTCAAAAGCTTATTGGGCCTCAGTGATGCGCAGATTGCAGGGTTGCGGGCCAACGGGATTATTTAGGGGGTAACAATCGCTGTGATCACGGGCGGCGTGGCCGAGTCCCAGATCGGCTGACGCCATCGGGGAAGACAACCTTTCCTTCCATCCCATCCCCCCCAAAACCCGCCTCAAAAACCCATTTTTCTGCGCCGAAATCCATCGAAATTTGAAGCACTGCACCATCGCACTGTAAAAATCCCGAAAAAGTGATCAAAATCAGAACCGTAGATGCACATCTGCTCGGGTTGACTTGAGATAAGGGCGCCTCTAGTTTCCGCCCGCGTCGACAAGGGGGCAAGTCCGCACTTTTGTTGTTCGTACGGCTGATTCATGGCTGACCCTAGACACCCACATGGCTCTGATGCCCTTGATGATTTGGCCAAACGTGTGGCTGCGATCCATCAAGAGCGAGAGAATGCCGGGCAAAAGGCAAGTGTGGATCGGTCGGGCATGTCTTTGGGGCTGCGTCTGGCTTCTGAATTTGCTTCGGCAATTCTGGTCGGGGGGCTTTTAGGATATGGTGTTGATGTTGTTTTGACGATGCAGCCTTGGGGCCTTTTGGTCGGTTTGGCGCTCGGCTTTGTGACCGGCACGGTGAATTTAATTCGGGCCTCGCGTCAGATGACGCAGGCCCACCCTGTTGATCCCCAAGCATCCGGCTTGAAGGACGACCTAGACGAAGACGCGTGAAGCAGGAGACAAGCGGCGTGGCCAGCGATCCGATGCACCAGTTCCAGATAGCCCCCATGATCCCCATGGAGTTGGCCGGCTATGATGTGTCGTTTACGAACGCGAGCCTATTCCTTGTCTTGGGTGCTGCACTGCCTGCCGCCTTCATGTTGGCAAGCTCTGCTAAAGCCGCTTTGGTACCTGGCCGGATGCAGACTTTGGGCGAAACCGCTTATGGTTTTGTCTATAACATGCTCTACAGCTCGGCAGGTTCGGACGGCGTCAAGAAGTTCTTCCCACTGGTTTTGAGCTTGTTCCTATTCATCTTCACGGTGAATATGGTGGGCCTGTTTGCCTATAACTTCACGCCAACCAGCCAAATCATTGTGACAGCCATGATGGCCCTTCTGGTGTTTTTCACCGTGATCATCGTTGGCTTTGCCAAGAATGGCTTGGGCTTCCTCAAGTTGTTTGTGCCATCGGGCATTCCTTGGCCGCTTTATCTTATTGTGACTCCGATCGAGATCATTTCCTTCTTCTCGCGTCCTCTGTCACATGCCGTTCGTCTCTGGGCAAACATTCTCGCCGGTCACATTCTGGTTAAAGTGTTTGCTGGTTTCGTGCCCATGATGGCCGAGGCAGGAGCCGTGGGTGCCGTCGGGGCTATCTTGCCCTTCGTCATGACGGTTGCCCTCTATGCACTAGAAACCCTCGTTGCATTCCTGCAGGCCTATGTGTTCACCATGTTGACCTGTATCTACCTCAATGACGCGCTGCACGCAGCCGATCACTAAGTCACCCTTTTCTTATCGTCCCTTAATCCCTCAGGAGAATTCATCATGGACGCAGAAGCCGCAAAGTACATTGGTGCAGGCCTTGCTTGCTTGGGCATGTTGGGCGCCGCCATCGGCGTGGGCAACATCTTCGGCAGCTTCTTGGAAGGCGCAATGCGCAATCCTTCGGCCGCTCAAGGCCAGTTCGGTAACCTGATCTTCGGGTTCGCCGTGACCGAAGCGCTCGGCATCTTCTCGCTGCTGATCGCCATTTTGTTGTTGTTCGTGGTCTGATCCAGATTTCTAATCTGGTCTTTCATCAAAGACCCGGAGTGGTTTGAATATGGCTGGCGAATCTCACGCAGTCGACGCTGCGGGTAAAGCAGGCGAGCATGCAAGCGGTGGCTTCCCACCGTTTGACCCGACCCTGTTTTCTTCGCAGATCTTTTGGTTCTGGCTTGCCTTTGGCGCGCTCTATATCGTGTTGGCAGCGGTGGTTATCCCCCGCTTCGCGAAGACGTTGTCTGACCGTAAAAACGCCATTGAAGGTGACCTAAAGGCAGCGGCAGAACAAACTGCAGCAGCTCAGGCAGCACGCCAAGAAGCTGAGAAGGCCCAAGCCGAAGCCCGTGCGCAAGCTCGGAAGACGGTAGAAGTAGCCCGCCATGACCATGAAGCAGCCGCAGCGAAAGCTGAGGCTGCAGCCACCAAAAAGGCCAATACCAAAATCGCCAAAGCTGAAGAGAAAATCGCAGCTTCTCGCGACGCGGCTTTGGTCAGCGTGAATGAAACAGTCGGCGAACTGGCCGGTGCGATTGTGGAACGTGTTTCCGGGATCAAGCCAACGGCCAAGGCGCTCGACACGGCGGTTAAATCCATCGCAGGGGCAGCATAATGGCAGTTGGATTTGACGCGACCCTCGTCGCCGCCATTGGCTTTGCTACCTTCGTCGGTGGCATGATCTATCTCAAAATTCCTGGCATGTTGACCAAGGCTTTGGATGATCAATCGTCCAAGATTTCAAAAGAATTGGACGAAGCCAAGCGCTTGCGCCAAGAGGCTGAAACTTTGTGGGCATCTTATGAGGCCCAACACGCCAAGGCTGTTGCAGATGCTGCCGCCATCATCGCGAAAGCGGAAGAAGATGCGGTGCGGGTAAAGGCTGAAGCCGAAGCCCAATTAGAGCGTTCAATTGCTGCCCGCAGCAAGCAAGCTGAAGAGCGCATTCGTCGCGCTGAAGAAGCTGCTATTTCCGATGTCCGCGCAGCTGCATCCAATGCTGCTATGGCCGTGGCAGAACATGTCTTGGTTGCCAGCGTTAAGGGCAAAGCCGGTGAAAAGCTGGTTGCCAATGGCATTGCTGCTGTTGAGAGCAAGTTCGGCTGAACAAGCTTCTAGGGGCGGACTTGGTGACAGCTAAACCGCCCCTGATCCTTTCCTTATCTACCATTCAAACCTTGCGTGGAGTCGCGGCCTTAATGGTCGCGATTGCGCATTTGCATGCAGTGGAAAACCGCTTCGGCGGCACGCCCTTGCTCGGCAATTGGGCGTTGGCAGGCTTTGGCGGAGTTGATCTGTTCTTCGTTATTTCAGGCTTTGTCATGGTCTGGGTAACACGCGCAGACCAAGGCAAACCGGCCGCGCTTCCAAGCTTTTGGTTTGCCCGTCTCGCTCGCATTTATCCGCTTTGGTGGCTGGTTCTTTCCGCTCTGGTAGCCGTCTGGATGGTCAGGCCTGACTGGGTTTATGCCAGCCATGATTCGAGTCCTGAACTCTGGAAGTCCTATCTGCTGGTTCCGGACAAAGAGCTTCCGCTCCATGCGGTCGGCTGGACGTTAATCCACGAGCTTTGGTTCTATCTTGTGTTCGGATTGATGCTACTCCTGCCTGCACGTTGGTTCCCGGTGGCACTGGCGATTTGGGCGATTCTGACAGCGGCTGCGGCCAGTATTGTGCCCGGCCCTGAAAACCCTTTTGTCACGCTGATCCGCCACCCTTTAACGCTGGAGTTTATCCTTGGGGCCGCCGTTGGCCTCATTGCGCAGCGAGGGATATTTCCTACACCTCGCCTCATGGTGCAGTTTGGCGGCTTTTGGATGTTGCTCAGCGCGTTAGCCATCCGGGAGAATGCACCCGCCATGTTTGGCCAAGAATGGCCACGACTGTTCTATTTTGGGGTGCCTGCCGCTCTGTTGGTTTGGGGGTGTGTGGGATCGGAACATTCGGGCTTTAGAAGTCCCAAATGGTCCGTTTCCTTGGGGAATTGGTCCTACGCGCTTTACCTAATCCATGTGCCAGTTTTCGCAGCTATAGGCCGCTTGGCAGCACCCTTCTCTCGCCCGGGGCCACTGGACAATCTGATCCTGCTGACAGTCGCCTTAGCGGCTGCAATTGCAGCAGCGTGGATCCTGCATGTCGGCTTTGATAGGCCTGTCCAAAAATTGGCAGCCCGCCTGCGCGGCAAGCCTGCGATCGGCGGCTGACGGCCTCCTTAAAAGAAGCCGCCAGCCTGAAGCTGATCAGCTTATTCAGCAGCGATCTTGTTGGCTTCCACCGGTGGGCTCCATTTGAGCACAGGCTTTCTAGCCGCACGTGTCTCATCCAAGCGTTTCACAGGGGCATGATAGGGCGCACCGGTAAAGCGGGCCGTATCGCCAGACTTGGCTGCTTTGGCAAGGCCCGCCATGGACGCCACAAATGCATCCAAGCTCGCCTTGCTTTCACTTTCCGTCGGCTCAATCAACATGGCCCCATGTACCACCAGCGGGAAGTACATGGTCATGGGGTGATAGCCCTCGTCGATCATGGCTTTGGCAAAATCAAGCGTGGTGACGCCTGTGCCTTCGAGCCAAGAATCGTCAAACAAAGCCTCATGCATACACACGCCATCAAAGGCTGGGCTCATATGTTCTTTCAAACACGCCTGCACGTAATTGGCGTTCAGGACCGCATCTTCTGAGGCTTGCTTGATGCCGTCGGCGCCATGGCTCAACATATAAGTCAAAGCCCGGGTATACATGCCCATCTGACCGTGGAACGCGACCATGCGGCCAAATGGCTCGCCGTCGCTATCCACTTCATGCTCGACCAGATCCAACGTGCCGTCTGTGCGGGTAACCACGTAAGGCACCGGAGCAAATGGGCCCAAAGCGTCGGACAACACTGTTGGGCCAGAGCCCGGACCACCGCCACCATGGGGGGTGGAGAAGGTCTTATGCAGATTGATGTGCATCGCATCGACGCCTAGATCGCCCGGACGTACCCGGCCTGCAATGGCGTTAAAGTTCGCGCCATCGCAGTAGAAATAGCCACCGGCTGCGTGGATTAAATCCGCAATCTCGCGGATATCGCGCTCAAAAAGACCGCACGTATTCGGATTGGTCAGCATGATCCCAGCAACATCGTCACCGAGTTTGGTTTTAAGGTCGCTGAGGTCGACGCGGCCATCGGGGGCCGCCTTGATTTCATCCACGATAAACCCGCACTGCACGGCGGTGGCAGGATTGGTGCCGTGCGCGCTTTCTGGCACCAGCACCCGGCGGCGGTGGGCTTGGCCCTGCGCATCGAGCGCGGCGCGGATGGCCAACATGCCACACAACTCGCCATGCGCCCCTGCCTTTGGCGACAGGGCAACGGCCTTCATGCCCGTTAGGGTGATCAACCAATGCGACAACTGGTCCATTACGCTCAAGGCGCCTTGGACGGTCGAAACCGGCTGGAGCGGATGCACATCTGCAAAGCCCGGTAAACGCGCCATTTTCTCGTTCAAACGCGCATTATGCTTCATGGTGCAGGAGCCCAGCGGGAACATCCCCAGATCAATGGCATAGTTGCGTTGGCTCAAGCGCACATAATGGCGCACTGCCTCTGGCTCTGACAGGCCGGGATTACCGGTGGAAGTGGTGCGCGCCACACCGCCCAGCCGCGACTTCACGCCTTTGACAGGTGGCAAGTCTACGCCAGTTCGGTCGATTGAGCCCGTCTCGAAGATCAGGGAGGTTGGCTGCAATAGGCCACGCGCGCCGGAAAAGGTGGTTGGGGCTGCCGCATCATTGGCGACAGCTGCGGTGGGGCGGCCAATAGTATTCATAGCCATAATCAAATCACCTTCTTCAGGGTATCAGCGAGGGATGCGATATCCTCAGCCGTGGTCGTTTCCGTCGCTGCAATCAGCAGCACATTCTCAAAGCCGGGTTCTTGGCGCAGGCGCGAATAGGGTACGCCGCCCAACACACCTTGCGCTGCCATCGCCTCAACCGCTTTGGCGGCATCACCTGGCAAGCGCACCGCGAATTCGTTGAAGAAGCTCTCGCTCAACAGGTCAACACCGGCAATTGAGGACACCGCGTCAGCGGTTTCACACGCCGCCTCGTGGTTCAATTGCGCCAAATGCTTGAGACCCTTGTCGCCCAAAAGGGTCATGTGGATTGTAAAGGCCAAGGCGCAAAGCCCTGAATTGGTGCAGATATTGCTGGTCGCTTTGTCGCGGCGAATATGCTGTTCGCGTGTCGATAACGTCAGCACAAAGCCCCGTGTGCCATCAGCATCGACCGTCTCACCAGCCAAGCGCCCGGGCATTTGACGGACATATTTGTCCTTGGTGGCAAACAGGCCGACATAAGGACCGCCGAAATTCAGGCTATTGCCAATCGACTGGCCTTCACCAGCCACAATATCGGCTCCCATTTCGCCTGGTGGTGTAACGAGACCAAAAGCAACTGCTTCGGTAAAGACCGCGATCAGCAACGCGCCCTTGGCCTGCACCGCTTTGGCGAGTTCGGTGAAATCGGTCAGCGTGCCAAACACATTCGGGCACTGAACCACCACGCAGGCGGTATTTTGATCCACAGCGGCCAAAACAGCTGCCTCGTCATTAATGGCCATTGGCAAACCGGCAATCTCAAGTCCCGAATGCTTGGCCAAGGTGCGGGCGGCGCGGCGATAATGGGGATGCAAGCCGCCCGAGAACACTACTTTGGTGCGCTTGGTGACGCGGGCCGCCATCACGACCGCCTCAGCACAAGCGGTGGAACCATCATACATCGATGCATTGGCTACATCACAAGCCAGCAAGCCTGCCACTTGGCTTTGGAATTCAAACAATGTCTGCACCGTGCCTTGCGCCATTTCTGGCTGATAGGGGGTGTAGGTGGTTAGAAATTCCGAGCGTTGGATCAAATGATCAACGCTGGCCGGCACCGCATGGCGGTAGGCCCCTGCCCCACAGAAAAACGGCACGCTGCCCGCTGCCACACTGGCGTTTGACAGGCGCTGCATATGACGCTCAACCGCGAGCTCGCCTTGCGCAAATGGCAAGTCATGGATCGGGCCATCCAAGCGCGCGATTTCAGGTACATCGAGGAATAGATCTTCAATCGACGCAACGCCAACTTTGGCGAGCATTTGCTCACGATCTGAAGGGGTAAGGGGCAAATATCGCATCAGGTTTTCTGACTTTCTTTTTGCATTTCAAGGGAAAGTAGCTGGTGGGAGGTATGTGCGGAGGCGGCAAATGCCTCTTGCACTGAATGGAAATCTGCCTGTGGCTTACCTTGGTTGATCTTACGTTTGGCAATCAGCGCCGTAACTCGGATTTTTAGGCCGACGATCCCGCGCTCTAGGCTGGAGATATAATCGGCGGGCGCATCGTCAACTGTCCAAGGTTTAGCCCCAGCCGCTTCCATCTCATTTGTTGCAGGCTCTAGATAAGCCCGCATTGCGCGTGGATCAGTTTCGACGTGCAAATGCCCTCGCGCTTCTGCAGCCAAATAAGCCCAAGTTGGCACCACTTTGCCGTGGATGTGCTTCGATGGATAAAGCGAAGGGCTTACGTAAGCATCGGGCCCTCGGAAAACGGCTACACAAGGCCCACCGTCCGCCGGAACAGCTTCATGGAAAGGATTGGCGCGCGCAACGTGACCGATGAGCTCATGTGTGCCGGACGCTTCATCTTGGCGCACAACCAAGGGCACATGCGCGATTACCGGCCCGTCGGGGCCGTTGACGCACAGAACCGCGAAAGGATGGGCTTTCACAAAAGCCCACGCTTTCTCTGGGTCGTCCACCTGATTGTGAACCGGCACATACATGGGGCTTAAAGACCTGCCAGATAGGTGTCGTAAGCCGCACGATCCATTAAGGCATCAAGCTCTGCTGGGTCGGTCAGTTTAAGCTTTGTGAACCAGCCCGTCGTCTCTGCAGCCTCATTGACGCCTTCTGGCGTCTCAGCCAAGGCTTCATTGACGTCGACAACTTCGCCCGAAACAGGCGCATAAACGTCAGAAGCTGCCTTCACGCTTTCTACCACGGCCACTTCATCGCCTTGCGACACAATGCGTCCGACGTTTGGCAATTCAACGAACACCACATCGCCCAATTGTTCGGCGGCATAGGCGGTGATGCCACAAGTGGCGATGTCGCCAGAGACAGATACCCATTCGTGGTCTTTGGTATATTTGGTGGTCATGTTTCAGCCTTTCCGGTGGTAATTATGAGGAACAAAGGGCAAGGGCGCGACGACCCAGCGGCGGGGTTGATCGCGGACGATCAAATCTAATTCTGTGCCAACAGTGGCGAAGGCCAAATCGACATAGCCAATGGCAATCGGCCCACCGACACTGGGGCCATAGCCGCCTGAGGTGACCATGCCGACCTTTTCACCGGCCAGATTGCGGATTTCAGCGCCTTCTCGCGCGGGTGCCTTATCCTTGGGCAAGAGGCCGACGCGTTTGCGGGCAGGCTTTTCTACAAGCTCTTTCAAAATGCGGGCAGCGCCCGGGAAGTCCGCGCGCTCACGCCGGACTTTTTGAATGGTCCAAGCAAGCCCTGCTTCAATCGGGCTCGTGGTTTCATCCAAATCATGGCCATAAAGGCAAAGGCCAGCTTCCAAGCGCAAGCTATCTCGCGCCCCAAGACCAATGGCTTTCACATGAGCGGTGGCCAGCAAGGTGCGGACAAAGGCTTCAGCCTTGTCGGCCGCGATCAACACCTCAAAGCCGTCCTCGCCCGTATAGCCAGAGCGGGACACGACGACTTCGCCAAAAGGGCCCTTAACGGTCACAAATTCCATAAAGCCCAAACGCTTTGGCCCGTCGCCAACATTGCCAATGGCATCCACTGCCTTTGGCCCTTGGACTGCGATCAAGGCGCGATCATCAGCACGGGTTAGCGTCGCCTTGCCCGCACAGGCAGCAGCAATAATGGCAAAGTCCTGTTCTTTGCAGCCAGCATTGACGACGAAATAGAGCGTGCCTTGATCGGCATCTGCCCTTGGGCGCCCCACAAACAAGTCATCTAGCACGCCACCGGTGGCATTTGGCAACGTGGTGTAGCGCAACTGACCGGGGGCGAGGCCCGCGACATCGCACGGCAGGATGGTCTCCACCAAGGCCGCAATCGCCGCATGGGCGGCGTCGCCGGTAAGGCTCGCATCATTGAGTTTTAAGAAGGCTGGGCCCATGTGCGAGACATCAAACAGGCCGCACTTTTCACGCGTCCACACATGCTCTTTCATCACCCCTTCAGGAAATTGCACCGGCATCAAATAGCCAGCAAAAGGGACCATACGGCCACCCATGCCCTGCCAAAGCCCGGTTAGGGGTGTGGTTTTCAATGAAGTGTCTTCAGACATTAAAAGGCTCCGACAGGTCCGCGACACGCCACAGGGTTCCCCCGTTCTGGCGCGCGCCCCAGCTGTCTAAAACCTGAGAGTTTTCGCGGGGAACCTTGATTGTTCAAGGGACCGCTTGCTCCTTCGGCGGTTGGGCGATTTGCCCAACACTCTCCAGCGTATTGACGTGGCTGCGGTCCTTTTGCCTGAGAGTTTCCGGGGCGGTTGCTCCTTCGGCGCGGTCCTTTGGGGGATCGTCTCTCCCGCAGTCACACATGAGCTTGGGCCGGCATCATCCGAGGGCGGCACAAGAAACGCCCTCCTGCCCGTGCACGCCGCACACGTCAACTGGTTTGATCGCGTCACCGCCATTCATCGACAGGCTTTTGCAGCATATGCGGGCAAATTGAAGGATTCTTAGGCACGAAAGCGCTGAACTGCTTTCCTTCGAAATCTTAAGCGGCGGATGTTGTGTTGCCCGGTTCAGCCACCTGCCTTGGCGTTAAAGCCAACACCGTCAGCACCAGCCACAACGCGATTACGATGTGGAAGAGATGCCAGCTAAGGTCTGGGCCTAGAAACTGTGATTGGCGCAGAAACAAGGCGTTTGGCAACATCAGGCCAAAGCCCAAAGCTGCACCAATATTGGGCTTCCCGCCTAGGCGGTCCAAGCCAAACAGGGCGATCCCACCTACTAGGGCAAGGATATAAATGGGTGCGCCAGCAGCGGGCAGAATAATCGCCAGCCCTATAGCGGTGACACAAATAGCTGCGCCATAAACCAAGCGAACAGGGCCGACAGTCGTCTTAAAAATCTGCCAGAGGAGCAGCAACATGCCCAACAGCCCGCCAATCTGCGAGGCAAACCGATGCGGCACAGCCAAAGGCTCAATCAGCCCACTGCTGACCCGCACGGTGCCAATGGCCGCTGCAAGCCCAAACAAGGCCACACCCAACGCCCCAACTGGCTTACCAGCCCTCGTCATCTGCCAAGCTCCCCAAGCAGCAGCGACAAAGACCAAGCCGTCAGTAAGCGCGTAATGAAGTGGCATCATTGGGCGTTAGTCTCGGCAGCAACTGGCTCGACAGACTTGGTGCCAATGCCAGCGGCTCGCTTAATGTCGGCGGTAGAAAGGCGCGATCCGTCGTGACTCCACCCCGGCGGCGCAAAAATGTAACAAAAGCGCTGAAACAGGCTTAGCCCTCGTTGGCTGGCATCCTTGGCTATGCCGATATATTCGTGCGTCAGGATCGTGAACAAATTGAAGGTGTTCAAGTTTTTGACCAGACCATAGACGGGTCGGTCTGCCTCATCTTCAGCGACAAAGGTTCCAAAGAGCCGGTCCCAAATGATCAGGGTCCCAGCATAATTAGCGTCTAGATATTGCGGATTGGTCGCATGGTGCACCCGATGGTGCGACGGGGTATTGAAGACCGCTTCAAACCAGCGAGGCAGCTTATTGACGGTCTCGGTGTGCAACATGAATTGGTACGTGGCATTCAACACGCCGCAGAAAGTGACCATGATTGGGTCAAAACCGATCAGAACCAAAGGTACTTTGAACAGCATGGTGCCCGTAAAGTGCTTGGTCCAGCCTTGTCTGAGGGCGACCGCCAGATTGTATTCCTGACTGGAATGATGAACTACATGCATAGCCCAAACCCACCGGCAACGATGGGCAACCCGGTGATGGCAATAAAAGCGCAAATCATCGAGGATGAAGCACACCAAAAACGTCCACGGGTTTACCGGTAGCGAGTAAAATTGGAACGGCTGGGCCAAAGATAAAATGCCCAACGTGATAAAAGCCGACATCGCGTTGACTGGGTCACTCAAGACGCCTGTCAGAACGCCCAAAGAAGCATCTTTGGCGGGCATTTTGCCCTTTGCCCGAAACAGCTTGATCGCAATCAGTTCGATGCCAAGTAGCGTGAAAAAGAAGATCGCCGAATAAAGGCCGATATTTCCGTGAATGAAGTCGGTGGTCGTCATTCGCTTCCCCCTGGTGCCGCTGATAGCTCGCTTTTCGCGTTGGCGCGGGAGGTTAGGCTAGCTGCTTGACGCCTACAATTGAATAATAATCCTATATTATGTATATCTTGGAACATGTCTATTGATCTTGTTCTAATCCAGAGGTTCGAAGCGGTCTATCGCTTAGGCAGTTTCTCCCGCGCGGCGGAGGAGTTGTTGATCACCCATTCCGCACTGACCAAAAGCATCCAAACCCTAGAGGCAAAGTGGGATGTGCGTCTGTTTGATCGCACGACTCGGTCGATCATTCCGACCGAGGCTGGCCGACGATTGGCTCTGACTGCTTCAGATCTGCTGGCCCATTCCGAGAAGGTCCGAGCCGACGCGATTGCTGGAGAGTTACAACTAAACCTCATTTGCGGCCCGGCTGTCATCGATACACTGATGCACGGAGCTCTCTTAGAGTTCCGCAAAACCCATCCCGAAGTGGCCGTACAAATCGAAACCATGCCACCGGACCTCGCCAGTGAGAGATTGCTCCGCAGGCAGGCGCATCTTTTGTTGTTTCATTCGACGACCATTGAGAGCCTGAAGAACCGAAGCGAACTGAAACTCCAGAGACTGGCTTCTGAGCCTTATCAAGTTGTCTTTCGGCCCGGCCATCCCATTGAAGAAACCGATGGCTCCCTTCAGGCCATCTTGGCTTATGATTGGGCAATCGCCGGGTTTGATAGTAGGTTTCAAAATGCCCTTCCGTTTGACCAACGCGAACTATTGCGGCAGCGAGGGTTTCCAAAATACCGGATCTTGAATCAAAGTGCGTGTCTCGAACTGGCCATGCGGTCTGATATTGTTACCATGTTGCCGGCTTCAGCTGCGGCACGCTCGGTCGCGAAAGGGGCGTGTCGGACCCTGCCCTTTCCGGGTGAGGCATTTTTTGCAATTAGTGCCGTGACCCATGCCGCCCAAGCGCCGTCGCCGACGGTTCAAGCATTTATCGGCGCGATTAAAACTTCTTTCGCAAGTTGAGGCAGATGCGATGCCACGCCCACGAAAACCAATGTAATGGGTGCCGCACGGCAAGCTCATTCGCTTACAGACGCACAAAGGCCGCACCGGTTTCCCCGTGCGGCCTGCTCTCAACAAGTTGAGTGCGACGGACCCAAGTGCTAGGTATAGCTTTCGCTTCGCCTTCAGAAGTATTCGTTAGAATTAGACTATGTTGACCCCACCTATTGAAAGGCGTTTTCTTCTTTTGTCGCCTCGCTAACTTTCTACCCCCGCTCTTGCTTCCGTGAGGTCAAGAGTACGCCTGATTTATATTTTGACAAGAAGTTTTTTGTGAGTCGCAAAACTTAGATTCACGCATAGAATCAGCGGTATCCGGACTATCCCCAAATTTATCCACCATTTTATCCACAGGAAAGCGAGTGGGCTCTTTCAATCTGGTTTGGCAATACACATATTCCTCGCGGGCAATGATTTAGGGTAGGCCTTTGGGCGGTAATCGGTATCGCGTTTTGGCCTCCCCGGCATTGGCTCATATTGGGAGGGTAATTCATGGAATTCTTTTGGTTCTCCGCCGCCTTAGTTGTGATGGCGATCATTTTTGTGACCACCTTTGTCAAAATCGTCCCACAGGGTCGCCAATATACGTTGGAGCGCTTTGGTCGCTATTTGCGTACTCTACACCCCGGCATCCATTTCATTACGCCGATTATGGACCAAATCGGCCGCAAGATTTCTATGATGGAGAGCGTTCTTGACGTCCCGCGTCAGGAAGTGATCACGCGTGATAACGTCATGGTGCGCTGTGATGCTGTGGTCTTCACCCAAGTGTTTGATGCTGCCAAGGCTGCTTACGAAGTGGAAGATTTACGTCTGGCCATCACCAATCTGTCCTTGACCAATTTGCGCACTGTGATCGGCTCTATGGAGTTGGACGAAGTCCTATCTCAGCGCGATACCATCAATGCGCGGTTGTTGCAGACCATCGATGCGGCTACCAACCCTTGGGGTGTTAAAGTGGTGCGGATTGAGATCAAAGACTTATCGCCCCCTGCAGACCTCAATGAAGCCATGGCCAAGCAAATGAAAGCCGAACGCGAGCGTCGGGCCGAAATCACCTCTGCTGAAGGCGACAAGGCAGCGGCCATTCTGCGCGCTGAAGGCCATAAGCAAGCGGTTATCTTAGAAGCTGAAGGCCGTAAGGAATCTGCTTTCCGGGACGCCGAAGGTCGGGAACGCTCAGCAGAAGCAGAAGCAAACGCGACGCGCATGGTATCCGACGCGATCTCAGCCGGCGACGTCAATGCGCTGAATTACTTCCTCGGCCAATCCTATGTCGAGGCCTTTGGCAAACTGGCCTCGTCGCCCCAACAACGCACGGTGATCGTGCCCACCGAGTTGAGCGCGATTGCTTCGGCGATCGAAGGCGTGCGCCAATTGACCATGTCCGGCACGGCAACCCAAGGGCAAGGCCAAGGGCAAGGCCGCACCTCTGTTCCAACCACGAAGGGCTAAGACCATGGAAGCACTTATAAGTAATTGGGTGGGTTTTGGCGCGTTGACGTGGCTTGGCATTGGGGCCGCGCTATTAGCAGCTGAATTGCTGACCGGTACGGCTTATTTGTTGTGGATTGCGACAGCGGCCGCCCTAACCGCCGCACTTGCCGCGATCTTCCCCGAAGCAAGTCTGCCGTTGCAATTGGTTGCCTTTGCCATGTTTGCATTGGCAACGACCGTGGCAGGGCGACGTTTCTTCAAACCAGATTCGACGCCATCTGAAGACCCTACTCTAAACTCCCCGCTTCAGCGCCATATTGGGCAAACATCGATTGCGGTCGATAACTTTGTTGGGGGCATGGGCCGGGTTCGTCTAGGCGACACAGAATGGGCGGCTAAAACCTGCGATGGGGCGGAACCGGCCAGCGGCAGTGTTTTGGTGGTGACCGGGGTTGAAGGCGCGGTCCTGCATGTGACACGCGCCAATTAAGTCTTCCCATCCCCAGACAGGTGCGGCTATAGGTTTCTGATGGATCGATTATTGGAAGGCTATAGCCGTTTTCGCCGGGATGCTTGGCCACATCAGCGCGAACTCTATGAACAATTGGCCGATGGCCAAACCCCGCGCTTGTTGGTGATTGCCTGCTCAGACTCTCGCGCCGATCCCGGTCAAATCTTTGATGTCTCTCCTGGCGAGCTATTTGTCGTGCGCAATGTGGCCGCCCTTGTGCCGCCCTTTGAGCAAGGCGAAGGCTTGCACGGAACCTCTGCGGCAATTGAATTTGCCGTCCAAGCCCTAGGGGTAAAGACGATCCTTGTGATGGGCCATGCCCGCTGTGGCGGCGTCCAAGCTGCTATCAACCGGGGGCGGTGGGGCACAAAGGCTAGCCAAGACGGCCAAACGATGCGGTTCGTCAATCAATGGATCGATGTGCTGGTCCCTGTCGTTGTGGCCTTAAACACCTATGAAATCGAACCGTGCGAGCGCGCGAGCGTAGAGCTTTCAATGTCGAACTTGTTGAGCTTCCCGTTTGTCGCTGAAAAAGTCGCAGCCGGCACCCTCAATCTAGAAGGCGCGCGCTTTGACATCGCCACCGGCGGGTTGGACTTGTTCAACCATGAACGCGGCTGGGTGCGAGCAGACCCACGGGCCGCGGATTAGGGCACTAAGCTCGCTAGCGTCGGCCAATCGCTTATCATCGCCGAGACCGCGAAGTAGGCAGGGATCCCGATGATGATGTTGAACGGCAGGGTAATACTGATCGAGGTGGTGAGGTAAAGGCCCTCGTTCGCCTCTGGCATGGCCATCCGCACGGCGGCAGGGGCCGCGATATAAGAAGCACTTGCCACCATGGTCGCGAAAACGGCCGTGCCGCCAACCGAGAAGCCAGCGAAGTGGCCGACTATCAAGCCAATCGTCCCAAAGACGATGGGCATGGTGATGCCAAAGCCCAGCATAAAGGGCAAAGGCGCCTTCGATTCCCGTAGGCGCTTTAAGGCCACCACGCCAAGTTCCAACAAGAAGAAAGCCAAAACGCCTTGGAAGGGGGTAATAAATACGGTGGACACCGCTTCAATCCCTTTGGCGTCGGTCAACAGGCCAACCAGCAAACCACCGCCCATCAGCATCACGCTTTTGCTGGTGATTGCTTCACGTAGCACGTGATTTACGCTGATTGTGCGATTTTCGGACATGAGGCGCGCCAGCACGATGCCGATAATGATGCCGGGCACCTCCAGCACGATCAGCAGAGCTGTCAGATAACCTTCGATCTGAAACCCACTCAATGTCGCGAAGTTCAAGGCGGCCATAAAGGTCACAGCACTAACCGAGCCGAAATGAGCCGCCATCGCACCGGAGTCGACGATGCTTTGTTTGCCGATCTGTCGGGCCACAAAGAAGGCGATTGTCGGCGTTAATACGCCCATCAAGATAGTCGCTAAGAACGGTAGCAACATCGAAGCGCCCGCCGAATTATCAAGCGCGATCCCGCCTTTGAGGCCAATCGAGAACAAGAGGTACATCGAGATTGTCTCGTGCACCTGCTGTGGGACGCGTAAGTCGCTCTTCACATAAGCGGCAAAGGCACCAACAGCGAAACAGATGACAGCGGGCGAGAGAAGGTTTGCTGCGACGAGGTCAAAGTTAAACATGGCGGCCCGCTATCGTGAAACCCACCAGTTTGCAAGCGCTGGTCCGATTCTCTTGACCACATCTCCGTGATCGACCGTCATCGGACCAACATTTGCGATTTTATTCCTACTTTTCGAGCTCGATTTGCAGCGAGAGTTGGATCGAATAGCTTACCTCGCCTGCAGCCACAGGAGTTGGTGCAGCGGAGTCAGCCATCGCAGCGCGTGCCATCATCATTGGCATAGGTTGCGGGGGCATGTAACCACCGCTCTCATTGATCGAGACAATGCGCTTGACCCGCATGCCAGCGGCTTTGGCGTAAAGCTCTGCCCGGCGCATCGCGGTGGTCATGGCTTCGGTGCGCGCCTGATCCAGCATAGCTTCAGGATTTTCAATACCAAAGTTTGGCCCGTCAATCTCGTTGATACCTTGGGCGACAAGGGCGTCCATCACGGCACCGATTTGGTCGATCTTGCGCAGCTTTAGGGTCACGCGGTTAGAAGCTTGGTATCCGACAATGCGCGGGCGGGTGCCGTTGGTGTAATCATATTGCGGGCTGAGTTGCACGCCAGAGGTCTGCATGTCCTTGTCGGCAATGCCTGCGGCTTTCAACGCCACAAAGGCCGCCGACATTTTGCGCGCATTGTCTTCCATGGCGGCTTTGGCAGTCTTAGCGGTCGTCACGACCCCTGCCCCCATGGTCGCCATATCCGGCGCCTTCTTCTGATCGGCGCTGACGGTGAAGTTCAAGGTTGTCGGCGTGACCGGTGCTGGTGCCACGCAGCAAGGCGCGCCCATAGCCGGTGCGGCCTGCGCCATCGCCGACAGGGGCACGAAACCCACTGCACTGATCGCGAGTGCCGATAAGAGGGTGTGGCGATGAAACTGACGCATGGTGTATTCCCTTCCCAGATTGGTCCGTTGGTTTTACCTAAACCAACATGAACAGAGTCTGCACTGCTTTTGGCAAAAAAGAGACCGATCTGCGTTCAAATGAGGACGAGGCTTTTGCGACGCACCAAAAACCGCTATCTCCCCGCCTCCCGCCTCTGGTTCGCCATGGCACGGGTCGTTAGCTCAATGGTTAGAG
This sequence comes from Maricaulis salignorans, assembly GCA_945891505.1. Lineage (GTDB taxonomy): Bacteria > Pseudomonadota > Alphaproteobacteria > Caulobacterales > Aquidulcibacteraceae > Aquidulcibacter > Aquidulcibacter miladensis. The sequence goes on along the minus strand of CAMDDL010000013.1, from coordinate 28,771 downwards.
CCGGCCGCTCATAACGGTCTGGTTGTAGGTTCGAGTCCTACACGACCCACCAGCCTTCAAACCTAGCCCTTCATCCCCCAAAGGCCCGCGAGGTTATTCTTCTGCATGTCGCTCGACCCACCGACGATGCGCATGCCGAGGAGGTCGCGGACGTGGCGTTCCATGTCGAAGGCGTCGGACAGGGCATAGGCACCTAGCACGCGTTGGCAGATGAGGGCGATTTCGGCAGCGGTGTCGGCGACGAATAGTTTGGCCATGCTGGATTCAACGCCGCAGGGCAGGTTCTGCGTGGCGAGCCAAGCGGCGTGGTAGAGCATATGCCGACAGGCTTCGAGCTTGGTGCGAGCCTCAACCAAGGCATGGCGGATGGCCTGATGGCCGGAGATAACCTTGCCAAACTGCACCCGCTCTTGCGCATAGGCCCAAGCTTCTTCGACGGCGGCTTGCGCGATGCCAAAGGTGACAGCGGTAATTTCCAGCTTTTCGACATCGAGTGCGCGGCCAGCCAACATGCCCCAGCCCTTGCCCCATTTTTCAGGCCCGCCGACAATGTGGGACACGGGAATGCGGGCGTTGTCGAAATAGACGTCACTCGACAGCGTATAGCGCAGATTGACGTGCTCTATCGGCTGCAGGGTTACGCCCGGCGTATCTTTCGGGATCAACACAAAGGCGAGGTTTTTGCGCTTCTCATCGCTTTCGGTGCGGATCAGGCAATAGATGTAGTCGGCAAAGTCCGCGCCCGTGCACCAGCGCTTGGCCCCATTGATCACTACATGGTCGCCGTCAATCACACCGCGTGTGGTGACGCTGGACAAGTCTCCCCCCACATCGGGTTCAGACAAGCCATAGCAGAACATGAGCTCGCCTTTGGCCAAGGCGGGCAGATAGGCGGCTTTTTGGGCGTCATTGCCATTTTCTGAGATATTCATCCCGCCGTAGAAGGCACAATGAATAAAGGGGCCAGCGAGGAACGCCCCTGCCCGGCACAATTCTTCGATGACGGCCACAGCGGCATAAACATCTTGCCCGAGGCCACCATATTCCTCTTCAACCGTCAGGCCACAAATGCCCATGGCGGCGAGCTCAGCAAACAGGTCGCGCGGCCAGGTATGGGTACGGTCCCACAATTGGCGCTTTTCGCGTGGGGCCTTGGCCTCCACAAAGCGGCGCAGTTGATTGCGCAGTTCGGTAACGTGGTCGGGTTCTGGGGCAAAGGCGTGTGGCAATTCTATTCCCCTGTCAGATTCATTTTGCGCTTTTCCTTAAAGGCAGCGACGGCTTCAGCCCGGTCCTTGGCCATATTGGACAAGGTCTCATAGGCAACAGCAGCATCCATGGTCAGATTGGCCGCCTGGCGCAGTTGTTGGTTCATGACCACCTTGGTCCAACGCACAGCCCAGCGTGGATTACCAAGGATCTTGCCAGCCATTTCGGCGACTTTGCTATTGAGCTGGTCAGAAGGCACGGCATAATTGACAAGGCCAATACGGGCCGCTTCTGCGCCAGAGATCAAGTCGCCTGTCAGCAGCATTTCCTTGGCCCGCGCTATCCCGATCAAGGCAGGCCAAATCACGGCCCCACCATCCCCCGCGACGAGGCCAACCTTCACATGCGGGTCGCCAATCTTGGCTGTATCTTCGGCGATGATCACATCGCACATCAAAGCAATCGTTGCCCCAAGGCCTGCTGCTGCGCCATTCAGACGGCAGATGATCGGCTTTTCGAGTTCCAACAGAGACAACACGATCCGCTTGGCATCGGGTGCAATTGCGCGAAAGCTGGCCGGATTGCTGATCTGCTCATCAAACCAATCTAGATCACCGCCAGCGCAAAACACGCGGCCCTTGCCGGTCAAGACGATCAGATCGCTGTCGGGATCGCGCTGGCAGTCTGTGAAAACGCGAGCCAATTCTTCGTGCATGGCTTCATCGACGCCATTGACGGGATTGTTGCCGCTGATGGTGACGACCAGAACACGTGGGCCATAGCCTTGGTCATAAGCAAATTCGATGCGGGAATAGTGCTGAAACTCCATAGACCTCGCCCCGCTTAAATGCGCGCAATCCGGCGGCCAAAGGTGGCACCGGGTTGGAACAAAGCACAGAAGGCCGCAGGCAGGCTTTCAACGCCTTCAGAGACCACTTCTTTAAGCTTGAGCTGCCCGCTTTTAATCATCGCGGCGGCTTCGGCTTGAGCTTCTGGGAAAGCGCGCAAATCATCAAACACCACCAGCCCCTCCATCTTCAGACGATGGGTTATGAAGCGGTCGGTATTGCGAATGCCATGCCGGTCTGGAAGCGCGACATTGTAGTCCGCCACTTGGCCAGACACTACAATGCGGCCAAATGGGCGCATCAAGGGCAGGATGGTATCAATCATCGCATTGCCGACATTATCAAACAGCACGTCTGCACCCTCGGGCATCGCTGCGGCAAGGTCTGCCGCAAACGTGGGGGAGCGGTAGTCGATTACTTCGTCAAAGCCCGCTTCAGCCTTTAGCCAATCGGACTTATCGCCCGCGCTCGCGACACCGACGACACGCGAAGCACCCCAAGCCTTGGCCAACTGGCCAGCGGTCGCGCCAACGGGGCCAGCAGCAGAGGTCACAATCACGCGGTCACCCGGTTTAATCTGGCCAATGCGCTTTAAGCCAAACCAAGCCGTCATGCCGGGCACGCCAAGGACACCGATCCAAGCCGACAATGACACGTCCAAGTCAGGCAATTTGGCGCAATAGCCGCGGCCATTGGAGATAGACTGGCTGGCCCAGCCCGAGCCTAGGGTCACCAATTGGCCGATTTCAAAGGCAGGATTTTGGCTTTCCACCACATGGCCGACGGCAAAGCCATCAATCGGATCGCCAATCTTCAAAGCACCGGCGTAGGAATCCGTCCCCGAAAGGCGCGAACGCGTACCTGGATCGGCTGAAACGAACTTATTCTCCACCCGAAACTGACCCTCCTTCAAAGGCGGGGCTTCAAACGTCTCAAGTTTAAAGTCCTCCAGCGAGGGGGTTCCGGTGATGTGGCGAGCGAGGGTGATACGGTGAATTTGGGTCATGCCCACACCTTGGCGCGCAATGGGCGTCCTGTCAGCCCAAAAGTGCATCTGATCTGTTTTGCTGTCGTGACAGCAGACTATGGGTCGGGCAAGGATTGGCCAAATAGTGATGAGGCAGAGCATGACCCAAGAAACCGACACCCGCACCGGCGCAGACCAATTGGTGGCGACTTTGGCTGAACAAGGGGTCACGGCCTGCTTTGCCAATCCCGGAACCAGCGAAATGCATCTGGTCCAAGCTCTCGACCGAGAGCCGCGCATTCGCTCGGTCTTGTGCTTGTTTGAAGGGGTGGCGACGGGTGCAGCTGATGGGTTTGCCCGTATAGCGGGCAAGCCTGCGATGACGCTTCTGCATCTGGGGCCGGGCTATGCCAATGGCGCGGCCAATATTCATAATGCGCGGCGTGCCTATGCGCCTATGGTCAATGTTGTGGGCGATCACGCCACCTATCACCGCACCTTGGACGCCCCCTTAGCCTCAGACATTGAGACCTTGGTAAAGCCCAATTCACGCTGGGTTGGGGTGGTGGAGAAGGCCAGCGAAGCAGGCGAAAAAGCGGCTAAAGCCTTTGTCGAAACCATGGGGCCGCCCGCAGGGCCGGTAACTTTGATCCTACCCGCTGACAGCGCTTGGAGCGCGGCTGGCCCCGATGCGCCAGGTGTGTCTGTACCGGGGTTATCGCTTATAGACCCGGCCCAAGTCGAAGCCGTGGCCGACGCCATCCAACTGGCGCAAAAGCCCGTGGTGCTGGTCAACGGCCCTGCCCTTTATGATGAGGCCGCTCTCGAAACTATGTCGCGCTTGAAAGCCGCCGGCGTCCGGGTTTTGTGCGATACATTTGTCGGGCGGCTCGCGCGCGGTGCAGGCCGTTTTGGCCCAGACCGCATGGCCTATTTCGCTGAAATGGCGATGGAGGATCTCGCTGGCGTTGATCTGATGATCTTGGCGGGCACCGGTGTGCCTTGCGCCTTCTTTGCCTATCCCGGCAAGCCCAGCATACTGGTGCCAGATGGCTGCAACACGATCGAGCTTTCCGCCCGCAGTGAAGATACGGCTGAAGCCTTGGCCGCTTTGGCTGATGCCTTGGATGCGCCTGAGGCCCCACCTGCGCCAGCGCGCACTGAACAGCCCATGCCAACCGGCAAGATTACCCCTTACACTTGCGCTGCCTCTCTGGCGCGACACATGCCCGATCAAGCCATTGTCTCGGATGACGCGGTTACCGCAGGCCTGCCGCACTTCATGGCGACACAAACGGCTGCTCAACATGACTGGCTGTTCTTAACCGGCGGCGCAATTGGGCAAGGCTTGCCCTTGGCGGTGGGTGCCGCCGTTGCAGCCCCAGACCGGAAAGTCATTGCACTAACCGGCGATGGCGCTGGCATGTATACGCTGCAAGCCTTGTGGACGATGGCGCGCGAGCGCCTGCCCGTGGTGACAGTGGTTTTCGCCAACCGTTCGTACCGCATTTTGAATATTGAGATGGGCCGCACGGGGGCGGGCCAACCAGGTCCTGCTGCCAGCTCCATGCTGTCGCTCGATAAGCCCGCCCTCGATTGGGTCAAACTGGCGGAAGGTCAAGGGGTTGAGGCGGTATCTTGCGACACCGCCGAGGCCTTTGATACCGCCCTTGCCCGTGCCACCGCGGCCAATGTTCCGGTGCTGATTGAAGCGGTGATGTAGGAAACCTTACAACGGAATATTGTCGTGCTTCTTCCAAGGGTTCTCAAGCTTCTTGTGCTTGAGGGCGCGTAGGGCCTTAGCGACCCGGCGGCGGGTGGAGTGCGGCATGATGACGTCATCAATATAGCCGCGCTGGGCCGCAACGAACGGATTGGCAAAGCGATCTTGATATTCGGCGGTGCGCGCAGCGATCGCGTCTGGGTCGCCCATATCGGCGCGGAAGATGATCTCCACCGCCCCTTTAGCCCCCATCACAGCGATCTCTGCGGTCGGCCACGCATAATTGACGTCGCCGCGCAAATGCTTGGAGCTCATGACATCATAGGCGCCGCCATAGGCTTTGCGTGTGATGACGGTTACTTTTGGCACCGTGGCTTCAGCAAAGGCAAACAACAGCTTCGCGCCATGTTTGATCAGGCCGCCATATTCCTGCTTGGTACCCGGCATGAAGCCCGGCACGTCAACAAAGGTCACGATGGGGATGTTGAAACAGTCGCAGAAGCGCACAAAGCGGGCGGCCTTGCGGCTGGAGTCGATGTCGAGCACGCCCGCCAAGCTCATCGGCTGGTTGGCGACGATGCCTACAGTGGAGCCTTCAATGCGGGCAAAAGCGGTAATGATATTCTTGCCAAAGTCTTTGGCGATCTCGAAATAATCGCCATCATCAACGACCTTCTCGATCAATTCCTTCATGTCATAAGGCTTGTTCGGATTGGCTGGGATCAAGCTATCTAAGCTCATTTCCACCCGCTCTGGGTCATCATGGGTTGGCCGCGTTGGTGGCTTTTCGCGGTTTGACAAAGGTAGATAATCCACCAAGCGGCGCATTTGGAACAAGGTGTCAAAGTCGTTGTCAAAGCTGCCGTCGATCACGCCAGACTTGGCACCATGCACACTCGCCCCGCCCAATTCTTCGGCTGTGACAACTTCGTTGGTGACGGTTTTGACCACGTCAGGCCCGGTCACGAACATATAGCTGGTGTCCTTCACCATGAAGATGAAGTCGGTCAAAGCAGGCGAATAGACGTCGCCACCCGCACAAGGGCCCATGATGACGCTGATCTGCGGGATCACGCCAGACGACATCACGTTTTCCATGAAGATGTCAGCATAGCCTGCCAGCGAATCAACGCCTTCTTGAATGCGCGCGCCGCCCGCATCAAACAAGCCGATGACAGGCGCACCATTGCGGGCAGCCATTTGCTGGACTTTGACGATCTTGGCCGCATGGGTCAGCGACAAGGAGCCGCCAAAGACGGTGAAGTCCTTCGAGAACAAATAGATCAGGCGCCCATTGATTGTGCCCTGGCCGGTGATGACGCCGTCGCCCGGGAACTTTTGCGCATCCATCCCGAATTCGGTGCAGCGATGCTCGACGAACATATCAAATTCTTCGAAGCTGCCTTCGTCGAGTAAGATTTCAATCCGCTCACGCGCTGTCAGCTTGCCTTTGGCATGTTGCGCATCAACCCGCTTTTGGCCGCCACCGGCACGGGCTTTGTCACGTTTGGCTTCAAGCGCTTGAAGAATATCTTGCATGGGTCTGTCCCTGAAATGAGTTACGCTGTGGGCAGCGCAGGCGGTGTTGGAATTGGGTTAGCGGGACAAAGGCGCGCTGACAAGTTTTCGCAGCGGCAAGTCCTAAAGGGCAGGTAGACCCAAAAACGCTTCACAGCGGCGGATCCAGGCCTGAATAGCGGGATAGCGCTGAAGCTCAAAACCGCCCTGATCGGCAAAACGGGTGTAAGGTAATAGCGCCAGATCAGCCAAAGTGAACGAAGTGCCGACAAACCAATCCTGCTCACTTAGATGTTCGTCCATCCGGGTTAGGATGACTTGACCGCTTGGCAGAAGGCTTGGGTCAATCTGGTCATCGGTCTGGCCTAACAGATGCACTTTCGCACGACGAACCGCGATGACCGGCTCATGGCTGTATTGTTCCCAGAACAGCCATTCAAAAACTTTGGCGCGATCAAAAGCATCTGTCGGGATCAGCGCTGACCCCTCTGCCAAATAAAGAATGATGGCATTGGATTGAGCCAGTGTCCGCCCATCGTCGAGACGGACCACGGGGACTTGGCCAAAGGGATTGAGGGCGCGAAATTCTGGCTTTGTTGTCTCCCCAGTTAGCGCCAACACGTCATGCCAGACGAAAGGCAGGTTCAAATGCTCGGCCGTCCAACGCACTTTCAGGCAATTGCCAGAGCGATCATCGCCATAAATCTCCATGTTTTCCCCCTGTCTGCGGATGACTTCGGACCGCCTAGCACAGCTTCACATTAGATTGTCTCAAGAGTCCGCCTAAAGACTGTTAGAAGCGGGTTCTGCCCTCCAGCCTCGACGGGCTAGGTGACATTGTTTATGCCTACACCCTCGCGCGGTGCCCAAAGGTGCGCCCCACACGACTTTAACAGCTAGGGAAAGACTGCCTGTGAGCTCTGCAATCAAACCAGTTATCTCCGCAACCGGCCTGTATACGCCGCCAAATTCCATCACGAATGAAGAATTGGTCGATAGCTTCAATCGCTATGTTGAGCTCTATAACGCCGAGCATGCCGCGGCAATCGAAGCAGGTGAAGTGGCCGCACTCACGCCGTCATCGGTGGAGTTCATTGAGAAAGCCTCTGGCATCAAAGCCCGCTTTGTCGTCAATAAGGATGGTATTCTAGACCCCAATATTATGGCGCCTCGCATTCCAGAGCGGCCGAATGAAGAGCTGTCGGTCTTGGCAGAATTGGCCGTGCGGGCCGCCCGTCAAGCACTCGAGCGCGCAGGCCGCGACCCCATGGATGTCGATGCTGTCATTTGTGCGGCCTCAAACATGCAGCGCGCTTACCCGGCTATGGCGATTGAAATTCAGGCGGAACTCGGCTGCAACCCCGAAGGCTTTGCCTTTGATATGAATGTGGCCTGTTCCTCGGCGACCTTTGGCATTCAGACGGCAGCAGATTTTGTTCGCGCCGGTCATGCGCGCAGCGTGCTGGTGGTCAATCCTGAGATTTGTTCGGGCCATTTGAACTTTAAGGATCGCGACAGCCACTTCATCTTTGGCGATGTCGGCACCGCCATTCTGATCGAGGCTGCAGATGTCGTCGGTGACAAGCCGCATTGGGAGATTTTGGGTACCAAACTCAAAACCCAATTCTCCAACAATATCCGCAACAACTTTGGCTTCTTAAACCACACCGCCCCAGAAGGCATTGGCGCCAAGGATAAGCTCTTTGTCCAAGAAGGCCGGAAGGTCTTCAAAGAAGTGGTGCCCATGGTGGCCGCCATGATTATCGAGCATATGGAAACCTTGGGCCTTGAAGCATCTGGCCTGCGCCGCATGTGGCTGCATCAGGCCAATGCCAATATGAACCGCCTGATTGCTGGCAAAGTTCTGGGCCATGAAGCCACTGAAGATGAAAGCCCCACAGTGCTGGATACTTATGCAAACACCTCCTCTGCAGGCTCCATCATCGCTTTCCACAAGAATAGCGATGACTTGGGCGCAGGCGACACCGGCCTCATCTGTTCGTTTGGGGCAGGCTATTCGGCTGGGTCCGTTTTTGTCCGCAAGGTAGCCTAGTGTGTCATTGTGAACGGTTTGAGGTAAAATCGAGCTAAGATTACAAGAGTTTCACTCGACATTCCCAATGCAGCCTGCGAGCTAGTCCCAATTGAAAGTGCGCGCTGGGGATTTGCGGCATGTTGATCTTTGCATTGCTAGCGGCTGGGTTTGGCTCATCAACTCAGACCGAGGCGAAAGAACAAGAGCGTTCACTTATGCCGCGAGAAGTTGCCGTTGAGCAGGAGCTTGTTCCGCCGCCAACAGGGGATAAACCAAAGCATTTCTTCGAGAAGCGCTTTGAAAAAAGCCCAGACAAGCGCAGTTTCATGGTGATAAATCCGCAACCACCGGCCAGTCAGTTTTCTGAGCGGCAAGAAGGTAGCCAGTGGCTAGAGCCCCCCGAAGGCTGGGTCGCGCCTGGGTTAAAGACAAAGCCCTATCGCGTTAAGCCCGCAAATGAGGCTGCGCCTAAGCTTCAAATCCTCCGTGGCGGCGGTAATTAGGTGCAGCAACGCCTAGGTGCAAAACGCGGCGGTCTAAGTTAATCAAGCACCATGCGTGCTGCCCCTTATATCTCCCCCGTCAAGATTGATCTGACCCGTCAAGCAGATGGCACCATCTTGCTGACAAACCCCCATCCATTGCGACCGGCCTTTGCCAATGTTGTCGCGCCTTTGGCGCATTGGGCTGAAGCTGCCCCACGCAGGCTGTGGCTAGCTGGCTTTGAAGCAGGGGCTTGGCGGCATCTGAGTTATGAGGACGGCTGGACCTTGGTTCAGTCGCTTGCCGCGGGCCTTTATGGACGGTTTCCACGCGGCAGCATTATCGCCATCGCGTCTTCTAATTCGATCAGCCACGCGCTTTTGACCTATGCAGCGCCCTTGGCCGGCCTCGCCGTGGCGGCGATTACACCCGCCTATTCGACAAAAGCACGTGACCCCCGACGCTTGCACGAAGCCCTCAAAACGCTGGGTGCTGCGGCGGTGTTCATGGAGGGGCAAGCTTTCGCCAAGCCAGCACTCTGGGCAGAAGAAGTTAGCATACCCGTGATCTCGCCCGGCGATGGATTTGGCACAGCGGGGGAAATCTCGCTCGATCACCTGTTCGCCGACCCACAGGACGCACCCGATTTAGAGGCCATCGACCCGCGCGATGCGTGCAAATATCTTTTGACCTCCGGCTCAACGGGCTCGCCCAAGGCAGTCACCGTCACGCACAATAATTTGGCCATCAACGCAGCCCAAATCCGCTCCACCTTTGACGAACAGCGCGAAGCCGAGATTTGGCCAGATGGCATCATTATGGCCAATCATCTGCCGTGGAGCCATTCGTTAGGCGGCAATGCGGTCCTTCATATGCTGTTGCACGCAGGCGGCAGCCTCTGGATCGACCCCGGCACCCCGACTGCTGACGGACTATCGGCCACGATTGCCACCATCAAACACGTCAAACCAAACTACCACATCACTGTGCCGCTGGGCTGGACGCTTCTGGCCAGCGCTCTGGAACAGGATGAAGATTTAGCCCAAGCGCTCTTCGCCAATTTGCGTATCATGCAATATGGCGGCGCAGCCCTAACCCAAGACGTCTATCGCCGCCTACAGCAGGTTGCCGTGCGCCAAACCGGTGAAGAGATAACTTTGGCAGCGGGCTATGGTGCAACTGAGACGGCGCCGACTGTCTGCAACGTGCATTGGCCCAACGAAATCATGGGTCTCGTGGGCTTGCCCGTCCCCGGCCTCACCTTGAAGCTTGTGCCCCAAGGCAGCAAGCTTGAAGCCCGCGTCAAAGGCCCAGGTATTACGCCGGGCTATCTGAACGCGCCTGAAAAGACCGCCGATGCCTATGATGAAGAGGGCTATTATAAGCTGGGAGATGCGCTGCGTTTTGTAGACGCCACACAGCCAGAAGCGGGTCTCGCCTTTGACGGCCGCTTGTCTGAGGAATTCAAGCTGGCCAATGGCAGTTTTGTGCCTGCTGGCCTTGTCCGCCCTGCCCTTGTCCAAGCCTCAGATGGCCTGTTCAGCGACGCCGTAATCTGCGGTGAAGGCCAAGAGGATTTAGGCGCATTGGCCTTTCTCAATCTCGGCAAAGCGCGCGCGCTTGCTGGCCTAGACGAAGACCTCGACACACTGGTTTGGCATGAAAAAGTCCGCGCGCACGCTAAGGCGACGTTGGAGAAAGCGGGGTCTGGTCAGCCCGCGACAAGACGCGTTACCCGGTTGATCCTCTTGACCACGCTGCCTAGCCTTGAGGATGGCGAGATCACCGACAAGGGTTATCTAAACCAAGGCGCGTGCCGCACCTATCGCGCCAGTGCCGTTCAAGCGCTCTATCAACAAGAGCCAGCTCTAGAGCGGATTGATCTGGATTAGGCCGGTAGCGCAAAATTAGCGGGATGCTTGCCCACGGCGCGATCATAGTGACTGCGGATTAGCGCCCAGTCGGCTTCGTAATCCCCGGTCGGCTTGATCGACCCACTGATGCGAACGGTTTTGGTAGCAAAGTCCATCACAGCAAAGACGATGGGCACAACGGCGGCTTGGGCAATCAGATAATAGCCCTTTTTCCATTCTTCAGCCCGCGCGCGCGTTGCTTCAGGAGGAATGGCCAAGAACAAGTCGCGCGCATTGGCGAAAGCCGTTGTCATGCTTGTGACGAGGCCATTGCTGGTCGAACGATCCACGGGGACACAGCCTAGCCATTTCACGATGCCACCAAAGGGGCCCTCAGTCAGGCTTTTCTTCCCCATGAAACGCAAGGTGATGCGATATTGGCCTGCCGTCGCCAGCATCAAGATGCCATCCCAATTGGAGGTATGAGGAGCCGCGAGAATCACCGCTTTTTGAAGATCGGGCCAATCGCCCTGCAACCGCCATCCGCTCAGCTTTAGATACAAAGCACAGATATAGCGCCAGATTTCAGGGAGAAACCCGCGAAATGGCGCTGGTTTATGGGTAGCTGGATCGAAAATCTGGTGGCCGTCAGTAGTGCTCACGCGTCGTCCTCCAAGGCTATTGTCGTGTTTTCTAAGCCAAGGCTCAAGGTTTGCGACCTTCGCTAGAGCTTGTCCAACCATCATTTACAGTCCGATCAGCTTTATGCTGCGTTAAACGGTCTGGTTTGGGTCCTAAAACTCTATCAAAACGTCGTGTCAGATTAGACACATTGCTTGCAGCAATCTGCGAGAACGTGTCCGCTTCATTGACTTTACGCACAATTACGCTCACGACGTCACCACGGAGCCCACCATCCAGGGGGATGATGGGTAAGTCGCGCCATGTTCGGCGCCTCGCCGCAAAACATTGTGAGACCAAAAAATGACCGACTACAACGGGACCGGTGATACCGGCCCGATTAGCGAGACTCCAGATGGCGTAACTTTCGCCGATTTGGGTTTCTCGCCCCCGCTTTTGAGCGCTATCGCCGAAACGGGCTATACCAAACCAACCCCAATCCAATGGAAAGCCATTCCTGAAGTCTTGGCGGGCCGCGACGTTTTGGGCATTGCTCAAACCGGCACTGGCAAGACAGCCGCTTTCGTGCTGCCGATGATTGAGCGCTTGTCGCAGGGACGTGCCCGCGCTCGAATGCCGCGCACGCTGATTCTTGAGCCAACACGCGAACTGGCAGACCAAGTCGCCGAAAACTTCCGCAAATATGGCAAGAACCATAAGCTGACGATGGCGCTTTTAATTGGTGGCGTATCCTTTGGCGATCAAGATGCACTTTTGACCAAAGGGGTCGATGTGTTGATTGCAACACCTGGCCGCCTGCTCGACCATTTTGAGCGCGGCAAGCTATTGCTAACCGGCGTCAATATGCTGGTGATCGACGAAGCCGACCGGATGCTGGATATGGGCTTCATCCCGGATATTGAGCGCATCGTGAAGCTGACGCCCTTTACCCGCCAGACCTTGTTCTTCTCGGCCACCATGCCGCCTGAAATCAAGCGTTTGACCGAGCAATTCTTGCAAGCCCCTGCCAAGGTGGAAGTTGCACGCCAATCGCAGGCGGCCGCGACCATCACGCAGCGCCTGTTGAAAAGCCCCTCCTCTGACCCCAAGACTAAGCGTGCCGTGCTGCGCGCCGCGATCCAGTCGGCCATGGCAACCATGAAGAATGGCATTGTGTTTTGTAACCGCAAAACCGATGTCGACATCGTGGCAAAGTCGTTGAAGGTGTATGGCTTTGATGCCGCCCCTATTCATGGCGATTTGCAGCAAAGTGTGCGCACGGCCACGCTGGACCGTTTCCGCAATAATGAGCTGCAGATCCTTGTGGCTTCTGATGTTGCGGCCCGCGGCCTCGATATCCCCGATGTCAGCCACGTGTTTAACTTCGACGTGCCGCGCCATGCTGAAGACTATGTCCACCGCATTGGCCGGACCGGGCGCGCAGGCCGTTTGGGTGAGGCGTTTATGGTCGTCACACCGGGCGACACCAAAGCTTTGGACGCCGTGCAAAGCTTGATCAAGACGACGATCGAGTTTGCTGACATCGAAGGTATGCCACAAGAAAAAGTCCAAGACGATCGCCGACCCGCGCCAGCCTCGGGCTCCGGCTCTGGCTCCGGCAAAAGTGGCAGCCGCCCCCGTCGTGGGAAGCCTGCCGCGCCAGTGGAAGTCGATATAGAAACTGCTGAAGTCGTCGAATCTGGCGCTGAACTCGCAGAGCAAAGCGAAACTGCGCCTGTTGAAGCCGCTGGTGAAGCCACTGGTAGCCGCAGCCGAGGTGGACGTAATCGCCGCCGCACAAAACCGGATAACCGACCCAGCGAACCTGCTTCTGACCCAATGGCGGTGATTGATTTGGGTGGAGAGGATGAGGTTGAGCAAGGCTTTGAATTGCTCGCCCCACAAGATACTTCGGAAACACCCCGCCAAAGCCGTGGTCCAAGGGACAATCAAGGCAGAGGTCCACGTGGCCGCGACCGCAATGATCGCGGTGATCGCGGTGGCAGAGATCGCTATCGCCAACAAGATCAAGACCCAGACGTGCTTGCCTTTGGCAACGATGTGCCAGCCTTTATGAAAATCCCCATCCACCTAGGCCCAATCAGCGACGACGAGGCTTAGGATTTTAAGGTCGTAGGCTTGGCTTTGGCGACGAGACTAAAGCCAAGCCGGGACTTTGTGCCACGCATGCAAACAGGTTTTGAGTGTGAGTTTGGCTTGCAGGATGCCTGCGGCTGTGACAATACCAGTTGATGATGCGAACCATTCTCAAAAACTCCCGTACCCGCCTGTTTGTTTCGGTTGCTGTGGCATCCACAATTTTGCTGACCCTTGCGGGGTGTGGCGCGTCAGAGCCCGCGGCTGGATCCAAAGGCGAAGTCAATATCTATTCAGCCCGCCATTATGACGCGGATGAACAACTCTATGACTTGTTTGAGAAAAACACCGGTATCGCGATCAATCGCATTGAAATGAAGGGCGACCTTCTGTTGGAGCGCCTCAAGGCTGAAGGCACACAGAGCCCTGCTGATGTGATCCTCTTGGTTGATGCTGGCAATTTCTGGCGCGCAGAAACCGCTGGCCTGTTTCAATCGGTTCAATCAACAAAGCTGGACGCGACTGTTCCGGCCACCTTGCAAGGTCCGAAGAAGGATTGGTTTGGCTTTGCTAAGCGCGCCCGCGTCATCGCCTATGATCCTGTGCGGACAAAAGCAGATCAAGTTGCCACGTATGCGCAATTGGCTGAGCCTGCGCTGAAAGGCACAATCTGTGTTCGCCCATCCAGCAATGTTTATAATCTGTCTTTAATGTCGTCCTTCATCGCAAACTGGGGCGTACCCAAGGCAGAAGCCTGGGCCAAGGGCGTTGTGGCGAATTTTGCTCGCTCACCTGAAGGCTCAGACACAGATCAGCTCAAAGCCATTGCCGAAGGCAAATGTGCGGTTGCCATCGTGAACCATTATTATGCAGTGCGTTTGCAGCGCTCGACGGACGCCACTGAAAAAGCCATAGCTGCCAAGATTGCCTTGTCCTTCCCGGATCAGGCCGGTGCTGGCACCCATGTGAATATTTCAGGCGGGGCACTCGCTGCCCACGCTCCCAACAAAGCCAATGCGATTGCGTTTTTAGAGTTCCTGGCGAGCCCTGAAGCGCAAAAAATCTTTTCCAAGGCCAATGATGAATTCCCCATCCTTGCCAGCGCAATGGATGACAATAGCGAACTTAAAGCGCTCGCAGGCTTTAAAGAAGCCCAAACCCCCATGGCCGCTTTGGGTACCAATCAGCCAGAAGCCCAAAAGGTCTTTGATCGCGCGGGCTGGAAGTGACCACACTTGATCCGGCAGCTAGGCCCAGCCCCGCGCGGGATTGGGAAAGGCTTGGCACTGCCAAGCTGCTTGGTTTGCCGCTAAAAGATTGGTCGCTCTATGCACTCTTAATCGCCGTGCCAGGACTACCAGTCCTGTTCACGGTGCTGGCCGCCCTGCGTCCAAGCGCAAGTTTCGACCATATCGCGCGCGTACTTCTAGGCGAAATGGCGCTGACCTCGCTCGCTCTGTTGGTCTTGGCGACTTTGGGGGCAACAATCTTAGGCGTGATTGCCGCTTGGTTCGTCACGGCCTATCAATTCTGGGGGCGCACAGTGCTGAGTTGGGCGTTAGCTTTGCCCTTGGCCATGCCTGCCTATGTTGCCGCCTATGCTTGGGGTGATTTGACCGGCGCGCGCGGGTTTTGGATCGCAACTTTAGTCTATGTCACGACGCTTTACCCGTATGTCTATCTAGCCGCTCGTGGCGCTTTTGAAGCCCAATCGGTGTGCGCTTTGGAAGCCGCACGCTTGTTAGGCGCTGGTGCTTGGAAGCGCTTCGTGACCGTGGCTTTGCCGCTGGCGCGCCCTGCGATTGCGGCAGGGGCGGCCCTGACAGGCTTAGAGATTGCTGCCGATTATGGGGCAGCCGATCATCTGGGCGTTGCCACGCTGACCATTGGCGTGTTTCGCGCGTGGTTTTCCATGGGTGATTTGGCTGCAGCAGCCCGCATTGCTTGTTTGCTGCTGGTTGGCGTGTTGTTTCTCGTCTGGCTCGAGCGCAAATCTCGGGCAGGCTTGGTGTCGGGGGGCTCGACCCGCTGGCGCACGCCTCAACGGGCACCTGTCTCTGGCGTGCATCAAGTTCTTGTCACAGGCTTTTGCTTTGTCATTTTGACGCTGGGCTTGGTCATTCCTGTGCTGCATCTCGCAAACCTCGCGATCGCGAGCGGATTGCCCGAGCGGGCCTTGAGCAAGCCACTGGCTGCTACCGCATTGCTGTGCGCGCTGGGGGCTAGCGCCACTTTAGTTCTGGCAGGACTCAGCGCCTTTATTGGCCAGCGAAGCGCACAAGCTAGCGCCTTTGTCCGCGCGGTCAGCCTTGCTGGCTACGCGACCCCCGGTGCCGTGACGGCATTGGGCATATTGGCAGCACTCGCGTTGAGTGGGTCACATGTCGTTGCTGCTTTGAGCGGACCACTGGCCATTGTGGCGCTCTGCTATGCTTATGCCGCGCGCTTCACCGCCGCCGGGCTAGAGCCTTTAAGTGCGGGCCTTGAAAAATCGACCCGTTCGATGCGGGAGTCGGCACAGACGTTAGGTGCCAGCCGGATCAAGCGCTTTTTGACGTTAGAAGCGCCTTTAGCTGCCCCGTCAGCCTTTGCTGCGGCGCTAATTGTTGCAGTAGAGATTGCCAAGGAATTGCCGGCGACAACCATTTTGCGCCCCTTTGGGCTCGATACCTTAGCAGTCCGCGCCCATGCCTATGCTGCCGATGAGCGTCTGGGTGCGGCCGCTTGGCCTGCACTTGCGATTGTGTTGGTAGCTTTGATCCCAACCCTGTTGTTTTCACACGGCCTTTCGAAATCACGGGCGGGGCAATCATGAGCGCATTTGCCCTTGAAGCACGCAATCTCAGCCGCACTTTTGGCGCGGTCAAAGCACTGGATGATGTGAGCCTAAGCCTAGAGGCAGGCAAAGTGCTGGCTCTACTGGGGCAATCAGGCTCTGGCAAAAGCACGCTTCTGCGCGTCTTGGCCGGGCTTGAAAGCTTGGACGCGGGTGAAGTCTATGCCGATGGCAGACTGGTCAGCGACGTGCGCACCACCGTCCCACCTGAAAAACGGCCCTTGGGCATGGTGTTTCAGGACTATGCCCTGTTTCCCCATCTTACCGCTTTAGGCAATGTCGCCTTTGGCCTTGGCCATTTGGGTAAGCCAGAGCGGCGCGCCTTAGCGGCATCTTGGTTGGATCGCGTGGGCCTTGGTGACCGCGGCGACGCATTCCCGCATGAGCTCTCTGGTGGAGAGCAACAACGCGTTGCCCTCGCGCGCGCCCTTGCCCCTAACCCGCGCGCCATTTTGATGGATGAGCCCTTCAGCGGCCTTGACCCGCATCTGCGCGCTGACTTGCAATCGAGCATGTTGGCCACCTTAGCAGAGGCCGGGGTTGCGGCCCTGATCGTCAGCCATGACACCGAAGAAGCACTCGCAGTAGCCGATCAAGTCGCGATCATTGAGCATGGCCGCATTCTGCAGAGTGGTTTGCCAAGTGAAGTCTATCGTGCACCCAAGTCCTTGGAAGCAGCCCGCGCACTTGGTGCCGTTTGGAGCCTTGATGGTCACGCACAGAATGGCCGTGTAGAGACACGCCTTGGCACCTTTGATAGCCCGTTTGACGGCTCCGTGGTTGTTTGCTCCCGACCTGAAGCAACCCTCGTTACGGCCTCAGACAACGGGCAATTCACGGTCATAGATCGTCGGGGTGTCGGCCGCTTCCTGACCCTTAAGCTGCAAGGTGTTACGGGCGATGGCGCATTCATTACCGCTCTGGTTGAGGCGAAAACCGCGCCCGAGAGGGGGCAACATGTTGACCTAAGCCTGCTTCCTGAAGATGTGTTTGTCTTTAAAGCTTAAAGCGATCTATCCCCCTCACTTGAAAAAGCCGCCAAGCTTGCCCAAGGTGGGCGAATGACTGCTTTGGCCGCCCCCCTCACCCGCTTGATGCAGACCCGCTTTGGTCCAAACGCAGAGGTGCGCGAGATGACGCGGCTGTCTGGCGGGGCAAGCCAAGAGACTTGGGGCTTTAGCCTCCAAGTGCCAAACGAAACACCGCGCCACCTCATTCTCCGTCGGGCCCCGTTTCAAAGTGCCGCAAAGGGTGAAGCCATTGGGCTGGTGAAAGAGGCGCAGATCATTGCCGCCGCCGCACAAACTGGTACACCTGTCCCCGATATCATTCATGTCTGCGGCCCAGAAGATGACCTAGGCGATGCCTTCATCATGGCCCATGTGGCAGGGCAAACAATTGCCCGAAAAATCCTGCGCGATGAAGAATACAGCCTCGCTCGCCAACTTCTGGCTTTTCAATGCGGCGAGGCTTTGGCGAAAATCCATGCAGTCGCGCCAGACAATTTGCCGTCAGACCTGCCGATAAGCCATGGCTTGGATCAATTGGACCGCTATGAAGCCATTTATCGCGGCTTTGACATGGATCGTCCGGTATTTGAGCTCGCGCTATCTTGGCTGCGTCAGCATGCGCCGGCCCCCTTGCCTACGACCTTGGTGCATGGCGATTTTCGCAATGGCAATTTGATGGTCAACGAAGGCGGTCTTGCCGCCGTTTTGGACTGGGAGCTGGCCCATCAAGGGGACCCGCGCGAGGACCTGGGCTGGATCTGTGTGAACTCTTGGCGCTTTGGGGTGCGTGACAAGAAGGTTGGGGGGTTTGGCCCCCTTGAAGAGCTTTTGGCAGGCTATCAGGCCTCCGGTGGCCAGTCGTTCGAGCCAAAGGACCTTGACTGGTTTCAGGCCTTGGGCAGTTTTAAATGGGGTATCATGTGCTTGATTATGTATCAGGCGTTTGCCACCAAAGCCGACCCATCGATTGAGCGGGCGATGATTGGCCGGCGGGCATCTGAAGCCGAAATAGACCTACTCAATCTGATCGAAGGTCGCCCACATGCATAAAGCCCCCTCCTCTGAAGAATTACTGGGCTCGGTCATCGGCTTCTTGAACCAAGTTGCAGCCCCCCAACTCAGCGGCCAAGCCGCCTTCCACGCACGCGTCGCTGCCAATGCTTTGGCTTTGGTCGAGCGCGAGATGGCGCAGAGGCCCATAGCGGACACCCGCGCGCGGGCCCTGTTTGCTGCCCTTTTGAACGATGAGGCGAGCACTTTAGAAGCCTTAAACGGCCAAGTTTGCGCGCAAATCCGATCGGGTGCCCTAGCGTGTGACAATCCAGCTCTTTTGGCAGCTCTGCGTGAGATCACCTCAGCGCAATTGGCAATTGATCAGCCCAGCTATAGCGGCCTGAACCAATGAGCCAGAAGTGGCAACGTTGGATCATAGGCGGGATTATTAGCCTCAATCTTTTGGTTGGGCTGACGGCCTATTTCATGCGCGACAATTTGTTCCGTGAACTGATCCAGCCCGCCGTCCCATTTCAAGTCGACGAACCACCGCCCGTCCCCGACTATAGTGACGCAGCCGCTTGGGCTTTCCGCCCGCAAGGGGCCAATGCCAGCCTTGGCAAAGCCGACATCTTCATCGTGCATCCCTCAACCGCTTGGAGCGGCAATACGGGTTGGAACATGGATATCGCGGACAATGTTTCCCGCACGAGGCTGGAAACGGTCGCCCTTCCCAATCACGCTGAACCCTTTGCCGCAGCCGGCCCTCTTTGGGTACCTCGTTATCGTCAAGCCGTGCTGTTCGCCCTGTTGTCCCAGCGGGACGATAGCCGCGAAGCGCTCAACCTCGCCTATGAAGATGTCGCGCGCGCTTTTGTGACCTTTCAGCAAGCGCGTAACCCCAAGCGACCCTTTGTTCTAGTAGGACTTGGGCAAGGTGGCTTGCATGTGCTCCGACTCCTGCAAGAAAAGGGCGATTTGGGGCCGATGTTGGCCGCAACCTATCTGATTGATCAGCCAGTACCCACGACCCTATATGAAGGACCAGGCGCGGTGCCAGGCTTTCCCAAGCCTTGCCAGAGTGCCAAACAAACCCGCTGCTTTGTCAGTTACACGAGCCTCGATGGTGGGGACCAACGTGGCGCGCGCATCTTGAAAGAGCGTTCAACGATCTGGACCGCGGATATGGGCTATCGTGCCATTGGCGGGGGGCGGTTTGCTTGTGTGAACCCGCTGACGGGGGCAGCGCCCCTGAACAATGCGCCCGCCAGCACCAATCGAGGCTCAGCTGCTGCCAGTGGCCTCGAACGCGGTACAGAGCCTGCCTTATTGCCCGGAGAGACGGGCGCCATATGCCGCAATGACTTGCTGTGGGTCGAAGTAAACCGCCCTGCAGCTTTGTCACGGGCGCGGTTCGAATTGGGCACTTTTTATAAGATCACAGGCTATAATCTGTTTTACGCCGCGCTCAGCACCGATGTCCAAGCCCGCGTCAACGCACTGAGGTAAGACCCGCGCTTCACAAAAAACCCGCCGGAACCTTACGTTCGGCGGGCTCTTTTCGCTACAGGCTGTTAGAATTACATCCCAAAGCGGGCTTTCAATTCAGCCGTCATTTCTTCAATCGCCTTCACGGTCACTGGATCTTTTTCACGGGTCTTCCAGTATTTGGCGATCTTCTTGAAGTTCTTCAAAGGTGCCTTAACGCCTAAGATCGGCAGGAGTTTGACTACGAAGAACAAGCTCGGCGTGATGGTGCAGTCAGCCAAGCTGAACTTATTGCCAGCTGCGTGCTTTTTGCCCGTCAACACATGTTCGAGGTGACCAAGTGCCGTATTGACGTCGGCAATCGCGGCTTTAACCACTTCAGGATCCTTACCGGGACCCAACAGGCCAAACACTTTGCCCATGGCAGGTCCCACATAAATGTCGTTCACGCGCGAGATCAGGCGCACTTGTGCCCGCTCTTCGGGCTTGCGTGGGCGCAAAGCGGGCTTTGGGAATGCATCTTCGAGATATTCCAAAATGACCTCTGACTCAGGCAAGGACATGCCCGAGTCGGTGACCAAGCAAGGGATTTTCCCGATTGGGTTGATGGCCAGAAACTCTTCGCTTTTCAAGCCGCCGCCTGGAGGGGGCAAATACTCAACTTCCAAACCCTTAGCGGCAATCTGCATCTTCACGCGCTGCACAAACGGGGAAAGGTCACTTCCATATAATTTCATCGCTCAAGCTCCCTGGTTCTTATAACAAATAGCGTGCTTTAGCTGCCCTCAGGACAAACGCTTATCAATGAGTTGCGACTCGCGCAGCGCGCCTTTCTTCGGTCGATAGGTAGCGACACACGCGCGTCTGGCCAATAACTTTGACAGCCTAAATGCCAATCAATGCAGTCAAGTCACAAGAATTGACCAGCTAATGTTCATGTAAGCCAGACTTGCCTAGCAATGAATAAGGGCGCTTGACCGGGTCTCGCCTCAAAGGCCGATAATTGCTACCGAGCAGACGTTGCTGGCAGGAGCCCCGCCGAGATTGTGCGTCAGCCCTATACTGGGGTTAGACAATTGGCGATCACCTGCGCGACCCTGCAATTGCAGATACATTTCATACAGCATCCGCAGACCCGAAGCACCAATGGGATGGCCAAAGCATTTCAAGCCACCATCAATCTGGCACGGCACTTGGCCATCGCCATCATAAAAGCCATTCATGACATCTTTCCAGCCTTGGCCTTCGGGCGAGATGAACAGGTCTTCCATGGTCACAAGCTCGGTCACCGAGAAGCAATCATGGACCTCAATCATCGAAATCTGGTCACGCGGGCGGTCAATGCCCGCCTCAAGATAAGCCTTCTTCGCAGCGATACGAGCCGTGTGGAAGTAAGAGCCATCCCAAGAATTATGCTGGCTTTCCATCCCGTTGGAGACCGACAGTTGCAAGGCCTTCACATAGACCAAATCCTTCTTGCCCAATGCACGCGCGATTTCAGGGGTGGTGACGATCGCCGCCGCCGCACCATCAGACACACCACAACAATCAAACAGGCCCAAAGGCTCTGCAATCATTGGGGCAGCCATGACTTGTTCTTCGGTCACCACATTGCGCAAATGCGCTTTGGGATTTTTTGAGCCATTGGCATGGCTTTTTACCGAGACATGGGCGATCGCGCGCTTGAGGTCTTCGCGCGATACATTGTGCTTGGCGCGATACGCGCTGGCTAATTGCGCGAAGTTACCGGGGGCTGAACCGTTTGGGGCGGTCTGGGGAATATAGGTCCCCATATTGCCAGTCGGCAGGCCGCCATAGCCGGTATCTTTCAGTTTCTCAACGCCGACCGCAATCGCGATGTCGGCAGCACCCGCGGCCACAGCATAGACCGCGCCTCGAAACGCCTCAGAGCCTGAAGCACAAAAATTCTCAACCCGCGTTACCGCAATATTGGGCAGGCGCAGCGCGATCGATAACGGGGTGCCGCCCTTGCCGGTGCCGATTTCGTCAATGTGGGTTGAAAACCAAGCCGCATCCAAGTGCGTCGGCTCGATCCCGGCATCGGCCATTGCCTCTGAATAGGCCTCAACCATCAATTCTTCGGGGCCGCAATCCCAACGTTCCCCAAACTTGGAACAGCCCATGCCAATGACGGCGACCTTGTCACGAATTCCTGCGGCCATGATGATGCCTCCCTGAGCCTATGCGGCATTTATTTTTCTGGACTGTGACGCAGATTGGTCAGGGTTTCAAGCGGCAGTTTGGCTACTTTGTTGTGGCTTTTGGGACGGTACGATCAAAAAAGGAAAGCGCCTCATCCCAATCCTCCGTGTGGATGCCATGTAGGCCGGGCCGCATGTAAAACGCTAACACGCCTTTTCCGTCGGGTTCTCGCAACTTGGTCTGGGTAAAGGCTGGCGCGCCAAACAGCTGGTAGACAGGGTCCGCACCTTTCAACGCGCGGAAGCTGCCATGCGGGTCACCCCATTGGTCCCGCCGCCCCGTTCCGATCAAAATCGGGCGCGGCGCAATCAACGCAATCAACTGGTGCTGATCGATATCGAGGTCAGCAGGCTTGCCTGCATAGGCACGGTAAGATGGCGCAAACCAATGGGGAAAAGACGCGGTAATATCGGCCACAGGCTCACCCACATCGTCGCGGCCCAAAGCCGCCCCCGCAGTGCCCGATTGAAGCGCCCAGACACCAGCGGGCCTTGGGTCAAAGGCTGCGGCCAGTAAAGCGGCCTTCCCGTGCCGCGAATGGCCCCACAACATCACCCGCGCGGGGTCTAGACGGGGGTCTGCACCCAAAACATCGACCATGCGCAATGAGGTCCAAGCCCAAGCTGCAATTGCTCCCGTCCGCTGGGCTGGCGGCGTGCCAACTGGCGTCAAAGCTTGCAGATAGGGTTCAGCGACTCTGGGCACATCAGGGACCACGTCACCGGGATGCCAAGAAGCCACCGCATAGCCCTTTTCAGCCAAGGTTTCCCAAGGTGGCGCATTAGCGTGCAAACCGAAGATGGCTTTGATCAGGAATTCGGGCGCGTCTCCGCCACATTCTTGCGGCAGAGGCATGGTGGTTGTGCGCATACCCTGCTGCTTTGGCAAAAGGACGTCATTACCGCAAAAAGTGCCGCCCGCGATGACAGGGAACGGGCCCTTGCCTTTGGGGGTCATCAAAATCAGATCGACAACAGGGTGTCCGCCGGGCCAAGGTCCAGTTTGAGCGGTCTTTAGGGCAATTGTGATCCGCTCAATGGTGCCGATTGCGCCTTTCTCGGGGGTTTGAAGCACCTCCCGGCTGACGATCTCATATCCTGCCGGTGCAGGCATCGCGCCATAGATTTCGCTCTGAAAGCGTGCCTTCAACAAGGGCGCACGGCGGTCTTGCCAGTGCTGCTGGGTTTGGACCGCAGGGTCAGAGCGGAAGGCCGCCAAAACCGGGGGCGAAGCCGCTGGGCCCGTAATTTCCCGGGGGACATTGGGAAGCCGTTGCAGAGCGCATCCCCCAGCGCTGAGCGCCAAGCCAGTGACGATCAGAACTGCCCCCAAAACAAGTTTTCGACGCAATCTCATAGGTTTGTCCCTTTTTGCCTGCCTATTCTGGCCTACGGCAGGGCCTCCCATGTGGTTACAGGGTTTGGGCGGACGGGTCTATTAAATTGCGGGTTAGGAAAAGCTCACGAAGCGGTGTTATCAAGTCAGTTGAGCAAATGAGTTGCGAGTGGAAATCCCCTCGCCCCCTTAGAGGGCTGCCGCGTGCACGAAAGTGATTCCCTTTGCGGGCTGATTATGATTCAAGGCCTGTTTTGGCAGGTGGTGATGATTGCAGGTTACGGAGATATTCGCACGGCGCGGCGTGGTGAGGCGTTGATCGAGGGGACTAGCGGATTGGGGACCGTGAACCTGCAGCGGTTTTCTGCACGGCCAGTGGGCTTCGTTGCCCAGACCCGTTGGATGCACGAAGCTGTCGCCAACGCCCCTACGGAAGACACCATGTGGCAGAGGGGCTTCAAGCGCTGCGCTTTCTGCCCTGTGACCTACCCCGCCCGCACAGCCCGCACATCCTTCGCCACCACTTCTTCGCCACACTCCGCACAGGCAACATAAGGTGTGAGCACATGGCCGCAGGTTTGGTGGCGATGGCGGACTTGAGTTTCAGGCTGGCCGTCAACGGCTGTTTGCCCCCATTCACCCAGCATCAGCATCACGCCATTGAGCGCTTTGCCTTTTGCCGACAAAACATAATCATAGCGGATGGGGCGCTCTTGATAGGGCCGCTGCACCAAAATGCCTGCCTGCACTAAATGCGCCAGTCGGTCGCGCAAAATCGTGCGCGAGATGCCGAGATTGGCTTGAAAGGCTTCAAACCGATGGACGCCAAAGAAGCAGTCGCGCAGGATCATAAAGGTCCAGCGTTCGCCCAATATGCTCAAGGCCCGGGCGATGGGACAATCGGCTTGATCAAGCTCGTTCCAACGCATGTGCAAATTCTCTCTCGGTTTCCGTTGCGGAGGCGATTGACGCCAGAAGCGCGCACCCGTTAAGTGAGTTTAGTTTATAAACTGACTATAGTCGTTGGACCGTGGAAAAGGCAAGCATGACCCAAGAGCGCGCGAAAGTTTGTCTGGTGGTCGGTGCTGGCGATGGCCTTGGCGGGGCCATTGCGCGCGCCTTTGCCGCCCAAGGCATGATTGTGTGCATGACCAGACGACCCCGAAACCTCGACAGCCTAGAGGCTTTGGCCCAGTCCATCCGCGATCAAGACGGGCAGGCCTATGCCTTTGGCATTGATGCGCGCGAGGAAGAGCCGATGGTGGCACTGATCAACAAGATCGAAGCCGAGATTGGTGATCTGGAAGTGGTGGCGTTCAACATTGGGGCCAATGTGCGCTTTTCCATTACCGACACCACGTCGCGCGTGTATCAAAAGGTTTGGGAGATGGCGGCCTTTGCAGGCTTTGTCGCAGGCCGCGAGGCGGCCCGTGTGATGAGCCCGCGCGGTCGGGGCACCATTATTTTCACCGGCGCGACGGCGAGCTTTAGAGGCCGCGAGGGCTTTTCCGCCTTTGCCGGGGCCAAGCACGCGCTGCGGGCGCTGGCCCAAAGCATGGCGCGTGAGCTGGGGCCGAAAGGCCTGCATATCGCCCATGTGATCCTAGACGGCATGGTTGAAGGCACCTTTATCAAAGGCCTTTTGCCCGATTATGAAGTCCGCTTGGCCAAAGGTGATATCATTCAAGTCGATGAAGCCGCGAAGAATTGGGTCTGGTTGTGGAGCCAAAACAAATGCGCCTGGACCCATGAATTGGATCTGCGGCCTGGAAGCGAAACCTGGTGAGGATATTATGAAACAGCTTGAATTTATTTTCGATTTTGCGAGCCCAAACGCCTATTTGGCCTATCATGCCTTGGGGCCAATCCTCGAAGCGACAGGGGCAGAGCTTGTCATCACCCCCTGCCTATTGGGCGGCATTTTCAAAGCCACCAGCAACCAAGCCCCTATGGTGGCGTTTGGCGGCATTAAGGGCAAGATGGACTATGAAATGCTGGAGATGCGCCGCTTTATCGCCCGTCACCACTTGACCGCCTTCAAAATGAACCCGCATTTTCCGCTGAATTCCATCCATTCGATGCGCGGTCTCGTCGCGGCCCAAGCTGCCGGGGTTGGCACGACCTATCTCGAAGCGGTACTCAAGGGCTTCTGGGAAGATGGCTTGAAGATGGATGATATGACTGTGATCGCAGAAGTCCTTGTCAAAGCCGGTCTCGACGGCCCTGCCCTGATGGCGGCCACCGCAGAACCTGATGTCAAGGCAACGCTGGTTGATAATACCGAAGCAGCTGTTGCCCGTGGCGTTTTTGGCATCCCCAGCTTCTTTGTTGCGGGCGAGCTGTATTTTGGCAAAGACCGTTTGGGCCAAGTGCATGAGGCCCTAGCCGCATGAGCGATGATCAAGCCCCTACCCGCTTTGATACGCTTCTGGGCCAAATGACCGAAACCGACGGGCACTATCACGTCGCCGTCGGGCCTGACTGGATGCAAGGACGCACGCTCTATGGCGGGATTTCTGCGGCCCTGTGCCTACGCGCGGTCCGCATGGCCTATCCAGACCTGCCTGCCCTGCGCTCTGCCTTGATCGCCTTTGCAGGGCCCAGCGCGGGTGACGTTTCCATCCGACCAAACATGCTGCGGCAGGGCAAGTCTGCCGCCTTTGTGACCGCTGATCTGACAAGCGAAGCAGGCTTTGGCGTGCACGCGACCTTCTGTTTCGGGGCCAATCGTGTCTCGGCTAAGCGGCAAGTGTTGTTGGACATGCCAATCCTACCGACCCCTGAAGACGTCTTTCGACCTTTCTCGAAAGATCGGCCCCGCCCGCTCTTCACCGACCATTTCGACATGCGCGTGGCCAAAGGGGCTTTGCCCGTCTCTGGCGCGACGGATGCCGACATTTATTGGTGGCTTAAAGCGCTTGATAGCCATGAGGATTTTGCCGAAGCCACGCTTCTGGCCTTAGCTGACGCCCCGCCACCAGCGGCCCTCAGCCTGTTTGACAGCTTCACGCCACTGAGCACCATGACTTGGATGGTCGATTTCCTGTCTGACAACCCATCCAGCCCAGACGGCTGGTATGCTGCCCATCTGAAAAGTGAGGCGATTGGGGACGGTTATTCCGCCCAAAACTCTTATCTTTGGGCCTCTGACGGCAAACCTCTGTTGGCCTGCCGCCAGACGATTGCGCTGTTCGGCTGAAAAGGGCTCAAGACGCGTCGCGTGAGAGAATGACTAGGTCATCGCCTCCCGCAGCGAGGTGATCATCGATCCGTTCTTTGGGCGACTCGACAAAGGACTCCACTTCCCCAGTCCGTCGACACGGCCCCGTATAGCCGTCCGAGGTGATAAAGGGCCGAGGCTTTTCTAAGGAATTGGTCAATCGCGCCATCAGAGCGGCGCTTGAAAACGGCTTGGCGACAATTTCTGTCACACCCGCCTCGCGCGCCTCATAGATAAAGGTCATGTCGCTGCGATGGGAGAGGAGAATGATCACCACCGCACGGTTGACCCCCAACTTGCCGGAGCGAATGAACCGCGTGACCGCGATTGCATCCAGATTAGGGATACTGGAGTCCAGCAAAATCACGTCAAAACTACTCGTCCGCACGGCGTCGATAAAACTTTTTGAATCAAAAACTTCTGTGATCTTGCTAAATTGGTGATACAATAAAATAGACCGGACAGCCGAACGGAATTGCGGGTTAAATTCAGCCAATAAGATTGAGACGGCTCTGTATTGAGAGGATGGGCGAATCGGCACCTCGCCTTGTTTTGGTGTGGAGAGAGCACGCACAAAGATATTACCCATTGGTAGTACCAATGGGTTACAGATTACCTAACGGCTTTAGGATTTGAGGCAGTTGTGCTGAACTAGCTTAGAGAACCGGTGGTACCCACTTCTCTTTCATTGTCACAAGTTCTTCGGCCACTGTGGGGTGAACCGCGCAAGTGGCGTCAAATTGGGCTTTGGTCAGGCCGTGCTTCACCGCAATGCCGACGGCTTGGATGATCTCCGCGGCATCTGGCCCCACGATATGACAGCCAATCACCACATCATTGGCTGGCCGCACAATCAGCTTCATCAACATCCGCGTCTCGTCATTGGGCATGACATAGCGCATCGGGCGGAAAGTCGTCTTATAAATATCGACCGGGCCATATTTCGCCCGCGCATCGGCTTCAGACAGGCCAACTGTGCCTGTTGGTGGTTGCGAGAAGACCGCCGTAGCGATCGTATCATGGTCAAACGACATCGGTGTGCCGCCAAACACGGTTGCGGCAAAGCACGCCCCTTCGCGGATCGCCACAGGCGTCAAATTCATCCGATTGGTCACATCGCCAACCGCATAGATGGAAGCCACGCTGGTTTGGGAATAGTCATCGACCTTGATCGCGCCATTGGCTTGGCGCTCAACGCCTGCAGCCTCACAGCCAAGGCCATCGCTATAGGGGTCGCGGCCCACGGCCAGCATTAGGGCGTCTGCGTGCACACTTTGGCCATTGGCCAGATGGGCGGTCAGGCCGGCGTCGGTCTTATCAACGCTGGTCAACACGGTGTGCGTCACCACCCGAATGCCCTTGCGCTTCAGCTCGCCATGCACATGCAAGCGCACATCATCGTCAAAGCCACGCAGCACGGTATCGCCACGATAGAGCAACGTCACATCGACGCCTAAGCCCTTTAACAAAAAGGCAAATTCAACCGCGATATAGCCACCGCCCGCGATCAAGATCGACTTAGGAAGTGCATCCAGCAGGAAGATTTCATTCGAGGTGATGGCATGTTCGATCCCCAGCACATCGGTGGGCACTGAAGGCTTGCCGCCTGTCGCGATCAGGATCGTCTTGGCCGTAAACGTCTCCCCGGTGGAGAGTTTCACGCTGTTGGGGCCGGTAATCTCCGCGCGCGCTTCCAAGATGGTGACGCCGGAATTGCGCAAATTGCGCGCATAAATCCCGCTCAAGCGGTCCACTTCTGCGCCCACATTGTCTCGAAGCGTAGGCCAATCAAACTTCGCGCCCTCAAACGTCCAGCCATAGCCCGGCGCGATATCGGCCATCTCGTGACCAAATTCTGAGGCATAGATCAAAAGCTTCTTAGGCACACAGCCCCGGATCACACAGGTACCGCCGATACGATACTCTTCCGCCACCGCCACCTTAGCGCCAAACGCCGCACTCATCCGCGCCGCCCGCACGCCCCCAGACCCCGCACCAATGACAAACAGGTCGAAATCAAAGGCGGTCGCGTCAGTCATGAAGGGTCAGCTTTCGTTAGAGGTATTGGCCAACCATGTAGGGCGCAGGGCGGATGATTGCTAGGTGGGGGGTGTGATTGGGGGCGAATCTACGACGGGGCCAACGGATTTAAGAAAGCCGCATTGGACTTGCCCTGAAAAAGTGGAGAGCGGTTTCTTAGAATTTGCTAAGGAACGTATCCATGACAGAGAAGACCAAGATTGGCGCAGGGCGTCAGAAGCGATTTACCGATGCCTTCAAGGCGGAGGCAGTGCGGCTGGTGAAGACCAGCG
>CAMDDL010000012.1 GCA_945891505.1 Maricaulis salignorans | reverse complement strand
TCTGGTCTGAGTCGCAACGATAGGTGCGGCCTGGCGCCACGATCCGGATCGGCGGCTTCTGGGTCAGCATGGTGCGCACTTGCACTGGGCTGGTATGGGTACGCAACAACATGCGCGAGCCATCTTCTTTTTCTTCAAAGAAGAAAGTGTCATGCATATCACGCGCCGGATGCTTGGGCGGGAAATTCAGTGCGGTGAAATTGTGGAAGTCATCTTCGACATCCGGCCCTTCCGCGATGGAGAAGCCCATATCGGCAAAGATGGTTTGAACTTCTTCAAACACCTGCATAATGGGATGGATCTTGCCGCGCCGTTCTGGTCGCGCGGGCAAGGTGACATCTATCCGCTCTGCCAAGAGGCGCGCGTCAAGGGCGGTTTGGGCCAGCGCCTCTTTCTTTTCAGCAATCGCGTCGCTGAGACTTTGCTTCAAGCCATTGACCAATGGGCCAAAAGTCTGGCGTTCCTCCGGGCTCATCCCGCCCATGCCTTTGAGAAGTTCCGACACGCTGCCCTTCTTTCCAAGGGCATTGACGCGCACCAGTTCAACGGCCGCTTCATCTTGAGCGGCATCCAATTGGGCAAAGAGATCGCGGGAGAGAGTGTCAATATCAGTCATGAAACCGTCCTAGCGGATTGGACGCCCAAATGGGAGGGGGGTGGCGCAGATGAGTGGGGAACGTCCGTCCAACTGGCGGCAAAACCAGATATCCGTGCCGCGCCTAGCCCGCCTGCGCCCGGCCCTGATCGACACTTTGTGTATGGCTGATGATCAGATCAGCCATGTGCTTGGTCTTCGACGGCGGGAGGTCATGGGCCATTTGGTCGATGACCTCTAGCTTTGCACTTGGAATACGCCGCGCGGTGTCGACCCCGCATGCCAGCGGCACCAATTCATCCTGCTTGCCATGGATGACCAAGGTGGGCGCTTGGATTGAGGCCAGCTTTTCGGCACGCGCCCCATCGGCCAGAATGGCAATCAGCTGGCGTAGCGTGCCCTTGGGATCATAAGCCCGGTCATAGGCAGCGGTCGAATGATTGACAAAGGCGTCGGGCGCTCGCGCGGGGTCAGGGTAAGAGATTAATTCCAGAGTCCGCCGACCAATCTCAATCGCCTCATCGCGGTTTGGTGCCTTGCTCCGGCGCGCCGTCAGGCGTTGGCGCAGTTTGGCCGGAGCACTGGGCAAGCCGCGTGCACCGCTGGTCGACATCACGGAGATCAAACTGCGCACCCGCGTTGGATGATGGATCGCCATATTTTGCGCAATCATCCCACCCATAGAGACCCCGACGACATGGGCGGCGTCGATCCCTAGATGATCCAACAGCGCCACACCATCTTGGGCCATATCCTTGACGTGATAGGCAGTCTTAAAGCCGATCCCGAACAAAAGCCCAGCAATTGCGCGCAGCATGCTTGCCACTTGCGCATCATGTAAATGCGTGGATAGGCCCACATCGCGATTATCAAATAAGATTACGCGATGCCCGGCAGCTACCAGCTCTGCCATGAAATCTTCCGGCCAAGCAATCAATTGCCGCCCCAGCCCCATGACCAACAACAAAGGCACACCTGAGGTCGCGCCCCGTTCTTCATAATAAAGCTCAATGCCATTGGCTTGAATGGTCGGCATGCACTTGTCCCCCGATGCAGGCGTGGTGGGTTTGTTCGAAAGCCCAAACAAAAACGGCCCCGAGATACCTCAAGGCCGTTTTCAAGTCATGTCAACCGCGCTCGTGTTGCTCGCATTTCGACTGGCGCGCAACTTTGATCCGTTGGATCAAAACGCGCTTAGGGGCTTAAGCGGCCAGAGCCGCCTTTGCCTTTTCAACCACGGCTGCGAAGGCGGCGGGTTCGCGGATCGCGATGTCGCTCAACACTTTGCGGTCTACTTGGACGCCTGCTTTCAACAAGCCGTTGATGAAGACCGAATAGGTCATGTCATGCTGACGGGCTGCTGCGTTGATGCGCTGGATCCACAAAGCGCGGAAGTTGCGCTTCTTGGCCTTGCGGTCGCGGTAGGCATATTGACCAGCGCGCCATACGGCGGCGGTCGCGGTGCGGATGGTGTTCTTCCGGCGGCCTTGGAAGCCTTTAGCGGCTGCCAGGATGTTTTTCCGACGGGCGCGGGTTTGTTGCCCTGCTTTAATACGTGCCATTGTCTATATCCTTACAGCCCGTAGGGCGTCCAAAGTTTCACGCGAATTGCATCGCCTGTAGCGAGCACCGACGTTCCACGGTTTTGACGGATATATTTGGATTTGTGCGACATCAAACGGTGACGCTTGCCCACAACACCATGCATAACTTTGCCGGTAGCCGTGATCTTGAAGCGCTTTTTGACGCCACTCTTAGTCTTCAGTTTCGGCATTTCGCTCTCCTGTGCTATGATGCACGGACTTGTTTTCATAGAGAATTCAAGTCAGCTAAAATAACCGCCACGGCATGCCGTTTCGCCGGACGATCAGATGGGAGGCGCGATCTAATCTAAGAGCGCGCAAAAAACAAGGGATTGGACTGAGTCTAAGCCCGATGGGCAGCACCCAAACCCACGTCCATCTGCAATCATATAAAGACATGTTTATATCTTTCCTTGCCTTTTGTCGAAGCCTCGGTTAGAAGCCGCCTTCTTAGGCCCTGTGCGCGAAGGTCGCTGGCGCAGGCATCGACTCTTCGAGGACACTTCATGACTGACTATATCGTGGCCGATATCGGCTTGGCTGACTGGGGCCGCAAGGAATTGGCAATTGCTGAGACCGAAATGCCGGGATTGATGGCAACGCGTGCTGAATTTGGCCCAGGTAAGGTTTTGAAAGGCGCCCGCATCGCTGGCTGCTTGCACATGACGATCCAAACCGGCGTCTTGATTGAGACCTTGACCGCTTTGGGTGCTGACGTTCGCTGGTCCTCGTGCAACATTTACTCGACCCAAGACCAAGCTGCCGCCGCGATTGCTGCTGCTGGCGTGCCTGTATTCGCCATCAAGGGCGAGACGCTTCTGGAATATTGGGACTATGTCCACAAAATCTTTGAATGGTCCGATGGCGGCTATCCAAACCTGATTTTGGACGATGGTGGCGATGCAACCTTGTTGTGCGTCTTGGGCCCTAAGGCTGAAAAAGACCCCAGCATCTTGAACAACCCACAAAACGAAGAAGAAGAAGCGCTCTACGCTGTGATGAAGCGCTATCTGGTCGAAAAGCCAGGCTTCTATTCGGCGATCCGCGATGCCATCAAGGGCGTGTCGGAAGAAACCACCACCGGCGTGCACCGTCTGTATCAAATGGCTGAGCGTGGCGATTTGCCATTCCCGGGCATCAATGTGAACGATAGCGTAACCAAGTCGAAGTTCGACAACCTTTATGGCTGTAAGGAATCTTTGGTTGACGGGATCCGCCGTGGCACCGACGTGATGATGGCTGGTAAAGTCGCCATGGTTGCAGGCTTTGGCGACGTGGGCAAAGGCTCTGCCGCTTCGCTGCGCAACGCTGGTTGCCGCGTGATGATTTCCGAAATCGACCCAATCTGCGCGCTGCAAGCCGCGATGGAAGGCTATGAAGTCGTCACCATGGAAGATGCCGCACCTCGTGCAGACATTTTCGTCACCGCGACCGGCAACCTCGACGTTCTAACGCTCGACCACATGCGCGCGATGAAAGATCGCGCCATTGTCTGCAACATTGGCCACTTTGACAGCGAAATCCAAGTCGCAGCCCTTCGGAACTACAAGTGGCACAACGTAAAGCCACAGGTCGACGAAGTCGAATTCCCAGACGGCAAGCGCATCATCGTCTTGTCAGAAGGCCGCTTGGTCAATCTGGGCAATGGCACCGGTCACCCAAGCTTCGTGATGTCGGCATCGTTTACCAACCAAACCTTGGCTCAAATCGAGTTGCACACCAACCGCGATAAGTATGAGAACCAAGTCTATGTGTTGCCAAAGCACCTCGACGAAAAGGTCGCCATGCTGCACCTCGAAAAAGTTGGTGCCAAGCTGACGAAACTAACCAAGGCCCAGTCGGACTATATCAGCGTTCCAGAAACCGGCCCATTCAAGCCAGATACCTATCGCTATTGATCCTGCGGCCGGGCTAGTCCCGGCGCAGATCAAGGGGCAATCGGGGGATTGCAAGGCGGCGGCGCAGATTTCTGCGTCGCCGTTTTTTGTTGGGTTGCTCAGGCAAGCCCAATGCTAGCTTTTAAGCCTCACTCGGTCTATTTGGGGGGAGAAGGCTTTGCGGTTACGCAATAGTTTTGTTGCCAATGTCTTGAGCGCGCAAACGGCAACGCGACAAATTAAATGATGTACAGCAGACCGAAAAAAGCCACCGAGGTCAGCGGTCAAAGGAACTAAAATGTCTGTTGCAGCCCAAAAGGCCTACGACTATCTCAAAAGCCAAATCCTAAATGGCGGCGTGCCGGCAGGGGAACATGTGCCAGAAGCGGAAGTTGCAGCTTCTGCCGGCGTCAGTCGTACGCCCGTCCGAGAAGCCATTCGACGCCTCAGTTCTGAAGGCCTGTTGGTGCGGCGTCCCCACTTGGGTGCCGTGGTTCCGACCTGGAGCCAAGACGAATTGGAAGAAGTGTTTTCTTTGCGCGCCATTCTGGAGACGCGTGCAGCTGAGCGCGCCGCAACCAGAATCGGTCCAGCAGACCTAGACCGCTTGGCCTTACTGGCCGACCAGATGATGCAGGCTGTGGGACCGGCACCAGATGGCCAACGACCAAACGACGGCCGGGCAACCTTTGCCGAGCTCAATGTTCAATTTCACAATATCATTGTAACCGCAGCGGGAAGCACACGGTTGAGTTCGATGCTGGAACAAGTCATCCATATCCCGCTCTCGGTGCGCACAATTATGCGCTACGACAAAGAGGCCCTAATCCGCAGCGCCGGCCATCATATTGAATTGGTCTCAGCTTTCCGAGCGCGAGACAGCGCTTGGGCCGCATCTGTTATGCGCAGCCATGTCCTGGCGGCCTGGCATGCGATCGCTCTGG
Organism: Maricaulis salignorans; assembly: GCA_945891505.1. Classification (GTDB taxonomy): domain Bacteria; phylum Pseudomonadota; class Alphaproteobacteria; order Caulobacterales; family Aquidulcibacteraceae; genus Aquidulcibacter; species Aquidulcibacter miladensis. The sequence goes on along the minus strand of CAMDDL010000012.1, from coordinate 66,899 downwards.
AGGCGACGACCCGGCGGGTCTAATTACCAAATTTGTATCGCCGCTACCCCTATGGAGCCGGTCTTCGACCCTACGCCCGACTTTTAAAATGGTGCGCGTTGCCCTGCGCTAGATAATTTTTGTCCACCTGAAGGGCAGGTTGACAATTAACGACTTGTTCTGTTGTATCCCAAGTCTATCTCGCTAGCATGCATAAGTCAGATGTGCCAAGGCCATCTTGAACGGGATTCAGTCTGAAAACGGGGGTTTTGATGATCAAAAAGGTTAGTTTCAAGCAGAGCTTGTCGCTGTCGACGTTTCTGCTAACAGGCATGCTATCAAGTGCCATTGTATCCAATGCAAGTGCTCAAGCAGCCCCTAGTCCTTCAGTAACGGCACCGAAGGAAAGCGAAGTCATCGTCGTTACCGGTGCCCGGCAACGCCAAGAAAGTGCGAAAGATGTACCCCTTGCGGTGCAAAGCTTCTCGGCCATCCAGATCGAAGATGCAGGCATTAACCGGCCTTCGGACTTTATCGCGCTGACGCCAAACGTCTCCTTCATTCAAACAACCAATGTCGGTGAGACGCAGGTCCACATCCGCGGGATCATTCAACCACGCGATACAGAGCCCCCATTCGCCTATGTCCTTGATGGCGTTCTTGTGCCCAATCCCAACGCGTTCAATCAGGAGCTTTCAGACATCGCCGGTATCGAAGTCATCAAAGGGCCAATCGGCTCTATTTATGGCCGTAATGCCGTGGGTGGTGCAATTCTGGTCAACACGAAGAAGCCGCGGGACCAGTTCGAGGGCCAAGTCAGCGCCAGCTACGAGATTGAGGGGGAAGAATTTAAGGTCGGTGGCTTTGTTTCGGGTCCTTTGGCAGAAAATGTCTATGGCCGGATCACGGCCCATGTCAGCGACCGTAAAGGTTATTTTGACAATATCACGCGCAAGGCGAAAGAAGATCCTTTCTCTGAAAAGTTGTTGCGTGGTCGCCTGATTGTCGACGTTAGCGATGCTGTCGAACTCGACTTCCAGGCAGGCTGGGGCCAAATTGAAGGCTATGCTTTTGCCTTCAACAACCAGTTGTCATTTACCCCGGGCTTTGCCACGGGCGTTAATACCGGGGACACCTCGCTTCCCTATGTCGGCAATTTGGCTTCGTTCAACAATCAGGACCGTTGGAACGTCTCTGCAAAAATGACCTGGGATGTGGCCAATGGCGTCGTCTCTGCGTTTGTTGCGCACAATGCGCTTGATGAAAACATGGGCGGGGAAGGTGCAGCAGACTTGGCGCTCTTTGGTTTGCTGGGCCCACCAAGTGCGGTGAATCCAGCTCCAGGTGCCTTCTTTTCGGATCCCACCCTATATGAAGGCTATGGGCCAACCGATCGTGACGGGTCACAATATCAAGAACGCAACCAACGCGACACCAGCGCTGAAATCCGCTTCACGTCCGATGGCGAAGCGCGGTTCCGCTATATTGTGGGTGCCTATGTCATCTCGTTCCAGCGCGACATCCTCCTGTTGACCGGCGATGTCGGCTTCGGAAAAACGGTCCGCCGTGCCCCCGTTCTCAAAAATGGTGCGCCTGGCAGCCAAGGTACGGGCGGCGACAATGATAACTCCGCTTGGGCGATTTTCGGCCAAGCCGCTTACGACATCTCGCCAGAGCTGGAACTCTCCATGGCCTTGCGATATGACAAGGAAGAGCGCGAAAACACCAATACAGTGGTTGGTGCAGTAGCGGCCATCGGAGCGAAGCGTACGGCTGAGTTTGATCAGGTCCAGCCCCGCATCTCGCTTCGTTATAAGGCGAACGAGGCCATCAGCCTCTATGGAACCTATGGCGAAGGGTTCCGGTCGGGCGGTTTCAACGCTTTGGGGAGCCGCAATGCGATCTTGACCATTGATGGCAAGACCAACACAACGGTTCGTGATGACTTCCCGAAAGAGACGTCAAAATCGTTTGAAGCCGGCTTCAAATCAGTCATGCTGGATCGGCGGTTGAGCCTCAATGGTGCGGCATTCACGACCAAAGTCGAGAATGCGCATTTCTTCCAGTTCTTCCCGTTCTCTCTGGCCCGTGTAATCTCCATCGTCCAAGAAAACGAGATCCAAGGGGCCGAGTTTGATTTCAACTTCCTCGTCAATGATAATTGGAAGCTGTTTGGTGGGGCGGGTGTACTGAATTCCGAAATCGGGAAGAATAACGAAGTGCCCGCTTCAGTTGGCAAGAAATTCCCCTTCACTCCGGAACACTCCATCGTGTTGGGCGTCCAATATGATCGAAAGATTTCCAATAATCTTGATTTTGTCGGGCGGCTGGAATGGAATCAAACAGGTGAAATGTGGTTTGATACCGAAAACACGCGCGGCACAGTCCGCCCTGTTCTGGATTTGATGAATGCGCGGGTTGCAATCTCGGGTGAAAACTGGACGGCAAGCTTGTGGTCGCGCAATCTTCTCGACGAGAAGTACAATGTCGACGGGGTGGTTCTCAATGTTCCACCACCGGCAGGCTTGACCTTCAACTTTGTCACCAAGGGGACACCACGGACCATTGGCGCGGAGTTGAGCTTCAAATTCTAACTCAAGAAACCTAGAACGCGTCTGTTTTGAGGAGAAGCAGACGCGCTCTGGTTTTTAACGCGATTTAGGGCACACTCGCCCCACTAACGCCTGTCGTTCGATACGGCATGGATCGCCTTCCCTCCCCAAGATAAGGGGTCGAAAAATCGCTTTTGAAGAGAGACAATCGAGCATGAGGCCAGTGGAAATCGTCGAAGTCGGTGCGCGTGACGGGTTACAAAACGAGCCGGAGCTTGTTCCGACCCACACGAAGATTGCGCTGATCAACCGGGCCATTGGCGCGGGAATCAGGCGTCTTGAGACGGCAAGTTTTGTAAACCCCCACCGCGTCCCGCAAATGGCTGACGCCGAAGCGGTGATGGCAGGTCTGCCCGAAACCAAAGACGTGATCTATATCGGTCTGGTGCTCAATGAGCGCGGGGCAGAGCGCGCGCTTGCAACCAAAGTGCACCAATTGGGCGCTGTGGCTGTTGCCAGCGATACGTTCGCGATGCGTAATCAGGGTCAAACCTGCGAGGATAGTGTCCGAATTGCCAAAGCCATTGTATCCAAAGCAAAGGCCAAAGGACGCAGCGCACAGGTGACGATTTCTGCCGCTTTCGGATGCCCTTTCGAGGGCGAAGTTGATCCAGCCCGGGTCGTGACAATGGCCAAGGCTTTAGCCGAAGCAGCACCTTGCGAGATAGCTTTGGCCGACACGATTGGGGTAGCCGTACCATCCCAAGTTACCGCCCTTGTGCAAGCCGTGCGGACGGTGACGGGGGACATCCCGCTGCGCGCGCATTTCCATAATACCCGCAATACAGGCCTTGCCAATGCATGGGCCGCCTATGAGGCCGGTATTGCAACCTTGGATTCAAGTTTTGGCGGCCTAGGCGGTTGCCCGTTTGCACCCAAGGCCACAGGCAATATCCCGACCGAAGATCTAGTTTATCTGCTTTCCCGGTCAGGGGTAACGACCGGCCTTGATTTGGATCAATTGATCGAAACAGGTGTCTGGTTGACCGATATGATGGGCCGGGCACTGCCTGCAATGGTCAGTCGCGCCGGCAATTTCCCGCCTCCTTTGTCTCTAACAGCCTAGTAATCACTCTAATAATCACTGGAGCAATTCATGTCCTATCGTCTTGGTGTTGATGTTGGGGGGACGTTCACCGACCTCCTGTTGTTTAATGAGGCCAATGGGCAAACCTGGCGTGGTAAAACACCGTCAACGCCGGAAGATCCCTCCATTGCCGTCGTATCCGGCACAAAGCAAATTTGCGAGGACGCCGGCATTGGCGCAGGCGATATCAGTGTGTTTCTGCATGGAACGACGGTGGCCACTAATGCTGTCTTGGAAGGCAAAGGTGCCGTTGTCGGCTTGATCGTGACCGAGGGCTATCGCCAGGTGATGCAGGTGGCCCGCTCCTTTGTGCCAGGCGGCCTAGCAGCCTGGATCATCTGGCCAAAGCCGACGCCGATGGCGCTTCTAGAGAATACGGTTGAGGTTTTCGGCCGAATGGACGCCCAGGGCCAGGAGGTCCGCCCGCTCGACGAGGCCAACATCCGAACCGAACTTTTAAAGCTCAAGTCCAGGGGTGTGCAGGCCCTGACCGTCTGCTTGATGAACTCCTATCTAAACGGCAGCCATGAAAAGCGGGTAGGTGAAATTGCCATTGAGTTGTTTGGACAGGATATGCCCATCTCGCTGAGCCATGAAATTCTGCCTGAAATGTATGAGTACGAGCGCACGCTAACCACCGTGGCAAATTCAGCCATGCGCCCTGTGGTGGGAAAATATGTGCGCAACCTCAAGGCCGAGCTAACCCGGATGGGCATGAACGGCCAGTTATCCCTGCTGCGCTCTGACGGCGGCTTGATGAGCGCTCAGGCGGCCGAGCTAAAGCCAGTGAACCTGTTGATGTCAGGACCTGCGGGTGGGGTCACAGGCGCAATTTTTGTCGCGAAAAACGCGGGCTTCAAAAATATTCTGACGCTGGATGTCGGGGGCACCTCAACTGATGTTGCCTTGATTGAACATGGTGAACCACGTCTGCAACGCACCACAGAAGTGGCCCATCTGTCGGTTCGCGCATCATCGCTTGATGTGCGCACCGTTGGTGCAGGCGGGGGCTCCATTGCCCACGTGCCAGAACTGACCAAAGCCCTGCGGGTCGGTCCCCAATCGGCGGGCGCCATGCCCGGACCTGCCTGCTATGGCCGGGGTGGTACGGAGGCAACCGTCTCTGACGCCAATTTGGTTCTAGGCTATTTGCCGGAAGAATTGCTGGGCGGCAGGATGAAACTGGATAAGGCGGCTGCCATAGCTGCAGTCCAGAAAGTGGCCGATGCCATGGGCGTTGACTTGATGGAGGCTGCGCGCGGCATCATTGATATTGTGAACGAGAATATGTTCGGTGCCCTTCGCATGATCTCTGTTCAGCAAGGCTACGACCCGCGCGAGTTCGCCCTAATGGGCTTTGGGGGAGCAGGTTCCCTCCATTCCAATGCGGTTGCCAAACTGATGGGATCCTGGCCCGTGATCGTGCCGATCAGTCCGGGCGTTTTGTGTGCGGCAGGCGATGCGACCACCCGGTCGCGCGCCGAGACTGCGCGCAGTTTCTCAAAGCGGAAATCCCAAACTACCGACAGCGACGTGCACGCCACTTTGTCGGAAATGGCGGACCAAGCCAAGGCCACCTTGATTGCCGATGGCATTTCTGAAGCTGACATTAGCCTCAAATTTGAGATTGATGTGCGTTATTATGGCCAGGGCTTTGAAGTGCCGATGGCTGTCGAATTGGACGACTTTGTCACAGGTGGCGTCGAGAAACTCGCGAGCGCCTTTGATGAAGAGCATCGCAGGCTTTTCACCTTCAACATGGAAACGGAGCACGAATTGGTCAATCTGCGTTGTGTCGCACTCGGAAAGGCGCTGGAATTGCCGGTGGCGCCGATTGAACAGGGCACTGGCGACGCATCCGCCGCCCGCCTGACCGACCATAAAATGTGGGTCGAAGGCGGCTGGCAGGATGGGGCAATCTATGATCGCGCGAAGCTGCGGGCAGGTGATGTTTTGTCTGGACCTGCCATCATCACAGAAATGGATTCCACCGCATTGGTATTGCCTGGTTGCGTCGCAAAAGTCGATGCACTCGGCAATATTCTGATCAATCCCGCCTAGCACCTGCACCGGTCGCTTTAAGCTGACACTATATTTAGGAGCCTGCCATGCCCGCAACAATACTCGAAACCAAGCCCCGCCCCTTCCGCCGCACCCCGGTTGACCCTGTATCGCTAGACATTATCGAAAATGCCTTGCGCAACGCACGTGTCGAGATGGACGCGACCCTGTTCCGAACCGCCCTTTCCCCGGGCATTCGCGAGCAAGGTGACGCATTCCCTATGATTGCCGACCCACAAGGCCGCATGGTCGTTGGTCAATTCGGCTCGTTCCTGCAAGGTTTCTTGAAAGGCTATGATGGCGAGATCGAAGAAGGCGATGTCATCTTGTTGAATGACCCCTATTCGTGTGAAGGGGCGATCAGCCACACGTCAGACCAACTCGTCATCATGCCCATCCACCATGATGGCCGCTTGGTCGCGTGGGGCGCCATGTTTGGCCATATGACTGATGTCGGCGGCAAAGTGCCAGGCTCTCTGCCCACGGACGCCTCGTCAATCTTTGAAGAAGGCATGCGCCTGCCACCGGTCAAGCTTTACCGAAAAGGCGTCCTGCAAGAGGATATCTTGAAGATTGCAACCCATCAGAGCCGGATGCCGGAATGGTACCGCGCTGACCTGATTGCCATTGTCGCGGCCTGCCGGGTCGCGGCGCGCCGGCTGGTTGAAATGTGCGAGCGGTTTGGCGACGACCAGGTCAATTCTGCCATGAACGACCTGTTGGACCGCAATCGTCGTGCGATGCAATTCCTGATTGGCCAGGCCATTGGCGAAGAACCTGTATTCTTTGAAGACTACATCTGTGACGATGGCAAAGGCGCAGGCCCCTTCAAGATCAAATGCACGATGTGGCGTGAGGGCGAGCGCGTGATCCTGGATTTTGATGGCACAGACCCACAATCTGACTCGAGCATCAATTTCTATCTCAATGAAAACATGTTCAAGATGTTCTTTGGCATCTACATGATCATGGTGTTCGATCCACAGATCCTGTTCAACGACGGCTTTTATGATCTGGTCGACGTACGCATCCCCGAGGGATCACTCTTGAAGCCAAAGTTCCCGGCCGCATTGTCGTGCCGGACCCATGCGCTGGGGCGTATCTTTGACGTTTTGGGCGCCTTGTTGGGCCAAAAGCAACCAGATTTCCTCTGTGCGGCCGGCTTCTCGTCCAGTCCCCACTTGATGTATTCGGGCTTCCATCCAGATGGCGAGTGGTTCCAATTATTCCAGATCGGATTTGGTGGTATTCCCGGTCGCTTCCTAGGCGATGGTGCCGATGGCCACTCACTATGGCCAGGCTTTACCAATGTGCCCAACGAGTTTCTCGAGCGCTACTTTCCGATGCGCATCGAGAAGTACGAGTGCGCGGTCGATTCCGGCGGGGCCGGCTTGAACCGGGGCGGTAATGGCATCAATATGGTGTATCATTTCCTCGAAAATGGTACGATCTCGATCCATGACGACCGCTGGTTCGTTCCGCCCTGGGGCGTTAATGGCGGCCAACCCGGTGCGCGGTCTTGGAAAAAGCTGGTCAAGGCAGATGGCCAAGCCATCCCGCTCGGGTCAAAAATGGATCGGGTTACCGTAGAGAAGGGTGACGAGTTGCACTATGTCACCTGGGGTGGCGGTGGCTGGGGCGATGCGCTTGAGCGTGACCCTGCCCTCGTCGGCCTTGAAGTCAGGGGTGGCCTCGTCTCGGTTGCAGGGGCTCGCGATTATGGCGTCGTCTGTGATGAAGATGGGGTAGTCGATGACGTAGCTACAGATGACTTGCGCAACAAGCTGAGAGCAAGCCGTGACCCTCTTAAGGTCTTTGAATTTGGACCCGGCATTGAGAAGCTGCGCGAGACTTGCGAGGCCGAAACAGGCCTGCCAGCCCCGATCCAACCTGTTTGGCGCGGGCGGATTAGTGACAAGATCGCCGCGCAATGAGCACGGCAGAAGCAGAGGCAACGGGTCCACTAAAGGGCTTGCGTGTGATTGAACTGGGGGTTTTGCTCGCAGGGCCTTTCTGTGGGCAGCTATTGGGCGATCTTGGCGCGGAAGTCATCAAGATCGAACCCCCGGGCCAAGGCGACCCCATGCGGGATTGGGGGACGATCAAGCCAAAGGGCCAAGGTCTTTGGTTTCCAATTGTTGCCCGCAACAAAAAATGCATCACCGCCAATATGAGAACCCCTGAGGGACAACAAATTCTCAAGGATCTGGTGGCTGAGGCAGACTTTGTTCTGGAGAACTTCAGGCCGGGCACGATGGAGAAATGGGGCGTTGGGTATGATGTTCTTTCAGCCATCAATCCGGGCATCATCATGATCCGTGTTTCAGGCTATGGCCAAACAGGCCCATCCAGTCACAAGGCTGGCTATGCGAGCGTTGGCGAAGCCATGGGTGGCTTGCGCTATGTGATGGGCGAACCCGATCGCATGCCCTCGCGTGCCGGCATTTCGATTGGCGATACCTTGGCGGCGACTTACGCAACCATTGGGGCTTTGGCTGCCCTCGAGCACCGCCGGAAAACAGGGCGTGGCCAGGTGGTTGATGCGGCAATCTATGAAAGCTGCTTCGCGATGATGGAAAGCCTTATCCCGGACTTTCAATTTGGTGATTATGTGCGCGAAAGAACCGGTTCGATTTTGCCCAAAATCGCCCCGTCTAACATCTACCCTGCCAGCGATGGGATGCTGATTATCGCCGCCAATCAAGACACGGTCTGGCGTCGTTTAGCTGATCTTATTGGCCGGCCCGAACTTGCAGACGACCCACGCTATGCAACCCATATCGCCCGCGGTGAACATCAAGGTGAGCTTGATGCCATGATTGGTGAGTGGACACACACCCAAACCTGCGAGGCCCTCGAAGTAGCATGTGAAGCGGGTGGAGTTCCCTGCGGGCGGATCTATCGTGCGCCTGAAATGCTGATGGATAAGCATTTTGCCGCCCGCGAAGCGATTGTGGAAGTTGAACATCCTGTTTTAGGGGCGTTCAAGATGCAGAATGTATTCCCAAAATTATCCGAAACCCCGGGCAATGTCCGCTGGACAGGGCCCGACATGGGCTCGCATACATTAGACGTTCTCCACGACATTCTGGGCTATGATGACACCAAGATTGAGGCGCTAAAGGCAGCTAATGCGATTTAGTCGCGGTCGCCTCAATCTTTGACGGTCTATCCCCTTGCGTCCTCTGGGGTTATCGGGACCGCAGGTAGGACCGGTCTTTTGCTGCAACAGATTGGGTGCTGCAACAGATTGGGAACGTCATAAAATAGGCGTTTTATCCCTCGGGATCAAAGTCGAGTTCTAACCCTAACCTTGCGCAGCAGCTTAGGCCGTCTATCCGAAACAGATAGAACTGGCGTTTTTCCAGACACGGTGGCAACTAGCTTCAAGCTTTCTGAAGCAATGCCTCGTGCTCTGCGCGATTCCTATGCACGCAGCCGCGCCAATGCGTCTTCCAGGTCAATGACCTCGGCGTATTTTGCCTGCAGATCAAAGAGATTGGCCTCGTGCGGGCGAGGGTCGCGATCTGCGCAAGCTTGCCTGACCACAAAAGGGGCAAACCCCGTTTGAATCGCATCCAATGTCGTTGCTCGCACACAGCCCGAAGTCGAGTACCCGCCAATCAAGACACAATCGACTTTGAGCGCGTGGAGCGTTGAGGCCAGAGACGTAGCGAAAAAGGCCGATGCGTAATTTTTCATGATGACGATGTCGGTTGACGCTGGTGTGAGGGCTTCTGGAAAGGCTGCTACCGGACTTCCAACTTCAAAGTGCTTCAATGCGGGCACTTTTTTGAAAAAAAGGCCCCCATCCACTCCCCCCTTTTGAAAGCTCACGCCCGTCAGAACAACAGGCATGCTGCGCGCATGAGCCATGGCGCGCAGGGCGACCATGGCAGCCAGAGCATCATGGGCGCTCTGTCCAGCATAAAGCGGACATTCCGGATCGAGATAAGCCAAAACCGGATCCACCAGAACAAGTGCCGGCTTCTCACCCCAGGCCAATTGTCCACCAAATCCCGCCTGGCGATAATCCCTATCCAAGCCCTGTTCCCCCATCTGCCTGCCCTCCTGAATCTGTTCTTTGGAAGACTAGTCCCTCCGGATCACCATGTCATCTTCACAGGCGGCGGACCTTTGTAATTGGGATCGGCCGCTGATGGTGGTGGTGGCACAATCGTGCTGGGGATCGCAACCGATGTTGCAGCCGGGGGCTGGCTGGCCTGCACTTCTGCTCGGATCGCGGCCAAAGCGCTGACCGACGCATAGCCATCGGCAACCTTACCGCGGGTTTTTTGATAGGCTTGTAGCGCCGCCCGCGTGCGCGGACCGGCTTGGCCGTCGGGTGTGCCAACATCAAAGCCCAGACCATTGAGCAAATTCTGTAACTCGGTCGCCCCTACCCGCCCAATGGGCGGGTCATCGGTCGGCCAACGGGTTGGCATTCGGCCACGTCCAGCGATTTGATCGGCCAAAAGCGCGACGGACAAGGCATAGGCGTCAGCCGCATTATAGGCCCGGATCGCGCCATAATTCACGCCCACCAAAAACGCCGCGCCACGTGCGCCTGCGGGTGCCAGAAGCCGGACTTGCCACGTATCATTCTCGACTGAAGCGGTTTGGCCGTCTGGCAGATCGGTGACAATTGGATTGACGCCTAAGGCCTTCCAGAACGAGAGGGGTCGGCGAACACCGTCAGCGAGGCTCCAATCAAAATCTGCGGGTACGCTTGCTTCTACGCCCCAACGCTCTCCCGCTTGCCATCCGGCGCGCTCCAGATAGTTTTGTGTGGAGGCCAAGGCGTCGATTGGGTTAGACCAGATATCGCGCTTGCCATCGCCATCACCGTCAATCGCCCGACTGAGGAAAGAGCTCGGCATGAATTGGGTATGACCCATGGCGCCTGCCCATGAGCCGATTAGATCGCTGCGGGTTGCCTCTCCGCGCTCTAGAATGTCAAATACCGCCAGCAATTCGGATTCACCCAAGGCAGTACGACGACCCGTATAAGCCAACGTTGCCAAGGACCGAACGACATCGGACGAGCCCTTATTGCCACCGAAACTGCTTTCGACGCCCCAGATGGCGATTGCAAATTCGACGGGCACGCCGGTGCGTTCAACAATCGAAGTCAAGGCGTCTTTGCGCGCGGCATAGGCATCGCGGCCCTGCTCAATTCTATTTTGTGATACGGCTCCGGCCATATAAGTCCAAATCGGGCGGACAAATTCGGGTTGGCTTTCGTTCAGCCGCTTCACATCGCTGTTTGGCGCGATATTGGCTAAAGTCGCATCAACAATGGCGGGCTGCTTCTTGTTAATCAGGACGGCCCGCGTCGCAAAATCACTGCGCCACGCATCAAATTCAGCTGAGCCAGAGGACGTGAAGGGCGGCGGCACATAGGCCAGCGGCTCTTGCGCGCCAGCCAAGGTCGAGGTTGCAACAGCCAAAGCTGCCAAGCTAAAGGTTCGGGCCATCATGCGGTCAGTTTAAGATGCTGCGGGTGAAGCCGCAATGAACAAGATGCGCGAAGTTCCATTCTGCCCTGTGCACTGCCTTGATAACCCTTTAAGTAAAGCGGATAACTTTTGAGTGATCGAAAAGCCGGGGCACGTGTGACAGACCAATCAAGCCAAGCAGCGGCAACGCCACCTGCAGCCCGACCGGGTGCCATGATCTTTATTCTTGCGACCGTGGTACTGGATATGCTGTCCATCGGCCTCATTGTGCCGATCATGCCGCGCTTGGTTGAAACCTACTTTACCGATGTCACGTCTGCCGCCCATGCTTTTGGCTGGTCCATGACGATGTGGGCCTTCTTGCAATTCTTTATGTCACCGATCTTGGGTGCCCTGTCAGACCAATATGGACGCAGACCCATTATTTTGCTGGCTTGTGTCGGCTTGGGTGTTTCCTATTTTGCCACAGCTGTCGCGCCCACCTTTCTGGCGTTTTTGGCAGCGCGTGTGATTTCTGGGGCTACGGCTGGGAATATTTCCGCTGCCAATGCTTATGTGGCCGATGTGACACCCCCTGCTGGGCGGGCAAAGGCGTTTGGGATGCTGGGCGCGGCGTTTGGCGTTGGCTTTACTTTTGGTCCTGCCATGGGCGGCCTTTTGGGGGCGATTGACGTCCGATTACCCCTCTACGTCGCCGGCGCTTTGTGCTTTATCAACGCGGCTTATGGGTATTTCGTCTTGCCTGAGTCCCACAAGCTCGAGAATCGCACCCCGTTTAAATGGCGCAAGGCCAATCCGATTGGGGCCTTGGCTGTCTTTAAGGGCCAGCCTATGCTTTACGCTCTTATCCCGGTTTATGGCCTGTTCGCATTGGCTCAAAATGTGTTTCCATCTAGCTTTGTTCTTTATGCGGAGCATCGCTACCATTTTGACACCATCACAACAGGTGCCACGATGGCCGCCTCTTCCACGTTGATGATCTTGGCACAGCTCTTCATTGTTCAACGGGTTGTAGGGCGTTTGGGCGAGCGGCGCTCTCTCATGATTGCTCTCTTCTTTGGCATGAGTGGTTTTGCCCTTTATGGCTTAGCCCCGACGCCGATGTGGTTTTGGGCCTCGATGCCCGTGATGACGCTGTGGGCGCTCTTCAACCCGTCTGTGCAGAGCCTGATGACCCAGCGCGTCTCAGCCAGTGCACAAGGCCAATTGCAGGGTGGCCTGGCGTCGCTCATGGCTTTGATGGGAATTTTTGCACCAACACTTTATACCAGCCTGTTTGCATTAGGCGTCGCTAAGCAATTGCCCGGCGGATTAGACTTGCCCGGGGCCCCATTCCTGACGGCGTCGTTTTTTCTGGGTACCGCCCTCATAATCGCGATCTTTGCCGTCCGCCGCAGCCCTGGCAGCGGCAAGCCTCAATGAGATGGTACAAAGCCTCACAATAAGGTGACTATAAGTTCAGCCCATTCTGCCTCATTCGTCACAGGCACGTCATGGGAACATCCTAGCTATTTGGCGGATTGGGCAAACTAGCCTTGAGGGGAATGCATGATGGGACAGCGGAAATTTTTGGCGACCAGCGTTTTGGCCATGTTGAGCCTTTCAGCACCTGCCCTCGCCCATCCAAATCACAATGCGCCCACCCCACTTGCCCCATGGCAACAAGCCTCAATTTGGCCAGATCGCATCATCACGACGTTTGAAACCGACCCAACGACCAGCTTCTCTGTCACATGGCGGACCGATGGCAGCGTTTCACAAGCTGTGGCAGAGATTGTCCTAGCCACACCCGATGCCCGCTTTGATCTAGGCGCGACCCGCAAGGCGGCTGATTCTGAGCCACTTGACCTTGAGACCATCAAAACGGCTGGGCAAGAACTAAAGATGACTTGGAATGCCGGTTTGGCACCCGTCACCTATCACTCGATTAACTTCGACGGGCTGCAACCAGATACGCTTTATGCGTACCGCGTTGGCGGTGGCGACGGCAAATGGAGCGAATGGTTCCAAGTCCGCACCGCGCCCAAGTCAGGCCCGATCAAGTTTCTCTATGTCGGCGACGCGCAAAATGGGGTGCTGTCGCATTGGTCGCGATTGATCCGCGCTGGCTATCAAAAAATGCCAGATGCGCGCTTCATTATTCACGCAGGTGATCTGGTCAATCGTGGCTCTCGCGACATTGAGTGGGCCGAATGGTTCAAGGCCGTCGGCTTTATCCATGGCATGATCCCTGCCATCCCGGTATCGGGAAACCACGAGTATGATAGTTTTGGCGTAGGGCCAGCCCAGCGCCGGCTTCTTTCAGCGATGTGGCGGCCGCAATTCCGCTTAAACTCGGTGGAGAGCCTGCCTGCCACCCTGCGCGAGACGGTCTACAAGGTCGGCTATGGCCCAGACCTCGACATCTTCGTGCTGGACACCACGTCGGAAGACTTGGCCAGCCAAGCGACTTGGTTGGATCAAGCCCTGACCGAGTCCAAGGCCAAATGGCGTATCGTGACCATGCACCATCCGATTTTCTCGTCTGGCCAAGGACGGGACAATCTCTCGCGGCGTAACCTCCTATTGCCGATCTTCAGCAAACATAAGGTCGATCTGATCCTGCAAGGCCATGATCATACCTATGCCCGCGGCACAATTGCTGAAACCGATCCGCAGCGGCCTGAGCGGGCCGTTGTGGGTGGCCCAGAAGATGTCGCCATGATGTTTGTCAATTCGGTTTCAGGCCCTAAGCAATACAAGTTCAAATCCACACGATGGGACGAATATGCCCCATCAGGGGTAAGGCTGGACCGGTTTGGTGAAGGCACCCAGTTCTTCCAAACCATTGAGATCAATGGTGGCGCACTTCAGTATCGCGCCTATGCCGCCACGGGTGAGCTCTATGACAGCTTTGATATGAGCAAAGACGCCGCGGGCAAAAAGCAGGTTACCAAGGGACCAGCCGCAACGATGGAACAGCGCGCCTATGGCCCCAATTTTCCCCATCGCGACTTCAAAGACCCGCAATAGTAAGGCCAACGGCGCCGGAAGCCTTTAAAAACTGATGCGCACGACTTGGATAATCAATGTCCAAGCGATGAGCGAGAAGACAATAGCTATGGCGAATCCAATGGGGCGCAAATCCCTCATAGAGTCGTCATCTTCAGGGATATGCGCCGCAAACTCCATTTCCAGTCGCTCTTGAATGGATTGGACGGGCGAAGGAACATTCGTGGGGTCTCGCGAAAAACGTGCAGCGTTTTCAGCAGTCACCAGAACTGCATCCTGCACCTGTATTTCCGCATGCTTATGGACTGATTCCAAGTCAATTGCTTGAGCCTCTGTCGCGTCGCGCTGACCCTTTGGTTTTGCTTTGCCCATGCCAACTATTCCCCGGTAGAGAAACCCCTTTAACCCGCGCGTATTTCCGCCCACTTAAGCCGATTAGATAAATTCGAAAGATTCATGAATAACGGCCACTCACAGATCGATTTGTCCGGAAACTAACTGGTTTAAGCACCCTAAGCGCCGTAAGCACCCACGGCTTGAGGCAGCACTCTCCCTTCATTTTGAACAGGATCAACAGCAAACCCCTTGAATAGAAGCGTGCTTTCGCCCACTTGAGGGCGGCTGGTGGCGCGCTCTGCCACACAAGGAGAAATGTCATGGGTCCAGTTGAATGGCTTTTGAATACGGTTCTAGGTCTCTACCTCTGGGTCGTGATTGCCGGGGCTGTGATGAGCTGGCTCGTCGCATTTGACGTGATCAATCTGCGTAACCGCTTTGTCGCGACGATTTATGATACGTGTGAGCGGCTAACAACGCCCGTGCTTAAGCCGATCCGCAAAGTGATACCGACTCTCGGCGGCGTGGACTTGTCCCCTGTTGCTTTGATCATCGGGATCCAGTTTCTGCAAAACTTTGCTGTTCCCCTCATTCCTTTTTGATCAGAAAGCAGCGCCCTGAGCTTGTTTGAGCAGGGCCACACAGGATAGAGAAAAGCTTCACTGACACTGGGGCGAGGACTTCCGATGGGCGCACGGATTATTGACGGCAAAGCCATTGCAGAAGCTGTCGATCAAGCAGTGGCGCACGACGTCGGTAGGCTGGTCCAAACCTATGGCACGCCCCCTTGCCTGTGTGTGGTGCTTGTTGGCGATGACCCTGCGAGCCAAGTCTATGTGCGAAATAAAGGCCGCCGGACACAAGCCACTGGCATGGTCTCCCGCGAGATCAAACTTCCCGCCAGCGTCAGCCAAGCGGAACTTGAGAGCCAAGTCAGAGCCCTTTCGGCTGATCCCGATGTTGACGGCATCCTCGTCCAATTACCTTTGCCGGCTGGCTTGAACAGCGATGCGGTCATTGCCTGTATTGACCCTGCCAAGGACGTGGATGGCCTGACCGAGGTTTCAGCGGGACGACTGGTTTTGAGCCGGCCGGGCCTACGGCCCTGCACGCCAACAGGCTGCGTTATCTTGGCCAAGCGCACGTTGGGCGACTTAACCGGCGCTCATGTCGTCGTGGTCGGCCGCTCTATTTTGGTCGGCAAGCCGGCAGGTCTCTTGTTTCTGGCTGAGGATTGCACCGTTACGCTGGCCCACTCGCGCACACGCGACCTCGCTTCTGTCTGTCGCTCGGCCGACATTTTGGTTCCAGCCGTGGGCCGTCCAGAGATGGTCGAGGGCGCTTGGGTAAAGCCCGGCGCGACGGTGATCGATGTCGGGATCAACCGCGTCGACAATCCCGCTAAAGGCCCCGGTGCCACGCGCCTTGTTGGCGACGTCGCCTATGCGGAAGCGTCTGAAGTTGCCGGCGCCATTACGCCGGTTCCGGGTGGTGTCGGCCCCATGACCATTGCCTGCCTCCTACAAAATACCCTGCAGGCTGCTTGTGCCCGACGTGGTTGGACATTGAGCTAACCACAACAGCCAGTCCCGCTTGCCAGAACATGCCAATGTGCGACAACGCGGAGGCGGACGTTTGTCTCTGGGGGAACCATCATGCTGCGTTTTCTGATCGCCTGCCTGTGCTTGATCTGGGCAAGTTCCGCTCTCGCTGACCCGGCCTTTAAAGCAACCTCACCCAACGGAAAAATTATGGTGGAGGTTGGCAGCTCTTTTGGCGAGGCCACCTATCAGATCAGCCGCGCGGGTAAGCCGGTGATCACGCGGTCGAAAATGGGCTTTCTGTTCACCAACGCGCCGAAGTTCGACCGCTCGCTTTCTGCCATCAGCCACACCACGCGCTCGTTTGACGAGACTTGGGACTTGCCATGGGGCGAGGCGAAGTCGGTCGTGAACCGCTACAACGAACTGACCGTCACATTTCGAGATGGTAGAGGCGCACCGCGGCAATTCTCCGTGACCTTCCGCGTTTATGATGATGGCGTCGGCTTCCACTATCATTTTCCAGACCAGCCAAACCTAAAGCAAGTCGCTATTAGCGAAGAACTGACCGAGTTCAATCTCGCCGAGGATGGCACCGCTTGGTGGATCCCAGCGGGAGAATGGAACCGCTATGAATATCTCTATAACCGCACCCCAATCCGCGAAGTTGGCCAAGCCCATACGCCGATGACCGTGCGGACCAAGAGCGGCCTGCATGTGTCCTTCCACGAGGCCGCTTTGGTGGATTACTCGTCGATGTGGTTGCGCCATACCGGGGGTACAAAGTTTATCTCGACCCTCTCACCCAGTTCGCGCGGTGCGAAAGTGGTCCGTACCGCTCCCTTCTCCACCCCTTGGCGGACGATCCAGATCAGCGATGATGCGGCAGGCCTCGTGATGAGCCATTTGATCCTCAACCTCAATGAGCCCAACGCCTTGGGCGATGTGTCTTGGGTCAAGCCGTCTAAATATGTCGGCATTTGGTGGGAAATGCACATCAACAAATCGACTTGGGGCAGCGGCCCTAAGCATGGCGCGACGACGGAAAATGCCAAGCGCTACATCGATTTTGCTGCTGAACATGGCTTTCGCGGCGTGCTAATCGAAGGCTGGAACACGGGCTGGGACGGCGATTGGTTTGGCGGCGAAACCGGCTTTGACTTCACCACCGCTTATCCAGATTTCGATCTGAAAGCCGTGACAGACTATGCAAAGTCTAAGGGCGTGCATTTGGTCGGCCATCATGAAACCGCCGCCAATATCGCCAATTACGAGTCGCAAATGGAAGCCGCCTTTGCCCTCTACGAGAGCTTGGGCGTTGACAGCGTCAAGACGGGCTACGTCGCCGATGCAGGCGGTGCGCGCTATCGCGATGCTAATGGTCAGATCGTATTTGAATGGCACGACGGACAAGAGGCGGTGCGCCACCACCTCCGCGTTGTTGAAACAGCTGCCCGCCACAAAATCGCGATCAATGCGCATGAGCCGATCAAAGATACCGGCTTACGTCGGACTTATCCAAACTGGGTCTCGCGCGAGGGCGCACGCGGTCAGGAATACAATGCTTGGGGCAATCCCGAGAACCCACCAGAGCATGAAGTCAATTTGGTGTTTACCCGCATGCTGGCCGGGCCGATGGATTTCACCCCTGGTATATTTGCCATCAACCCTACCCAAACAGGTCACCGGGCCCGCACCACGATTGCCAAGCAACTGGCGCTTTATGTCACGCTCTACAGCCCAATCCAAATGGCAGCAGACCTGCCTGAGCATTATCTGGCCAATCCCCGTCCGTTCCAGTTCATTAAGGATGTGCCCGTCGACTGGTCGGAAACACGGGCTTTGAATGGCGAAGTGGGAGACTTTGTCACCATCGCGCGAAAGGATCGTGCGAGCGACAATTGGTATGTTGGTGCAATCACTGACGAGAATGCTCGGCGTTTGAAAGTGCCACTGACCTTCCTTGAAGCCGGGCGGACCTATAAAGCCCAAATCTATCGCGATGGACCCAAAGCTGATTGGGACAAAAATCCCCTCGACATCGTGATTGAAGAAAAGATGGTGACGCGTGACCAGTTGCTCGACATCCGCCTGGCACCAGGTGGTGGTCAAGCGATCAGGTTTGTCGCGCAATAGGGCTAGGCGAATGGATTTAAGACCATCGCCTTGAGCGTCTGGTCTTGCGGCCCACGCCAATGTTCTAAGCCAATGTCTGAGCCGGATGGCAGCGCCGGCAGTGGGGCATCGGCACGATAGGTACCAAAAAGTCGGTCCCAGAACGAAAAGCTAAATCCATAATTGCTGTTGGTGGCCAAAGGGTTGGGATTGTGGTGGATTAAATGCATGGCTGGCGTCACGAACAACCAGCGCAGGGTGCGGTCTAAAGCTTTGGGCAAAGCAATATTGGCGTGGGTGAACAAAGCTGCAGCACCCAATATCAACTCAAACGCAAATACCAATGCAGGTGGCGCGCCCAATAACGCGACGACACTGGCTTTGAAAATCAAGGATGCGATAATCTCAAACGGGTGGAAACGCAGCGCTGTGGTTACATCCATCACAACGTCACAATGATGAAGGCGATGCAAGCGCCAAAAGAGCGGGATCTTGTGGCTAAGAAGATGCTGACCCCAAACCGCAAAGTCTAAAATCAAAATACACACGACCCAGACCCAAGGCCCGGTCAGTTGCAGCCAATTCACCAAGCCAAAGTCGATCAGTTGAACGAAGCTTGCGACTGAAGCCAATCCACCAGCCAACACAAGACGTGAGACCATTGACCCGATCAGCGAGAGCGCTCCGTGGCGGGCAAAGCGGACTAAACTGACCTGTGACGGCCGCGCGGGGCCTAACCATTCCCAAATGGCGAACAAGCTGAGTAAGCCAATTGTGACGGCAAGCCGCAGCGAAGCGTCGGTCATGCCGATTTCACAATCCCCGAAAGTGCCTTGATTTCAATGAGGCGACCGGAACTGCGTCGCCAAGCCAGGCCAATTTGACGGCCAATCACCGGTGGGGTGAAGGGCCGCACCACAAGCCCGTCAGCGGCAATGCCCGCATCGGCTGCGATTTTGGGCAAAAGGGAAATGCCAAGGCCCCCAGCAGCCATCTGCACCAAGGTAAACAAGGATGTTGCACGCACCTCTTCTTGACCTGGCCTTGTGATACCGCATACGCCAATCGCATGATCGCGCAGGCAATGCCCGTCCTCTAGCAATAAGACAGGCTCCCCCTCTAAGTCTGCAGCGGACAAAACTGGCTTTTTGGAAAGTGGATGGTCTGGGGGACCGACAAACAGAAATTCATCGTCGAACAAAGCCAAGGTGTCTATGCCCTGCGCCTCATAAGGTAGCGCAATCAAAGCGGCATCGAGCGTATGCGCGCGGAGACCATCGATCAAACGACCCGTCAAATCCTCGCGCAGATAGAGTTTAAGCTTTGGGAATGACTCTTTCGCGCGCGGCAGGACTTTAGGCAGAAAGAAGGGCGCGATGGTCGGAATAACACCCAATCGAAATGGACCCGTCAAAGGTTCTGCCGCGACTTGAACCGCCTCACCCAATTGATCGACAGACGATAAAATGGCGCGGGCATGCGCGGCGGCGATCTCGCCGGCGGGGGTAAGCGTTGCCCCGCTTCGGCCTCGCTCAATCAACTTTGTACCCAGAGTGGCTTCCAACTCTTTGATCGCCGCAGACAAGGATGGTTGGGTGACAAGGGCTTGTTCGGCGGCGGCCACGAAAGAGCCGTGCTCGGCAATTGCCGTCAGAAAGGATAATTGACGCAAAGTGGGTTGGGCCATGAGACTGCTATACCCCAAACAGAAGGAATGTCATTATCCGCATCAAGATGAACGAATTGCAACTTGACGGCCATCTTAGGATTGCTCATGCCGTTGATCAAGGAACGCACGCTTTGACGTGTTTGGGAGACGAAAATGCAACAATCATTTGACCGCCGATCTGTTCTGCTTGCAGGTGCCGCTATGACCGCTTCAACCGCCTTACCCGCCTTCGCCCAATCTGCTGCCCCGCGCCAAGGTGCACCCTTGGGGCCAATCGCCAAAAAGGTGGCCTATGAGATTACCCAGCATGGCCAGACCCGTACGGACAATTATCACTGGCTACGCGATGCCAACTGGCAGGCTGTCATTGATGATCCCTCTAAGCTGAGTGCAGACATCCGTACCCATATTGAAGCGGAAAACGCCTATACCAAGAGCGTGCTTTTGGACCCTACAGCAAAGCTGCGCGCTGATTTGTTTGAAGAGCTAAAGGGCAAAATCAAGCAAGATGATTCAAGTGTGCCCGCCCGTGACGGCGCTTGGGCCTATGCCACACGCTTCCGCACCGGTGGCCAATATCCCATCGTTTACCGCAAGGCTGTGGATCCCGCCACGGGCGAAGCAACCGGTGCCGAACAAATTTTGATCGATGGCGACAAAGAGTCTAAGGGCCAGAAGTTCTGGCGCTTGCAGGACTGGGAACAAAGCCCAGATCAAGACCTCTTGGCCTATTTCGTTGACTATGAAGGCGGCAACAAGGTTACCTTACGCTTCCGCGCTACCGCCAATGGCTCTGATCTGCCCTATAAGATTGAAGGTGCCTCAGCGGGCCTAGTTTGGGCCAAAGACGGCCGGACTTGCTTCTATTGCTTGTTAGACGACAATTTCCGCGTCGCAAAAATCATGCGCCACATTGTGGGCGAAGACCCGAAGACCGATGTGATGATCTTTGAAGAAAAAGACGCATCCTTCCAGACCGGTATTGGTAAAACTTCCTCAGGTGATTACCTGCTCATTTATCGGTCGCAGAGCGAGAGCTCTGACGTTCTAATCCTGCCATTGGCGACACCAACCGCCAAGCCAAAGCGGTTTACGCCTTATCGCAAGGGCGTTGAATATCTACCAAATCACCATGGTGGGCATTTCTACATCCGCAATAATTCTGGCGGCGCGATTGACTTCAAGATTTCGAAAACGCCAGTCGCCAAGACCAATGCGGCGAATTGGACGGATTTCGTCTCCCATGAAGCAGGTCGCTTCATTGAGAGCGTCAACCTTTATGCCGGCCATATGGTCCGCGAAGAATCGGTTGATGCTCTGCCCCGCCTAACGGTCCGGGACATGACAAGCGGCAAGGAACATCAGATCGACTTCCCAGAAGAAGCTTATGATCTGTCGGTCTTGCGTGGGTTTGAGTGGAAAACAACCAATCTGCGCTTTACTTATAACTCACCCTCAACACCGACCGAGACATGGGATTATGACCTCGACACCAAAGGTCGCACCCTGCGGAAGACGCAAGAAATCCCATCAGGCCACGACAAGAATAATTATGTCGTGCGCCGGACCGTAGCGGTTGCCAGCGATGGGGCCCGCGTGCCGCTCACCATCCTGTATCACAAGAAGACCCCAATCGACGGCACAGCGCCTGCCCTGCTCTACGGCTATGGGTCGTATGGCATTTCGATGCCAGCAAGCTTTTCCACCGCGCGCCTGCCTTTGGTCGACCGCGGCATGGTCTATTGCATCGCGCATATCCGCGGCGGCCAAGACCGGGGCTATCGATGGTACCTCGATGGCAAGTTGATGAAGAAGCAAAACACCTTCTCAGACTTTGCCCGCGCGGCAGAAGCCTTGGTCGAGCAGAAGTTTGCCGCACCTAAACAGATCGTCATTGAAGGCCGCTCGGCTGGCGGTCTTCTGGTCGGGGCCGTTATGAACCAGCGACCAGAGTTGTTTGCCGGGGTGATTGGGGGTGTTGCCTTTGTCGACGTCATCAACACGATTTCCGACGGTGAGCTACCTCTCACCCCACCAGAATGGACAGAATGGGGCGACCCAATCAAGTCGAAGGAAGCCTTTGATTATATGTTGGCTTATAGCCCCTATGACCAAGTCGGCACCGAGGCCTATCCGCCCTTGTTCGCCCAAACCGCTCTCTCTGACAGCCAAGTTACCTATTGGGAGCCAACTAAGTGGGTGGCAAAGCTGCGGGAGCTCAGCCCCGAGGCTGGCCCCTTCCTGCTCAATGTCAATATGACGGCAGGCCATGGCGGGGCCTCGGGTCGGTTTGACCGTCTGAAAGAAGTCGCTGATAGCCACGCCTTCGCACTCTGGTGTGTTGGGAAAGCTTAAACCAGCGGACAGCCCTCAATGGTTATGCGGTGCATTAAGCGAAAGTCGCCGTGATAGTCATTGAGGGCATAGTGCCACGTGGCCCGATTATCCCAAAAGGCCACCGAGCCTGACTGCCAAACAAAGCGGGTCGTATAGGCGTCGTTGGTGGCGTGCTTGTAAAGATAACTTAATAGAGGCCAGCTCTCTTCTTGGGTCCAGCCTTCAAAATGCAACGTAAAGGCTGGGTTCACATAAAGTGCTTTACGGCCACTCAAAGGATGGGTGATCACAACAGGATGGATCGCATCTTGGGTCGCCGCTTGCGCATTGCCGATCCGCTCACCTTTCTCGTCGCGATAAGCCCCCTGTGCCCCAAATACATGCCGACTGGAGTGCACCGCGCGCAGCCGCGACAGTGTGTCTTTCAGGCCGTCTGACAGCCCATCATAGGCCGCATACATCGAGGCGAATAAAGTGTCTCCGCCTGTATGCGGCAGGTCACGGGCAACTAGAACAGAGCCCAAAGCAGGTTCTTGATCATATGAATGGTCGGTGTGCCACGCCCCGCCAATATTAGTTGTTTGGTCCTTTTCTTTGCGGACCTCAGCAATTTCAGCGTGGCTCTCCGTTGCTTTGAAAAAGCGGTTGATGTTGATGGGCCCAAAGCGGCGGGCAAAGGCGATATGGTCCTCCGGCGTCAGGCTTTGGTCCCGAAAGAATAATACCCCATGATCGGCAAAGGCCTGTTTGAGTAGGGTGTCTTCTGCGTCAGTCATCCGGCGAAGATCAATCGCTGTGACCTCTGCGCCAACGCCATTCAAAGCTTCTATCTGCATCCTCACCACCTAAGTCTCTTATTTCTTCTGCGGCACTGTGATGGGACGATTGGCAAGGGTCAAGATGGCTGGCGGAACGAAGCCCGCTGTCTTCACCGAACCACGCAGTCCTGGCCGAAAGGCACTTGCGGGAAGAAGGTAATGGTATACTCTTTCAGCGTGCGCTAAAACTAGAGGAGTAAAATCCACCCAATCCCTTCACCCCCTATCAGCCAAAAGACGGACAGCACGCCTCTACTTACTTAAGGAACAAATCGACATGGAAGTAGGTCTTTCCCGCCGCGCTGCTGTTTTGGGCCTCTCGGCCAGTGCGGTGTCCTTGCCCGCCCGGGCAAGACAGAACCTATCCGCGCAAGTGATTGTGATCGGGGCAGGGATTTCCGGTCTTGAGACCGCACTTCGGCTGGAGGCTGAGGGAGTCGACGTTTTGGTGGTGGAAGCTTCAAGCCGGATCGGCGGCAGGCTGAACACTCTGTACGATCTGCCGGGTCAGCCCAATGCCGGTGGGGTACAAATCGGCGCAAGCTACACGCGGCTACAGGCACGCGCTGCGGCTTTAGGGGTCAAGCTGTTTCCCGAGCCAACTTCACCGCGCGCGACTATTCTCAATATTGCCAACCGCATGATCAGCCAGCGCGACTGGGCAGCTGCGCAGGAAAACACCTTCCCCAGCGCTTTCAAGAACCTGCCTCCAAGTGCCGCCCTATTTGCTGCTGCTGGTGGCCCTAATAATCCCCTCAAAAGCTTTGACGATTGGCGCGGACCAATTGGCGTTGCCAGCGATGTTTCAGCCGACTCCTATTTGAGTGCCAATGGCTTTGATCAGGCAGCGCGCCGTCTCATTGATGTTGGGCTGAATGCAAACCAGTTGAGCACCTATTCGATCGTGAATGTAATGCGCACTTTGACCTTGTTCGCGGCCGACCGCGCCAGTGGCGGTGTCGCCAGCATGGTGAAAGGTGGTTCGCAGCTCTTGCCCGAAGCCATGGCGCGATCGCTCAGACGACCGGTCAGGATGGCGACCCCAGTCACCACGATACGCGCGTCAGCCCAATCCGCCGACGTAACATTGATCAATGGGAAGATCTTGCGGGCCCAAGCGGTGGTTGCTGCGTTGCCATTTCCAGCTTTGGCCCGGATGCGCGTCGATGCACCCCTGTCGCCTGAAACCCGCGAAGCGATACCGACCTTGCCCTATACCCAGATCAAACAATTCTTTCTGGAGCCCGCGATCAGCTATTGGGAGCGTGACGGACTGCCGATCGATATGTGGACCGATGGCCCATTGGAACGCATTTTTAGCGTCCGTGATAACGCTGGACAAGATACTGGCATTATCAACGTCTGGCTGAACGGAACCGGTGCAAATACTTTCAACTCAGCAGCCTTGCCAGACCTGTTGCGCACCCTGCGACCCGCCAGCGAGGGCAAATTCCGGGTGCGTCATATACAAGACTGGACGCAAACTAATCCGCTGGCCGGAGGTGCCTATATGCATTGGGCACCTGGCCAAATTGGACGCTGGGCCAGCAAAATGGGTGCCCCAGCAGGGCGCCTTTTCTTTGCAGGCGAGCATCTGGGCCTTGTTCATACCGGGATGGAAGCCGCGTTCGAGAGTGCGGAAACGACGAGCCTAGACGTATTAGCCAAGGTGAAAAGATCGTGATGGCGGTCAGGGTGGAACCAGAACAAGCTCGCCCCCTGTGCAAACCAGGCGCGATTTGATCGCGATAGATCAAGTTTGCGCGCTAAATCCAGATTGGAGCAATGTGCACATTCTCGATGACGTGCAACTATTGGTCTGGTGCCGGACACGTATCTGAAGGTGACTGCAAACTGTCAGAAAACCGTATATGTTTCTGACGGGAGATTAGCCATGCTACGCATGACCGAACAAATTATGGAGTATGGCGCGCGGCTGCCGGAAGGGGCACCGATCGAGGCCAAAGGCTTGCTTCACCTTGGCAATCGTGCCGCGGTCGACCAAGCCCCGTCACGCCTTGCCGAGCGCGGTCGGTTGACCAGAGCTGGACGCGGGGTTTATCTCTTTCAACGTAAAAGTCGGTTTGGCACCAGGGCTCCCTCTGTCCAGACAGCCGTCCAGGCTTTGGCGGCTCAACGCGGTGAGATGATCGTCTCCAGTGGTGCGGCTTCGGCCAACAGGCTCGGCCTGACAACACAGGTCCCGATCCCGTACGTCTATTTGACGTCAGGCCGCAGCCGAAAAATGAGCCTTGGCAAGCAGGTAGTAGAGCTGCGTCATGCTCCGCGCTGGCAGCTCGCCTTGGCTCAGAGCCCAGCCGGTGAGGCCGTGCGAGCCCTGGCTTGGCTGGGACCCGAAAAGGCAGAGAGTGCGCTGCAGACCTTGAAGCGAAATCTCGCCCCGGCCGCCTTTAGCGAGCTGGTTGCAGCTGCGCCGCAGTTCCCGACCTGGCTCGCACGCAGCGTCGGTAAAGTCGCTTATGGCTGATACATTTCTGCACCTATCGATCGATGACCGCCGCGAGGCCCTGGCTGTGGCCGCCGACCTGTCCGGACGACCAGCACACCTGCTTGAGAAGGATGTATGGGTGGTTTGGGCGCTTGCGACCCTATACGGATCAAGGCTTGGCGAACATCTGGTGTTCAAGGGTGGCACGTCGCTATCCAAGGCTTACGGTGTAATCCGGCGCTTCTCAGAAGATGTCGACCTAACCTACGACATTCGAGCGCTCGCTCCAGACATTGTCGGCTATGACGGTGAAGCCCTGCCGAAGACGCGAAGCGAGGAAAAGCGCTAGTCGAGCGCGGTGCGAAAGCGGCTTCACGAATGGGTGACGGACGCGGTCGGGCCGATCATCGCGGAGGCGTTGAAGGCTGAATCCCTGTCCACCAAGATGCGTGTCGAAGCCGACCGATTATTCCTGGACTACGAGGCGACGACGGGGGCTCCAGATAGGTTGCACCGAGCGTCAAGCTTGAGTTTGGCGCGCGCTCGACCGGTGAGCCCGCGAGCTTGCGCGATGTCACCTGCGATGCGGCCGGGTTTATTGAGGGGGTCGACTCTCCGACAGCGCGGCCACGCGTCATGCATGGCGAACGAACTTTCTGGGAGAAGGCAACGGCAATCCACGTCTTTTGCCTTCAAGACAGACTGCGTGGCGATCGCTTCGCGCGGCATTGGCATGACATAGTCCGCCTGGATGAGGCTGGTTTTGCGGCGACCGCCTTTGCCGACCGCGATCTGGCCAATGCAGTCGCGCGCCACAAGATGATGTTCTTTTCAGAAAGGGCAGCAGACAGATCCGCGATCGACTATGCAGCAGCGGTGAACGGCGGTCTTCAGCTTGTCCCCTCGGACGATGGCGCAATCGCGCTTGCTGAAGATTACGCCCGGATGTTTGACGACGGCCTCCTTCTGGAGGATGCCGAGCCATTCGATACCCTCATGGCGCATTGCGCCGATATCGCCAGGCGAGCCAATAGCGCGCGCTCTTAGAAAAAGGGGGTAGGGGGCGGAAACACCTACCCGACAGTGAAGAGAAGCTGAGAATGCGCCAAAGCCGGGACTGGACACTGGTAAATCCTTTGGCAGGTGGTGCCTATATCCAGTGGGCAGCTGACCAGATTGGACGCTGGGCAGGCAAAATGGGTGCCCCTGCGGCCGCTTCGCAGGCGTGCCAAGACGTAGTGGCCCGCCTGCAATCAGCTTGGAGAGGCTGTTACCGCTTCGGGTTTGTCAGGGCCTGATAGGTCAAGGTCCGGGACAGGCCCGAAAGATCGGTCATGCCGCGTGTTCCGCCCATCCGCTGGATCATGCCAACAAAATAGAGATCATTGGCCGGATCAATCCAGAACCAGGTTCCTGCGGCCCCGCCCCAACTCAACGTACCCTTCCCGACAGCTACGCCGGCCAATTGAGGATCGGTCACAACCATAAAGTTCAGGCCAAAGCCCATACCGCGACTGAAACTGAATGCACTGGTGCCGAGACTCTGCAATAGACCATTGTCGGCGTTTACTCCCGGCGCGATGGCACTTTGCCCCATCAGCGCAATGGTTTCTGGCTTCAGCAACCGCTTGCCATCCAATTGCCCGCCGTTGAGAATCATTTGCGCAAACCGGCCGTAGTCGTTGGACGTCGAGACCAGCCCACCGCCACCCGATTGAAGGGCTTTTGGATTGGTGAAGGTTGGCAATTGCGGGGCCACTGCCGGCGTGACCTGAATGAGTTTGCCGGTCTGGGGGTTAATGGCAAAGAGGTCCGAGAAGCGGTTCAGCTTCTCTGGCGGCACACTAAAGGCCGTGTCATTCATGTTTAGTGGCTTGAAGATCCGGGTGGCAAAGAAATCACCCAGCGTCTGGCCGGAAAGAATTTCCACGATGCGTCCTTGCAGATCGACTGAGACGCTGTAGGACCAGTTTTCACCTGGCTGGAATTTCAACGGAATTGAAGCCGTGCGCGTCACCAATTCCGATAGCGTCGGCGCGCCAAGCACTTGTTTGGCGCGAAACATGTCGTCGATCGCATTGTTTGGCGACAGACCGTAGCCAAAGCCTGCCGTATGGCTCATCAATTCGCGCATTGTTGGCGGGCGCTTGGCAGGGACCAAGATCATTTTCCCGTCCCCATCAACGCCGGTCATCACCGAAAGATTGGCCAGTTCCGGAAGATATTTTGATACCGGGTCATCGAGGTTCCACTTGCCTTCCTCATAGAGGATCATCAAGGCAACGCCAGTGACAGGCTTCGTCATCGAAAAAATCCGGTGGATGGTGTCTTTCCCCATTGCCACGTTGGTCGCGACCGAGGCTTGGCCATAGGTGTTAAATTGCACCACTTTGCCATGACGAACCAAAAGCGTTGAAAGGCCGGCGATTTCACCATTGGCAACCGCTTTGCCCATGGCTGCATCTAAAGCCTTCAGCCCGTTCCCATCAAACCCAAGCGCCTCAGGCGCAGCGACAGGCGCTGTCGCAAGGTCGGGCGACGGTGCGTGGGCGCAGCCGCCCATGACAACAGGAGCAGTAAGGACGCTAGCTAAAACAAGCCATGTGGCGGCTTTGGTGCGAAATATCATATGGTGTTTCCCTGCTTTTTCTGATCGCGAGGTGGCAGAAGGCTACGCGGAACTTGGCCAGTACCCATCCGCTCACCCTGTATCCATAAACGCAGATGGGATGACCACGCAAGCAGGCTTCGAGTGCGACTTGATTGTACGACCACGAAAAGCCCGACTCAAGCGCCGGTCTATTCTACTTGGGCTATTGCGGCCTAAGACGCTTGATATTCAGCTTCAACGCCAGACCAACGCTGCGACCGCGGCGTGGCATGAAGAAGAAGGCGCGTGGCTCAACCCCAACCCTCGCCCCGCCAAGACTTCGGACGCACAATCGCCAGCGCCACAACCTGGCTCTTTATGGCTTCCCTCCAATAAATCATCCGAAGCCTCGCAAGGCTGTGTAACTAAACACCTTCTGTATGAGCCAGACTCTAAGTGCCACTGGCGCGCGGTCGATGGGGTTGCTGGGGGTAGCAGCAAAGCAACACGCATGTGTTGTTTGCCTTTAGCGGAAGCTGCCCTGACTGGTGATGCAACGGCCAAACGGTGCGCTGGCTGGCGAATAATCCACCACGATTTTACACCAAATAGAGTCATCTCCGACGCGCTGTTTGTCGAGCAAAAGTGGTTGGGTTTATGGAGTGAGGCAGCGGCCAGAAGGATGCAACGGGAGAGTGCCGCGCGAAGCAACCCAATGGGTTGTTGGCTGGCAAAGCGTCCCCCTTGCCGAGCTAACCCCTTGAACAAACCAATAGTCAAGCGCGGTTTTGTACTACAAGGGGGCATGTTGGGGTCAGAATAGCCGACGTTTTTGTGCCTATATCAACGGCAAACTTTTACTTATGCCGCGAACTTGGATAGGGAGCTTGGGCGATTTTTGAGTAGTGACTGATTTTAGAATTATTCAATCCGTGCCTTCACGCCTATCGATTGTTTTTAGTTTTTTCTCACGGCCAAATTTCAAAATTGTATCGACGGCTTTTCGTACAATGCCGCGCGGAAGATAGCCGTAAATCCATTGACCCTTTTTGGCGGGAACAATGCCGGGGTCTAACCACGAAACGGCATTAACCTCAGTTGTCAACAACCATGATTGATCTTCATCAAGACCCTTAATGGTTTTAGCTTGTTCAGGAATAATGATGGCAGCGTTATTGGCTTGTTTTGATGAATGCGTGATGGGGGCTAGAAGAACAGTAAACGAGCCGTCATTCTGACTTTGAACAGCTACGATCACAGCGCATGGACGCTCCTTGGTGCCTTCAATTTTTCCTTGTAGCTGTTCATCGCGCCATAGGTAGTCATACCTAACGATCTGCCCCACTTCGGGATTCGGCTTTTTCAAGCGATCAACCCATCAAATGATCAAGACTTGGATCAAGATGATCGAATGTTGCATTTTCTAGGGCTTCAATCATATCATCAGGAAGTTCGTGCGCATAATAAGCCTTGCGGGTGTCGCGTGCTTTTAAGCGCTCATATTCGTCAATGTCGAGCAAGACTCGGACTGGACGATTATGCTTGGTAATAAACACAGGCGTTTTTGCAGAACGCTCCATATAAAGACCAGCCCTGTTTTGAAACTCAGTTGAAGCAACTATTGTTACATCCGTCATGCAATCCTCCGATCTAGCCGTTATCTATATAATAGCTAATATACATATATTTGTCAAGATTTTCTGATTGGGGTGCCTAGAATCCGGGTTCGCACAAAAGGGGCTGAACCGCGATAATCTCACAAAATACCAATAAAATTAGCATACAATCTGTTCTAGAACTTGCGCTGCGTCACAATTGTCTGTGGAAAACTCCCATCTCATTGCGATAAACTGAAATCTGCACGGATCATGACGCATGTACCCAAAAGTGGCGGGCGATGCTCATGATAGGGTTTGGTTGACCGATTTACTTATTCCAAGCTTCCCAACAGTGGTCGACGATGTTGTAGCAGGGTGTGAAGATACGGTTGGAGCGCCAATTACCGCGCAGGAATTGCGATCAAGAAGACCTTCAGGTCCCCCGAGCGTTAAATCGTACGACCAAGTCGCACATGATCTGTAAGCCTGCCCCACTAATCCGCGCCGCATTGAAAGGCAAAGGCGAATGGACACTGGAAATTGTTACGCGCTCTGACAAGGTAAAGGGCTTCGCATTTATCCCACGCCGATGGGTCGTGGAGCGCATTTTCGCGTGACTTACTCATAACCAACGCCTCGCCAAAGACTTTAAACGGACCATCGCAAGTGCCACAAATTGGCTCTTTATGGCTTGCGTCCGACAAATCATCCAACGCCTCTCAAGGCTCTATAACCAAACGCTTTTTTATGGGTAAGACTCCAGAGAAAAGCAACGCCCCTGTGATGGATCCAGGGGCGTTGGCAAACCCGTAACGCCACGAAAACGACCGATAAATCACCTAATAGAACTGTCGCTCTGGTCCCGCCAACGTGCAGCTAGCTTGAAGCCAGCGCAAGTTAATCCCGACCCGATTGGTGCCTTCATCCGCCCAAGAATAGGAGACCGCTCGCGGGTTGCCCTTCTCGTGAACGTAAAGTGTCAAGGATGGCCGGTTGGCGCCGTATGGCCATTCCGCCAAGCGCAGGCGCAAATAGAATTCACGCGCGGGCGACTCATCAGTCTTTAAAGTGAGTTCTCCGCCTT
Source organism: Maricaulis salignorans (assembly GCA_945891505.1). Lineage (GTDB taxonomy): Bacteria > Pseudomonadota > Alphaproteobacteria > Caulobacterales > Aquidulcibacteraceae > Aquidulcibacter > Aquidulcibacter miladensis. The sequence continues at coordinate 36,173 of CAMDDL010000012.1, read as the reverse complement.
GATCATGGATCCAGCCACGCTCAAACGTCCAACTTTCCTCGCCTGCACCCGAGTCGCCGTGCTTCGCCCCGCGCAAGACGGAGGTCCAACACGTAAAAGGACGCGCCTTATTCAGTCTATGCGGCACATTTGCTTTATTGCCATAGACATAAGCCCCTGTATCATCGACGGCTTGGTCGAGGATTGTGAGGCTGCGGTTACTCAACACGAGATTATCCGTGATCACCAATGTCCTGCCGCTGCGTTGCGACTTTACGCGGCAAGCCCTGGGCCTCATCGTGCCGATGAATTGCTGCTCTTGCCGACGCCAATAGACCTCACATCCCGGATAGAGCGTCATAGTACTTGGGCTGAGGCCTGCGAGTTTAGCTTGGTCTTGGTGGGCCCCTTTGATCGCCAGCGCTTGCTCTGGAGAGGGGGCAAAAATCTCTAGCTTGATCGCCTTTTCTGCCGCATCAATCGAGAAGCGATACAAGCGCTGGCGATAGATCTTAGTGGGATCATTGTCAGAATATTGCTCGACATAGAACATGTTTGGGCCAAAGGCCGGTAAAGTCACTGGGAAAAAGATCGAATGAATGCGTCCGTTGCGTTCGACCTCAGGTGTCTTGAGCTCCCCGTCAAAATAGACTTGCAAATCATTGTCGTAGTGGCCTGGAAAATAATCGAGCAGGACGCGCAAATCCTTGGCTAAGACGTCTTGTGCAGTCGGGGCACGCTCTTGTGCAATCGCAAGCGGTGCCGCACCTAGGACCACACTAAACAAAGCTAGGCTGCTGAAACGGGAAAGGGCTTTCGCAATCATTCATGCCTCCTACGGGATGCAAAGTCACAAGCGGTCAAAGTCATTCCACAAAAAAGCCCGACGCGATGTGCGCCGGGCTTAAGTGCCAAACAATCAGGGCATGGATCAGTAGTTGACCTTCAGTTCCAAACCAACGCTGCGACCGCGGCGTGGCATGAAGAAGAAGGCGCGTGGGCTGCCAGTGTCGATGCCCGACGCAGCAGCGCCAGTTAGACCGGCCGCAGCCGCAGACCCTTGGAACACGTCAAACCAACGCGTTGCGATGGGGATGGTGTCTTCGTCGGTCAAATTCTTGCCCCAGAGCGATACTTTCCAACGCTCGCCGCTAACACCGACACGGCCACCGACCAAGGTGGTCTCACCGGTTTCAGCACCGCCATGCACTTGGATGTACTTGGTGCCTTCGTAAGAAACATCCGCCGAAGCAAACAATTCCAAATTCGCGCCTAATTGACGGGAATAATCCACGTTGAAGCTAGCTTGATCGGCAGGTACCAGTGGAATTTGGGCCCCAACGATCGAACCATTTGCCCCTGGAAGTGGAACGACTGAGCCGTTTGGCAAAGGTGGTGGGTTTGGCGAACCGGGCACACGACGGGTGGTGGTGCAGGTCGTACCAATTTGATAGCCGCCTGAAGTCAGCGTATATTGGAACTCGTCACAGCCTTCGGTGAACTCGGTGCTGATATGGGAATAATTTATGCTGAAGCCCAAATTGTCTGTTACGCGGAAGCGGAAATCTGCTTCAAAGCCTTTGATTTCAGCGTTGCCTTGGTTGGTTACGATCGAGGTCAATACGCCACTGGAGCCTGCCACTGCTGTCGTCAACTGCATGTCTTCTGCCTTGGTGTCGTAAGCCGACAGCGCCAAGGTGCCGCGACCATCAAACAAGCGAGCCTTGTAGCCAACTTCATAATTGGTCGAGGTTTCTGGCTCGAATACTGGGAACCCATTAACTAGGCCCAAAGTGCCGTTCAAACCACCAGGCTTGGTGCCTTCGGCGTAAATGCCATAAATGGTTTGGTTCTCAGTCGGCTTCCAAGTCAGTGTTGCACGCGGCGTAAAGGAGTCAAAGTTACGGGAATCGTCATAGGTCAGGGCGCCGTTGACAATGCTAAAGTTCTGCGTCGACCGCTTTTCAGCCTGCTGGCGGGCCTCCAGATCGATTGACAAAGTGTCGGTGATATCAAAGCCCAAACGACCAAAGATCGCCCCGTTCGAGGTTGAGTTGGTGAGGTTCTTTTGGGTCGACACGACGCCATTCACAGGCACCGTTGCGCTTGCTACAAAGTCAATCGAGTAGCCGGTTTGATCGAGGCTGTAGCCATATAGGCCCAACATCCAGCGGACGCGCTTGTCTTGCGGGGATGAAAACTTCACCTCCAAAGACATGTCTTTAGAATCAGTTGTGCCGGAGCTGCCGAACAATGAATTCGATGTTGGGACGCCATTAGCCCCGATGCCTTGGGGGAAAGACGACCCGTTCAAGAAGTCAGAGTCAGAACCCGTCTTCAAGGATTCATCGCGGAAGCCATAGCTGATGTTGACGGTATAATCGTTTGGCAGGTCGACATCGGCGATCAACGATCCAAAGGTCAGGTCCCGTTCAACACCAATGAAGGGGGCTGCTGGGCGGGTATTGTTGGCACCCGTGTTCTGGAAGTAAACGCCGGTATCTTTGATGATACCACAGAACCACTGGTTTGGATTGTTATCAGTGGTGGCCGCAGCACCGCGATAGGCGTTGGAGCGATAGCCGGGAAAGCAATTGTTCTTGCTGGAAGCTTGGAAACCGAAAGCGCGTGGGCCATCCTCGTCCTCTGCATGAACGACGCGCGCGCGCAAGGTCAACCCTTGAACTGGGCGGGCTTCTAAAACGCCGCTCACCGACTTGGTTTGCTCTGAGCCGAGGGTATCGTTCAACGCTGCAGAGTTAGCCCATTCACCGTCATAGGTGTAATAGCGCGCGGCCAAGCCACCCGACAGCCATGACGTGATCGGGCCAGCCAAACGTAAGTTTGCGCTCTGCTCGTTATGCGAGCCAACCGAAACCGTAGCGCCAGCCTTCAAAGAAGTGCCGGGGCTGTTGGTGATAAAGTTGATCGCACCCGAATAGGTGTTGCGGCCATACAGTGCCGATTGCGGTCCCTTGATTACTTCAACGCGGGCTACATCGGCCAAATCGATCGAGGAAATGTCGCCCTGATAATAGACGCCATCCACGAAGTACGCGGTACCGGCTTCCACACCAGGCTGGGTGCCCGCCAAAATTGATGCCGCACCGCGAACCACCGGGCGGTCTGTTGCGCGACCAAAGGCCTTAGAGAAGGATAGGCCGGGGGTGAAGCGCGCCAGATCGTCAATCGCCTGAATGTTCAATCGCGAAATGTCGGATGCGCCAACAGCGGTCACCGCAACAGGTGTTGAGATCAATGCTTCTTGGGTCTTACGAGCCGTCACGATGATGGTTTCGACTTTGGAGCGATCTGCTTCGGCGTCTGATGCGGCTTGGGCGAAGGAAGTACCGGGCATCGCAAGTGCGAGGGCCATCAGGGCGGCAGAACCAGTCAAAAGTAAGCGCTGTGTCATTTGGTCTTCCTCTATGGAACGTGGCCGCCGCCGCACACACTTGCGGCTGGATCACGGATGATGACATTTGTGTAAAGAGTATATCAAATTCTGGGAAGGTGTGTTCTGTGAATTTTTATCTCGTTGTCCAGCTTTAGTGGCCGATAAGCAACACATAGGCCCAACTTGAGCACGAAATGATCAAGTTTACAGGCTAATTGGCATGATTAAGCCATGATTGCGGGTTCCCGCTGGCCTCGCGCTGCAGGCAAATGATCCAAGATGTGGTGCGGGATCGTGGTGCGCCCGTGCGAGCCTTGTCTAAAGCGCGGCGAGGATCGCGGTGCCCATCTCGGCAGTCGACAGACTTCCGCCCAGATCGGCAGTGCGTGCCCCGCCATTCAAGGCTGTTTCAACTGCGGCAAATAGCCTGTCGGCGAGAGCCCCTTCACCCAATGACCAGCGCAACGCCATTTCCAACGACAGGATCGCGGCAACGGGGTTGGCGAGGCCCTTGCCGGCGATGTCCGGTGCCGAGCCATGGATCGGCTCGTAAAGACCGGGTTTGCCCGCATCTCCCAAGGCTGCAGACGGCAAAAGACCGATCGAGCCTGTGCATGCAGCAGCTAGGTCGGACAACACATCGCCAAAGAGATTATCGGTCAGCAAAACGTCGAACTGCTGTGGCGCGCGAACCAACTGCATGGCCGCATTATCGGCATACATATGCTCAAGCTCTACATCGTTATAGTCACTGGCATGCAAGGCCATGACTTCCTGACGCCATAAAAGGCCGGATTCCATCACGTTTGACTTCTCAAGGCTCGTCACTTTGTTAGAGCGTTTGCGCGCAAGTTCAAAAGCAACACGGGTAACACGCCGAATTTCGGCACTGGTATAGACTTGATTGTCAAAGCCGCGCTTGCTGCCATCCGCTAAAGTCTCAATGCCGCGAGGCGTGCCAAAATAGACCCCACCGGTCAATTCACGCACGAAGACAATATCAAGCCCCTCAACCAAATGGCGCTTCAATCCAGATGCGTCGGCTAAGGCTGCAAAGCATAAGGCGGGACGGAGATTGGCATACACGTCCATCTCTTTACGTAGGCGCAACAGACCCATCTCTGGCCGAAGCTCACGGGGCACAGGCGCCCACTTGGGGCCACCGACGGCACCCATCAGGACTGCTTGTGCCGACTTGGCGGTTGCCACCACTTCGTCGGTGATCGGCGAGCCATTTGCATCAAGGCTGGCCCCACCAAACAGAGCGGTTTCAACGTCTAGCTTTAGTCCATGTTGGGCCATCAACTGCTCGAGCACGCGCTCAACTTCAGCCATCACTTCAGGGCCAATGCCATCACCTGGCAATAGGAGGAGTTTGTTTGTCATGCATCGCCCTTAGCCACGAATTGAGCGCCTGTCACGGTCGAATGCAGGGGCCGTACTTAAGCGGCTTCGCGATAGCCGATTGGCGCGATGGGCTCTGCCGCCCCAACACCGCTCTCTTCAGAGGTCAATCTGTCCAAACCAGAATGGGACTCAAAGATCATCGCTTCAATTTCTTCGGTCGGCGCAACGAACACCGCCAACGGTCCAATCGTCGCTGCTAAGGCGCTCAAAAAGCCTGGATCCAAAAATTGGTCGAGCACGAAATCTGCCTCTCGCTGATACCATTAACGATTTGGTAACAGAGATTAAGCAGATATGAATCATTTTGAAAAGCATTTAATCTAATTTTTTTAAGCACTTCAGCCCAACCAAGGCGTCATTAACTTTCTTTTATGTTCATGTTCCGCGATTTGATCCTGCTGCATAAGACTTTGCCCGATTTCGTCCAAACCCTCTAATAAGGATTTCTTTCGACCTGGATCGATCTCAAAATGGTAAATTTTACCATCTGGACCCGTTAGGGTCTGGGCGGCCAGATCGATTTCAAAGCGCGCATTCTGACCGTTCGCTTGGTTTATCAAAGCATCGACTTGGCCAGCATCAAGGACGAGCGGCAACACCCCATTCTTAAAACAATTATTGTAGAAGATATCGGCAAACGATGCCGAGATGACGCATTCAATCCCATAATCCAGCAGAGCCCAAGGCGCATGCTCACGCGATGAACCGCAGCCAAAGTTAGGGCCCGCTATCAGGATCTTTGCACCTGCAAAAGCGGGCTTGTTCATCACGAACTCAGGATTAGGCGATCCATCTGGCAAGAAACGCATGTCAAAGAATAGGCCGCGTGACAGGCCGGTGCGCTCTACTGTCGACAGAAACTGCTTAGGAATGATCTGATCGGTATCAATATTAGCCACGGGCAAGGGGGCGGCATGGGCAGCCAGCTTTGTAAACTTCTTCATCGTGGGTCCATCCTGTCCAGAAATTCTGTGTGCCAGCCTTTAGGGCTCATCAACCGTCACACTAAATGAGCCGCCAGACTTCTCAATTGTGACTTTTTCCTTGTCCGGCGACTTGATCTCAAGGCTGCCATCGCCGTCCGCATCAAATTGGCCGGTGAAGATAGCGCCCTCCTTATCGGTGCAACTCACGTCTTCTAGGGCACTCAATGCTGCCTCAGAGGCCTTGGTCAGGACAGGGCTACAATTAAGGTCGCCTTTGGTCTGTTCCTTTTTCAGAGCGGTTATGACGGTGCTGCGAAACTCGCCCAACACGCCACCCATAATGGCCTTCAGCCATGGAGCGTCGTCTAGTTTAAGCGTTTTGGTCGCGGCGGGTTCAGCCCTTGCCTTATCTTCTGTGGCACCAGACTCAGCCGCCAGTTGCGCAGCATCCTTGCTTGCAGCAGGTGGCGGCGGAGCCTGCATGGTGCGAGGATTATCAACGGCCTCAAAGGTTGGGTTGATATCGGCAGGTTTGGGCCTCAGCGCTTGGTAAGCCCCCAAGCCGAAAATCGTTGCACCAATAATGATCAGCGGCACAAAAATGCCCGAACCTTGCTGCTTTGCCATATCGCCTAAACCTCAAATGCCGCCACGACGGGAACATGGTCACTGGGCTTTTCCCATGCACGCGCGTCTTTGTGAATGGCGAAACTTTCTTTGATGAAGCGGGGTGTAAAATCGGCATTGGCCCAAATGTGATCCAGCCGGCGACCCCGATCATTCTTCGTCCAATCGGGCGACCGATAGCTCCACCAAGAGAACACTTTCTCAGGCGCTGGGCGGGCGACGCGCGCCAAATCAACCAACCCGCCGCGTTCTAAAATGCGGCCCATGGCGTCGGTCTCCACAGGGGTATGACTGACAACGTTCAACAATTGCTTATGGCCCCAAACGTCATGTTCGCCCGGCGCGACATTCAAATCCCCGACCACGACAAGGGGATCCGCGCTTTTCCGATTCGAATAAAAGGATTCCATGCGTTCAAGAAACGAGAGCTTATGGTCAAATTTTGGATTGATCTGCGTGTCGGGTTCGTCCCCACCAGCGGGCACGTAAAGATTATGGATCGTGACGCCAGCAACCTTCACCGCAGCAACACGGGCCTCTTCGTGGCGACAAAAGCCGGGTTCCTCAACCTCTTCGAGCGGAAGCCGGGAGGCAATCGCCACTCCATGCCAACCTTTTTGCCCGCGTATATGCAGGTGGGGCAGGCCCATCTCGGTAAAGGCAGCGGTTGGGAACTCGCCATTGCGGCACTTAATTTCCTGCAAGCACAAGACATCGGGGCGATGCTGTTCAACGAAGCGCTGTACCAACCCTGCGCGCAGGCGAACCGAGTTAATGTTCCAAGTGGCAACTGAAAGACGTGTCATCCTACTGGCTTAAGCGACTTGGGAGAAATGGGAAAGTGCGCTAAGCGGCAAAGTATGGGAAAGACACTTTATGACAAGATTTGGGACAACCACGTCGTCGGCACAGCCGAGGATGGGGTCTCCCTCCTCTACATCGACTTGCATTTGATCCACGAGGTCACAACCCCGCAGGCCTTTGCAGGGCTGAAGGCCGCTGGCCGCCCCGTGCGACGCCCTGACCTGACCTTGGCAGTGGCCGATCACAACACGCCGACTGAAAACCAAGCCGCGGGCGTAGACGCCGTCGCTGACCCTGAAGCCCGACTGCAACTGCAGACGCTTAGCCGCAATGTGGCTGAGTATGGGATCGAGTTCTTTCCAATGGGCGAAATCCGAAATGGTATTGTCCATGTGGTTGGGCCAGAACAAGGGCGTACGCAGCCGGGCATGACCATCGTATGTGGCGATAGCCATACCTCCACACATGGTGCTTTTGGCGCACTCGCTCATGGCATTGGCACAAGCGAAGTCGAACATGTTTTGGCGACCCAGACCCTGCGCGCCCGCAAAATGAAGAACATGGCCGTGGTGATTGAGGGCACTTTGGCTCCCGGCGTTGGGGCTAAGGATATCGCTTTAGCTATTTGCGCCAAGATTGGCACGGCCGGCGGCACGGGCCATGTCATCGAATATCGTGGTTCTGCCATACGGAGCCTTTCTGCCGAAGGGCGTATGACCCTGTGCAATATGGCAATAGAAGCAGGCGCGCGAGCGGGGCTCGTTGCCCCTGATGACGTCACATTTGCTTATCTGAAGGGACGCCCTTCTGCGCCCAAGGCAGGCGCGTGGGACCAGGCAATCTCATTCTGGAAAACCCTTTTCACCGACGAGGATGCGGTGTTCGACCAGATTGTTGAAATTCGCGCGGAAAGCATCGCTCCACTTGTGACTTGGGGCACAAGCCCGGAGCAAGTGGTAGCAATTGACGGAATTGCCCCAGACCCAGAGCACTTTAGCGACCCAATTGAACGCGAAACCGCACGCCGATCCTTGGCCTATATGGGCATTGAAGCTGGTCAGAAGATGACCGATCTTGCCATTCAGCGCGTCTTCATTGGCTCGTGCACCAATTCTCGGATTGAAGATTTGCGGGTGGTGGCAGCACTTGTTCAGGGTAAGCGGGTGGCTGACGGCGTTCGCGCGATGATCGTGCCGGGCTCTGGCCTTGTACGCTATCAAGCCGAGGAAGAAGGCTTAGACGAGATCTTTATAGCGGCAGGTTTTGAGTGGCGCGAACCTGGCTGCTCTATGTGCCTAGGCATGAACCCAGATCGGCTTGTGCCGTTTGAACGCTGTGCGTCTACTTCCAACCGCAATTTCGAAGGCCGCCAAGGCCGCGATGGGCGCACCCACTTGGTCTCACCCGCCATGGCAGCCGCTGCCGCGCTGACAGGCCGATTAAGTGATGTACGTGAGATGCTGTAAGTTTGGAGGTGGCCTGCGCTAGCGCGCAGGCTCACCCCTCGCCAATTTGGTGCATTGAGCGACCCAGTTTTCCCGATAAACTCGTGCGCCAAAGGTCGGCAAGTTCTTGGACAACCATGCAACTTGGTCGATATTCATGGTAGCGATTTGGTAGAAGTAATAAATGCCTTGGTCATTCAACCAAGCCTTATTCTTCGGGCCCACACCATCAATCAACAAGAGTTCATCTGGATTAGCCCGACGACGTGAGCGCGGCGCAGCCTTGCCAGCGCCGGCCAAGGCAATCGCTTCTTCCAAGGCTTCTGCCGACAATCCAGCTAAAGGTGATGGTGTGAAGTTTTGGTTGCTGATGGGCTCGGGTGGTGGTGGTGGTGGCGTTGGTGCGACCGCTTTCACTTTTAGCTTTTTGACAATCGGTGCAGCGACAGCCTCTTGCTCAGTTCCTAGCTCTACCACGGGCTCAAGCTTTGGCGCAGGCACGACGACTGACTTCTTCCTGCCAAGCTTGGCGGGTTCCGAAGCGGCAGAAACAAAGGCCACCGGGGCTGGCTCAATTTCTTGGACCAATTTAGCCGTCGTCATTAGTTCGGGCATAGGGGGCGTCTCGACGCTACCGCCAGTATCGCGTCCCTCAAAGAATAATACCCGAGCCTCGAGATATTTATTGCGCCACTTTAGGGCGGCGACATCTTCATCGACACTTTCACCTTCGCGCAGTTTGGCATTGGCGGCGGCCAATTCATCAGCACGCGAGCGCACTTCAGCCAATTCGGCCTCTAGCGCGGCGGCTTTGCGAGTCCCGATTGCATCGGTCAGGATAGAACCGGCACCGGCGGTAACTTGCCGCTTCAAGTGGTCGTGCTCTTCTCGCAAAGGACGTAATTCCTCTTGCAATACTTTAGTGTCGGAGTCAGCAGATCTGATCCAATAGCCCAGCAAAAAACCAAATGCCGCAGTTATCAAAATGATCAAAAAGCTTTGAGTTAACAGAAACATGGCTTTGGTCCTTGCCTTCCCTACGACGGGTTCTTATTGGGTCTTTAATCTGACGCGGTGATTTTAAATTCAATGCGGCGGTTTTGCTCTCGCAAAGGGCTGTCAGGCTGCCCCGGGATATTCCCCTTGCCATTTGGGAAGTCGTTCACCAAAGGTTGACTTTCGCCATAGCCTTTCGCTGTAACCTGATCGGCGGGAACACCCTTTGAGATTAAAAAATCGAGAACCGTATTTGCACGTCTTTGGGACAAACGCTCATTGAGGTCTGCGGCACCGCCGGTATCGGTGTGGCCACCAATTTCGATCTTGAAGGTGCTGCATTCCTTGGCAACGGCTGCGACACGGTCGAGCACTTCTTGCCCACCCAATAAGGGGCTGCTGCCTTTTTCAAAGCGAATGGAGCCACTTTTTCCAGCCTCCGTCAGACGCGTCTGGCAAGTGAATTCAGTTTGTTGCGCAGACTTGTCAGCTGCTTTTTTCGACGCCGGGACGGTGATTTCTGGTTTAGTCGGCATAGGGGGGCGAACCACGGCAGAACCGGGATAGCTGACCCCTTGGCAGTCAATCTTTGAATAAACGCCAGGAAGCCCAATCCGATCGCGAACACCGTCCACGACCGTTGAGCACGCTGCCTTCGCGGTCTCTTCATCCACAGAAAAGCCGCTAATCAGCAAGCGACCGTCTGAGGTATCGGCACGCGCGAAAGTAAATCCTGCTTTATCCAAGCTTACTTGAGCCAATGAACGCGTCTCTTCTTGCAAAACCATCATGCGCTGATGGTGGACCCACATGAGAATTGCCAAACCTAAGGCACCAAGCACAAAGACTGGCCAGCAATTCTTAGAATTAAGCATGCTTTGTTTGCCATTTCAGTTCTGGAAGCCACACGCCACGTGAAAAAAGAGCACCGGCAGGACCTCACGATTAGATTTTAGTAAACATGTCTTCAGTTTAACGCCGTCGGAAAGCAAGAGCACTCGCGTCTGACGTGCAAAAAACGCAGCATTTTGCGGACTGCACTCTCCCATTAGGGCAATCTCACGTTATGAGGAAGACATGATCCAAGACGTGACAAGCCCACAAAATAATTTGGTTAAGCTGGCCAAGTCGCTCGACCGCAAAAAGGCCCGGACCGAGTCCGGCTTATTCTTGGCCGAAGGTGCACGCCATGTCGGAGAAGGACTAGACCTTGGCTGGGAACTCGAAGCGCTTCTGTTTTCCGCCGCAGCCGAGGCGCGGCCCGCTGTGCAATCCCTCGCGCAACAAGCTTTGAAGACCGGTGCGCGCGTGGCTCGCGTGTCAGACCGCGTGTTGGAAGCCGTTGCCAAGCGCGATAATGCGCAGTCGGTGTTGGGGCTCTTCCGTCAGCGTTATACGCCATTGGTCGAGCTAGCAAGCGCCCCTTTGATCATCGCACTCGAACGGATTCGCGATCCAGGCAATCTAGGCACCATCCTGCGAACCCTCGATTCTGTGGGCGGTGGCGGCGTTGTTTTGCTGGAAGAGAGCTGCGACCCGTTCTCGATCGAAGCTGTGCGCGCTAGCATGGGGTCTATTTTTTCTGCGCCCGTAGCTCGGTCCGATTTTGCTGGGTTTGAGACTTGGCGTCGTGCGCAGGGCTTTAAAATGGCGGGTACTTCGCTCAAAGGGTCAACACGCCACACTGAAACCGACTTTGGCACCAAGACAGTCCTTTTAATGGGCAACGAGCAATCTGGAATCCCCGATAATTGGGCAGAGGCCTGCGATGTTTTGGTGCGGCTGCCGATGGCAGGTCGCGCCGACAGCCTCAACCTTGCGATTGCCACAGCTGTAACGACCTATGAGATTTGGCGTCAGCAAGGCTTTAAAGGGGCCCGTGATTAGATGGCACAAAGGCCACCACCTCTAAAAATAGCGCCAGCACGTATGGCACCCGTCTTGATGGCGGATGATTGGTCTGATTATGCGCTGCTCGATTCCGGCGACGGCCAAAAGCTGGAGCGTTTTGGCCCTTACACCTTTATCCGACCAGATAGCCAAGCTCTATGGCCACGGCGCTTGACCGAAAAGGACTGGGCCTTTGATGCCGCTTTTTCTGGTCAGGAGAGCGAGGAGATGGGGCGGTGGCGCTTTATCCGGCGGGTCCCAGAAACATGGCCGATTTCGTGGGGCGGGATTAAGTTTCATGCCCGCTGCACACCCTTTCGACATTTGGGTCTATTTCCAGAGCAATCAGTTCATTGGCGTTGGTGCCGCGATCTGATTGAGGCACGCGTCCATCAATCCCCCAAGGATCCACCGCCTAAAGTTTTGAACTTGTTTGGCTATACTGGCGTAGCTAGCCTTGTCTGCGCCAAGGCGGGTGCCAGCGTGACCCATGTCGATGCCTCCAAAAAGGCGGTCGGCTATGCGCGAGAGAATCAAGCCCTCGCGGGATTAGACGATCGGCCGATTCGATGGATCGTCGACGACGCCTTAAAATTTGTCGAACGAGAGATCCGGCGTGGGAATAAATATCACGGCATAATTCTGGACCCACCCAAGCATGGGCGCGGCCCGACCGGAGAGATTTGGAAGCTCGAAGAGGGCTTAGACCGTCTTTTGACTGCCTGCGTTGAGCTCTTAGAGGACGATGCCCTATTTCTGGTGGCCACCGTCTATGCGGTTCGCTTGAGTTTCTTGGCGCTCGACAATGGATTAGCAGCTGCACTTGGCAATCGGCCGGGCGAGCGCGAGGCCGGTGAGATGGCTATCCCGGAACAAGGATCAGACCGTCTTTTGCCGACGGCCATTTTCGCGCGCTGGTCGGACCAGAGATAAGCTGTATAGCGGAATAGATTATCAGCCGCCTTGCGCTGATGTTTCTGAATCGTTAACCGATGCAGGTCAGTGAATCAGGTCGAAATGGACCCACCTGCATCATGGCAGCCACACAGACCTTAAATGCAAAGCCTTTGGCCGTCGGCCTCAAGCACGCGAGCTTGAGCCTTGCGACCCTGTTTCTGGCGCTGGGTTTAAGCGCTGGCGCGATCCAAGCCTTTGGCAATGAACAAGATGCTGGCCCCAGCGCGGTCTTGGAAGTGCCGCGTTACAATCCTGCTTCAGCCAAGCCTGCCACGACCAGCATGGAGCCAAAGGTCGACCTTGCGGCGCAAGGCACGGCTATGGGCTGGTTGCCTTGGCGCTTGCCGGATGGTGCTATGACGCCTTGGCTGCCTGGCACGCCTCCACCCAAATCGGCCGGTGCCGCAGATCAAGCCATTAGCGAAGCAGAGGCATTGCGCCTCGCAGAAATTGCAAAAGCAAAGGGAGACCCCGTCGTGACGGGTGCTGCCACCGCAGCCTCCTCCAGCCAAATCCCACCCGTCTCAGGTACTGCACGGATTATGGCCCCTTCATTCGGGACCGCCACGAATGAAGGCGGCGTGCAAGTCTATCGTGGGCAAGGTGCCGCCGCATTGACCCAAGCCCCCGCCGCGGGCGTGCACCAACAAGGCCCAGGTGGCCTGTTACCGATCATCGGTTCGGGCAACCGCACGGTATATGACATTTACCGGAAGCCTTTCTCTGAGACTGGTCGACCCAAGGTCGCCTTGGTTGTGGGTGGGCTTGGCCTGAACGCGCGTATCACACAGCGCGCCATCGACGAATTGCCTGCAGAGGTCACTTTATCCTTTGTGCCTTATGCGGAGAACCTTCAAGGCTGGATCAATAAGGCCCGAGCGAAAGGGCATGAGGTTCTGATTGAGATCCCGATGGAGCCATTTGATTATCCCGAGAATGATCCAGGTCCACACACGTTGCTGACCACGGCGTCGGCAGACGAGAATCAACGCCGACTTGAGTTCTTATTGTCGCGGGCAAGCGGCTATTTCGGTGTGACCAATTATCTGGGCGGGAAATTCGCAACGTCCAACGAGTCAAGCGGTGCCTTGATGCGGCAATTGCGGTCTCGTGGCGTGGCCTTCATTGCCGATGGCTCGGCCTCGCAGCTTGATGCTGCTGCCAGTTCTGCAGGGCTGCGCAATGCCCAAGCGGATCGCTTGATCGACCAACGACCCTCAGGCGATGATATCGCAGCCCAGCTGGGCGCGCTCGAGGCGATGGCGACCCAACGTGGCGCGGCGCTCGGCTTTGGTGTTGCTTATAGTGTGACCATTGACCAAATTGCCCGGTGGGCGAAAGATGCGGGCCGACGGGGGCTTATCCTAGCCCCAGCATCCGCGGTTACATCATGAGCAAAGAGACCATCCCTGCCCCGCCAGAAGGCTATCGACCCAATGTTGGTATCTTGCTATTCGACATGCGCGGGCTGGTTTGGGTCGGCAAGCGCCGGGGCTTTAATGGGCAGCATGCTTGGCAGGCACCACAAGGCGGCATTGACCGCGACGAAGATGTTGAGACCGCAGCCTTGCGTGAACTGGGCGAGGAGACTGGCATCGGCACGGGGTTGGTTTCAATCATTGGTCATACAACCGATTGGCTGACCTATGACTTTCCACCCGAGATGCAGCGTGGCAAGTTTCGCCGCAACAAGGGCCAGGCCCAAATCTGGTATGCCTTGCGCTTCTTAGGGTCAGACCGCGACGTGAAGCTGAATGCCCATAAGCAGGTTGAATTTGACGCTTGGCGATGGGAGCGGTTGGAAGCCCTTCCAGAACTGGTGGTGCCGTTTAAGCGTGATGTGTACACACGGATCGTGCAAGACTTTGGACACCTTGCTGCTGCCTAGCTTCTTGTGGCATGACCAACCTATTGCAAAAGACGGAGCGTGCAGGTGGAAAAGCCAGTTCTGATGATTCATGGGGTTGGATGTGGCGGCGACGCTTGGTCTGTGATGGCACCGCTGATGCAGGCCAAAGGCTGGACGCCTTATACGCCCACGCTTTACCCTCAGTTCCGCGTCAAAGAAAATCCTACCGGCCAACTCTCCACCCTTGGCCTGCATGATTATGTTGAAGCAGCGAAGTCGGAAGCTTTGGCGATTGAACGCTCCACCGGTGAAGAGCCTGTTTTGATGGGCCATTCGATGGGGGGCCTAATTGTCCAAAAATTGGCTGAGCAAGGCGTTGGCAAAGCCGCGATTCTTGTGACGCCCGCCCAACCGGTTGACTGCCAAGTTCAAGATCTGCGCGTCCTGTTTACCTTTGCCAATATCGTCCTGAAGGGTGATCCCAAGCTCTCTTACAAAGTCTGGAAAACTGGCTTTCGTTGGGGTGTCCTCAACCAAGTCGCACCAGAGCGGCATGATGAGATTTATGCATCCGCCCTTTACGATTCCGGTCTCGTCTATCAGCAGCTCGGCAAGCCGGAGACAGACCCGCACCGGGTTGGGGTCATCAATGAGCGTTCGATTGAGTGCCCAATCCTGACCATTGGCGCGGTGCAAGATCGCGCGACAGTTATTCAAGCCGTCCGCAAAGTGGCGCAGAAATACGCCCGTATCGGCGGGGACTATCGTGAATATGACGGAGCGGCGCATTGGATTATCGATGAGCCGAAAACCGCTAGCGTTGTAGCCGACATCTGTGAGTGGCTAGAGGCCAAGGGCCTTTAGGGCGAAGGCCAACTAGGCCGAAACAGCGTTACTGCACCATGTGCAGAAAAAAGTGCAATCGCGCGATTTCCGTAACCACGTGTTCACCTTGTTCACGGCAAACTGCCCGAACTGTTAACCTTGTCCCGGATCCTGCCCGCTTATGGCCTACCAAGACGCCGCACTGATAGCCGAACCAGAACTCGATTTGGATCTGATCCGCGATTTCTTGATGCAAAATCCTAGCTTTGTCCGCGAAGACGCCGAGCTCTTAAACCGCATCGCGGCGGAGCCGAGCACGGGGAATGTTATCGCGATTGCTGACCTCGCACGCGAACGTATGCTGCGAGAGACACGCGCTGCGCGCTCGCGCTTTGCGTCGATCGTTGAGACAGCCCGCGCCAATTACGAAGCGCAGATCCGCGTCCAAGAAGCCATTCTGGCGGTCTTGGACAGCCAAGACCCCGACGATTTGAACGAACGTCTGTCTGGCCATGTAGCGTTCGCCTTAGCTGCAGATGTGTGCGTGTTAGCCGTGTCTGACTCCAATGCTGCCAGCCAGGCCCTCGATAAAGCAGGGTCAGCGATTGAACGCCTCGTACCGACACATCAACCGACCATCCTTGGCCCAATCGAGCGTCCACGTGCTTGGCTCTATGGCGACAGGAGCGACCTCGTGCACTCAGAGGCTTTGGCCCGTTTGGAATTCGGCCCCACCCGGCGTTTGGGCATTTTGGCAATCGCCAGCCGCGATGTCGATGCCTTTAGGGCTGAGCATGGCGGTGAGTTGGTCACCTTTTTCGCGCGCGTTTTAGAGCGTGTTCTTACGCGCTTTGCGGCTGATGGCTTGCTGTGAGGGGCGCAGTCCGTCAAGCGGACTTGCCAAGCGACATGGGCGATGGCTTAGCCCAAGCGCGTAAAGATTGGTTGCACTGGCTGAAGCATGAGCGCCGGCTGGCAGACCACACATTGGAAGCTTACCAGCGTGACGTCGACACCTTTTTAAACTTCTTGGTACTGCATCGCGGTGAGGGCCTAACTCTGGCCAGCCTGCCCGACCTAACCGCTTCAGACCTGCGTGCCTATTTAGCACGGCGTCGTCAGGCCAATACCCCTTTTGGCGATCGCTCCGTCGCCCGCGCGCTAGCAGGCATCAGGTCATTCTTCTCCTTCTTGGACCGACGACGGGGCCTTACTAACACGAGCTTAAGCTTTGTTCGCGGCCCGAAGATCAAGCCAGCGCCACCGCGCCCTGTCACAAGTGAGGCTGCTTTCGACTTGATTGATTTGGCTGAAGAAATAGATGAGCCGTGGATCGGCGCACGCGATACCGCTGTGCTGACCTTGCTTTATGGCTGCGGACTGCGCATTTCAGAGGCGCTCGGCCTCACGGGGGCCGAATACCCCTTGCCATCGACGCTGCGAATTCTGGGCAAGGGCCAAAAGACACGCCTCGTGCCAACTCTGCCGGTCGCGCGCGAGGCGATTGCGACTTATGTCAAACTCTGCCCCTATCAGATTGAACCCATTGGTCCTTTGTTCTTTGGCGCACGTGGAGGCCCGCTACGCGCAAGATTGGTTCAAGCCAGCATGGCCAGATTACGAGGCCAATTAGGTTTGTCAGAGTCAGCGACACCCCATGCCCTCCGCCATGCCTTTGCCACGCACCTTTTGCAATCTGGTGGCGACCTGCGCTCCATCCAAGAATTGCTGGGCCACGCATCTTTGTCGACGACCCAGCGCTATATGGAAATCGACCCAGCTCACATGATCTCAGTGTTTTCAAAAGCCCACCCGCGCGCTTAGCGCACTGCTGCGCTCTATGGGTCAGCATGCGCTTTAAAGCATCCTTGCGCAGATGTTCGCCTAAATTTTGAACAGTTAGATTTGCCCCGTTTGAGGGCAGAAGGTCGACAAGCTGCTCAAAAATTGGGCTATTGTTCGGGATATCGCGGAAGCGGCAGGCCGACACTTGCCCAAAAGTGCCCAATTTCTAACGCTGCGGCTTGGATGGAGACTGGGCTAATTGTGAGCTCAAGATCGCAAACCTTGTGGGGAGCACGACGAACGTGACACGTATCGCAACACGCACACGACCGGAGCTTAGCTTCGAAGCGCTGGTACGGACGGGGCTAGCAGCCCTAGCAGCGCTGATTTTCATAATGGCAAGTGGCTTGGTTTCACCTGCTCACGCGCAGGACGCTGCCAATGCCGTCGCCGCAGCTGCGGCACCTGCAGCCGAAGCAGCCCCTGAAACGGCTAAACTGGTCGCGACTCTGCCGGATAAGGTTGTGGACAAGGGTGATATCACCTGGATGATGGTATCGACCCTTCTGGTTCTCTTGATGATCGTTCCAGGGCTTGCCTTATTCTATGGTGGCTTGGTGCGCGCTAAGAACATGTTGTCCATGTTGATGCAGGTTTCGACCGTGATGGTGATCGGCATGGTTACGTGGATGCTGTGGGGCTATAGCTTGTCCTTCACTTCGGGTGGGGAAATCGACAGCTTCGTCGGTGGATTTGACCGCCTCTTCTTGAACGGCGCGGGCTTGGATGCGGATGGAAATCCTGTTCTCGTCGCCACTTTCTCGACTGGTGTTTACATCCCAGAGCTCGTGTTTGTCGTCTTCCAGATGACGTTTGCGGCCATTACAGCAGCCCTCGTTTTGGGTGGCGTCGCTGAGCGAATGAAGTTTGCCGCCGTGGTTCTGTTTGCAGTCCTTTGGCCTCTGTTGTCCTACTATCCCATGGCACACATGGTTTGGTGGTGGCCCGGACCAGACAGCTTGGCAGCGGCGTCGGCGCAAGGTGATAGCTTCACAACTGGCTTGATCTGGAGCTTTGGTGCTCTCGACTTTGCTGGCGGTACCGTGGTGCACATCAACGCCGGGATTGCCGCACTGGTTGGCTGTATCATTCTGGGTGCCCGCTCGGGCTATCGGAATGAGCCAATGCCACCTCACTCTTTGGTCATGACCTTCATCGGCGCAGGCCTCCTCTGGGTGGGTTGGTTTGGCTTCAATGCAGGCTCGAACTTGGAGTCCAACTATTATGCTGTCTTAGCAATGGCTAACACTTTCATTGCAACCGCTGCCGCTGGTTTAAGTTGGGTGTTGTATGAGTGGGTCACCCGCAAGCGTCCTTCGATGCTGGGCTTGGCGTCGGGCATCGTGGCTGGTCTAGTCGCCGTGACCCCTGCCGCAGGCTTTGCTGGCCCAATGGGCGCGCTAATCCTCGGTCTTGTTGTCTCGCCAGCCTGTATCTTCTTCTGCTCGGTCGTAAAATCCGCGCTGAAGTATGACGATAGTTTGGACGCATTTGGCATCCACGGCATTGGTGGCATCATCGGCGCAATCGGAACCGGCATTGTTGTTTCGCCAGCTTTGGGTGGCGCAGGCATTGTCGATTATACCAAGTGCTTCGATGAAGCCGGCAAAATTCTCGCGGTCTGCCCAGCGCTGCCATACGACATGGGCACGCAAGTTATCGCACAACTGAAAGGTGTGTTGGTCACGGTTGCTTGGTCGGGTGTGGCATCGGCCATCGTCTTCTTCATCATCAAATACACGATTGGCCTGAAAGCCTCGGTCGATGATCAAGAAGAAGGCCTCGACATTGCCGAGCATGGTGAGCGCGCTTACCACCTCTAAAGCCTAGATCGACTTTGAATAAGAGGGCCAGCGTCGCGCTGGCCCTTTTTTGTGTCTAGTTTTCTAACCGACGTATCGTCAAAATAGCGCCATAGCTGGCGCCGATCCGGTCGACTGCCGCTGCCAAGGGCTCGTGCGCGACGGCCATATGGTAGCCGTTGGCATGTAGGATATGGGTAGCGTCCGTCATCAAGGCGACATGGCCCTTCCAGCAGACAAGATCGCCTCGCTTAAGACCCCGGAGGCTTTGATCACAGTCTACAGCTTTCCCAATCTCGCGCTGCATATAAGAGTCGCGCAGCAAAAGGATGCCTGCGGCTTTAAATGCCGTCTGGATTAAGCCCGAGCAATCAAGCCCTAAACTCTCAACGCCACCCCATTGATAGGGCGCATGGAGAAATTGCTCGGCAATCGCGACTGGATCTGCCGCAGTCTCTGAAAGCGGCGCGAGGTGCGGTTCATAAATCCACCCCGCTCGCTCCACCGCGACGAAACCGTTTTCACGCGCGCCTGCAAGGGCCACTTGCGCGCCGAGACTCAAGAGAAAATGCGGTGCTGCCCGGGCGCTTGGTCCAGAGAAAGCATAGGTCCGCAATACTTTCACTTTGTGGGTTATCGCTAAAACTGGAGCCGACAAGGCAGCCATATCAAACCAGCCGACATAGCCGTCGCTTTGCATTTGGCCCCAGCCAAAACCACCGCGTTCCTCGTAAATATCAATCACATCGCCATGAAGCGCCTGGCTCAATTGTTCGCCATCCGGCTCCGGCACTTTGCGCAATGGGGCAACGCCTGCGCTAACCTGATGGGGGATTGGATCGACAAAGCGGGCGGATTCCACAAGTCCTTTGAGCTTTGTCGCCGCCAGATCACTTCGGTACGGGTGAAGATTTGAATCCAACATATCTTTCGTCCATCATGCCAGCTTGTGGTGTTGGGCTGCCGATTCGCTTGCGTCCAAAGATGATGCTCGAGTGACTTGCGTGATCTCGGCAATATGGCGCGCGATCGACGCTGCATAGGTGGACAGCCGTTCTGCGCCCGCTTCCGTTCCGACCACAAAAATATTGCGCCGATCGGCCGGGTCTGGCCGACGTTCAACCAAGCCAACGTCCTGCAACGTGTCAATGGCCCGAACAATAGCTGGCTTGCCAACGCCAAGCCGCTGCGCCAGAGCCCGAACAGTATGTGGCCCCGCCTCCAAATAGACCGTCAGCATCAGGGCGGTCTGACGGGCGGTCAGGTCCGGTCCATCGGATTGCACAGAGCGGGACGTGACGTCCAACCACAAGCCAAGGGCTTGCTTGTTAAGTTCAGCAATCTGATTCAACTATGACCCCTAAGGCTGTGGCCGCTCATGACCGTGCCATCTGCGTCATTAGGTGAATCGATTTGCGTTATTGGGAAAGAGTCCCTGTGGACTCAATTGCCTGCCTGAATTGCGTTCGCTAGTCTGTTTAAAATTTAGCCGAATCTTTTCCGTAGCATGGCCTCGATCGTGCGCACTGCATGAACTTCGCCACCTTGGGGTCGACCGGGCTTCTCCTTTGGATTCCAGCAATAGACATCGAAGTGCGCCCAGATGGGCTTGTGATCTTTGACATCGACGAACTTTGAGATGAACAGCGCCCCATTGATCGCGCCAGCAAAGGGGCCGCCTGAGTTTTTCATGTCTGCAATCGGGCTGTCGAGGTCGTCTTCATATGGACGCCACAAGGGCATGCGCCACAAATGGTCACCCGTCTGAGCCGCCGCGTCGGTCAATGCTGCGGCCAACTCCTCGTCCTCGGTGAAGAAGGGAGGTAATTCTGGCCCCAACGCGACACGGGCAGCACCGGTTAGCGTCGCCATATCGAGGATCATGGCATTGCCGTCTTCGCTGGCGCGCGTAACCGCATCAGCCAGAATTAGGCGGCCCTCTGCATCGGTGTTGTCGATCTCAACGCTCAACCCGTTACGGGCATAGATCACATCGCTGGGTCGGAAGGAGTTGCCATCCATCGCATTCTCAACAATCGGCAGATAGACCGACAGCCGCATATCCAAGCGGGCCTCAGCGAGCGTCGAGAACAAGGCTAAAGCACAGGCAGCCCCGCCCATATCTTTCTTCATCAGGGCCATACCCGCGCCCGGCTTGAGATTGAGCCCGCCGGTATCAAACGTGACCCCCTTGCCCACTAAGGCCAGTGGATAAGCATCAGGATGGCCAATGCGCAAGATCACCAAGCGGGGTTCTTGAGAAGCGCCCCGCCCGACGGCATGGATCAACGGGTAATTTTGCGCCAATAAATCTTCGCCGCGGATCACTTCGATCTCCGCACCATGGCTTTCGCCCAAAGCAATTGCCGCGGCCTCTAAAGCGTCCGGACCCATATCATTTGGCGGCGTATTGACGAGATCACGACCAAGCTTCACGGCGCTGACGGTGCGGCTCGCAGCCTCTACGTCCGCGCCAACAGGGGCTATCAAACGGGCGAGTCGTTGATCCTTGCGCTTATACCGATCAAAAACATAAGCCCCCAGAAGATAGGCCACCAAGATAGCGTGGCCCTGTTCTTTACCAAGCGGTGAGGCAATCCGATAATCACCTGCCGGCAATTTACTAGCCAAAGCGCCATAGACCGCCGTATCTGCCGCCGCGCCCAAGCCAAATAGGACCCGCTCTAATGTACCATCAGGGGCTGGAACCAACAGCACGCGACCGGCTTGGGCGCGAAAATCGTGGTGACCAGCGAGAGCTGCCTGCCCACTGGACTTCCCGTCGAGATATGCGGGCCATTCGGCGGCAGAAATGGCGTAAATCGGAATGAAGGTGGCGTCTTGGGGGGCGATATTGGCGTGCATAGCAATTCTTTAGGCTGATCTGGACCTTGTGAAAAGCGATTAAGACGGAGCACAAAGCGCTGACTTGAGGGTTTGTTAACAAAGATTGACGAAAGCTTGGCATCTGTGATTCGTGAGGTTCTCACCATGTCGTTCCGCTTCTGCGCCCGTCGCTTGCCACTAGCCGCCTTAAGCGCAAGCTTAGGCCTGATCTGCCTGTCCGCTGCTTCGGCCCAAGCATTTCCCTTTTTCGGGAAAAAGCCAGAAGCAGCAGCTAAAACACTTGCAGCCAAAGGGGCGCCGAGGGGGCAAACCCCTAAAACCTCGTTGGTTGAAGCGCCTTCGTCTCAGGCATCAGTGGCAGAGCAAAGTGCTCCGGCAAAACCTGCAACAGCGAAAGAGCGCCAAGCAGCACGGAGCCTAGATATGATCAATCAAGCCTCTTTTTGGCTCGGCGAGCTTGAGAAAAATCCAGCCGATGATGAAGCCGCGCTGGAAGGCTCCATCGCTTTGCGCAGGATTGGTTCATCAGAGCGCGCGATTCAACTTGCAGCCATGGGCTTGCAGGTCAAAGGGGAAAGTCCACAATTGTGGAGCGCATTAGCCTTGGGTCTTGTTGCCAGCAGCGAAAATCAACCCGCTCTGCAAGCCCTGCAGAAGGCCGTCTCCTTAAATCCAAAAGACCCCAATCTTCAATCGGCCCTCGGTGTCATCTATGACCGCTTGGAGCGCGCCGATCTTGCGGCACCTGCTTATGAGGCCGCGCTAAAGCTTGCCCCGGAGGACGCAGCCATCCTCAGCAATTACGGGCTATCCATCGCGATGACAGGGGATTTGAAAAAGGCTGAGGACATGTTGCGGCGCGCCAACCAAAGTCCGCTTGCCCCGCCCCAAGCCCGTCAGAATCTGGCGCTCGTTGTCGGCCTGCAGGGCCGCTTTGAGGAAAGTGAGCGCTTGGCAACCCGGGACTTGCCACCCGCAGTGGCATCCGAGAATATCGCATACCTCAAAGCGATGCTCAATGGTGGTGAAAACCGCTGGTCGCAATTACGCCAAGAAAAGACCAACTAAAGAAAAAGGCCCCCCCTCTGAGAGGTAAGCGGCCATCTTCCTGTCTATGTACTGGCTTTTAGTTAGGCCATAAAGCCCAGATTTGGTCTTGCGAAGTTTTTGAGGTTCGGGAAGATCACAGCCAAGTCCGTGTTTGAAACCCCAAACCAAGTTCCCAACGTCGCCGCATACTGGTCCACCGAGGTGGTTGGAATATGGGTGTTGCCGGACTGATTAGGGTTACGGAATGTACCCAAGTCACTGCCAACAGTCGGGAACTGGCCGTACATATCGCCGCCATTTACAGCGCCGCCCATTATCAAATGGTGCCCACCCCAAGCGTGGTCGGTACCGTCGCCATTGGTGTTAAAGGTCCGTGAGAAGTCAGATGCAGTGAAGGTTGTCACAGAGCTGCGCATATCCACGCCACCGATATTGGCCAAAGTGGCATCAAATGTGGCCATCGCAGTGGCCAATTTACTGAGATTGTTGGGTTGGGCTGTGTTCTGGAAGTCGTGGCTATCATGCCCGCCTACTGCCACGAAAAAGACCTGACGGCGCAAGCCAAGGGCTGGAGCGGCCGCGATCATGCGCGCAACTGTCTGCAATTGGACCGACAGGGAATTGGTTTCCACATTATTGGTGATCGGGTTGCGGTAAACAGGAGGTGCGGGAATTGCCGTCACCAAAGCACCTGTTGCTGCGGTGTTCAGTGTGACCGAGGCATCGAGCGAGCGACCAACAATCGTCGCATGGTCCGAACCCATATTGGCCACAAAGCCAGTATCGCGGATGATTTCCCGCATTTTGGCAGGGCCTTGGTTTGAACCAAACAAGGTGGTCCCGCCAACCGCGTTGACGGCCACAGCAGGTGTGGCACCTGTTGCGACTTGATATTGGACGACGGTGCGGCCGGACAAAAACACAGTGTTGCCGGCAGTCGACATGGCGGTATACAGACTGTTGGCTCCATTGCCCGAGGCCATTAGGTCGCCGAACTGGCCACCCCAACCGGTGCGCACGCCTTCTGTGAGGCCTGCTTGCCAAACCGCTTGCTGGTCATTGTGGGAGAACAAGTTAGCCGGCAGTTTTTTGGTGCGCGCCTGAAATTCCGTCTTCGTCACAGGTTCAACCAAGGAGCCGACATTGGCAATCACGGCCAAACGCCCTGCGCCGTAAATTGGCAGAAGGGGTGCCAACATAGGATGGAACCCGAAGGTGCGCGTCGTGGCGTTTGTTCCTGCAGGAATGGCCTGCGCCGTTTTTGGCGTGAAGGGCAAGATTCCGCCCCAAGCTTCAGGTGTACCAGCCGCAACCGTCCGCCCAGTGACCGGAGAAACTGAGCCAACTGGCGCCGCTGCGGTGCCGACTGGCATAAGGGCTATCGGGTCTGACCCGGTATTGCGCGCCGCCCAATAGCGATTCCAAGAGTCCGTATCGGAAGCTAGGACGGTGTTGTTGGAGTCGTTACCACCCAATTGGAAGATACAAACAAGTGCTTTGTATCCCCCAGCGCTTTGGCTGGCTGCCGAGTTAAAAGCGGCCAATTGCATTCCGAAGGCGGTTGCTATCGGTGCAGCAATCCCCACGGCACCGGTTGTTGCCATAAATTGGCGACGTGTATGACGTAGATCTTTCATGGCCGCCCCCTTAGCGCTGCAAAATGTAATCTGGAGAAACAACGGTCAGATAGACCGCCAGCTTTGATCGGTTCAGCAGAGCTGCATCAATCTGCGCCTGCGTGGTGGTGCCGCCCGAAGGAATGGTGACGGCCGTGACTGCATCAATGATCTGCTGACGGCGAGCCGTTGTCATATTGCCATAGGTCAAGAGATAATTGACCCGGTCAACCAAGGCGGCTGCATCGGCGGCTACCGCCATTTCCTTTGTGTAGGAGAGCTTCACGTCATTGCTCGAGCCGATACCGGTGTTAATGGTGGTCTGCATGGTATTCATGTAGCCAGCCACAGTCACTTCATCGACAATCTGCATTTCAGGCGCAACGAGCCCGAGTGTACCCGTTTTGGTGTTTGGTGGCGTGTATCCTGGGCGGAAGAAGTTAAACACTGAAGGCGAAGCCATGGGTGATTGGCCCAAGGAAGTGGGGGCACTGGTAGAGTTCACCGGCCACAAGCCGTTGGTCGAGGTTGCGTTCAAGGCTCGCATGAGGCCGGTCATGCGGATAACCGGTTCACGCAATTTGCCGAAGTTTGCGTCTACCCCAGCCGACATGTTGCGGGCTTCTGTGTCCAATAGAATAGCGCGGACAACCGCAGCCATATCGCCTCGCACGCCAGAGCCATTGTTGTTGAAGACGTTCGCCACCCGGTTCACATAGGCTGGGCTGGGGTTAGAAGTCACCAGACGCTGGATCATTTGCTTCCCAATGAAGGGGCCGACGTTTGGATGATTAAAGATGGCATCTAGGGCAATGCGCAGATCACCAGCGGGATCAGGCGTTGTTGTCGCAGGAATGACCGTGGTGAGGAAGCGCTTTTCCGAGATGGAATGGAAGTTCGGATAGGCGATCATCGGTGTGACAAACGACGCATCATTGCGGCCGCCGCCACCAAAGGTCGAGTTGGTGGGCGTAGCAGCGTACCAACTAAAGCCTGTAAAGACCTTTGCTAGGTTTGAAATGTCTTCTGCCGTATAAGTTGGAATTGGATTGCCAGAGCTATCCAACTTTCGAGTGCCGTCATTATTGAGTTCAAACACGCCAATGGACATCAACTGCATAACTTCGCGTGCGAAGTTTTCATCTGGCGAACGACCTGTTGTGAGGTCTTCCTTTTGGTTTGCGATATGGGTCAGATAGACACCCATCATGGGGTGCAAGGCCACATCTTGCAGCAAGGTTCGATAATTGCCAAAGGCGTTGCGGCCGAGCATATCATAGTAAGAGCCAAGGCCTCGAACATTCATTTGAGGTTCGGCAAATGAGATCACGAAGATTTGCGACAGGGCAAATTTTGTCCGTTCACGCAATTGGTCTTGCGAGGTGACAGCTTCACGCCAAAAATATGCGTAGAAATGGCCG
The DNA here is from genome assembly GCA_945891505.1 of Maricaulis salignorans. Lineage (GTDB taxonomy): Bacteria > Pseudomonadota > Alphaproteobacteria > Caulobacterales > Aquidulcibacteraceae > Aquidulcibacter > Aquidulcibacter miladensis. Next base: position 10,490 of record CAMDDL010000012.1, on the reverse strand, counting down.
GCGTTGACATCTGCTGTTGGGTTAGGCGCGGCAGGGGCTGGCGGATTACGCAATTGGTCCCGACGTGTGTTCAAATAGTCCAGCGCAAGAGTACCTTCTGGGAGGGCTTGCTGCGCTGTGATCCATGCCGCGAAGGTCGTATCCCGGGTTGCCTCAATTTCAGCTTCGGTCGGACCAAAGGTGGATTGAATGAGAAAGCGCGACGTTTCCGCTGCGGTCGCTCTTGGGGTAACAACACCGCCACCGCCAGGGACAGACGAATCGCCGCCGCCACCGCCGCAAGCTGAAAGCATTCCCAAAAAAAACGCAGCGCTTGCTACTTTAAACCAACGATTGCTCATCACGCACCCCACCTCAAGAAGCCATTTGCGCCAATCGAGCAGATACACGCCTAGCCCCGCCCGTTTTTACCATCTAGATATATAAGTGTTAAGACGATAAAGAACCGTATACTTAACGGGCGAATTTTTACTTTCGGGGATTGTTAGCAGGCAATACGTCGGAAAACTCGAGTTGAGTCGCTTTAACTTATCTCAACAAACGGATTTCGCGTACCTGTCGGCGACCCTCGTTACGCTCTAACTGAACGATCACATCCACCACGCTGCGGACATAAGCCAATATGTCGGCGTGGGTCATGGCGGTACCGGTTTGCAGAGCCATTAACGCCAGCTGCTCTAATGCCCCATCGGGTGTGTCGGCATGTAACGTGGTCACGGATCCGGGGTGACCGGTATTGATGGCGCGCAGGAAGGTGAACGCCTCCTTACCGCGAAGCTCTCCCACGATGATCCGATCTGGCCGCATCCGCAGTGCCGATTGCAATAAATCATCGACATCGACCCGGGCTTCACCGGTTTGGCCTTTTACGGCCACAAGGCCGACAGCGTTCTTATGAACCAGCCTGATTTCTGCTGCGTCTTCAATCAAGATCAAGCGCTCATCAAGACTTACTTCTTTCAACAGGGCGTTGAGGAAGGTTGTTTTGCCCGTACCCGTACCGCCTGAGACAACGATGTTTCGCTTTTGCTGTACGGCAAGCTTCAAAAATGCCGTAACGTCCCCCTTGGCTAGGCTAGCCTTTAGTTCCTTATCCGGATCAAAAGAGGCCTTTGTGCCACCTGCACCAACAATATGGGATAGTGCTCCCGCCGACACATAGTCATCAAGTGTCAAATCGGTCAGCACATGCTTTCGAATGGCCAAGGCAACTTCACCCCTCGTGGCGGGTGGCAAGACAATTTGAATGCGCTCTCCGGTCGGCAAGCTGGCTGATAGCAAAGGATGCTCTCGGCTGATCCCCTGCTTCGAAATACGCGCAATCTGGGCAGCTAGGCGCGTCAAATTAACTTGAGTCACATCTGGCGCATCGTAACGCACAATGCCGCCGGTAACACTTTCGACCCAAACTTCGCCTGGTCGATTGACCAAAATATCAGTCACGTCTGGCCGATTGAGCCAGCCCGATAGCGGCTCCAGAAATGCCGAGAGATAGACGCCCCCTAGAACCTGCGGAGCGCCATTTGGCCCACTCATGGCCTGTTCTCGGGGGGTTGTTCTACGACAGGCACAGCGCCTGTCACTGGAGAGACCGGGTTTAACGAGAAATCGAGGTCACGCGCAACAAAGACTTGAATGGCCGTACCCTGCTTGACCGTGACCGTCGGCTTGATGGCTTCGCCCGAGGAAGCGGCACTGGGCAGCGTTTGAGCTGTACCAATGACCAATTGGTTGGAACTTGTGTTGTTTAAAGCAGCGCTTATGGCCGTTGACAGCAGGCCCGGGCCATAGCGCTGGAAATAGTGGCGATCTACTTTTCCATCTAGACCGGCTCGGCCCAGCGGGTCGGTCCCCGGTGATGCCAATTGGATCGAGACACCATCAGGGCGTAACAGACGCGTCCAAACCACAAAGGCGCGCGATTGGCCCAATGCGACTTCTGACCGGTATTGCCCAACAAGGCGAGAACCACGCGGGATTAAGACCCGCGTGCCGTCAAAACTCAGGACATCGCGACTAACGACGGCCCGCACAAAGCCTGGAAGGTCAGAATTGATTGCTGTTTCCAGAACTGCCGCGATCAGAGCGCCTTGTGGTACCGTGGTTTTGGGATTGCGCAAAGCGCCGGCACGGGCAGCAGGAACGTCACCTGAACTCACGCGTGCTGCAAAGGCATCATTGTCGCCGCCACCAGCAGCATTGGCTGCATTCGCTGCTGCCTCGGCAGCCGCACCAGCGGGCACAAGGTCGACGATCAAAGCGGGAGAGCGCATGCGCTGGGTTATATCCGCCCCTGTCCGCGTTGGTGGTGGTGGCGGTGATGATGGCTCTGGTATTGGGCGGTAGACATCGCGCACGGGTGGTGGCGGCGGTGGCGGTGCCGGAGTCCAAGGCTGTGCAGGCACGGCTTCATTTGCAGCGGGATTCTCAGGAACCATCGGCTGAGCGGGCATAACAGGCACAAGCGCTGTTTGGGTAAACAAGCTTGGCGGCTCTGGTATGGTTTGACCAAGATTGCCATCATTTTTTGCGTCGCGCGTGGGGGTCAGCTCTCCTGCCCCCGCGCGTTTCTGTGCAGAGACCATGGTGGTAAAGACGATAATTCCAAGCGCCAGAACACCTACAGCGCCAGCAAGCACCACCCATGGACGGTCTGGATAAGCGACGGCGGGTGCCGCATCTACAATTAGGTCAGACACACCTGTTTCCGCGGCCGCATCGACACCTAAAGAGGCGCTCGCTAAATGTTCCGCGGGTTCATGCGAGGCAACGCTAGTTGGGCTCATGGCTTCGCCTCCTTCGGCGCACCAAAGCCGAACAGACCGCGGGACTTTGACTTCGTCTGGCCAGAGGGGCGCATCGCAGGCGCATTAGGGCCTGGATCAGGCTCGCGCCAAGCGTCATTGCTGACGATGGTTTGATCGGTGCCATTGCGGAGAATAAAAGCTGGCCCAACGCGTTCAACCACCATGACACTGCCGCGCATGATAAAATTGACTAGGGATTCCGATCCATCTGCACTTAGCGCAAAGACCGCTGGGGTCGCAGCCCCAGATGGCCATTCAAGATAAGTGCGCTGGCCATCGTCAAAGATGCGTGAAGGCACATTACGCGTGCTGCCTGAGACGGAGTAATTCTGGTTTGAATTTGCTTGTGGTTGGGGCACCAAGTCTTTTGGTTCGAGCGCGACGGGTTCAGGGGGAAAGGTGAATTTGACGCGGTAGATGATGTTTGGATCGCCTAGCCCTGTTGGCTCTTCTGCGCTCAGTTGGAAGGTATAGCGACGCTTGGAGGTGATAACCGACATATTTGTAGCCGCATCAAACTCAATCGGCTTTACAAATAGCGTGTCGGCGCGCCGATTGGGCGTAACTTGCCAAGCAAGCGAGTCGCCAATTGAGACATTCTCTAAGCGCTCATCGGCACCAAACTCAATCATCATCTGATAGCCATAATGGCCGCGCAGCGAGACGACGCTATCTTCTTTAAACAAGATTGTCTGAACGCGAGGATCTACTATCCCCGGAATTGGCACCTCGCGCATTTGGGCGCGCACCGGGTCTGCACCCATAACCAGCGTGGTCAACACGACAGCCAAACAGATGTTCCAGCGTGGCTTGAGCGGCGTCATTGGGCTGGGAACTCCTCACCATTCGGATTGCCCGATTTCGATTGCGTCGGTGCCTGCGAAGACGGCGTCGCACCCGAGGGCGTCCCTGGCACAACACTTCCCGGGACAGGTAGCGTGGTTACTCCAGTTGGCGGAACCGGGGAAGGCACTGGCATTACCGGCAACGGCGCGGCAGGCATCGGCACCGGCTGAGTCGTTTCGGCATCGCGCCGATAACTGGAGATCTGGAAGCCAAGAGGATTCAAATAGCGATCTTGTTCACTGATGGGCTTATTTGAAAAACTATAGACTACCGACGCCACCCAAGGCTGGCGCATACCGGGCATTCCGCCGCCTTCAGATCGTTCAGTATCGAAGCGGATCATGGCTGAACGTGGACCTAAAATTGTCACGCTCTTCACCGTTACCTGAATCCGGGTATTCGGGCTCACCCGGCTTTGGATACCGTTTGGATTTGTCTTGTCCCAATCCCGCAAATATTCAGTCTCTGCTGCGCCCTGCGACCATGCCAAAGTCTTGCGGTACTGCTCGCGATAGTCGGCGGCATCGAAGGTTTCCCGCGCCAACACATATTGCACCACAAAGGATTGAGCGACTGCTTCGGTCTCACTCAACGAGCCAAGATTCACGCCGCGCGTGGTTTGGACATAGCCGGTCTCACGATCAACCGTGATCGTGTAGGGCATGGTTTGCTTGAGCGGCACCAGCACAACTAAGGCAACGGCCTGAATCGCGGCAATACCAACCGCGATCCCTGCGATGATCCAAGCCGTGCGCCTTGAACGGCGAAGTGTTTCGTGGGTGTCTTGGGCCCACGTACTGGCCCCCTCATAATAGTGCGCGCGGGCTGCAACGCCATTGGGCGGAACGCCAGGTGGGGTGAAGGATGGATCAGCTTGCGGGCCGGTCATGGTGCTTTTCCAGTTGCCGATAGGCTCAGTTTTGAAGGGGATTGGGCAAACATGCTTTCGCGGGATCGACTGGGTCGGGCTGGATTATTGCGCTTACGACCATTCTGCCCCAAACGGACCGAATAATCACCCCGCAATCCTTCACCCCCGCCCCCTGCGACTATTTCGGTCCGCCGATCAAACGTGGTAGAGGATAATGCACCTGCACCAGAGACTGCTGCAGCCAAGCCGGCGTCGCGACGATCTGATCCTGATCCAGAAGCGCTTCCTGAAACCACAGCGGCCAGACGGGATGCGCGGCTAGCTTCAGTCGGGGAATCCACACCAAAGCCTTGACGCCCTGCGCCTGTTTCATTGACCATCACAGGTTCTTGCTCACGAGATTTGACGTCGGGCAAACGGAAGCCTGCGACTAGCCGTGTGCACAGGCTAATCACGCTACCAAAAACAGCCGTAAAGGTCAGGATGATAACCATGACGGTCAAAATAGGTTGCAGGTCATAACGATTTTCGGCGCGAGCCACAGCGAGCCCCTGTAAACTAGGCTCCAAAGAGGCCAAAAGGCCTGCCATGAAGACGACCGTTGCTAAGGGCACAAGCGCAAAGCCTAAAGCGGTGCGCAGCCAGCCTTCAAAAAAGCCTTTGGTACTCTCAAACAATAAAAGACCCACAAATAAGGGTCCGATAGCCAAAAGAAGGCCCAGCATCAGTTTGGCTAGGATTAAAAGTCCTAAAGTCGATACCAACAACGTAATGGCCGAAAGCCAAAGGGCTGTCGCCCCAAAGGCAGGCCCCCCCTGCAGCGCTGACCGCATCTGGATAACCGGTGCCAAGCCTTTCAGGCTCTCTGGATCGGTACCGGGGGCTGCTTGCAGGACAAAGCTGCCCGCATTCAAGGTCGCTCCGGCTACATTGGGTCCCTGTCCCGGCAAGTCACTGACCAATGCCATTGCACTGGCCGACTGGGTCAATTGATCAAACGTATATTGCAGGCGGGCGAAAATGTCGGCTGGCCCTATGGTCTGGGGCATCGGCATATTGGCCAAGAGGCCATTAGCGATTTCGGCCGGTCCATCGAACAACAGCGCGAACACAAGGCTTTGGTAACTGGCCCAAGACGTGGTCAACATCACCACGGCACCCAGTTTAATGGCGATCATCGGTAGATCGCCCACCCGCAAATCGCTGCGGCCAGTAAGCAGGCGGAAGCCCAATAGGGCGACATAGATGGTTAGAAGCACGGTGATAACCGCACCCAGCGTGGAACCCGGGCCAAAGAAGGCATTATAGCCACCCTGCACGCCCTCACGGATGTTACAATCAACCGTGTCGAGGAGGCCGCGAACAAGCCCTAAATCGGCGCGCGGAGCTGCACATTGCCCGATCATTGCCGCCCCCCACTGCTGGAATCTCGCGCTTGATTGACGCTAGCAGTTAAAAGCGGCAGCCAAATGGCTGGGTCGTCGCCGTGTTCGGCCCGCAAGGCATCAAGGCGCCGCACAGTTGACTCACGGCCAGAAAGTACAGTCAAGACATCCGGCAAACCATCGAGATTTAGGCGGGCAACCACGCTGTCTGTGCCATGCTTAATCACGAAGCAGCGGGATGTATCTGGCAAGGCGCGAATCAGGTCTAGCTCATGCAAAGTCAGACCAAAACCACGACAATACTCGTCTTCCTGCGCTTTTGGGTTCGGCATGAAGATCTGGGTTGCAGCTTGCTCAATAATGGCGGAGGAAATCTGGCTCGACAAAGCGTCTGAAGCGCTTTGTGTGGCAAAGCCCACAATCCCATTGCGTTTACGAATGGTTTTCTCCCAATCGCGAATGCGCGCCACAAAGATCGGATCATCCAAGGCCTTCCAGCCCTCGTCGACCACCAAAATGGCTGGCGTGCCATCAAGTCGTTGCTCCACACAATGGAACAAATACATCATAGCAGGTGTTCGCAAAGCTGGGTCGTCTAGGATTGAGGTCATGTCCACGCCCAAGGTGCGAGTCGACAAGTCGAGGCGATCTTCCTCATTATCGAACAGCCAAGCGCGCACGCCATCATGAATCCAGGGTTCAAGGCGCGAGGCAAGGTCACCGGGCACAGGACGGCGCACGCCAGCTAGCAATTCGGCAACGTAGCGGAGGCGACGATATTGCGGCGCTTGGTCAAAATTGGCCGCAACTGCATCTGCGATCTGGGCCTGCTCATCAATGGTGAGTTTTTCGCCATCAATACTAACCAAGCGCGAGAGCCATTCGGTGATAAATGCGCGATTAGCCGGGGTATCTGGCTGCGACAAAGGGTTTAGGCCCGATGGATTGCCATGGCGCAGTGTCTCATAGCGTCCACCAATCGCGCGAATGAATATTTCTGCGCCGCGGTCTTTGTCGAACAAGACGATGCGAGGATCAAACTTGCGCGCTTGGGTCAAGAGGAAATTCAAGACCACCGTTTTACCAGAGCCTGATGGCCCGATAATGGTGAAGTTACCCAAATCATTCTTGTGGAAGTTGAAATAGTAAGGCGTTGCCGATGTTGTCTCCAATACGGTCACCGCTTGGCCCCAGACATTGTTATCTTCTTGTCCGATGGGGAAATTATGAAAACTGGCGAGACCTGCAAAATTACCCGTCGACACCAGAGCGCGCCGGGCAATGTCTTTGAAATTGCCGGGAAACTGCGCCCAGAATGCAGGCTCAAGATTCACATCTTCGCGGACGGAAATAATACCTTCTTCGGTAAAAGCGGCCTGAACATCTGCTGCGGCTTGGTCAAGTTGTGCTTGTGTAGCGGCTTTGATGCACACACTCATGTGATGTTCGCCAAAGGCGGAGCGGCCGGCGGATACATCATCTTTGGCGACAGACAGGTCCCGGCGCAAACTGATCGCATCATCATCCGCAGCCCGCATACGGCGAAGTGCAAGGTTCATCCGGTCCAGCGCCACTTGTCGGTCAACAAAGGCAAAGCTTTCCGTCACCGTCATCTCAACCGGCAGACGCATGAGATCGTCCAGCATGCCAGGTGCGGTGTGCGGCGGGTAGTCCTTGATCGAAATCATGGTGCCAAACTGCCGCGCAAGGCCCGGAGCGGCATGGAGTTCAAATGCCTCTAAACCAAAGCTGATCCTGCGATAAGGAATATGAAATCCGAGGTCAGTGTCCGGAAGCAGGACTGGTCGTAACTCACCGTTATAAAGGCCGGAGAGGAATTCCATGGGCTCAGAACAGGGGCCATGCTTACTGTCGTAGACAGACAGCACACGGGCACCATAGGGGGCAAGGGATGCCATCAGGGCATCGCGGGCCGTATCCAACTCGCGCATGTCCCGAGCGCGCTCTGCAGCGATGGCTTGAGAGGATGTGCCGCGCAACAGCTCCATCGTTTTATCGATGAAGCCTGTCCGTCCAACGGCGGGACGACGAATAATGGTCAAGAACAGATCATTGATAAACATGGCCCGGCCATCGAGACGGGCGGACCACTGTTGATCAACTTCACGGGAAAAATCGTCCGGGAAATGAGCGTCAAGCGAGGGTTTTACAGGACTGCGAACAACATGGTGAACCACCGCGAAACGGGCATGGGCAATCGACCGTAGCATCGTGTCGCGAATGGATTTGCGATAATTGAGGTCTTCGGTATCGGCCGTCTCGAATGCCAAACCGTCTAGCTTGATGATTTGCAACAACATGCCATCGCGGGTTTCGATGGTCGTGTCGTCAACATGGCGCGCGTAAGGCAGCCGAGCGCCCGCGGGGGCTTCTCGGTGAGCGATTTCAGCTAAAGTAGCCAAACGCTTCTGCTGGGTGCGCGGATTTGCCATTTAATTGTCAATCACCCCCTACGGCCGATATGAGTTGCAGCGCCAAAACGAAAAATTGGCGACACGCGGCGAACTACTCATGCGGGTGATCCAAAGGTCTAAGAAGCGTGGCTCATCTCGCGCTGCAATCACCCCGACCAAATGCAAGATCACAGCCGCGACAAGAGCCCATACCGATTTGGTAACCAAGAAGACCTCGGCCGTGATGATGCCATTGAGGATGAACCACGTATAAGTCACGCCCGCAAACATTTGCGGACGCGTCAATGCAGCAAAAACCGGGTCGCGCTCGAGCTGTGCCATAGTGGCCCCCTAAAAACCTTGTGCAGCGCTACGGATGCCTCCGACGATGGCGGCCGACCCAAACAGGATGAAGCAACCCAAAATGACCATCCCGCCGTGGCGCCAATTCATCCGGCCAGTTAGCATCATAAAGCCGCAACCTGCCACAGCGATCACTGCAACCGCCGTTGCGACGGCACCCAAAAGTGTACCTTGAACCCAGTTCACGGCCCCCAGAATGACGCCGGAACCCTCCGGGTCGAGGTTTGCAGATTGCGCCAAGGCGGGGCCGGCCCATAACATGACCCAGACTGAGATCAGCGCCCAGAGCGTTCTATGTACTTCTGTCATCGACATCATCCTCAAGCTTTCACATGTATTAGCGGATCGAAAGCCGCTCTGAGATGGCCTTCACATAGTTTTGGGTTTCACGATAGGGTGGAATACCACGATGGCGGGTCACGGCTTCTGGCCCGGCATTATAAGCAGCCAAAGCCAAACGAACATCACCGCCGAAGCGATCTAACAGCCTGCTCAAGTAAGCGACACCGCCAAAAATATTGTCGCGGGGATCATGCGGGTTTACCCCTAGCAAAGAGGCTGTACCTGGCATCAATTGCATCACCCCTATCGCGCCCTTTGGAGAGACGGCTGAGTTTCGAAAGCGCGACTCCTGCCAAGCAACGGCGCGAACCAAGATTGGGTCGACTCCGTACTTGGTTGCCGCCTCAGTGACATAGGCGTCCAAAGTTGGATGAAGCTTTAAGGGGTAGGCTGGCTCAATGAGTTTTAAAGGGGTTGAAGCGGTCGCAATAACCGGGGCTTTGAGCTCTGGCTTTAAAACGGGACTGGCGGTGTTGCCAAGAAACAAGGTCGGGCCAGAATAGACTCTTGCCGTGCCATTAGCCCCAACCTCAATGACATCTGCCGCAGCCGGACTGAAGCCGAGGCAGGCACAGGCCATCGCAACCCGGGCAAAGTTTTGCCAAGCTAAGGGCCTCCTTACCAATTTCACTTTATAGATCATGTGCATGCCATGCGCTGGGAGCGGTTACTTTTGTCTGAAAATCTGAGTTTGTCGAGGGCCGGCTGCGTTTACCCTCAGTGAGCCTGCGCGGTCTTTGTCGGCTCCTTGCTGAGCGCGAGCTCACCGACACGCCCCAGCTCTGTTAATGAGGCCCCAAACGCAGCAGATACAGCGTGATGGGGCCCCATGGCATCAGCGGGAGATATAGGTTTTTTGAGACTAAGCGCTCGTAGCTTAGTTCTTTACAGTCAAACTGAGAGAAATCGAACGACCTCTCTTGTAGGTATTTGCCTCTGTGCGACCTAAGTTCGAGAGCTGGTACTCTTGGTTATCCTCAGCCAACAAATTACGGCCGCTGATGCCAAGCGTATAGTCGACCTTGCCGATGGTGAAGTCCTGCTTAAAGACCAGATCAATATTGGTGCCTGGGTTCTCGATCACGGATGGAACAGAGCCCAGACCACGGCGCGCGATCCGTTCGTCTACCCAACCGACGAGCAGCGTCAATTGCTGATTGTCCGTTTCATAACCCAATTGCAAATTCGCAATGTTCTTGGGGGTACCCTGAAGCTCGCTGCCGTCTAAGCCAAATTGTGAGGCCGAAACCAAACGGAAATCGATCGGGCTAATCACACTTGTGCCTTCAGGCGCATTCACCTCTGAATGGGTGTAGGTGTAGTTGGCAGCAAAATTCCACTTCGCACCTTGAAGTACTGGCAGTTCGAACGGTAGTTCGAAGTTGGCGCGATACTCAAGTTCCAAGCCGTAAAGCGTCGCCTCTGGCGCGTTAATGAAGCGTGTGAAGGAACGCTCAAGCCG
>CAMDDL010000011.1 GCA_945891505.1 Maricaulis salignorans | reverse complement strand
CGGTTGGAACTGCTACTACAAACCACCAGGCCCCAAAACCATGCGCACCGGCTGGTCCGTCCTAACACAAACCCTCACCGGCTATACTCTCGCACTCAACTCCACAACAAACCAAATTCCGTGAATCCCGTAGCCCTTTGGGAGAGGGGAGAAGACCGTTCCCATTTGGAACGCATTTACTGAAGGCTGCGCCTGCGAAAAGGAGGTGTTCGAGTGTGAGTACGGAAGCTGGGGGTACCGCCCTACTCGGCCGCCTTCTCATCCCCGGGCAGCATGCCTTCCCAAGGGCTCAAGAAGTCGAAGTTGCGGTATTCTTGGACAAGCTTGACGGGCTCATAAATCACCCGCTTTTGAGCTTCGTCATAGCGCACTTCGGTGTAGCCGGTCAGCGGGAAGTCCTTGCGCAGTGGGTGCCCATGGAAGCCATAATCGGTGAGGATTCGGCGTAAATCTGGGTGACCTGAGAAGAGGATGCCATACATATCAAAGGCTTCACGCTCAAACCAATCCGCAGCTGGCCAGAGCCCAAAAGCAGAAGCCACGGGCGTGTCTTCGTCGGTTGTGACCTTCACCCGGATGCGCACATTCTTGCTCATGGACAAGAGGTGATAGACGACCTCAAACCGCTCTGCCCGCTCTGGATAGTCAGCGCCGCAGACATCAACAAACGTCGAGAAGCTTTCGATGTCGCGTAAGTGCTGCAGCACGGCGAGGCTATCGTCGCGGCGCACGACGACGGTCAGCTCACCAGTCGCCTGCGTTGCGGACAAGATAGATGCGCCCAGAGCTGAGGTCAGGCGCTCTTGCAACTCAGCCAAAGCGCTCATCGTTCGATAGTTCCTTCACGACGGATTTTCTTTTGCAATTGCAAAATGCCATACATCAAAGCTTCCGCTGTTGGCGGGCAGCCGGGCACATAGATATCGACGGGCACGATGCGATCACAGCCGCGCACAACCGCATAGCTATAGTGGTAATAGCCACCGCCATTGGCGCAGGAGCCCATGGAGATCACATAGCGCGGGTTTGGCATTTGGTCATAGACCTTGCGCAAAGCCGGGGCCATTTTGTTGGTCAAGGTGCCTGCGACAATCATCACGTCAGACTGACGTGGGCTGGCGCGGGGCGCAAAGCCAAAGCGCTCCATGTCATAGCGCGGCATCGCGGCCTGCATCATCTCAACGGCGCAACAGGCTAGGCCAAAGGTCATCCACATCAGCGAGCCAGTGCGCGCCCACGTGATGAGATCATCAGCGGCCGCAACCACAAAGCCTTTATCGGCCAATTCATCCGACAGCCCCGAGAAATAGGGGTCGTTTGGAATGACCGGACCAATATTATCGAGTGTGGCGGGGACAACGCCCGCGCGTGGGGGAAGCTTTAGTTCCATTCCAAAGCACCTTTCTTCCACTCATAGATAAAGCCAACCAACAAGATGCCAAGGAAGCTCATCATCGACCAATAGCCGAAAGGTCCAATGTCATCGAGTGCCAATACCCATGGGAACAAGAAGGCAATTTCGAGATCAAACAGAATGAAGAGGATCGAAACCAGATAGAATTTCACGTCAAACTTCATGCGCGCATCGTCAAACGCATTAAAGCCGCACTCATAGGTCGACACTTTTTCTGGGTCAGGGCTAGAGGGGGCTAGGACCCAAGAAGCCAGCATGAAGGCGCAGCCGAGACCTGCAGCTATCACCAGAAAGATCACGATGGGGAGAAAGTCGAGCAGAAAGGCGTTCGAGACCAAGGTCTGCTGAACGCCCGAACCGGCTTGGTTGACTGCTGACACTGCACTGTCGGCCATGTGTGCCCTCTTGAAACGTACCTTTTGAACCGCCGCCAGCCCAGTCAGGCCGAGGCAGTCGAATCTGATTTTACTAGGCTGGAGTGGACCTTGGCGCAATGCGCGAAGGCGGTAAAGTCCTGCGAAATGTCTTTAAAGATCAGCCCAAGCTGGCAAAGCAGGCCGCGACTATATCCGGATGGGTCAACATGCCATTGCGCGCTGTCGGTATGTCGATCCAGCGCCAGCCAGCCTCCCTGCCCGGCCCCCACATGGCTTGTGAAGACGGGGCAAAGGTCTGCAAAGTCGTGTGAATGTAAGTGCGCGGACGATCTTCCCAACCGCCATTGGCAAAGCTAACCGGCTCTGTCCATTGCCCAGCTGGGTGCCACGTCAATTTACGCTTTAGCAGGGCGATATTGACCGCATCGTCCTCTGGCACCAGCATTTTGATTGGGTAATGCTCGAAGAAATTCATCTTGTAGCCGTCTTTGAAATGCGCCTGCCGATCTTTCCACCATTTGGGCCAAGACCCATCGGCTTCTTGCATCACCCACGCGGGGCGGGTGCGGGTGGGGATGAAAGCGTCATAGAAGGCGATATGCGCAATCCGATCTCCCAATCGGTCGGCCACACCTGTGATCGTAAGACCACCAAACGAATGCCCGATCAGGATCACATCTTCGGCGTCTTCGGCTTCGATCACGGCGCAGACGTCCTGAACATGGGTCGTCAAATTGGTATCGGGCCGGATTAAATGCGCGCGCTCGCCGCACCCAGTTGCCGTCGGCGTCAACACACGATGCCCCTGAGCTTGCAATCTATCCGCCACTTGCCGCCAAACCCAGCCGCCATGCCACGTGCCATGTACAAGGACAAAGGTCTTCGCTTTTGCGGTCTGGATGGCCGGTGCCGATGCGCTGGCAAGCTGAGGTGCTATGAGTAAAGCGGCCGGGATTGCGGCGTGCTGCAAGGCCGCCCTGCGGCTTAAGCTGTGTTTTGCCTGATCATTCATTGCGCTTCTCCCTTGCAAAACGTTGTCCATAACGTTTAGAGACACCCCCGATGCCGGTTTAGCTCAGCAGGTAGAGCGCCCGATTTGTAATCGGACGGTCGCGGGTTCGATTCCTGCAACCGGCACCATTTTCCCTAAACAATAGGATCTGACAAGCCTGCAGGTACCAGTAGGTGGTCACTGATCACGCCCTAGTGCCGTGACCCTCACTGGGAATTGATCCCGTTTGGCGGACAGTCAAGGGCTTTGCCCCTGTTCGGATTGGGCCCAACAATTTACCTCTGCGCCAAGGGGCGGTCTAAGCGCGCGGCCCAACCAAAACAATCTGTGGAGTAGAGACTATGATGATCCGGACTAGCCTAGCCCTTATCCCGTTGATGGCCGTTGTTGCTTGCGGTCCGGCGGCGCAAACCGGTGAAACCAAGACTGCAACTGAAGCCGCTAGTACGGAATTGGCCCCGGCTGCTTCGCCTGCGGCACCCGCTCCTGCAGCGCCTCGCCCATCGCCTGAAGACGCCAAAATTCTAGCCAGCCTACCCACCCCTTATAATGAAGGCGATCTTGCCAATGGCCGTCGGCAGTTTGCCAAGTGTCGGTCGTGTCATGTGATCGAAAAAGGCGGTGACAATCGCGTCGGCCCTGCCCTTCACGGCATTTTTGGTCGTACGGCAGGCACCGCTGCTGGCTTCGCTTACTCGCCCGCCTTGAAGGGCGCTGGATTTGTGTGGGACGGCGGCAAACTTGACCGATGGTTGGCTGATCCAAAGGGATTTCTACCTGGCAACCGTATGACCTTTATTGGCCTAAAGCAGGAAAAAGACCGCCGCGACGTGATCGCGTACATCAAGGTTGAAAGCGCCAAATAACATCAGCTAAAGACGTTTCTTGCTGCTTACCGCACCCGTTTCGACGATTTAAAGCCAGACCCCAAGGTCTTGTCGCGGAAGACTTTGGCGTTTTGCACTAAGCCAAGGCCAAACATCAACGACAGCATCACACTGCCGCCATAGCTGAGGAAAGGCAAAGGCTCGCCAACTACGGGCATCAGGCCCATGATCATGCCGGCATTGATGCCCACATAGATGAACAACAGCATTGTGACGCCTGCTGCCAGAAATTTTCCAAAAGTGTGGCGACAGCCGATTGAGATATAAATGCCAAAGGCCATAGCTGCGAGATAAAGGGCGAGCACAAATAAGCCACCCACCATGCCAAACTCTTCCAACAACATCGCAAACACAAAGTCTGTGTGGCGCTCTGGCAGGAAATCGAGCTGGCTTTGCGTACCTTGCATATAGCCAACACCGAATAGGCCACCAGAGCCAATGGCAATCTTAGACTGGGTGATGTGATAGCCCGTACCAAGGGGGTCGCGAGACGGATCAATGAAGGTCAGAATTCGGTTCTTCTGAAACTCTGCCATGAAGAAGAAGAAGGCAACCAGGGCAAAGGTGGCGACCGAAGTGCCCGCAGCGATCACATACCACCACGAGAGGCCGGCCAAAATCACCATCGCAGCCCCAACCCCTGCCACCATGATCGCCGTACCCAAATCTGGCTGAAGTGTAATCAGCGCCGCAGGTGCTGCCAGCATCACCAGCGGAATCACATGCGCGCGGATCGTCCACATCCGATCAGGCTCCGCATCTTGATAATAGCGGGCGAGCGCCAGAATGAGAGCGATTTTCATGAATTCCGACGGTTGCAGGCGGATCGGCCCCACTTCCAGCCAACGCTGCGCGCCGAGGGCGACTTTCCCAAACAATTCCACCGCAATCAATAAGATGAAGACGCCAAAATAGGCTGGATAGGCCAAATGATACCAAATGCGGACATCGACAGTGGCCACGATCAGCATAAAGCAAGCGACGATGCAAAATCGGATGATGTGATTCCCGGCCCAAGGCTCCCAGCTACCACCGGCAGCTCCGAACAACAGGATGGTCCCGACCACGCTGATCATGGCCATCACAAAGACGAGGCCCCATTCGATCCGGCGCAGCTTGCCAAAGAAGCGGTCTCGACCGCTTTCCATGTCTGGTAAAAAGGTCATGCTTTGCCATCTCCCGGTGGCGTGTTAGGCGACGCCGGGGCTAAGTCTGCTGTCTTGGTCTTGATGGTAAAGGCAGGACGGGCAGATGGGTCCTTCAACAACGTCGCCTTCATGATTTCCCGCGCGCGCGGCGCCGCCGCCGCCCCGCCGCCGCCGCCATGATCCACCACCAGCGCGCAGCAATATTTAGGGTCTTCAGCCGGAGCATAACAGACAAACAATGCGTGATCGCGCTGCCGCCAAGGCAGCGATGCATTGGATCGAACGCCGGTGCGCCGCTCTGCCATCGTAATCCGTCTCACTTGCGCCGTGCCGGTTTTACCCGCCATGCGCACACCCTCTATGCCAAGGTCACCCCGTCCAGTACCGCCAGCCTCGTTAGACACCGCGACCATGCCCTCATGGACCAGACGCATATTCTGGAAATTAAACGGCAAAGGCTTAAACGGTGTGATGGGAACAGCACCCGGCCCCTCGCGGATTAAGCGCGGCTCAACCGCTTTACCCTGCGAGGCAATGCGGGCCGTCATAACGGCCATTTGCAACGGGGTTGCGGCAATCAGACCCTGACCAATTGCCACGTTGAGTGAGTCATAAACCGCCCAAGGCTGGCCGCGATTCTTCATCTTCCAAGCATTATCGGGAACATGGGACGCGGAAATTCCTGGGATCCCTAGATCAAAGCGCTGACCAAAGCCAAAGCCACGCGCGACCTCGGCCATTTTGTCGCCGCCAATCCGCTTGCCCATTTCATAGAAATAGACGTCGCAGGAAACCTTTATTGCGGTGTTCAAATTGACTCTGCCGTGGCCGCCCCGAGAATGACAATGGAAGCGATGGTTGCCCAACATATAAAAGCCCGGGCAATTGATCGTCTCTTCGGGGTCTGTAATGCCAGCCTCAAGTGCTGCTACGGCTGTTACCATCTTATAGGTGGAGCCGGGCGGATAAATGCCACGCACCGCTTTGTGATACAACGGGCGCATCTCCGCCGTGTTGTACTCATTGAAGTCGGTGCGACTGATGCCATCAACGAACTTATTTGGGTCAAAACTCGGAGCTGAAACCAGAGCTAAAAGCTCGCCCGTCCGGATATCCATCACCACCGCAGAACCCGCTTCGGCAGGGCGTTTGTCCTTGGCTTGGAACTGGTCGTAGGCGACTTGTTGAATTTCTGCATCAATGGTGAGGACGATTGGTGTCCCACTCTTAGGATTGAGGCGCGGATCAATCACTTCGCGGATTACGCGGCCATGGGCATTGACCTCTAGCTTGGTTGCGCCATGCGCGCCCTTGAGACCATTTTCTTGTGCCTTTTCAATACCCTCTTTACCGACCCTGATACCAGGATGACGGGCCTGTGGGTCCGTCAAGACATCCTTGTCATTGGCTTTCGAGACATAGCCCAAAACATGAGCCATACTCTCCGCCAGCGGGTAATTGCGCGCCTCTCCCATCTCGCAACGCACCCCGGGATAGGAGGCTGCGTAGACGCTTACGCGCGAATAATCTTCCCAAGACAGATTTTCAGCCACCACAGAGGGCATGAACCGGGGCGATGTTTTGGCCTCGCTCAAAGATTCCTTGGCCTTCTCGGGCGACATGCGCAGGATCGAGGCCAAAGCGCCAATGGTCTTGGGCAGATCGTCGACATCTTCGCGCATGATCGACACGCGGAAGTCACGCCGGTTTACCGCTAGCGGCACGCCAAAGCGATCATAAACAGGCCCGCGTGAGGCCGGGTTGACCAAGAGGTTGAACTGGTTCTCGGCCGCTTCTAGCCGGAATTCGTTATTATCAAAAATCTGAAGCTGCGCCATGCGCAAGCCAAGCACAGCAAAATAAAGTCCCCCAAGCGAGGACAATACTAAGGCCCGTCGGCTAAACAGATCTGACCCACCACTTTGGCTCATGCTTCATCCTTAGACAGATCAAACCAAGGTGCCACCCATGAATAGGTCAGAACCGCGCTTACAATTGGGACCAAGATTGAGAGCACGTTAAACCCTTTCCCACTTGAAATCGACAGCATGGAGGCGGCAATCAAGAAAAAAAGTCCGGTGATAGCTGCCGCGCCCATCGGGGTGGAGGCCATCGCCACACTGAAACGGGCGGTCAGCATGGTCAGCGCGTGGGCGATCAAGACAACAACAGCCCAAGCGCCTAATGGCCCGCCAGTCAAAAGATCAACCCAAAGACCTAGACCGAACAACATAAGGGCAATGACCGCATTTGGACCCTGATTGGCCCAGCCGGAAGCCGCCCAAATTAGGCTGGCGGGCCAAATACTGCCGAACGGTCCTAGATTGATCGATACAAGATTAAGCAAGCTTGTCCCTGCCACGATGGCCAGACCAGAAAAAAGACGTGACCTGGTCGAGGGGCGCCCAGGTAAAAGCGTGCTCACTGCTTGGGTGCCCCGCTTGGTGGGTTGGAAGCAGCTGGCGGAGCTGCGGCGGCCGCTTGAGGGGCCGGCTCTCCGGGGCTGGAAGTCGCAGCCCCGGCAATAGGAACAGAGCGGCTTTCAGCCGCAAGGCGCGCTGCTTCTGCCTGTCTGGCCTGTTCGCGGGCTGCTTCGCGCTCTTTCGCAAGCCGGGCGGCAGTGGCCCGTGCGGCTTCGATCTCACTGCCACGCAAGGCCTGCGCGGCGCGGATGGCTTCTGGTGTTGCCGCAGTTGGCACACCTGCGGCATCTGCCGCTAAAGGCAAAACGCCGCCTTGGACTGGCGAGGGCGTTGCCCCTTCGGTAGGAGGTGGTGCAAGTGAAGGGGCCGTCACCGGCTCTAAGGGCGGTGGGAAGTTGGACGGCGGCACTAACCGTACAAAATCAATTGGCGAGGCGGTGGAAGCCAAACGAATGCGCCATTGCCTGTCTGGCGCTAGGCCAGCTTGCCCAACGGCGATGCCACGCGGAAAGATACCATCATCGCCAGAAGTCATGACCCGCTCGCCATCGCGCATCAAAGTCGGTGTATTCAAGTGGGCAAGCCTTGGTGCTGAGGTCTTATCGCCGATCACAATGGCGCGGGCCCGGGTGGTTTCGCCCATAACTGGGACCCGGCTATCCCCATCGGCCAAAAACAAAACACGCGAAGTATCGCTGCCAACAGCAATCACGCGGCCAACCAGACCATTCTGGTTCATTACAATCCAGTTCACCTTAATGCCGGCCTTCGCCCCTAAATTGACGATGCCAGACTTCGCAAAAGGCCCGCTACTTTCACTGATCAGGCGCCCGGTAAGGCCTTGGGGCAATTGCTCAGCTTTGACGCCATGTAACTTTTCATAGGCGTCAAGACGTTCGGCCATGGCTTTGGCTTGGTCGCGCCATTGCAAGAGCGCACGATTTTCTTCCTTTAGCTTCTGATTGAGGCTGGCACCGCCAAAGAAGGCCCCCGTGGAGGAAATGATGCCTTCACCCCAACGCACCGGCGTCATCAACACGCCGCCAATCGCGCCAGAAACATCAGAAGCAATTCCAGCTACAGACCCGCTACGCTGATCTGTCACCAAAATAGTGACCGCGGCCGTGATCAGCGCCGACAGCACCGCGACTCCAATGAGTGGCCCTGCCCCCCCTGTCCGCCGATTGCCTCTGCGCGCCATATCCCTGCTCCTTTACAGTACAACCCTTACCGAACGGGGGCTTTATCCAGTCTAGACCTTGGACAAAACACCCTTCCATTGCTCGAAATTATCGACGCACTTGCCTGTCCCCAACACTACACACGACAAGGCATCATCGGCCACGGAGACTGGCAGGCCCGTACGCTCACGCAGAGCCACGTCCAAGTTCCGAAGAAGTGCGCCGCCGCCGGTCAACATAATGCCTTTTTCGACGATATCGGCGGCAAGTTCAGGTGGCGTGGTTTCCAATGCAACCCGGACCGCTTCGATGATTTCATCGACGGGATCTGACAAAGCTTCTGCGATCAATTGCTCAGAGATTTGGATCTCCCGCGGGACACCATTGAGCAAATCGCGGCCTTTGACAGACAAAGACAAGCCATAGCCGTCTGCGGGAGGCATTGCGGTACCAATTTCCTTCTTAATTCGTTCTGCCGTTGTCTCGCCAATCAGCATGTTTTCAGTGCGCCGCAGGAAATTGATGATGCTCTCATCCATCTTATCGCCGCCAACGCGTACAGAGCGCGCATAGACAATGCCTTCGAGCGACAGAACCGCGACTTCGGTCGTGCCGCCACCAATATCGACCACCATCGAGCCAGAAGGCTGATCAATGGCTAGGCCCGCACCAATGGCTGCGGCCATGGGCTCTTCAATCAAATAGGCATCTGACGCGCCGGCATTCAAGGCAGCGTCCTGAATGGCGCGCCGTTCAACCGGGGTGGCCCCCGATGGGACGCAGATGATGATCCGAGGTCTGCCCCGCCAAAAGCCCTTGTTGGAGTTCACCCGACGGATGAAGTGCTTGATCATTTCTTCAGCGACTTCAAAGTCTGCGATCACGCCATCGCGCATGGGCCGAACGGCCTGAATCTCGCCTGGTGTGCGTCCCAACATCAGCTTAGCTTGATGGCCGACCGCTTGGACTTCCTTGCGCCCACCGCGCTGGCGATAAGCCACCACGGATGGTTCATTGAGGACCACGCCTTGACCTTTCACATAGACAAGGGTGTTGGCTGTACCAAGGTCGATTGCCATGTCGCTGGAAAACCAGTTGAAGAGGCGTCCGAACATTTTTCTCTCGCGATTCTAGGTCTAGTCTATGCGATGATTCGCAAATCTTGATTCTGGGTCGTGCCGCTTCATGACGGCCAAATCAAGGCCGTGAAGCCCCGAAGTCCTGCGATTTTTGTGAATTCCTGCCAGTTCTAAGCAGTTGCACCCTGCGCGACTGGGGAAGCCTTTGTGAACCCAACGCCAGTCCCCAACTCGTGCCATAGGACGAAGCCAAGTTTGGCTGCCACCGGTTCGCCTTAGAGGCGAATTCCTAGAGTGCGTGTCAGCCTATCGCGTGCATGGACACCCCCGGCGGGAAAGGCGTATCGGCTGGCACAAAGAAGTCCGGCATCAGATCTTTGCTGGGATCCACCCGGTATTGATCAAAGGAAGTTACCCCGGACTCTGCCAAAACCACGTCATCGATAAAGAAATTGCCGGTGCAGGTTTTAGCGTCGCGGGTTAGGATCACATGGGCAGCATCCGCCATAATGTCGACTGTGCGGCAATGACGCAGCCCCTCATCCCCAGCCAAGGCAAACTGGATCGCGGCGGTTGCGATACCCGTGCGGGGCCAGAGGCAGTTAAAGCCAATGCCGTCGTGCTTGAACTCTTCAGCCATACCGAGCGCGCACATGCTCATGGTATATTTCGCCATCGTATAGGCGACGTGATTGCCAAACCAATTCGGGCTCATATCCAATGGCGGTGACAGGTTTAGCACATGGGGATTTGCTGCCTTCTTGAGGAAAGGAATGCAAGCGCGGCTGACCAGATAAGTCCCCCGTCCATTGACCTGATGCATGAGGTCATAGCGCTTCATTTCGGTCTGCAGGGTGCCAGTCAACTGGATCGCGCTGGCGTTATTGATGCAGATATCGATGCCGCCAAACCGGGCAACGGCCTGCTCCACTGCCGCTTGGACGGATGCTTCTTCCCGCACATCGACCATCAAGGGCAAGGCTTGACCGCCAGCAGCTTCAATTTCAGCTGCGGCAGAATGAATCGTACCCGGCAAATGCTTATGTGGCTCAGACGTTTTGGCTGCGATGACGACATTGGCCCCGTCGCGTGCAGCCCGCAACCCAATTGCAAGGCCAATCCCGCGCGACGCCCCGGTTATAAAAAGGGTCTTATCTTTTAGACTGCTCATACTGGCCACTCCCATAATTTTGATCTGCCCTAAGACTTAGCGTCTTGTTGGGTCAGAGCAAGAAGAAAGGCGCAAGCAGGCTAAGCCTAACTATTTGATCGCATCGCGCACGCAGCCAGAGGACTCTTGAAAGCTATGGCGTGACAAGCAAAATAAATGCTCATAGGGATAGCGGCTGGCCGCCAAGCATTGGCGCACGTTCAATTGCACCCGGGTCATACACATCTTGCCGCCGGTGCGGGAGATAAGCTTCGTCGACGCCACGTCGTCACCCAGCACATGATAGGCCGCTGCAACCAAAAACCTTTTATCCAAAGGTACTTCTGCGCGCGTGTTACGCATGTCTGAGGCGCCAAGCGGGCTAAGCTCGACGGCACTCGTTGAAGCCGTACGATAGGCTGTCAAGACTAGTTGGGCATCCACTTCGCGTTGTGCCCAAGCTTCTTTTTGTACACTATAAGCCGCCTCGCCCAGTAAGGCGCTGGCTTTATCCATTTTTACCAAGCTATCGGCCATGACGCCGCTGGCAATGGTTGCGGCCTCTTGCGACGAGGCGACGAGTCCTAAGAAGGCTTCAGGGTCAGTTTTAAGGCGCTCCATCACTGCATCGCGTCCCAACAGATTGACGGCGGTCTGCAAGCTTGAAGCAAATGGGGCGTGGGCAGACGCCGACAGGACTGCATAGGAAGCCGCGCCTTCGGAAATGCCAGCTGATGTCAGGCGCGCAGTCGACAAAAGCGCGCCTTGAACGGCCTCTGGCGTCAGGGTCCGCAACGTCGTTAGCCGATCTGCCTCCCCCACCAGCGCATTGAAGCGTGCAGCCGTTGAGGCCATATCAAAAGCGGGTAGTTCAGCAGGAGGCGGTGGTGCCGCAATGGCTTCGATGGGTAACGTTGTTTGCGGCAGTTCAGAAGCCGCCGGCGCAGGCGCAGCCTCTGGCGCAGGCGCAGTGGCTGGCGGTTCAGTGACTGCAGGGGCAGGCACTTGGGTTGCACCGGCATCTTGGGAGGCAATTCCAGAAGCTTGCACGGATAAAACGGGCACAAAGACACAGATGGCCAGCGCCGAAATACCAATAATCCGGTTCACTTTGCTCTCCTCAATTTCTTCCAATAGCTAAATCTACCATTTCTACCAAAAGCTAAATCTACCATACAAAAGTTCACCCAAATCAAATCTGAAACCTCAATTTGAACCTTGTTTCGCAACCGTAATTCCGCATCCGATTAACCTCGTTGGGCGTCAAGGCAAAGATTGAAAAAAAATCGATGAATACGCGCGGCGCGACCTTAGGCTGGTCGGAAGTCATGCTGAATGTGTGGAACTCAGGGTGAAAGGTTTCTCGATTCAATCTTTTTGGCGAGTTTTGGCTGAAATGAGAATGGTAGGTTCGGGCCTATTGCAGTCGGTAAGCCGACGCTCAAAAGCTGTCCAAAGCGAACGTGGGCGTCACCACCGGCGACGCAGATGGTATCTTCTGAACGGAAGACTCCCTCTGACGCGAAGCGTGTTGCAGTCTGAGCACCCGGCACTGCGTGTAAATCCATCTTGTTCCAATCTAGACTTTAAAAAGTCTTTGTTTCCAATAAACCTTCACCCAATCACAAAAATTTTGTGCGTGACATTTAAAGGTTATTAAATCCTCCTAGGTAACAAGGGTGTTTCAACAGAATAACTAATCGTTGCGATCCGGCAAAAACCTCGCTGGAAACGAACGTCGCGCTCAGATAGCCAAGCCCCCAATAGAGCCAAAACTCATGAACCCAATCGTCGCAAAGGTACAGCAGGACACAAAGGATCAAGTGTATTGGCGGGTCGGCATGGCAGTCATTGTCGCGCTAATGGTTGCAATCGCGACCAACTGGACCATCGCTTTGACTTGGCTGGCATGCATCAGCTTTGGTGAAGGCTGTGTTAAGTGGTTCGGACCCAAAGTCGCGGCTGGAGAAATAAGGTATGCACCATACTACGTAATCGCGATCTTTTCGGTGGTGATGACTTGGGTAAGTCTGACTTACTTGTTGTGGCAGCACGGCAGCGAGTTAACACGACTGGTTGCGGTCATAGCCTTATTCACAATGGCAACTTACTCTATTTTAAATGGACATCGGTCTCTGAGTATTTTGGTCGCGTCGGTTACGCCGCCTTTGACAATGTTGCTGTTCCTAGTGGTCCAATACCTCTGGTCAGGCTTCCCGTGGATAATTGCGAGCATTGCGTCGTTAGCGCTTTTAGGTGCGATAGCGATCATCTTAGTGAACGCGCGCGTGCTTTATCGGGCTGGCGAAGACTTAAGGGCAGCACATCTTGCCTTAAGCGAAGAACGCGATTTGTTAGAATTGCGCGTCAAAGCACGCACTGAGGAACTGACACATGCGCTAGAAGCAGCGCGAGCAGCCTTTGCTGTCAAAACGAGCTTCATTGGTAACATCAGCCACGAATTTCGAACACCCCTTAACTCGATCATTGGGTATGCGGAGATTATCAAAGAAGATGTGGATTTGGGCGAGAAAGTTTCGATTAGCGACGTGAATAGCATAAAACGCGCGGGCAAACATTTGCTGGCGATGATTAACGACATTCTCAACCTCACCAAATTCGAAGCAGGTCGCATCGACCTGCAATTAGACACAGTTGAGTTGGCGGAATTGCTTGACCAAGTCCGCGAAACCGTTGGCCATTTGGTGAAATCAAAGCCAGTCGACCTGAAGATCGATATCGTGCAGGAACTGCCCGTTTTGCAGACCGATTCAAGATGTCTGTTGCAATGTCTGATTAATCTGGCAGCAAACGCGTGTCAATTTACCGATTTGGGTCACGTTACGCTCAGTGTCCGTCCCTATAGCGATGCGACGCAGGACTGGCTTTGGTTTAGCGTGATCGACACTGGATGCGGTATTCCAAACGACCAACTGGAGCGGATATTCGAACCCTTTACCCAGATTGATTCCAGCCTAACCCGCCACCATGACGGCTCAGGACTTGGTCTAGCAGTTACAAAGCGCCTCAGTGAATTGCTCGGCGCCCGGGTTGAGATCCGCAGCCGCATCGGTCATGGCACGCAAGCCAATTTGTTTGTCCCAGTCTTCCCAATCACGAAACCACAAGTGCTGGCGGCCTAGAATCGTTGCGGTCTGATTGGGCCTAAGGAAATCGCGCGATCAAGAAATTATAGCGCTATCCTAGGAATGCGCTTTGCGCCGCAGGGTGCATGTCAACCATGGAAGGCACCATGGTCGAGCACTTCCTAATATCATTTAGGTTGGTTGTCAGCCCAATCGACTGGCCTTGGCGCAAAGCCCTCCTATCAGCCCCGACAGGCCTCCAGCTCAGAAACCACTCTGGCGCTCCCGCCCCTCATCTGCACGCCGGGGGTGCCCATGGTGGCGGTGTTTTGCTATGGCCCTGCCATGACTGCCAAGATTTGCGCCCTCTATAAGTTTGCCTATTGCCCGGACTTTGAAGTCCTGCGCGTTGATCTGTTAGCGACGACGAAGCAATTAGGAATTATGGGCACGCTTTTAATTGCCCCTGAGGGCATCAATGGCACGATAGCGGGCCCACCCGAGGGGATCGATCAATTCGTGACTTATCTGGAGAATGACGCGATCTTTTCTGGTCGGTTCAAGGACGCTGAAATCAAATATGCGCAGGAGGACAAAAATCCGTTTGTGCGCATGAAAGTGCGATTGAAGCGCGAAATCGTCACTCTGCGCGCACCAAAAGCAGACCCTCGCCAAGTCGTGGGCACCTATATTGCGCCTTCAGACTGGAATGCCTTAATCGCGGACCCCGAGATTGTGCTGGTCGATACCCGCAATGCCTATGAGACCGAAGAAGGCATTTTCAAAGGCGCCATCGACCCCAAAATTCGCACCTTCACCGCGTTCAAAAAATGGGCCGAAGACAATCTCGACCCCACGCGCGACAAAAAGGTCGCAATGTATTGCACCGGCGGCATCCGCTGCGAGAAGGCTTCCGCTTATCTGCTCGCAGAGGGCTTTGAGAGCGTCTACCACCTCAAAGGCGGCATCTTGGCCTATATGGAGCACGTGCCCAAGGAAGAGAGCCTGTTTGAAGGCGGCTGCTTTGTGTTTGACTCCCGCGGGGTCGTCGGGGCGGACTGATAGCGACGTGTCACCCGGCAGGTTTAAAGCGGCTTTCGCCATTTAGCCACGTGGAATGAACGCCTATCGTTCGCAACGTATCGGGCGCGACCTTCAATGGGTCGCGTTCAAGCACGACCAAATCAGCAGCCTTACCAACTTCGAGGCTCCCACACGTTTGATCGAGGTGGCACTGCCAAGCGGCATCGATGGTCACGGCGCGAATTGCTTGAAGCGGCGTGATGCACTCGTCAGGACTCAAGATGCCGCCGCCTTCATTCATATCCCTCAAGACTGCATTTTCAACGCACCTTAGCGGATCGATCGGTGTGACATTGTAATCCGAGTGCAAGGATATCCGCAGGCCTCCGGCAAGGGCTGATCGGCAGGGGTCCAGTCGATTGGCGCGATCTGGCCCTAACAAGCGATCGCGGAACGCCCGACCCCAATAATGCACATGGCCGATCAGGAATGAAGGCGATATGCCCAAGGCCTTCATTCGGGCGATCTGATCGTCATGAAGAATGCTACAATGCTCAATCCGATGTCTCAGCTTATGGCCACCTTCGCCGCCGGTTCCCCGCTCATAAGCATCAAGCACCACATCAATCGCGGCATCTCCATTGGCGTGAATACCAATTGGCCAGCCATCAGAATGAAGGGTTCGTACCAGTGCCTCTATCTCTTGAGGCGAATAGTTCAACGCGCCACGATTGGTGGAATTTAAATACGGAGTACGCTGATAACCGGTCAAACCTTGATTGGAACCGTCCGACCAAGCCTTGATGCCGCTAAAGGAAAAATTGGGTGAGTGCAGACCGGGCTTCAATCCCATTTCTTTCCATTTTTCATAATGGGTGGAAACAAGAAGACCGGCATACCGTACGGGTGCTTCATCCTTAAGCGCTGCTTGAATTAGGGCAATGTCGGCTTCGGCAAATAATCCGCCAATCCCGCAATCATGCAGGGCGGTGCAGCCTTTAGCTGCTGCATCGTCGAGATCTGCGCGTAAGAAACCGACCAATTCTGGGCCAGTTTGCGAGGACATGACACGGATAAAGGGTTGGAATGCGGGAGGTTCTTCCAAACGACCCGTTAGGTTGCCATCCGGCCCCCGAACGAAACGTCCCTGTGGCGGATCGGGGGTATCTTTTGTCACCCCCGCCAGAGCAAAGGCACGGGTATTAGCATAGGCATTATGTCCATTGGACTCCAAGATAAAGACCGGCACATCCGGGGAAAGCGTGTCGAGGTCCTGCTGCGTTAATGGTGGACCCGGCATAATCGACGGGTCCAGCATTTTTCCTTGAATCCACCCCCCCGGAGATGTCTTGGCAACGGCATCGCGAATTTTTTGACGCGCGTCATCCATCGTCGCCGTTGTAAAGGGGCCGATGTCCAACCAAGGGCGCAGTCCTGCGAAATTAGAGTGCATGTGTGGGTCAACAAAGCCGGGCAGCACGGTATAATCGCCAAAATCGACCACCTGCGTGCGGGGCCCCTTCAGCCCTAAAATCCTGTCGCGTCGACCCCGCGCTAGGATCAAGCCGTCGCGCACGGCGACAGCTTCGACGATCGAGTTGCGGGCGTCCATGGTATGGATGCGCTTGGCAAGAAAAATCTTGTCGGCATAGCGTTTCTCATCCGCTGCAGCGAAAGCCGCGCCGGGCGTTGCAACGGCTGTTGCGACAAACCCGCCGCCCATGCCGCGGAGAAAATCGCGTCGTCCGTGTAACGTCCGCATGACCGACATGAATTTTTCATCGCACGCATTACACATTGGAACCCCGTTTCTTGACTACACATACAAATGACAAGCGGCCCGCAAGGTTTTACACCAAAGCGCTAGTCCTCCAAGTCCTTGAGACTTGGAAAGCATCCACTCAGTCGCGGTCCAACGTCCCCCAAAACAACCCAATATCGGATGTTTGGTGAAATTGGTTATACAGATGGGTCAATTGGACCTTAACGAGCATATAAATCGACGCGAGCCGTTCGCCAATTTGTTATGTTATCTGCCTGCCGGAAGAACAGGTACACATAGCGGATGTCGAGGCTTTTGCCGCCCCGCAAATAATACTCCCGCGTGCACTGACCCGTTTTCACCCGTGACTGAACTCGGATATCCTGCCTTCCGCCAGCCTCGAACTGAACTTGTGCGTCATAAAATGCCACATCGGCCACTCGGACACATAGCTTGATACGAGAGTAGCGATAGCGCCCATTGGCCTGAATGGTATCCTTATCAGCGCCCTTGCCCGCTTCAGCGAAGCCAAGCCGGACCCAACCTTGGATGACGGACCGCTGATAATAATTGCCAGGGTTCCAGCCATCCCCGGTCGCACCGTTCCAAGCACCACCTGGGTTATAATCAGGGCGAGAACTGCTGGCTCCAGGATTGTAGCCGCTGCCGCCGCTGCCACTATTGCCACCGGGGTTATAGCCACCGCCGCCGCTATTGCCACCGGCGTTATAACCACCGCTGCCGCTATTGCCGCCCGGGTTATAGCCACCGCTGCCGCTATTGCCGCCTGGATTATAGCCACCGCTGCCGCTGCCACTTGAAATTGGGGGCCGAGAAGGCGTCCTTCCTGATGGGGCTGTAGCGACTCCGGCAGGAGGAGCGGCGAGAGCAGTCGAAGCAGGCTGTTCCGCTGGTGGCCTTGAAGATGATTGCGCTAAAGCCGCGCCAGCGCTTGCGGTTGCCAAAACAACGGCCAAACCAGCTGAAACCGGGTGCGACATTAGACGCCAAACCACATCACTAACCATCTTGTTTCTTCCTCCACACACAATCTTGCCACCAGGAAAACTAACTAGCCGGTTAGTAGTGTCAAGAATATTCTGACAGGGTGCGCGTCATAATTTACCTATTCTTTTGGCTAGCTTTACAGCCGCGATCCGGTTGAACCCAACATGAATCAAACTAAATTATTGTTTTAAAAAACAAAAACTTAGCATAAATGCGCTTGTTGTCTATTGAGCTAATTTGCTTCGCACATCGCGAGAGACCCATTCGGAATGAAAAGGCGCTCACCCCGTCAAGGATCGACAGCAAGGAAGCTAAACATGACGCCAAAGCTAAAACGACCAACCGACTGGCGAAATCGATTTGGCGGCATCATGGCCTCTATGGTGCCAGTGCCTAAGGAAGAGAGCCTGTTTGAAGGCGGCTGCTTTGTGTGTGACTCCCGCGGGGTCGCCGGGGCGGATTAAGCGAGAGCCACGCCCCTACCCGCTTGCTCTAACAAGCGATAATGTTCAATGGCTTGGCTGTCGCAGCTCAGTTTCTTCGCGATCTTGCTTTCAGGCTCAATCACCCGCCAGAACGGCACCACCGCTGTGCTTGGCTTACCCTCGGCTAGATCGGCAAGCGCCACTTCAGCCACGACTTTCAGATAGATAGCCGTTGTGACTGGGCAGGTGGCCTGCGCGTCATTCTTGCGCGCCAATTCATTGCGCATCCGCTCTATGCTGCGAACCTCGCCTGCTGGGATGCGCGAGATATAGTTCGCAATGGTGCCGGGAGAGCCAATATACATGGTCGTGCCAGTTTTAGTGCCGGCAAAGTCGGTGTGAAGCACGAGTGTTTTAGGTGGTTTGGCCTTGTCAAAGCGCTTGCGCCAATCGGTTGGCTTTTTAGGCTTTGGTTTGTCAGTGCTGGTCATTTTAGGTCTCGTGTGTATCGCCGCTGGGTCTCCTTTGCCAACGCGTCGAGATAGGCATTGGCAAAAGCCTCTGGATTGAAAAATAGTCGCGCGAATATACGGCCAATCGGCGAAGGTGTCGTGGCCTGCTCCGTCACAAAGATGTGCGTGCCTCCCGATGGCGTCGGCACCAAGCGACCTTCCCACTGGCCTTGATAGCCATAGCTGCTTTCAAACCGCATTTGGAGCAGATTTGGTTCCTGCCGCGTCAGTTCAAAGGCGATCACCTCGCCTCTTTGGGTGGTCTCAGTCCAACGCGTCGTGGATTGCATCTCGACTTTCGCAAGGTCTAGCCGCCAAGTGGGCTGGCTCACCCGGTCGAGGATGACGGCGTTTAATTGTGCGGGCGTGGCCGCCACCACCCGATCAACTTTCCCCGTTCGCGTGGCAGGTAGCATAATGCCGACCAACACCACAAAAGCCGCCAAACCCGCCAAACCGCCAATAATCCAAAGCGCTACTTTCACTCAGTCGCTCCCGCACCAGATTGAGTGCTCTATGTAGCGAGAAAAATCGGCCCTACAATTAGGCCACTTATTTACTTTTTAAAACAGTTTTTTAGATTGCATTACGGCTCCGCAACACGTGACAAAAGGCCGCGAATAAAGGTCGTTGCCTTGGGGAACGAGCTGTAGCGAATGGGCTTTCAGATGATTGAAAAATGGCGGAGGAGGAGGGATTCGAACCCTCGATAGGCTTGCACCTATAACGGTTTTCGAGACCGCCGCATTCGACCACTCTGCCACCCCTCCGGTGCGCCTTGCAGAACGTGTTGCAAGTTGGTCAAGGGCGCGGTGTTTAAGCACCAAACGCGGCTCTGGCAAGACGTGGTTTGCAGGCGGCCCTGCTGGTCTCATGTCCTTCCAACATAAGATGCGTGTGTTCACTGGCATGAAGGACACAAATCTGTGTAAACGACAGGTCATGAATGAGCCAGACACACGCCCTGCTGACACGAAAGACAACCGCCCCGTTGCGGCGTTTGATGTGGATGGCACGCTGACGTGGGCAGATTCGTTTGTGTTGTTCTTGCGCTTTGTTGCCGGCCGCTTCGGCTTTGTGGTCAAGATGGTGCAACTTATCCCTGTCTTTTTGGCCTACCGACTGGGTGGGCTGCCCCGCAGTGCGGTGAAGGAAAAGACGCTCCACGTCTTTCTCGCAGGGATGACCGCGGAGGATTATCTGGCGCGGTGCCGGGCTTTTGCGGAGGCGATTTATCCCGTCGTCGCCCGACCCGACGCACTGGCACGATTGCGGGCGCATGTGGGTGTGCGCGATCAAGTGGCTTTGGTCTCAGCTTCGTTGCGCGACTATTTAGCTGTGTGGGCAGAAGAGCTTGGCGTGGATCATGTGTTGGCGAGCGAAGTTGAAATCGTTAATGGGCGGCTGACCGGACGCTTATTGGGCGACAATTGCTGGGGCCCCGCCAAACTTGCCGCCATTCAAGCAAATTTTGGCACCGCCCCCCTAGTTGCCGCCTATGGTGACACGCGCGGCGATAAGGAAATGCTGGCTGCTGCCCAAAATCCGGGCTTTCGTATCTTTGAAGAAGCCCCGCGAAACCGCTTCTTTCACTTGTTTTCGCTTTATGCTGGCAATCATATGGAACGTGGACTGACGAATCGGCTTTAGTACGCTTGGGTAGCCCCTATGGTAGCCTTTGGGCAGCTTATGTGCATGGCGCAGTTTCGGAGAGAGAACGCATGGAAGGTCATGAAGTCTCAGTCTGGTGTGTGTCAGATGGGCGGGCCGGAATTGAACGCCAGACCTTGGCTATTGCCCATGCTTTGAGTGAGCGCGTTCCAACCCGGATTAAAGTGCTCCGGCTGCAGCCCACAGGCTTTCAACTATACTTGCCGCCTAGCCTATGGCTGATGCCCAAAGCCGCCCTTCCCATGGAACAGGCCCAACGTTTACAAGCCCCATGGCCGGACGTGTGGATTGCCAATGGTCGGCGGTCGATTCCTTATTCTTTGCGGATGAGGCGTTGGACTTTAGGTCAAACGCTTGTTGTGCAAGTGCAAAACCCACGCCTGAACCCGAAGCACTTTGATCTGGTCGCCCCACCCCAACATGATGGGGTACGTGGCGAGAATGTTGTTACAACCCTTGGCGCACCCGTGTGGTACACCAAGAAGCAAATTGAAACCGCCCTCTCCCAAATCCCGGCGCCACGTCACCTTGGCAAGCGAAAGGTGATGGTAATATTGGGCGGCACATCGAAGCGCCATCGACTCAGCCTCGCGCGCGCCCACGCGATCGTTGCAGAGCTCCAAAGGCTGGCACACCAAGATGTTCATCTGATGATTACGACGTCGCGGCGGACCCCTAGATCTGCTGAAGATTTGTTCCGCGCCTTTGCCTTTACATCCGGCGCAGACTTCTTTGCCAATGAAGGGCGAGATGGCCCAAATCCTTATCTGGCTTGGTTGGCACAAGCCGATGCCGCTTTGGTGACGGAAGACTCCACCAATATGATGACCGATGTCGCGTTTTTTGGCATCCCGATGCATCTCATCAAGCTGGAGGGCGGGGATGCTAAATTCGACCGCCTACATACAGCTTTTATCGAACGTGGTGCTGCGCGCTGGTTTAACGGCAGCCTGACCCATTGGACTTACGAACCTATCCGCGACGCCATGGCGATTGCTGAAGCCATCCAAGCGAACCTCACCCCTATCACGCGCTAAGATCTGCGCAGGCTCACCAACGCAACAACCGTGCGCCAACCATCGCCCCGATTGCGGCCGCAAGGCCAATGCCCATAACATACCAGATCGTGACAAAGGAGACGGAGTCGACAGAGCAGAACATGGCATAGACCATTGCCCCTACCCCACCCGACAATGCCCCAATGGCCGCGCCAGCTAAGGCCAAGCGAGTCGGGGCAGCCTCTCGCATCGCCCAAACCAGCAGCAAGGCTGTTGGCAGGCCGCAGAAGGGGATTAAGATGATGCACCACGGAAAGCCGCCACCCGTAAAAGCGGCAAACCGATGCCCCGGCTCTGTGGCCATCAAAGTAATCAGGCCAATTGCGATCGCAGATAGGATCACCAAACCCAGCGGCGTCACGAGACGACGTAGGGTCCCTGTGGCCCCGGCGGTTGGCTTAGCGAGACGCAACGCAAGCCCACCGGCAAAGGTTGCAATCAAGGCTGAGAAGCCAGCTTTCATAGCCACCATTGGCGCAGCTACGCCAATATCAGGCCGGAAACCCATGAATACACGGATCAATATCAGACCCAACACAAGGCCAACTATCAAGGCCAAGGCCAAGCGCCGATAGAGGCGGTCAGGCGTTGCCGCCTCAGGAGTTCGAGCCAGCGCTTCAATCAAGTCTTCGGTTTTCATGAAATGTCTCCTGTCGCTGACGTGCCGACCAGACGCATGAGGGTCTTGAGGCCGCGATGGATAGAAATTTTTATGTCAGAGGCACTCCAACCGGTCTGGGCAGAGGCTTCAGCGATGCTCAATTCCTTGAGTTTCACCAACTCAATCGACGTTCGCTGTTTAGGTGGCAGGTCCCCCAATAAGCGGGCAATATCGCGACTAGGGTCGCCTGCCTCGGTTTCTTCCGCAGACAATGCGTGCTCAAAATCTTCAATCGGAAGATCAAGTCCGCGCTTGCCGGTCCGCCGCCACCGATCAATCATCCGATAGCGTGCGATGGCATAGGTCCAAGCCAAGAGTTTTTGGTCGGGATCGAACATTGCCCGCTTGGTATAGATGGCGATCAAAGTCTCCTGTACCAAGTCTTCAGCATCTTCAGGCCTTGCGCCTTTGCTCCGGAAAAAAGCACGCAGGCGGGGCGCCAAGCCATCAAGCAAGCGGTGCGTAGCAACGGGGTCGCCAGCTTGCGCACCAAGCATCCACGCGTGCAATTGGGTTTCGTCTGGTGTCAAAATGGACCCTCCAGAAAGCACTACGCGGCCACCTGTAGGATGGTTACACCCAAGGCAGCGCGGAGCATTACACGATTACAGAAGCGAGGCTTGCGCTTTTTCAGATTTCCGCCACCTTGCTTCCATGAGCTTAATGATCCGTCGCGCCGAACAAAGTGATGCCCCTTCGATTGCTGAATTGCAACAAACGACTTGGCGTGAGACCTACGCCGGCCTGTTGCCGACCCCTGTGTTAGACGGCTTGGCGCTGCCGCGTCTTTATCGGACTTGGCGGGCAGAATTGATCCGCCAAGATGGGGATTTAGATCACGGAATTTTCGTGGCTGAAACCGAAGACGGCAAGGCTTTGGGCTATGCAACGTGTGGCGCAGCAACTGGTCAGGCCACGGATATTCTCGGCGATGGCGAAATCCACCAGATTTATGTGAAAGTTTCCCACCAAGGTCGCGGACTGGGTCGGGCTCTCATGTTGGCTTGTTCGCGCTGGCTATTGATGCGTGGTCTATTTAGCGGTGGCCTTTGGGTGGTGAAGGGCAATGACAAGGCCCGCGCCTTCTATGAAGCTATCGGCGGGGAAATGGCCGGTGACAAGCGCGATTCCATGCAGGGCTGGCAAATCCCGGTTGTAGGGTACACATGGTCAGACCTCTACGAATTGGCCGGCCTTGAATCTGAAGTGCCCAGCTGGCTTTAGCCTCGAAGTACCCCCCCGATCAAATCCACTTACCCAGCTAAATCCACTTGCCCAGTCGTGCGATCGAAAAAATAAAAGCCGACGACGCAACCATCAGGCCTGCGGCCCAGTATGGCCCCATGGGGTCTTTAAAGACAGTCATAAACTCAAAATTCATCCCAAAGGCCGACGCCAATAAAGTAGGCGGTGCAAACAGCAAGGTCACGACCGCCATCGCCTTCAAAGTCTCATTCTGGCGAGCGCCAACTAGCCCCAGCGTCGCATCTAGGAAAAAGGTGAGGTCATTGGTCAGGGCTTCGGCCTGCCGCTGCAGCGTTTCAATATCGGTCGCCAAAAGGTTCAAACGTTCTTTGGAAACAGACCACGCCGAACCATGGGCCAAAACAAAACGCGACAAGCGGGATAAACTCGACAATGAATCCCGCGACTGGCTGGCCCCTGCCCCCAATTGGCCTAAGCGCTTCAAAATCGTCTCTAAGCGGATGGTCCGACGACTAACCAAGACCCGCAGGTTCAAATCTTCCAATTCCTGCGCACTCGCACTTAAAAAATCGGCAACCCGCTCAACCAAGCTCTCAATCAGGGCCAATAGCACGTCTGGCCCTGTCTCAACCTCAGCGAGATCAGCCGAGGCGCGCCCTTCATTGGCCTCAAAGGCGCGCAGCGGACAGGTGCGGACAGTGATCAAAGCGGTCTTGGTCAAAAAGAAGCTGACGATCTCACGCTTATGGGCAATATGGGGAAGCTTCGTTGGCGCTCCCGCCTCTGCTTCAGGTTTCGCGCGCGCCACGACAGTCGCATGTAAGACCATCACGTCATTTTCGAGATAGAAGCGGGCCGACTCCTCTAAGGCTGCACGCTCCGCCTCAGAAGGGGCATCAATCCCGAAGGCTTCTTCGACCAATTGTTCTTCGCCGCGCGATGGATCCAACAAATCGATCCAGATCACGTCTGGCGCAGCAAGGTCTGCGGCTGTGGCTTCGTTAAGTACCAAAGGCCCTTTGGCTTGGCGGGATAAAATGCTGAGTGTCATGATAACATGCTCTAGACCAATTTGCTGCAATGCCAAATTCTAGGGCTGGCTAAACGTGAAAAGCAGCCTCATAGGCCACCTAATTACGCGAGGTGGCGCACGCGGGTGCGCTTGACCACAGCGCGTTCTAGAGAATCCACCACTTGGTTCGACAGATTGAGATCTTTACCTGCCAAATCCAGCAATTGCTTCACAGCATACCCATGCATCTCGACTATATCGGTCTCAAGCTTGCCTTGCGCAGTCGCGAGACTGGTATATTTCAGCAACGACATGGCTGCGCGTTCAAGTAATCCATCGCGTATTCTCTGGGCTCGAGCGGCGGTGATTTCACCAATCCGGGTGATGGTCGCGGTCGAGGCTTCTTCAAATTCATCATAGCCAGCAATATCGATCAAAATCTGTGCATCGCCCTGCATCAAGTTACGCTCAATGTCGAACTCGTTCATGATGGCCATTCGATCAGCCTCGCGCCGCTTTAGGCCAGACAGAATAGGATCGACCTTACGGCGGCGGCAAGGACCAATATAATTGTCCGACACAATGAAGGGGCGCTGCATATTGACAGCAGAATCAATACGTTCTGCGACACCCAACGTGGTGAAGGGCTTGGCCAAAAACTCATCCACGCCGGCATCGCGCGCCGCCACCAGACATTTCTTTGTGCCGAAACTGGTGATCATAATGATCGGGATGGAAGGATTAAAGCGCGGATTTTTTGACCGGATTTCTTGACGAATACGCTGCGCCAGACCAATCCCTGAAAGGCCCGGCATATTGAAATCGGTGATAACCAGATCAACTGGCTCTGTCTGCAGGGTCGATAAAGCACGATCCGAGCGATCCGCTGTCGACAAACGAAACATACCTAAGCCGTTTAGAATACTTGTGAAAATGGTTCTAATGTGCGTGTGATCGTCCACCAGCAGGACTCGCTTATTGGCAAAGTCCTGCACTTTTGTTTCAGTCATTTTTCTGACAGCTGACATCACACACCCAACTTACTTTGGTTGAGCAACTAGGGCCTATTCCATGAATTAAGGTTTAACCCGATGACAAAAACGTGGGCTTCTCGTCATTCAGATACCAAGTTTTCTTCTTGAAAACTAATTCATTTAGGGCGTCATACCAGCCTTCAAGGCAAACCCGTAAGCGGCCAACGCTAAGGGCTTCACACGATCGGCATTATCTTGGGCGTGAGCGCTTGCGGCCGTGCCATCTCGAACACGACCGACAATCCCTTGGATAATCCCGGCTAAACGGAACATGTTATAGGCAAAGTACCAATCGATATTCTCAATGCTTTTGCGACCAGTCCCTTGGCAATAAAGCTCAATATAGCGTTCCATCGACGGAATACCCAAGGCTTCTAGGTCAAGTCCAGCGAGGCCGGAGCGCTGGCCAGAGGGCATGACCCAATTCATCAAATGATAAGTGAAGTCGCCCAATGGATCACCCAGCGTCGAAAGCTCCCAATCCAACACCGCCAAAACGCGCGATTCTGTCGGATGCAGGATCATATTATCGATACGGAAATCGCCATGCACGATACTGGTGGTCTCGCCTTCTGGCACACTGGTCGGCAGCCACTCGATCAAGCGATCCATTTCAGGGATTTTGGTGGTTTCTGAGAGTTGGTATTGTTTGGTCCAACGGCTGATCTGGCGGGAAAAATAAGAACCTGCCTTTCCAAAATCTTCCAACCCAACCGCCTTGTAATCGGTGGCATGCAGGGCTGCTAAAGTCGCGATCTTGGCCTCATAAATGGCCGTACGCTGTGCCGGCGTGCTGTCGGGCAAAGAGCCATCCCACAAAATCCGACCGTCAACAGAGTCCATGATGTAGAAGATCGTCCCAATCACACTTTCGTCCATGCAGAGCCCAAAGGGTTTAGCAACGGGAAAGCCAGTTGGATAAAGGGCTGAAATCACCGCGAACTCACGGTCGACAGCATGGGCCGAGGGAAGAAGCTTGCCAGGTGGCTTACGACGAAGCACGTAGTTCTGGGTCGGCGTAATGATCTGATACGTGGGGTTCGACTGGCCGCCCTTGAACTGGCGAATTTCCATCGGCCCCGCAAAGCCTTCGACATTGGCTTCCATCCAAGCATGCAACGCAGGCTCGTCCAGCTGATAGCGTGGGTCCACAGGCTTCGTGCCACTGAAAATATCTGCTTCAGTATCGCTCATGGTGATGGCTCCCTAACTGATCATTATTGTTGTATCATTATTTTTGGTCTGGCGAACTTTAACCAGCTTGCTGCGCAGGGGAAGGTTTTTTTCCAGCCCAACGACACCTAGTCCAACTTAATGGCTTCATCTACCACGGTTTAGTTCACGCCACCCGATGTCGCGGCGATGAAATCCCATCGGCCAGTCCAGCGCGTCTACAACCTGATAGGCAGTATCCACTGCGGTTTGTAGGTTAGGCCCAAGGCCAATGGCGTTGAGGACGCGGCCACCGGCAGCCCGCAGCTTACCATCTTCATCGCGCCTGGTGCCCGCATGCAGCAATACCCCGCGCGGGATTGCCGAGGCCCCGACTTCACCGCGAATTTCAGAACCTGTGATCGGGTCTTCGGGGTAGCCTTGAGCGGCCATCACCACCAAAGCAGCCGTCTGATCAGACAAGCGGAACTGGGGCGCAGCACCCAGCCTGCCCTGTGCGCACGCCATAAGGAGCTGGGCTAAATCGCCTTCAAAGCGTGCCATCAATACTTGGCATTCAGGATCGCCAAATCGGGCATTATACTCGACCAGCTTGGGGCCCGACGGCGTCAACATCAGGCCAGCATAAAGCACACCGCAAAACGGCATGCCCAATTTCTCCATTGCGGCCATCGTCGGTTCGATAAAGCGAGCCATGATATCCTGCACGAATTCTGGCGTTGCATGGCTGGTTGGCGAATAAGCCCCCATGCCGCCTGTATTTGGGCCACGTTCGCCATCAAAGGCGCGCTTATGGTCTTGAGCAGAGCCCAGATAGACTGCCTGCTTCCCATCACAGAGGGCAAAAAACGACACTTCCTCGCCCGTCATGAATTCTTCAATGACCAAGCGGGCCCCAGCACCACCGAAGCGGCCGTCGACCATCTCATGAATCGCTGCTTTCGCGGATTGAAAGTCCGGCGCGATCACCACACCTTTTCCCGCTGCCAAGCCGTCCGCTTTAATAACATAGGGTGCCTTCACCGTCCCCAAGTACGCGATCGCCTCATCGGCAGAGGTGAAGGTGGCAAACCCGGCAGTGGGTATGTTTTTGGCCTCACAAATGGTTTTGGTGAAGGCTTTAGAGCTCTCCAATTGCGCCGCCGCTTTGGTGGGACCAAAACAGGCAATCGTCTTCTGCGCCAAGGCATCGGCGAGACCAGCAGCAAGGGCCACTTCAGGTCCGACCACGACCAAATCAATTCGCTGCGCCACAGCTAATTGCACCAGCGCTGCAACATCGTCGGCGCTGACTGGAGCAATTGGGGCAATCGCGGCAATGCCGGGATTGCCGGGGGCGACCAACAGAAACGTCACCGACGGGCTGTTATTCAAGGCAAGGGCGAGCGCATGTTCCCGTCCACCAGAGCCGACCAGCAATACACGCATCTTTTCCCCCTGCCTGCTGCTAGACTGGGCTAGGCAGTAAGGCCGATGAGGTCAAGATCACGGTACTTTTCTTGACCGCGCGATTGCAGCATTGGGGATCATTCACTGCGGCTTTTGCCTTTAATCGGTCCTGTTTTATTCGTAAGGGGCAACCTGTTTTATTCGTAAGGGGCAAGATGAGGCTTTAGTGGCGAAAATTCGCTCATGATACGTGAACGATTTGGCCCTAAACAGCAGTGAGGCAGAACCATCGACCAAAGCGGTCAACGCACTGGATTTATGGGAAGCCTAAACGAGGGAACAGCTTGCGTACCATGGATCTCGGGCCAATTGTGATTTCAGATTTGGGGCATTCACGTCCCCACTTCTGGACCATTGCGACCGTTGGTACCGTTCATTTGATCCTGTCTGCCGTGTTGCTGACTTCAACGGGTCCACTCCTCGAACCCGATTTTCTCGACAATGTTGAGATTGTTACGCTGCCACAAACTACCAATGCGCAGACGAAAGCGCCTGTGCAGACAGAACTCAACCCAGCGCCAGTTGTACCTAAGGCAGAACCACCTGCAGAGACAATTCCGGCACCAGCCCCACCGGTCGAAGCACCAGTACCACCGCCGACCCTAACACCACCCATCCCGCCGCCGCCTGCTCTGACTAAGCAAGTTGCGCCGGACGTACCCAAGGCCCCGCCGGTGCTGTCTCAAGCCAATAATCGAAAAGCAGATGTTGCGCCCGCCCCTATGGAAGAGGCTGCACCTATTCCCTTCAAGCCAATCGCAGCCCCCTTGCCCAAGCCGGTTACGCTGCGACCTGCTTCACCAATACTGACTCAACCGACACCAGATGCGCTGCAACTAAAAGGGCAAAGGCTAAAGGCCGCCACGGCGCCAGCAATGCAGGCAACACCGAACCTGCAAGTGCCAGATGCGGTCGAAGACGAAGAGCCCCCGCCCTATCAGCCAAGTCCCTTACCGACTTTAGCTCCTGCTGCTGCGCCAAATCTGCGCACCTTGCCTAACCGCCCGATCACCGCAACGCCAACACAGGCCGCCCCGCTGGCTTTACCCAAATCGCAAGTCGCGCTACCTAAAGTCCAAGTGCCCCAGATCAATGCGGCGGACTTGCGGGTTCCCGAAGAACAAGCGGTTGCGAATGCGAGTGGCGGTAATGCGGCAGCAGCAGGCGGGACGAGCGGCGGCGGCGCGACTTCTCAAGCTAACGCGCAATCCGGTGTCGGCACATCAGGCGGGGTCACGTCGCTTGGCGGATCCCTTGCTGGTGGCGGGGCGTCACCTTCTTCAGGCGGCGGGGGTCAGGCCGGTTCGCAGGCGAGCGCTGGCTCTAGTGGTGCCCTGCCACGCAGACCCGGTGGCGCAGGCGTTAAAACAGAATTCCCAACTGGGGTCGGTGGGACGCTTCTTTCCAAGATGGCCCGAACTGGTGAATGCGCGCAGATCAGTCGCGACCGAGATGGCAAATGCCCTGATTGGGATCCAATTGATGGCAGGTCCCCGCGTTTAGCCAAGCCTATGCCTGTCGCCGTGCCAAAGGATGCAGCGCCCGGTCGTTATCCCTTGGGCAGTAATCCCTTGCCTCTGTGCAAGCCCGGCACACCGCAAGCCCAATTTGGCTTGTCTTGCCTGCCGCGCGATGATGGACCAGGTATTCCCAAGCAATAATCCAGCACTTGTTTTTTAGGCCGTACCACCGGCATAGTGCATCATGATGCAAGCTTTTCTGGTATTTATAGGCGGTGGCCTAGGCGCTGTCGCGCGCTGGGCCTTTGGCATGACTGCCGCGCGCTGGCTGGGCATTGCTTGGCCTTGGGGCACTTTCGGGGTCAATGTCTTCGGCAGTTTCGTGATGGGTATCGTCATGGCCACGTTGATGCGTGGCGGCGCGATGACTGGCGGGGCAGAGAATTGGCGGCTGTTTCTCGCCACCGGAATTCTGGGCGGATTTACCACCTTTTCTGCCTTCTCGCTCGAAAGCGCCCGCATGATTGAGGCGGGCCAGTGGGGCCAAGCAGG
The DNA here is from genome assembly GCA_945891505.1 of Maricaulis salignorans. Classification (GTDB taxonomy): domain Bacteria; phylum Pseudomonadota; class Alphaproteobacteria; order Caulobacterales; family Aquidulcibacteraceae; genus Aquidulcibacter; species Aquidulcibacter miladensis. The sequence goes on along the minus strand of CAMDDL010000011.1, from coordinate 44,494 downwards.
TCTTTACGGCCTAACCTCTGTGGTGGTCTCAATTGCTGCCCTGTTTGCAGGCATGGCACTTGGGCGGCTTAACGGGTAAGAGAGCGCCATGTCATCTCCCATCACCCTCCCCGTTCGCGAAACCGACGGCGAAGTTCGCCTCGACCGGTTCCTGCGCCGCAAGTTCACCACCCTCACGCAAGGGCGGATCGAACAAATGATCCGCAAGGGTCAGATCCGGATTGATGGCGTGCGCGCCAAGAAGGCGGGCGACCGCCTCAGCCCCGGTGCGGAAGTGTCTGCGCCACAGGAAATCGTCATCCCAGAGAAGAAGGACGACGGCGTCGTCCGCGTCCGCTTAAGCCCCGAGGATGAGCGTTGGCTGCGCGATATGGTCATCCATGAGGATGAGGATGTCATCGTCCTGAACAAGCCACCCGGCATTGCCGTGCAGGGCGGTACGGGCATGACCAAGCATCTCGACAAGATGATGGAAATTTTTGCCATGGATGAACATGGCAAACCAAAACTCTGCCACCGCTTGGACAAGGATACCTCGGGTGTCTTGATCTTTGGCCGCAATCCAGCCGCCACCGCAAAATTGTCTAAAGCCTTTGCAGGGCGCAAGACCACGAAGGTTTATTGGGCCATTTGTTTGGGTACGCCCCATCCACTGTCAGGCGAAGTCCGCGGTTGGATGATCAAAGCCGGCAGTGCCAAGAACCCTGATAATGAGTTGATGCAGCGCGCAGCGCACGGGGAACCCAATGCGGTGTTCGCCATCACCGATTATCACGTCATCTCAAACGCCGGTACAAAGGCATCTTGGGTGGCGCTGAAGCCTATTACCGGACGCACCCACCAATTGCGCTTCCATATGGCGGAAATGGGCTATGCCATCGCCGGTGACCCGAAATATGTGTGTGACCGCGAGCCTATTGGTGGCTTGAGCGAGCAATTGCATCTGCATGCGCGTGCGATCCGCATCCCACACCCAAAGGGCGGGATTTTGAGCGTTACTGCCGACCTGCCACCTCACATGCTGAAAGCGTTTGATGCGCTAGGCTTCCAGCAGTTTGAAGGCCGCGATCCGTTTGAACATTTCCGGGTAGATGCTTGACCCTTCGTTTCGCGGTCTTTGATATTGACGGCACCTTGGTCGATAGCCGTGCGATCATAACCGCCTGCATGGATAGGGCCTTTATTGGTGCCGGACTTGCCCCTCCGGGGTTTGAACGGACCCGGCGGGTCATTGGCCTGTCTTTGGGGCCGGGCTTAGCCTTTCTCGCCCCGGATGCCGATGACGCGCTGCGCCAGTCTATTCTCGAGAGTTATCGCACCGCCTTTTTCGACATGCGGCAAGACCCAGCCTTTCAGTCACCCGCCTATGACGGGGCCGATGCGCTGTTACGCAGTTTGCTGGCGGACAATTGGGTTTTGGGCATCGCCACGGGCAAGTCCCGTCGGGGGCTTGATGCCATGCTGGAGCAGCACGCTTGGGGCGATCTCTTCCAAGCCCATTTCTGTGCCGATGACGGTCCGGGCAAACCTCACCCGCATATGGTGCTGGAGAATATGCGCGTGGTCGGTGCCCGACCAGACCAGACCTTGGTAATCGGCGACAGCGAGCATGATATGACCATGGCCGTTCAGGCCGGGACGACGGCAATCGGCGTATCATGGGGCTTTGGTACGACCGAAGAAATGCTGGCAGCAGGCGCCGCGCGCGTCACCCACCAAATGGGGGAACTCGAGCAACTCCTTCAGGGCTACGTATAGGCCAACTATTTGCGTTTCAGCGTTTCACGCAGAGCCTCAACTTCACCCCGTAACGCTCTCATTTCATTCAGCAACGCTTCCTCGCGCGCTTGTGTGGTCAGCGCTGCGGACGCAACCACATCTTGGGCCTCATCCTGCATCGCCCCAACGACTACCCCGATAAAAAGGTTCAAGACCACAAAAGCGCTGAACAGGATGAACGGCAGGAAGAAGAACATTGCATAGGGATGGTTTTCTAAGACTGGCTTGACGATCTCGCCGGACCAGCCATCCAAAGTCATAAGCTGAAATAGGGTGTAGAGGCTGCGGCCAAGGTCGCCAAAAGCTTCGGGCTCGGTTGCCGCAAACAATTTTGTCGCCATCACAGCGCTGACATAGAAAACCAAGGCAAGTAAAACGATGATGGAGCCCATGCCAGGCAATGCTGAAAGCATCGCCCCTACCACACGCTTTAAGCTTGGGATGATGGTAATTAGGCGCAACACACGCAAGACGCGCAGCGCCCGCAATACGCTCAAGGGGCCTGATGCGGGCACAAGTGCGATCGCAATGATGGTGAAATCGAACAAGTTCCAACCAGATTGAAAGAATTTTTGCCGATACACCAGAAGCTTCAGCCCCAGCTCCACCACGAAAATAGCGAGCAAAGCTTTATCCAGTCCGGTTAGGAGCGGACCCCAAGCCGCCATAATGCTCGGCGAAGATTCCAGACCCAAAATCACCGCGTTGACCAAGATCAAGGCGGTGATCGCCCACTCGAACGCGCGCGATTCAAGGATTTTTTGAATTTTATCTAACATGGCAGGTTCCTTAGCGCTTCCCATTGGCGCGACGGTTAGATTGGGTCAAGGATTTCACTGGCCTAGAGTGGGTAAATCAAAGAAAACCAAACCTAAGGCTTTTAATTCGTGCATCCATTCACAGAAATGTCACAGTAGAACAACGATTTTTTAGGCTTGTAGGACTAGTAATGGTAGCGAGAGGCCAAAATGATCATTCGGTTGCTAAGTCCAAATTCTCCCCATCTCCTGTCAACTGCGACAGGGCAAGATGCGTTTGAGATTTTCAGTGCGGACCCCAATTGCATGGCAATTGCAATCATCGATACCGACAAAATGCCAGTTGGCTTAGTATCGCGACAAGCCTTTTTGCTCAAATACGCGGATACTTTTGGGCGCGCGCTATGGGAGAAGCGCCCAATTGCAATGCTGATGAACAAAGCGCCCCCAATATTCGACAAGCATCAGTCAGTCCTTCAGGTTTCTGCTTCCTTTGCCGAATACACAAACGAAACTTTCTTGGATGGATTTATTGTAACGGATCAAGGTAAGTTTGCAGGCTTGTGCGATGCAGCGGCCCTCTTGCGGGCCAGTGTTGACGACCAGTTGCAAAGGTCGAAAAAACTAGCCTTTTTTAGCCAAGAACTCGACCAATTGCTTCGCTTACAACTAACGGGCGAAGTCGACTTAGCTGAATTCGCTTCTGCCATCACCCAATCGGCCACTTCGGCACTGGAAGTAGAGCGCGCAAGCTTATGGGTATTTGATGAAAGTCACGAAACACTCCGCTGCGTGCAACGACGTGAGAATTCATCGGAGTATTTTAGTGAAGGGCAGTCTATCCGTCGGAGTGATTACCCTTTGTATTTTCAAGCAATGGAACAGGATCGGGTTGCAGCTATCCATGATGTGGCAACAGATCCACGCGCAGATCGGCTAAACGTCGACTATTGTCAACCATTGGGAATTAAGTCACTTTTGGACGCCCAAATTCTCTTTGATGGCGAGTTAAAGGGTGTGTTATGCTGTGAATCCCAAGGCAAAGCCCGCCAATGGAATGATGATGAATGTGCGTTCGTTGTCTCATTGGCTGAGCGGGTCGCTCAGTTTCTGCAAGCCCGAGAGATCGCTGATTTGGCGACCAAGGCAGAGTCCGCCAATCAAGCAAAATCCAGCTTTCTTGCCAATATGAGCCATGAAATTCGGACGCCCCTGAATGGCGTCATCGGCATGGCGGGCGCTTTAGCCCGCACAAACCTTGATCCGCGTCAGGAAGAAATGGTCAACCTGATTTTATCGTCAGGAAACGCGTTAGAGGGCTTACTTGGCGATATTCTAGACCTTTCTAAAATCGAAGCTGGCAAGCTTGAAATCACTGAAGAGGAGTTCGACCTCTTCAAGCTCATCCAACAAACGACACAGATTTTGCGCCCATCTGCGGAAACAAAAGACCTGGAATTCACTGTGCATATTGCCCCCAATGCACACGGTGTTTTCCGAGGCGATCCTTTGCGGCTTCGCCAGATTGTCTCGAACTTGGTGTCAAATGCCGTCAAGTTCACTCAATTTGGTTCAGTCGGTATCGAAGTCACTTTGTCTGAGGCTGCTGATGGCGACAGCGCCGACCAACTTATGGTTCAAGTTTCTGATACTGGTATCGGCTTTGATAACACGACTAAAAAGCGCCTGTTCAATCGCTTTGAGCAAGCGGACACTTCAATAACCCGAGCATTTGGTGGGTCAGGCCTTGGCTTGTCCATTTGTCTCGCCCTGGCCAGCGCGCTGGGCGGAAAAATTCTTGCTGAATCGACCCCCGGTGTGGGAAGCGTGTTTCGATTGGACCTACCGATCCATCGCACGTCACCTCGCGCGGTGTTTAGCGGGGTAGAAATGGTCATTTCTGGTTCAACAGAGACCGGGCCAGATGACCCAGCACAAAATGACCTCAAAATTCTCTTGGTTGAAGATCATGTGATTAATCAGCGCGTTGTCGCGTTGATTTTAGAACCATTTGGCATTGACCTGACCATTGCTAACCATGGCTTGGAGGCTTTAGAGGCATTTCAGCAAGGATCGTTTGACGTCATTCTCATGGACATGCAAATGCCGGAAATGGATGGGCTAACTGCAACGCGTGAAATCCGACGGCTAGAGGCGGCAAAGGGCCTACAAAGAACACCAATCGCCATGTTGAGCGCTAATGCGCTGCAGGAGCATGTCGATCAAGGTCGGGAAGCTGGTTGTGATTATTATATCGCCAAACCGATTACCCCCAAAAGTCTGATAGACGGCATTGAGGTTACGATTGCTCGAGCACAAGAAGGCCCCCAAGAAGGCTCCGAGGAAACAGACCGCAAACAGGCATAAGATCGCTGCGCGTTACATCTCCCAACGCACTCGGCTGGCCAGTAGTGGCTAAACATCCTATTTGACTCTGATGACCCAGCAAACATCCAGCCGCCGCTTTTACAAGACAGTCGATATCGCCCCGGTCGAAACCGGCTTTGCTGTTCGCCTTGATCGGGCGACGCCGAAGACACCAGCAAAAAGGCCGCTGATCCTTCCAACCGAGGCCGCGGCCAAACTGGTTGCCGCAGAGTGGGATGCGCAACTCGAAACCATCGACCCTTTCGCCATGCCAATCACCCGGCTGGTCAATGTCGCATTAGACCGGGCGGCAGAGACCCGAACCGCCATGGTCGGCGAGATCGTCAAATATGCGGCGACAGACCTTGTTTGTTATCGCGCAACAACGCCTGCCAGCCTTGTTGCCGCCCAAGCTGCGGCATGGGATCCGTTACTTGCTTGGGCAGAAGCGCACTTGGGAGTTCAGCTTGCAACCACCATGCAGGCTTTGGCGATTGATCAACCTGAAGAGTCGCTCGCCCGCATTGAAGCCGCTGCCCACGCACTCGACGATCTGCGCCTCACGGCGTTGGCCTTTGCCAATGGGCTCGCCGGCTCTGCCATCGTGGCACTTGCCCTGATCCACCGCCACATAGACGGCGAAACCGCCTTCCGCGCTATACGCGTGGAAGAAGACTGGCAGGCCGAACGCTGGGGCCGCGACCCCGACGAAGAAAAAATCGCCAATGCAAGGCGCGTTGACCTGATCGCGGCGGAGCAATTGGTTTCAGCGCTCGACTAACCCTCACCCCGTCCCCAAAAACACTTCGGGATCCACTTGATCAAACAGATGCAGCGCCAATCGGGCTGCAAGGCCACGTGGGCTGGAGAGTGTCGGGTCGGCGTCCACCAACACACGCGCATCGCGCTGGGCGATGGCCAATAGGTCTGAGTGGAGGGCTGCGTCTGCCAGCTTGAAGGCAGGGATACCCGATTGGCGTAGGCCCAATAGGTCCCCCCCGCCGCGCAGCTTGAAATCTTCTTCAGCAATGGCAAAGCCATCTTCGGTCTCGCGTAATTTCGCGATGCGCCGCGCGCCCATCTCGCTCAACGGATTGGCATAAAGCAGCAGGCAGTGGCCGGGTTTGCCGCCCCGCCCTACCCGTCCCCGAAGCTGGTGCAATTGGGCGAGGCCAAAGCGCTCGGCATGCTCGATCACCATCACACTGGCCTCGGGCACATCGACGCCCACTTCGATGACGGTCGTGGCGACCAGTATCTTCGCAGCCCCGCTACGAAAGTCCTCCATCGCTTCGTCTTTGTCCTTTGATGACATCCGGCCATGGATTAGGCGCACACTGTCGCCAAAAATGGCCTGCAGGTCCTGAAAGCGGTCGCTTGCCGCCGATACATCCACCTTGTCGCTTTCTTCCACGAGCGGGCAGACCCAGAATACGCGGTCGTCTTTCTCAATGGCGCGACGGGCGGCTTCGGCCACTTCATCCAGCCGGTCGAGCGACATGGCGATAGTCTTGATTGGCGCACGGCCCGGTGGCTTTTCATCGAGACGGCTGACATCAAGGTCACCATAAACGGCCATGGCAAGCGTGCGTGGAATTGGCGTCGCGCTCATCGCGAGCACATGAGGCGCAAAACCCTTGTCGATCAGGCGCCTGCGGTCCGCGACACCAAAGCGGTGCTGCTCATCGACCACCACCAGTCCCAATTGCTGAAACACGACGCCTTGTTGAAACAGGGCATGGGTGCCGCACACCGCATGGATATCGCCATTGGCGAGGCCTTCCAGCACCATGCGCTTGTGACTGGCCTTATCCTTGCCGGTCAGCACTTCGAGGCGCAGGCCGATCTTGGCCATCAAAGGAGCGAGGCCCGCATAATGCTGGCGCGCGAGGATTTCGGTGGGGGCCATCAAGGCCGATTGCATCTCAGCTTCCGCCGCCCGCGCCATCGACCACGCGGCGACCAAAGTCTTGCCCGCGCCGACATCGCCTTGCAGCAGGCGCAACATCGGCGTGGAAGCCGCCATGTCCGCCCCGATTTCGGCAAAAGCGCGGGTCTGGGCGCCTGTCGGCTGATAGGGCAGAGCGGCTAATAGAGCGTCGGTATAAGTTCCTGTGCCATGAATGGCGCGCCCTGGCGTGCGCCGCCTTGCGGCACCTGACAGCTGCAGGGCAATTTGGCGGGCGAATAGCTCATCATAAGCCAACCTGCGCCGCGCAGGCGTGCTGGGCAGGATCTCATCCTCCCCATCAGGGGCATGGGCACGCACAAGGGCTGCGCCAAAGCTCTCCCACCCTTCGCGTGCCACAAGGGCTGGATCGGCCCATTCGGCAAGCCCCTCAGCCTTATGCGCCGCTGCGCCACAAATCTTCGCCAAAGTCCGATGCGAGAGGCCGGCGACACTGCGATAAATCGGCTCAAACACCACGCCCAGATCGGGATCATCCAGATTGAGGATACGCGAGGGATGGATCATCTGCCGCTCGCCATAGCGTTCGCTGATTTCGCCAGACACCACGCGGACCGCCCCTTCGGGCAAACGCTCGGTCAGATAGCGTGCGTTGGGCTTGAAGAAGAGAAGCGATAAGAAGCCCGTGTCATCTGACACTTGGATTTTATAGGGCCGGCCCATGCCACCGGGCTGATGGCGCTCCACCGTCACTTCGAGGGTACATAGCCGCCCAAGCTCTGCTTCATGGATCTTTGGGCGATAGCGTCGGTCGACGAGGCCTGTCGGCAAGTGAAACGCCAGATCGCGCACCGTCTCACCGCCTGCCGCTTTGGCCGCCAAAGGCGCAATCTTGGGGCCGACCCCGGGTAGGGTCGTTAAAGGCGCAAAGAGGGCAAACAGGCTTTCAGGACGCATGATGCCCTATGTTTAACCGAGCTTGGCCCGCCGCGTCACGCGCCACCTTTAGCTTTCATCACCCGGATCAAGCCTTCTTGCGCGACGCTGGCCACCAAGCGCCCGTCACGCGTATAGATTTTGCCGCGGTTCATGCCGCGCCCACGCCCAGCCCACGGGCTGTCGGTGCAATACAGCAACCATTCATCCGCGCGGAAATCATCGTGAATCCAAACGGCGTGATCAAGGCTCGCGGTCATCAACTCTCCCCGCATCCAGCTGAGACCATGGGGGCGCGCACATGTTCCCAGAAGCTGCATGTCGGTGGCATAGGCCAGCACAGCGCGGTGAATCTGCGGGTCATCGCCCATGGGAGCGACAGCGCGGAACCACGAATTCTGCATCGGCGGCATCTTATCCGCCTTCAGCCAAGCGGCAGCATCGAGTGAGCGAAACTCAATCGGGCGCGGCGTCAAGAAGAAGGGGCGAAACCGCTCGGGCACCATATCAATCGACTTTTGCCGCCATTCCATCTCCGACGGCAAAGACTCGGGGTCTGGCATGTCCAGCATTTTGTCTTGATGGTTCAGACCCTGCTCCAGCTTGTGGAAGGAAGCGGCCATATTCAAAATCGGCACGCCCTGCTGCTGGGCAATGACGCGACGGGTCGAGAAACTGCCACCATCATAGTCGCGCACGACACGGTAGACGACGGGGAAATCCTCATTGCCGGGCCGCATGAAATAAGCGTGCATCGAATGGGGCAAACGATCGGTGTCGGTCGATTTACACGCGGCCATCAAGGCTTGGGCAATCACTTGCCCACCAAACACACGCCCCCGGCCGCCGTCTTTGCGCGCGCCGCGATAGAGGTCGGTGTCGAGCGTTTCGACGTCCAACAAAGTGGTTAAGCCATGGATCAATTCGTCGGGGGAGGGATGTTGCTCAGTCATGCTGCTCAGTTAGGACAATTGCGTCCGCGGGGGAAGTTCGCAGGTGCAGGAAAAGAAGGTCGGGCGCGGTAGGGTGCAGTCCTACTGGACTGCACCATCTCTCGATCTGCGACAGCAAGATGGAGCGTTACCGTCCGCAATGGAGCGCGCAGCACGAGCTGCGCATGCCAACGCTTATAGATGCGCAGCTCGTGCTGCGCGGTCCTTCACCCCCTACAACTTCTCCCGCCGCAGCGCGCGCCAAGCTTCAAGCTTCTCCACAATCCGCGCCTCGGCACCATTCTCGGTCGGCTGATAGAGGTCTTGCGGTCCCATGCGGTCTGGTAAGCCGGAAAGCCCTGAAATGCCGCCCGGGGCGTCGGGATCATAGACATAGCCTTTGCCATAGCCCTGTTCCTTCATCAGCGAAGTGGGGGCATTGAGGAACCGCGCGGGTGGGGGTTCGGAGCCTGTTTGGGCGGCAAGGGCCTGTGCCTTTTTGAATGCCACATAGGCGGCATTGGATTTGGGCGCGCAGGCCAGATGCAAAGTGGCTTGCGCCAAAGGCAGCTCCCCCTCGGGCGAGCCCAAAAACTCAAAAGCGTCGCGGGCAGCAATCGTGACGCGCAGTGCAGTCGGGTCCGCCAAGCCAATATCCTCGCTCGCCATCCTTACTAAGCGGCGGGCGATGAAAAGCGGGTTCTCGCCCCCATGCAGCATGCGCGCCAGCCAATAAAGCGACGCATCAGGATCACTGGCGCGGACGGACTTATGCAGGGCCGAGATCAGATTATAATGCTCGTCCTTATTCTTGTCGTAGGCGGGTGCCCTCCGTTGCAAGAATTGGCTGAGGCCTGCACGGTCAAAGGGCTGGTCAAAAGCGGCTTGAAACACCTCTTCCAACAAGGTCAAGAAATGGCGGCCATCGCCATCGGCAAAATCCATCAGCGTCTGGCGGGCCTGTGCGTCCAAGGGCGCAGGGCGGCCATAATGGGCCTCGGCACGGGTTAGCAGCGTTTCAAGGCCTTCGTCTTCGAGGCGCTTTAGAACGAAGACCCGCGCGCGCGACAAGAGAGCGCCATTAATCTCAAAGCTGGGGTTCTCGGTCGTAGCACCCACCAAAGTGACCGTGCCGGCCTCGACATAGGGCAGGAAGCCATCTTGCTGGGCGCGGTTAAAGCGGTGGATCTCATCGACGAACAACAGGGTACCGCGCCTCGTGGCGCGCAATTGCGCTGCGGCCTCAAACGCTTTGCGCAGATCGGCAACGCCTGAGAACACCGCCGAAATGGAGGTGAAGGCCAAATCGGACGCATCGGCTAGCAAGCGCGCAAGGCTGGTTTTGCCCACGCCCGGCGGGCCCCACAAGATCATGCTGGACAGCCGCTTTTGCGCCACCATGCGGCCAATGGCACCGTCTGGAGCCAAGAGATGATCTTGCCCGACTATATCGGCAAGGCTCGTTGGGCGCAGCACGTCAGCCAGGGGTCGGTTTAGGTCTGCTTCCAGTCCCGAGGCCGCAAACAGATCGCTCACAAGAACAGAACCGCCGTGATTTGCTGATCCCCCCGTTGGATCGTGACCTTGCCTCGCTGGCCCCCGCTGAGACGGTCCGAGAGGTCTTGCGACGATTGAATCGGCTCATCATTGACTTGCAAGATGATATCGCCCGGGCGAAGGCCAGCGCGGGCCCCTTCCCGCGCGCCATCCACGGCGGTGACGATTGCGCCGCGCGTGAACGGGTCCACCCCCTGCTCTTCTGCCAAAGCTGGATTGATCGTGGCGATACTCACGCCGTCAAAGCTGTGCCGTCCGGCCAGCACACGCGGGGTTTGGGTCTCTCCCGGAGGGGCGGAGAGCTTGCCGCGACTGGTCCGAACTTGGCCTTGGCGTTGGAAGGTAAACTCAACCGCTTCGCCGGGCTTTCGGGTTGCAGCTTGATATTTTAGGCCAGAATCGTCGGCTACGGGGCTGCCTGCAAAGGCGGTAATCACATCACCCCTGCGCAAGCCTGCTTCGGCCCCGGCAGAGCCTGGATAGACATCCGTCACCAAAATACCACCCGGACGACTAAGCCCCAGCGAGCGGGCGACTTCTGCGTCAACATTCTGGCCTTTAATCCCGGTCCAAGCGCGGATAACTTTGCCGTCGGTGACGGCCCCATCGACCACGCGCTTGACCATCTCAGCCGGAATGGCAAAGCCAACGCCAGCCGAAGTGCCAGAGCGGGAAAAGATCGCCGTATTCACGCCAACTAGATCGCCATTCATATCCACCAGCGCCCCGCCCGAATTACCGGGATTGATCGAGGCGTCGGTCTGGATAAAGAAGCTATAGTCGGTAATGCCTACGTCCGTGCGGGCAAGGGCCGATATGATCCCGCCCGTGACGGTCTGGCCCACGCCGAACGGATTGCCAATTGCTAGAACCTGATCGCCCACTTGGGCGTTTGAGGTGTCAGCAAAGCGTAAGGCAGTCAGCCGCTCGCCCTTGGTGTCGATGCGCAGCACGGCTAGATCGGTGCGCGGGTCGGTCAGGACGATTTTGGCTGGAAACTCCCGCCTGTCCCCCAATACGACGACCAATTCGGTGGCCCCATCGACCACGTGATTATTGGTGACAATGATCCCATCATCGCGCACCACGACGCCAGAGCCTTGGCTTTGGCTGGCGCGGTCTGGCATGCGGAAAGCGCCGCCAAAGAAATCAACCGCTACCCGGCCGCGCTGGATCGAGCGCGCGTAGACATTGACGACCGCCGCAGACGAACGTCGCACGATGGGCGCGTAGGAGGAGATGGCGTCAGACTTGGTGGCAGGAACCACACGGGGCTGGGCTGGCGTGCTGGTTAGGGTGCTAGGGGCTAAAGCGGCTGGTTTTTGGCCCGTGGCGACTTGGGCGATCAAGGGCACACCCGTGACGAGGCCCGCGCCCAACGCAGAAGCGGCGATCAATTTTAACATGCCGACCCGGCCTCCATTGGATGTCTGTTTGTTCATGGCTTCTATGAAGGCACCCTTCCTATGAACCGCAAGTGGCTCAATTGTGACAAATCAGTCAGACAAGGCAAGGGCCACGCAGATGTTACAGTGGTGCATCGCGCCACTGACCCGGTGCCTGATCGCCCAAAGCCCACTCTCCAATCTTCATCCGTACGAGCCGTAACGTCGGATGACCAATGGCGGCAGTCATGCGACGCACCTGTCGATTGCGACCTTCGCGGATCGTCAGGCTGATCCAGCTATCGGGAATGCTCTTGCGCACCCGAATTGGCGGATCGCGCGGCCATAGGCCCGGATCGTCGAGGCGCGCAACGTCAGCAGGCCGCGTTAGCCCATCATTCAACATCACCCCTTTGGCGAGGCCTTCGAGCGCCCCATCTGTCGGGATGCCTTCCACCTGCACGAAATAGGTCTTGGGCAATTTGAACTGAGGGTCCGCGATCCTTGCTTGCAACTTGCCATCATCGGTCAAGAGCAAAAGCCCCTCACTATCCCGGTCGAGGCGGCCAGCGGGATAGACGCGCGGCACCTCCACAAAATCCGCCAAAGTCTGCCGCCCCTCCCCGCCCGAGAACTGGCAGAGGACGTCATAGGGTTTGTTGAACAGGATGAGGCGGGGCATGGGGGCTTATAGGGTGGCAACACGCGATGTGGATAGTCTCATCTGCTTAATCGGATATCAAAATTCGATGGACTTCTTAGGACGGCCGGCCCAAAACCACCCATTCGCCCATCGCGGCAATGAGCTCAATTGTTGGATATGATCTGATATCCTCTTCAGAGGACCCTAGTTCAAGCTCGCGTTCATAATACCACTGTTGAAAAGAGGCGTAGTTCGCAATGATTCTTGCGGGTCCGATCGGAGACGCCCCAGCAGCCTGCACCATCCAATTTCGAACTTGCCTGACCGCCATGTCATAATTGCCGTCATGGGCTAACACATCCCAACCAGCTATGTCAGACAAGGATTTCTTTGTATCATAAATGGTATGTTCGAGCACAAGGATTGCTTTTGTCTTCATTGCACCATTGCCATACCGACGGGCCCCAAAGTCCATACCGAGTTCGAACGGCATATTCATTCTGCAATACTCTCCTGGAACACCTGCTTTGCATTTACTTAAATCATGAATGCCGAATCTTGAGCCGCAAATGAGTGCGGCGATTCGATCCAACCTAGCCGTCGAATGATCCGCGGTTTCCGGCGCAAGACGTGGATAGAAACCAAGGTCCACCACACAAAATGCTATGGCCTGAAGTAAGGGAGAAAATTCTTTATCAAACGCACAATTAATAAAAACAGAGTTGTCGAAAGTTGCTGCCATGCTTAACCCTTTGGGGGAGCCGGATCCTTTCCATAGGAATTCCGCTCTCTAATGCGCCCATCCTTGCCATGAATATAAAGCTCAGACTTTAAGGATTGAGCCCGCGCCCTAGCAACTTTAACTGCTTCGTCTTGGGTCGAATGCGTACTCGACGCCCTAGTCGACCCGGAACGAATGACGCGCCACCCATCCTTACTTGGCACCACATGCTGACTTTTCGCAGACATAGCTCCACCTCTATACTTAAGGTAACTCAACCCGATCAATTGGTCTAGCAGATAGTGTGAAAAATACGCTTTGGTGCATACACCTCTGCAGCCCCCACCCCAAAAACAAAAAAAAGCCGCCCCAGACAGGGCGGCCTTTTAATTCGATATGGGCGCTAAAGCTTATTCGTCGCCAGCAACTGGGCCGGAGTCTTTGCCCTTGGCGCTGACGTCGCGGTCGACAAACTCGATCACGGCGACGGCGGCATTGTCACCATGGCGGAAGCCCGCTTTCATGATGCGCAAATAGCCACCAGCGCGGTCGGCATAGCGTGGGCCGATGACGTCAAACAGCTTCTTGGTTTGGGTCTCGTCGCGCATGCGCGAAGCAACCAAACGACGCGAAGCCAAGTCACCCTTTTTAGCCAAAGTGATCAAGCGCTCCAAAACTGGGCGCAATTCCTTTGCCTTGGGCAAGGTGGTCACGATTTGCTCGTGCTTCACCAAGCTGGCAGCCATGTTGGCGAACATGGCAGTGCGGTGTTCATGTGTCCGGTTCAGTTTCCGGTGTCCGTGACCGTGGCGCATTTCTATTTCTCCATCTTGCGACGTCTCGCGACGTTGCGTCTTGATTACATTTGGTCTTCGAACTTCTTAGCGAGTTCGTCGATGTTTTCAGGGGGCCAGTTTGGCGCTTCCATGCCCAAATGGAGACCCATTTGCGCGAGGACTTCCTTGATTTCGTTCAAGGACTTGCGGCCGAAGTTTGGCGTGCGCAACATTTCTGCTTCGGTCTTCTGGATCAGATCGCCGATATAGATAATGTTGTCGTTCTTCAAGCAGTTTGCCGAACGCACCGACAATTCCAACTCTTCCACACGCTTCAACAAAGCTGGGTTGAATGGCAATTCTGGGCGGGTTTCTTCAACCTTTTTGGTCTTGGCTTCTTCGAAGTTGATGAAGACGTCCAATTGGTCCTGAATGATGCGCGCTGCATAAGCAATCGAATCTTCAGGCGTCATGGCACCATTGGTTTCAACTTCCATGACCAGACGGTCATAGTCGAGCACTTGGCCTTCGCGGGTGTTTTCCACCTTGTAGGCAACGCGCTTGACCGGGCTGTAGAGCGCGTCAACCGCGATCAAGCCGATTGGTGCATCTTCTGGGCGGTTTGCGTCCGCAGTCACATAGCCCTTGCCGTTTTCAACGGTGAATTCCATGCGGATTTCAGCGCCGTCGTCCAGCGTGCAAAGGACTTGCTCTGGGTTCAGGATTGCGATGTCGCTACCGGCTTGGATTTCGCCAGCGGTGACTTCACCTGGGCCTTGCGCGCGCAAGGTCATGCGCTTTGGGCCGTCTGCATGCATGACCAAAGCCACGCCTTTGATATTCAACACGATGTCGGTCACGTCTTCACGTACACCAGCAATCGAGGAAAACTCATGGACAACACCGTCGATCTGCACCGAGGTAATGGCCGAACCGCGCAGAGACGACAAAAGCACGCGACGAAGCGCGTTGCCCAAAGTCATCCCAAACCCGCGCTCCAATGGCTCTGCGATCAGCTTTGCTTTACGCGCTGGATCGAAACCATGTTCAATGACAGTCTTATCTGGGCGGATCAACAGCTTCCAATTTTTTTCGAGCACCATGTAATCCTCTATATAGTCGGGGGCGAAACTTTGTTCGCCAAGTCAATAGTCAACCGAATGCGGGCCCGTGTGGACCCGCGAATGCCGCGCGCTTAAACGCGACGGCGCTTCGGTGGACGGCAGCCGTTGTGCGGAATCGGGGTTACATCACGGATCGAGCTGATGATGAAACCAACCGACTGCAAGGCGCGCAGCGCGCTCTCGCGACCAGAACCTGGGCCGGACACATTGACTTCGAGGTTACGGACACCGTGCTCAGCCGCTTTGCGGCCTGCATCTTCTGCAGCTACCTGAGCCGCATAAGGGGTGGATTTACGTGAGCCCTTAAAGCCCATCATGCCAGAGGACGACCACGAGATCGCATTGCCCTGAGGGTCAGCGATGGTGATCATCGTGTTGTTGAAGCTAGAGTTCACATGAGCCACCGCATTTGCGATGTTCTTGCGCTCTTTACGACGGACGCGGGTGGTATCTTTTGCCATTGTGTCGGTTCCAGACGAAAGCCAGCGGGCTCACGCCCGTTGGGGAAAAATAAATTAGCGCTTGACCTGCTTCTTGCCGGCGATCGGCTTAGCAGGGCCCTTGCGGGTGCGAGCGTTGGTGTGAGTACGTTGGCCGCGAACAGGCAAGCCGCGACGATGGCGAAGGCCACGATAGCAACCAAGGTCCATCAAGCGCTTCACGTTCATCGAAACTTCGCGACGCAGGTCGCCTTCGACAACATATTCACGGTCAATGGTTTCGCGGATCTGGAGGACTTCGGCGTCCGTCAATTGGTTCACACGACGCTCAGCCGCAATTCCCACTTTTTCACAGATCTCTTGGGCTTTGGCAGCGCCAACGCCATGAATGTATTGCAGCGCGATCAAAACGCGCTTGTTCGTCGGTATGTTGACGCCAGCTATCCGGGCCACTTTGTCTCTCCATTCACAGCCCCACCCCCTTGCGGAGGATCTGCGCCGTGCGGTCAATCTATTGTTTTAAGGTCTGTTTTTTAAGGAACAAACCAAGAGGTGCGCAAAACGACGCATAACCAACCAGCCGGTCGTCCCGGTCGGTTGGCATGCGTCCTTTAACGGAAGAGCGCTTGTTAATGCGATGCCATACGTAAGTCAACGCTTCGCGCTGAAAACATTAGCATTGTCTAGCGCGCATTTCTGGGGGCTATCACCCCTTATTGCTCTTGGGATAAGCCTCAGCCTCCGAGTGGTCCAAGCCTTCGCTTGACCGTCGGATCAATCCTACCTCAGTTCCAGCTCAATTTCCAACTTCTTTCGAGACCAAAACTTGACTTCTTGTGTGTCGTCTATAAACTACTTGCATGGAGCTAACGCTAAAGCAAACCACGACGTTCCAAAAGTGGCGGGCCGGACTGAAGGATTCGAAGCTAAAGGCTATCCTCGCCTCAAGACTGGATAGATTGGCTTTCGGCCTTGAAGGCGATACGAAGCGAGTAGCGCCTAACATTTATGAGCTCAGAATACATTACGGAGCTGGTATTCGTGTGTATTTCATGAGGCATGGAAGAACTTGGATCATCCTGTTGCAGGGCGGCGATAAGTCTAGCCAAGACCGCGACATCAAAGCAGCCATAAAGATGGCGGCCAATTGGAGTGCGTAAAATGACAGAAACCCTTAGCTCTTATGATCCTGCGGAAGATCTCGACAGTCCTGAGGCAATCGCGATCTTCCTAACCGAGGCCTTAAAGACCCAAGATGCGGCGTATATTGCACATGCTATTGGCGTAATCGCGCGTGCTCAAGGCATGTCCAATCTAGCGCAGGAAACCGGCCTATCTCGCGAACAGCTCTACCGATCCTACAGCAAGCAGGGCAATCCGACGCTGAAATCAACATTGGCTGTCTTGAAATCTTTGGGATTGCAGTTGTCGGTCGAATCCTCTGGTGGCGAAGAAACGGCCCGCCAGCCTGCTCGATGAGCCTTACAGCCCAGCCAGCGCCGTATCAATGGCGGAAGCAACAGCGTCCATGCTGGCCATGCCGTCGACTTCGCGCAACGCGCCCCGGTCGCCATAGAATGGCAAAAGCGGCGCGGTTTGGGTGTTATAGGCTGCCAAGCGTTTGACGAAGGTCTCAGGATTATCGTCAGAGCGGCCCTGATCTTCAAACCGCTTGGTGATGCGCGCCAACAGCTCTTCATCATCGACCACCAAACGGATAACCAAATCAATCCGCTGATCACGTGAAGCTAATAGGCCATCTAGGGCTACGGCCTGCGCGGTCGTGCGCGGGAACCCGTCATAGATGAAGCCTGCAACGCCGGGATTCTTGGTGATCTGATCATCAATCAGTTCAATGACGATTTCATCGGAAACGAGCGCGCCCGAATCCATCACTGCGGCAACGCGCTGTCCCAACTCAGAGCCCGATGCACGGGCAGCGCGCAGCATGTCACCGGTCGACAGCTGGACGAAGCCCCGCCCCTCGACCAAGCGCTTTGCTTGTGTGCCCTTTCCCGCCCCAGGAGGGCCGAACATGATCAAATTCATCATCTTAGTTTCCCCCTTTGGGATCGAGCTTAGGCTTTAGAACTTACCGTCCACGCCCTTTTAGCTTCGACCTTTTGATCATGCCCTCATACTGATGTGCCAGCATGTGAGATTGAATTTGCGCCACCGTATCAATTGTTACCGAGACGACAATGAGCAACGATGTCCCACCCAGATAAAATTGCATGCCAAACTGCGAGCTGACAATTTCAGGGACAAGACAGACGATCACCAGATAGATCGCACCGATCAAGGTCAAGCGGCTCATCACCATATCCAAGTAATCGGCTGTTTTCGCACCGGGACGAATACCCGGCAAGAAGCCACCCTGCTTGCGCAAATTGTCTGCCGTCTCTTCGGTATTGAACACAACGGACGTGTAGAAAAAGCAGAAGAACAGGATCAGCAAGCCAAACAACAGGATAAACAAAGGCTGTCCGTGCGCGAGCAGGCCTGCTGTGGTTCTGATCCCCTCTTGCAGGATAACCCGCCAGTCTGGCGCATTTTCCGGCAATTGCCCGCTAGCCAGAAAACCAGCCATCGTTGCAGGCAACAACAACAGCGACGAAGCGAAGATCGGTGGGATCACGCCTGCAGTATTGATCTTGAGAGGCAAGAAGGATTGCTCCCCCGTTGTCATTTTGTTGCCGACTTGGCGCTTGGGATATTGCACGACGATGCGGCGCTGTGAGCGCTCTACAAACACGATCAACACGATGGCACCGGTCAAAATCACCACAAGGGCCAGAATCGCAAAACCCGAGATCGAGCCCTCTTGGGCCAAGGTCAAAGCGCGGAAAATGGCCTTGGGCACTTCGGCGACAATACCTGCAAAAATGATCAAGGAGACGCCATTACCGATACCACGAGCGGTAATTTGCTCACCAATCCACATCAACAACATCGTGCCACCCGTCAAGGTGATGATGGTTGAAGCGATAAACATTGGGCCTGGATCAATCACAACACCGGGCGAACTCGCCAAACCATTCGCAATCGTCGCCGATTGCGCGATGGCTAACGCAACGGTCAAATAACGCGTGTATTGATTGAGTTGCGCGCGCCCAGCTTCACCTTCCTTTTTCATCTGCTCCAATCGGCCCGGGAAGGACGAGAGCAATTGGATGATGATGGAGGCCGAAATATAGGGCATCACGTTAAGGGCAAACACTGCCAAGCGTTCTACCGCACCACCGGAGAACATGTTGGCCATGCCCAAAATGCCCTGCTGCGCTTGCGAGAAGGCGCGGGCAAAAGCTTCGACGTCAATGCCGGGGATCGGGATAAAGGTCCCGAGGCGGTAACAGATCAAAGCGACAACGGTGAAAATGATCCGCGCATGCAGATCTTTGGCCTTCGCAAAGGAAGCGAAGTTCAAATTACGGGCAAGTTGCTCGGCTGCTGAAGCCATGGAACGTGGTGCTTTCCAAAAATGAAAAGCGCGCCTAAGCGGATATCCGCCTGGCGCGCCAAAAAGAGGTACGCAACCCCCATATCGGGGATTGCGCATCAGACCTCAAGGGCTCAGGCTGCTTGCTTCTCAGCTTTGACCTTGCCGGTTAGGGTGATTGTGCCACCAGCAGCTTCAATTGCTGCGACTGCAGCCGCTGACGCGCCAGTCACGATGAGTTCAACTTTACCGCCGATCTCACCCTTGTTCAGGATCCGCACGCCATCGCGAACGCGACGCACCAAACCAGAAGCAACCAAGGCTGCTTCATCGATTGGTTTGCCAGCGTCCAAGCGCCCTGCTGCGATCGCCTTGGCCAGAAGGCCCAAGTTGACCCAAGCATGGTCCTTGCTGCAGCGGGCGTTAAAGCCACGCTTTGGCACGCGCATATGGATTGGCATTTGACCGCCTTCGAAGCCATTGATCGAAACGCCGCGACGCGACTTTTGACCTTTGACACCGCGACCGGAAGTCTTGCCTTTACCCGAACCAACACCGCGACCAACCCGCATGCGGGCCTTGGTTGCGCCTTCGTTGTCGGACAATTCATTCAGTTTCATGGTGTTCCTAAAGCACGCTTACGCGCGCTCCTCCACGACTTGAACCAAATGCGCAACCTTGGCGATCATCCCGCGGACAGCAGGTGTATCTTCAAGTTCACGAACCTTGTTCATTTTGTTCAGGCCAAGCCCGACCAGGGTTTCCCGCTGGTCGAAGCGACGACGAATGGGCGAACCCGTTTGTTTAACAACAACAACAGCCACGATTAGCCCTCCGAGCCTTCGACGCCGCTGGCACCGTCTTTACGACGAACCAGAACGTCAGCGACTTTCAAGTTGCGCTTGTTGGCGACCTGACGGGGCGAAATTTGCTCGCCCAAAGCGTCAAATGTTGCGCGCACCATGTTGTAAGGATTGGACGAACCCAAGGACTTGGAAACCACGTCCTTAATGCCCAACACTTCAAACACAGCCCGCATTGGACCACCAGCGATCAAGCCGGTCCCTGGAGGGGCCGAGCGGACGATCACTTTACCAGCACCCCAACGCCCAGCGGCGTTGTGATGCAAGGTGCGGCCTTCGCGCAGCGGGATACGCTGCATGCGGCGCTTAGCTTCTTCGGTTGCTTTACGGATTGCTTCAGGCACTTCACGGGCTTTGCCCTTGCCGAAACCTGCACGACCCTTTTCGTCACCGACGACGACCAGAGCGGCAAAACCAAAGTTCTTACCACCCTTCACAACCTTCGCGACGCGGTTAATCGCGACGAGACGGTCTACGAATTCGCTATCGCGCTCTTCGTTCTTTTGTTCACGTTCCGGCCTGCGAGCCATCAGATCTACTCCTTAGAACTCAAGGCCGGCTTCACGCGCGGCGTCGGCGAGCGCTTTGACGCGCCCATGATACAAATAACCACCACGGTCGAAAATCACTTGCTTTACGCCCTTTTCAATGGCGCGCTCAGCCAGCAATTTTCCAACGGCGACTGCGTCGTCCAGCTTTTGACCTTCAGCGGCACGCAAAGCGGCCTCCAAAGACGAAGCCGAAACCAGCGTAACACCCTTGGCGTCGTCGATGATTTGTGCGGAAATATTTTTGGACGAGCGATGAACCGAAAGCCGCAAACGGCCGTTGGCCAAAGCCCGAAGACGGGAGCGCGTACGAATTGTGCGCTTGGTCTTTAATGCTAATGAAGATGGCATTATTTCTTCTTGCCTTCCTTGCGACGGACGGTTTCGCCAGCATAACGAACGCCTTTGCCCTTATAAGGCTCAGGTGGACGGTACTTGCGAATTTCCGAGCAAATTTGACCCAGCTCTTGCTTGTCTTTGCCGCTGATTCTGATTTCGGTTGGCTTTGGCACCACAAACGTCACACCAGCTGGTGCTTTGTAGACGATTGGGTGTGAATAGCCGAGCGACAATTCAAGATCTTTGCCCGCCAACGCAGCACGATAGCCAACGCCGACGAGTTCGAGCGTACGCTCAAAGCCCTTGGTGACGCCTTCAACCATGTTTGCGATCATCGAGCGCGACATGCCCCACAAGGAGCGAGCCAGTTTCGAGTCATTCTTAGGGGTTACCACGATGACGCCGCCTTCAATGGTAACCGAGACTTGCTCGTGCACCTTGAAAGACAATTCGCCTTGTGGACCTTTTGCTTTGATGATGTCGCCGTCGATCGTGACGGTGGCACCAGCTAGAGCGACAGGTTGTTTGCCGATACGTGACATTCTCGGCTCCCTTAGTAGACGTGCGCGAGGATCTCGCCGCCGACGTTATTAGCCCGAGCAGCCGCATCCGACATCACACCCTTAGGCGTGGAGAGGATGGCGATACCCAGACCGTTACGCACGAGCGGAAGGTCCTTCACAGAGGAATAAACACGACGGCCAGGCTTCGAAATGCGCTTGATCGTATCGATCACGGGCGCACCGTCAAAATACTTAAGCTGGATTTCCAACTCAATCTTGCCGTTGATTTCGATATCCCCATAACCACGGATGTAACCTTCGCCGACGAGAACATCGAGGACGCGGGCACGCAATGTGGATTTTGGGGTGGTGACAGTCGACCGGTTCCGCATTTGAGCATTGCGGATCCGAGTGAGCATGTCGCCGACGGGATCGTTCACTTGCATGACAACCCTCCCTTACCAGCTAGCTTTTGTCATGCCGGGGATCATGCCAGCGGACGCGAGGTCACGCAGCGCAATCCGCGACATGCGGAGCTTACGATAGAATGCGCGGGGACGACCTGTCACCTCGCAGCGATTGCGAACACGGTTTTCGGCCGAGTTGCGCGGAAGCTCCGCCAGCTTCAAACGAGCCGCAAAGCGATCTTCCAGTGGCAGATTTTCATCGGTCGCGATTGCCTTGAGGCGCGCGCGTTTAGCCGAGAATTTCTTCACCAGAGCCTTACGGTGGTCATTGCGGTTGATAGCACTTTTCTTCGCCATGATATCAGTTCCGGAATGGGAAGTTGAACTCTGAAAGAAGGGCTTTCGCTTCTTCATTCGTGCGAGCCGTCGTACAGACGATGATGTCCATGCCCCAGATCTGGTCGACCTGATCATAGTTGATTTCCGGGAACACAAGGTGCTCCTTGAGGCCCATGGCGTAATTCCCACGGCCGTCAAACGACTTGCCGTTAAGACCGCGGAAATCCTTCACGCGCGGAAGCGCGATGGTGATCAGGCGGTCGAGGAATTCGTACATGCGTTCTGCGCGCAAGGTAACCTTCGCGCCAACTGCCATGCCTTCACGCAGCTTGAAACCAGCGATCGACTTACGGGCTTTGGTGGTGACTGGCTTTTGGCCAGCAATCGCACTCAAAGCAGCCAAAGCCGACTGCATCTTCTTGCTGTCTGCAACGGATTCACCAACACCCATGTTGATCACGATCTTATCGAGACGTGGAATCTGCATGGAATTGGTATAGCTGAATTTCTCTTGCATCGCGGCGCGGATGCGCTCGTTATACTCGGTCTTCAGACGGGCTTTATAAGTTTGGGTCTCAGACATCGCCGATCACCTCCCCAGAACGCTTGGCAACACGGACTTTACGGCCGTCATCCAAGGTTTTGAAACCGACCCGGGTTGGCTTGCCATCCGTAGGGTCCATGTAAGCAACGTTGCTGATTTGAAGCGGAGCCTCAAACGAACGAATGCCAGCTTCTTGGGCTTGGGTCTGCTTCTGGTGCTTTTTGACCATATTCACGCCCTGGACAACCAAACGGTTTTCCTTGGGGAGAACTTTGACCACTTCACCAGTCTTGCCCTTATCCTTGCCCGTCAGGACAACGACCTTGTCACCCTTTTTGAGTTTCGCAGCCATCCTAGAGTACCTCCGGAGCCAACGAAATGATCTTCATGTGGTTCTTAGCGCGGAGTTCGCGCGGAACCGGTCCAAAGATCCGGGTGCCAATAGGCTCATGCGAGTTATTCACGAGTACAGCTGCACTCCGGTCGAACCGGATGGTGGAGCCGTCTTTACGCTTGATGTCCTTTGCGACGCGAACGACAACGGCCTTACGGACGTCACCCTTCTTCACGCGGCCACGTGGAATTGCCTCTTTAATGGAGACAACAATCACGTCGCCGACGGACGCATAACGACGCTTCGAACCGCCAAGTACTTTAATGCACATGACGCGACGAGCCCCGGAATTGTCCGCGACATCCAGATTTGTTTGCATCTGAATCATATTCGATCCTCTTCTATTAGCCCGTATCGGACAGCACTAGCTGCCGACGCGACCAATCACTTCCCACCGCTTCAGTTTGGACTTAGGCGGGCATTCCTGGATCTGCACGACCTCACCCGTTTTGTACGCATTTGCGTCATCATGGGCATGGTAGCGCTTCGAGCGGCGCACCGTCTTTTTAAGGACTGGGTGAAGAAAGGTCCGTTCAACCTTCACGACGATGGACTTATCGCCTTTGTCGCTCACCACGACGCCCTGCATCATACGCTTTGGCATCGATTACTCCTTAAACAGCCGTTGCTGTGGTCTTCTCGCGCATCATCGTCTTGACGAGCGCGATGTCCTTGCGGACCTGGTTGATGCGATGGGTCTTTTCAAGTTGACCTGTCGCACGTTGGAAACGCAAGTTGAATTGCTCTTTTTTCAGCTTGAGCAGCTCTTCTTGCAATTGGTCGGGCGTCAAAGCCCGCGCGTTAGCGGCTTTCATAGTGGACGCTCCCTTACGCCAGACCGAAGTCGGCACGTGAAATGATCTTGCACGCGATTGGCAGCTTAGCAGCGCCTAAGCGCAACGCTTCTTCTGCAATCTCTTGTGCAACACCGTCGATTTCGAACATGATCCGACCAGGCTTAACCCGTGCGGCCCAAAATTCTGGTGAACCCTTGCCCTTACCCATCCGAACTTCGTTTGGCTTCTTGGACACTGGCACGTCTGGATAAATACGGATCCAGACTTTTCCTTGACGCTTCATTTGACGCGTGATGGCACGACGGCAAGCTTCGATCTGACGAGCAGTGACGCGCTCAGGTGCCAAAGCCTTCAAGCCATACATGCCGAACGACAGGGTAGCCCCGCCGGTCGCAGCACCATGGATGCGGCCTTTGAACTGCTTGCGGAAGCGGGTACGTTTAGGTGACAACATGTTTCAGTTCCTCCCTTACGCGCCAGCTTGAGCCGCGTCGCCACGACCACGGCCACGGCCACGGTTGTCACGATCGTTGCGATCATTGCGTGGACGACGATCTTCACGATCATTGTCGCGGCGGGGACGTGCGTCACCCACTTCAGCTGCACGCTTGTCTTGAGCCATTGGGTCACGCTCAAAGATTTCGCCTTTGAAAACCCAACATTTGATGCCGATGATTCCATAAGCCGTGGTGGCTTCTGCGACGCCATAATCAACGTCAGCCCGCAAGGTGTGCAAAGGCACGCGGCCTTCACGATACCATTCGGTCCGCGCGATTTCAGCACCGCCCAAACGACCAGCAACGGTGATGCGGATCCCGCCAGCGCCCATGCGCATGGAAGATTGCATCGCGCGCTTCATCGCACGGCGGAAAGCCACGCGACGTTCGAGCTGTTGGGCAACGCTTTCAGCAACCAAGGTTGCATCGAGCTCTGGCTTGCGGATTTCGACCAAGTTCAAGAACACTTCCGCGTCCTTAACGATCCCGGTCAGATCCTTACGAAGCTTTTGAATGTCTTCGCCTTTTTTACCGATAACAATGCCTGGACGCGCTGTATAAACCGTCACGCGGCACTTCTTGTGTGGGCGCTCGATCACGATGCGCGACACACCAGCTTGCTTCAGCTTCTTTTTCAAGAAAGCGCGAACCGCGATGTCTTCATGAAGAAGCTTCGCATATTCGCCTGTGTTGGCATACCAGCGGCTGTCCCACGTCCGGTTAATGCCCAGACGCATGCTGATTGGATTGACCTTCTGACCCATCAGGCCGCTCCTTCCATCTCACGCACAACGATGGTGATGTGCGAGAAGGGCTTTTCAATACGAGCGCCGCGACCGCGAGCCCGGGTGTTCATACGCTTCATAACCAGACCTTTGCCAACAAAGGCTTGGGCAACGACCAGAGCATCGATATCGAGGCCATGGTTGTTTTCGGCGTTTGCGATGGCCGACTGCAGGCACTTGCGAACGTCGATGGCAATGCGCTTTGGCGAAAACTGAAGTTCAGCCAAGGCCTTGTCCACTTTCAAGCCACGAATGCTTTGCGCGACGAGGTTCAGCTTTTGGCCGCTGGTCCGCAGGTTGCGGGCTTGGGCCAAGGCTTCCTTGTCAGACAAGGCGCGAGGGGTTTTTGCTTTTGACATGCGCCTACCTCCGCTTCGACTTCTTGTCCGCGCCGTGACCGAAATAGGTACGGGTTGGAGCAAATTCGCCGAACTTATGGCCAACCATTTCTTCCGAAACGTTCACGGGCACAAACTTGTGACCATTGTGAACCTGGAAGGTAAGGCCAATAAACTGAGGCATAATGGTGGAGCGACGCGACCAAGTTTTGATCGCTTCACGACGAGGAGATTCCGTCGCCTTCTCCGCCTTGGCGAGGAGGTAACCGTCCACAAACGGACCTTTCCATACCGAACGAGGCATAGTCTTAAGCCTTCTTTTCGTGACGACGACGGATAATCAACCGGTCAGTCGTCGTGTTGCTGCGGGTTTTAGGACCGCGGGTTTTCTTACCCCAAGGGGTTACGGGGTGGCGACCGCCAGAGGTACGGCCTTCGCCGCCGCCATGTGGGTGGTCAACCGGGTTCATGGCAACACCACGAACCGAAGGACGAATGCCCAACCAACGCGAACGACCGGCCTTACCCGAGTTTTCGTTCATATTGTCTGGGTTGGAAACCGCACCAATGGTGGCGATGCAGTTATCTGGAACCATGCGCAACTCGCCCGAGGACAAGCGGATCTGAGCATAACCGGTGTCGCGACCAACCAATTGGACGTAGCAACCAGCCGAACGTGCGATCTGAGCGCCCTTCAAAGGCTTCATTTCGACGTTGTGAATGATCGTGCCCACTGGGATCGACTTCAACAACATGGCGTTGCCTGGCTTCACGTCGACCTTTTCGCCGGCGACAATGGTGTCACCAACGGCGAGGCGCTGAGGGGCCACGATATAGGACAGCTCACCATCTTCGTACTTAATCAGTGCGATGAAGGCGGTGCGGTTTGGATCATATTCCAAACGCTCAACCGTTGCTGGCATATCCCACTTACGACGCTTGAAGTCGATGATGCGATAGGTGCGCTTGTGACCACCGCCCGAACGGAACGAGGTCACGCGGCCGGTGTTGTTGCGACCACCCGTTTTGGTCAAGCCTTCGGTCAACGCTTTAACCGGCTTGCCCTTGTACAAGGACTTACGGTCAACGATCACCAGCTGGCGACGACCTTCAGAGGTCGGCTTGAATGTCTTGAGTGCCATTCCTTAGAGCCCCGTCGTCACATCAATCGTCTCGCCTTCGACCAGCGTGATGATTGCTTTCTTGAAGTCGTTCCGCTTGCCCATCACGCCCTTGAAGCGCTTGGTCTTGCCTTGAACGCGAATGGTGTTGACGGCTTTCACCTTCACCTTAAAGAGCGCTTCAACAGCTTCTTTAATGGCAGGCTTGGTTGCCGTCAGCGGCACCTGGAAGATCACCTGGTTCACTTCAGAGAGCAAAGTGCCCTTTTCCGTGATCCAAGGGGCCAAGATGGTATCGTAGTGGCGTTCGGAAAGTGCCATTATGCAGCCTCCCCTTTGCTTGCAAAGCGTGCCGAGATGGCTTCAATCGCTTCACGCGACAAAACCAGCTTATGGCGACGCAGGACGTCATAAACATTGAGACCAGCAGCCGGCAGAACATCCACGTTAGGAACATTGCGCGCTGCAAGCTGGAAGTTGGTGTCGACTTGTGCGCCGCCGATGACCAAAGCATTGGTCAGGCCGAGCTTGCCGAAGTTCTCCAACAACACCTTCGTCTTTGGTGCATCCAAAGCCGCTTGATCCAAAATGATCAGCGAACCTTCAGCAGCCTTAGCCGAGAGAGCCATTTTCATGCCCAAAGCGCGAACTTTTTTGTTCAAGCTGTGTGCATGCGAACGTGGGTGTGGGCCGTGAGCCACGCCACCGCCCCGGAAGATCGGCGCGTTGCGGGAACCGTGACGTGCGCCGCCAGAACCCTTTTGCTTGCCGAACTTGGAGTGCGTGCGCGAAACATCGCCACGATTTTGAGTGTCATGCGTACCAGCGCGGCGCTTGGCCAATTGATAACGCACCACGCGGTGCAAGATGTCGGCACGAGGTGCCACACCGAAAATGGCGTCGTCCAGCTCTACCGAGCCAGCCTTGCTGCCATCTAAATTCAGGACGTCGAGTTTCATTATTCGGCTCCCTCTTGAGTTTCGACAGGAGCCGCAACTTCGACTTCAGCTTGAACGATCTTCAGATCGCCTGGCTTACGGAAAGCGGCTGGTTTTGGCAGGTCAGCAGGTGCTGCTGACTTCACCGCATCGCGGATTTCAACCCAAGAACCTTCAGCACCTGGGACAGCGCCACGGATCAGGATCAAGCCACGCTCTACATCGGTACGAACGATGACGAGATTTTGGGTGGTGACGCGCTCAACACCATAGTGTCCAGCCATCTTCTTGCCCTTGAAGACCTTACCTGGGTCTTGGCGTTGGCCGGTCGAACCATGCGAACGGTGCGACAGAGACACACCGTGCGTTGCGCGCAAACCACCGAAGTTCCAGCGCTTCATCGCACCAGTAAAGCCGCGACCGATGGTGATGCCGGAGACATCGACCTTTTGGCCTGGCAAGAAGTGGTCAGCGGTCAACTCCATGCCAATTTCGACAAGATTGTCGGAGCTAACGCGGAACTCGCGCAGTTTCGCCTTAGGCTCAACGCTGGCCTTAGCATAATGCCCACGCATGGGCTGAGTGACGTTCTTTGCCTTGCGGGCACCAGCGCCCACTTGCAAAGCAGTGTAACCGTCTTTGTCGTCGGTCTTTTGGGCCACCACTTGGCAGCCTTCTAGAGCCAGGACAGTGACAGGCACGTGTGCGCCATCGGCAGCAAACACGCGGGTCATGCCCATTTTCTTTGCGATCAATCCTGTACGCATAGCCGGCGCCCTTACAGACTAATTTGGACGTCAACACCGGCAGCGAGGTCGAGCTTCATCAGCGCGTCCACGGTTTGTGGTGTTGGGTCTACGATGTCGAGCACGCGCTTATGCGTGCGGATTTCAAACTGCTCGCGCGACTTCTTATCGACGTGTGGCGAGCGGTTTACGGTGAAACGTTCAATGCGCGTTGGCAAAGGCACAGGGCCTCGTACCATTGCGCCAGTGCGCTTTGCCGTGGAGACGATCTCCTTGGCGGACTGATCCAGCGCCCGGTGGTCGAAGGCTTTGAGCCTGATCCGGATGGTCTGTTGAGCCATATTTACCCTCGCGAAGCGGTCATCCAAACGATAGGACCGCATGTCAAACATCGAACGAAGCCCGCTACGACGCCTTTTTGACCGGCGACGCATCAGGCTGCGCAAACTTAATTTTAGCTGGAAAGGCCATCTGACGGGGTCGAAGAAGCAAAGACGCGTATGACCGCGCCATCAGAGGCGACATACCCTTTTCGGCGGTATGAACCCTGCGCTTTTATCGTCCCGCGTCTGAAGAACACCAAGGTTCTCCACAGCCGGTCCAAGCAAGAGCGGCGTTACTAGCTATGTGAGTCTGTTTTGTAAAGGGTATCTATCAGGCTGGGTGCAGTGGGGGTGGGTAGATGATGCAATAGAAGGCTAACTGGCTTTGAGTGCCCGCGCACCTTGGAAATTAAACCAATAAACGGTGAAATCGAAAAGCGGATTGCACCCTACGCCGCCACGCCCTCGGGCCGTGACATATCCCCGCGTCCGGCCAACAAGCCTGCAATGGATATATCTTCATCAAGATCGGCCCAATGCAGGCCGCCATACGAAATTTCCACCTTTGCCCTTTGCGGGGGTGTGGCGTTCAGCAAACGTGGGAACCACGCCAAGGGGACGCCCAATGTGCGGCCATCGTTAAGATCAACCCACAGGCTATCGTCATCGAAACGAACAGCTTCAGCTGAAATGGTCATTCCAAGTCCTCTCGATACGAACAACATTATGCTCAATGATAGCAGAAATTTCCCGCAATGCACGCGCGTCAAACCCTTGCGAACTTGCTATTGAAATCGTGGGCTTTAACCAGAATTTTGCGACATTACGCCCGTCTCGCACATGAATATGAACAGGCTCACGCGGGTCGCCTTCATTCGAGTAGAAAAAGAACTTATATGACCCAAACCGAAAAACTTCTGGCATTTGGATAATCCATCCTTTCGCTTAATACTTAGCCTTAAGCGCGCTGCGCTTATCCACAAAGTGCCGTTCAACTTCTTGATGGGGGATCGTGGGGCGAGGATCATCCAAAGCATCTTGGACTTTCGCCCGAAACCAAGCGTCAAAATCCTCGGTGCTTGAACCCCGCGGTGCAATGTCCATGGGAAACACGCCTTCATTGGCGGTACGTGTCAACATAATGCGCACGGCATCGGAAACCGTAAGGCCCGACTTTTCCAAGACTGCACTGGCACGCGCCTTGATATCTTCATCAATCCGCGTTTGAATAAGCGCGTTAGCTGGCATAATGCGCACCTCCGATTGTCATGACAACATCATACAGTTGCATGCGAGGCAATCGGCACTCAGCGTTGCGTGGTCGGGTGTCCCCCTTTGGAATGCACCCGAAGGAACTTGAGCGTTCGCGTCATTATGTAAGCAATTACCGTATCTAGCCAGATTGCGCGATCAATCTAGCCATGTCCGGAGATGGGATCATGCAGCTTGCCATTTTTGAAGCCCAAAACCGGCTGTCCGAGCTTATTCTAGCGGAAGTAATGGCTCGGGTCGCAACAATCCTTACCCAACCCACTACACCGCCCCCTTGAGGTTCGCGCCCGCATTAGGCTAAGCAGCGGGGATGACCGATGAAACCAGCCCCACCGCCCTGCCCGACCGCTTAAGCGTCAATCCTCGCAGCCCTTATTATAATGAAGAGGTCCTCGCTCAAGGCGTTGGCATTCGCTTCAAGGGTGAGGAAAAGACCAATGTTGAGGAATATTGTATTTCCGAAGGCTGGGTGCGCTTGGCTTTGGGCAATAAGGTGGACCGTAAAGGCAATCCGTTGACGATCCTGCAAAAGGGCCCGGTTGAGGCTTGGATCAAGAGCGCTGAAACAAACTAACTGGCCCGGCCGGCATGCTGACTTCGGCAAAGCGCTCATAACCCAATTTGTTGGCAACGCGGATTGAGCCTGCGTGCACCGATTCAATCATGCAGACGGTGCGCGCGCGGCCATAGCTGGCTTCATACCAATCGAGGATCGCTTGGGTCGCCTCGGTTGCAAAGCCCCTGCCCGCCATGGCTGGCGTAATGACCCAGCCCGCTTCGGGCGTGCCATCAAACTCTGGGTGCATGCCGCGCTTATGATCGGCCAGACCCACGTCGCCAATATAAAGCCCGCTTTCCCGATCACACACGGCCCAATAGCCATAGCCTAGGGCTGGCCAATGGCCCAAGTAACGCAACAGCCGGAACCAAGCTTCTTGTGCCGTTGAAGCGCGCCCGCCGATATGCTTGATGACTTCCGGGTTTGCCCACATGGCTGCAAGGCGGTCATAGTCTTCAATTGTGTGGCCACGAAGTGTGAGATTTGGGGTCGTCAGGACTGGGGCGATTGTGATCATGCTGGGACCCTAATTCATGCCGCTTTGTCTGCAAACCCTGCAATGGCTGGGAATACATGACGGCATCATTGCCCTTTCGCCTGCTTCACGGCCGCATTAACAGCCGCTTGGGACGGGACGGGCGCACAGCCCCCAAGGCCTCTGGCTTCACAGATTTCCTGCGGTGAGCGAACGCGCGACGGCGTCGTTCCAAAGCGCACGCACGCGCCCATCCCCGTCATCTTCACCTTTTGCCCATCTTCCAAACAGGGTGGAGGAATGTCGCGCCAGCGTAATTCGTTGCGTGAAAAAGCTTCCACATTCTCCGGTCGGTATTTTGGCCCGCGTGCAATTTGCAACAGGCGCTTGAGTTCCGCATTAGGCGGGCAATCGGGCGGACGGTCTTTGAGATCGATCTGGGCGCAAGCTTGCGCCTTGATGATGGCCTGACTTTGCGTGGTGAGGGTTGGAACACCTGCGCTGGAGCTGGGTTGGCTGGGTCCGGAGGCAATTACGATCGGTGCCCCCGCTGGCACTCTGTCACTTAAACCAGAAGGGCTTGGTCCAGACCGCCCTGAGGCAAGACTTTTACTCGGTGCGCTGTTGGGGAGCGCCTGAGAGGCTGTGCTTTTTGAAACTGTCGGACTTGTTTGTTTCAACGCGGCGTCTGGCTGTTTTGGCGGGACAATAGTTGGAGGCGGGATAAGTAGGGGTGGTCGAGCAAGCGGCTCCAGCCGAACCGCGGCGACTCCAATCGGTTCCTGTGAAGGCAATGTCTGGGGTTGTGTCGACAAGAGCGCAAAGCCAAGCGCTAGCCAAACCGCGACAGCGGCTAAACGCGTCATCAGTCGCGTTTGCGCTGATATCCCCCCCGGTCCCGATTGCAGGGGAACACCCCAGTCCATGACCATCCTTCAGTCGTGGACGATTGCGACCTGTCTGGCACGTTACAAAGCAGTTAGAAACGCAAAGATTCGCAGATGTTGAGCGGTTTAAGTCCCAACCGTGCCGCCATCCTGCCGCCGGACATAAATGACAGCATCGCGCGGCCAGCCGCCCGTTGGGAAGCTTGAATAGGGACCATTGGGCTCACCGCGATAATCTTGGCCTGTCGTGCTTTCCGCGCCCACATGCTGCACGCCGCAGAAGAAGGTCTTTTGGTCCCAAGCCAGTAACGGGCCACAGCATTCCGCCCCGACCGGCACGGTCAAAAAGCGCTTTACAGGGCGCGGACCTTTACCAACCATCGGCATCACATAGACGCCATCATTACACGGAAAGGTTCTGGGCGTCCCATCGGTGCTGATCCAGCAGAACTTGCGATTATCAAACGTAATATTGTCGGGCATGGCAAAGCGATCACCCGTGGTCGTGGGCTTACCTAGGTGCCAAGAGGACACATTGACGACCTCGCCTTCGCCATTGGTCACAGGTGCCACCTCGCCAGATGGATCACCCGCTACCGCGAAAATGTCCCAGGTAAAGGTCAATGCAGCAGGGTCTTGGCGCGCTTCTTGGATCCGTACGATATGGCCCTGATGATTGCGTTCAAGCCCATCACCCGCAATCGTCTTGCGCCGTGGGTTAGCGACATTGCCAGCCCGCCCGGAGTCCGACAGATTGCCGGTGCACATGACAAAAACGGTGCCGGTCCCACGGAACGAGCCGTCTGTCGGGCTTTCCACATCTTCAGGCCGGTCCATTTTGGTGGCACCCAGCCGCAGCGCAGCCTCACGACAGCGCACCATCACATCACCATCATTGGCAAAGGGCGTATCGCCCGGACCACGGGGGGCACGGTTAGCTGCCGCTGCTGTCAAGGCGATCCAGCGCCCGGTGCCATCAGCCTCAAGGCGGGCCGCATACAGCGTCCCATGGGTCAGGAGCGAGCGATTGGCAATCCGATTGGTCGGGTCAAAGCGGTCACGAGACACAAACTTATAGACGAACTGATTATTGCTATCATCGCCCGTATAGACCACGGCTTTATTGGTTTTGGACAAAACGGTCGTCGCACATTCATTGGCCTTGCGGCCAAGAGCCGTGTGCTTGTGTGGCCGCCAGTCTGGATCATAGGGGTCAATTTCCACGATCCAGCCATAGAGCGAAGGGCCATGTGGATTGCGGCTTAAGTCAAACTGGGCAGGCCCGCCGATGCGCCAAAAATTATCATAGCGGTAGATGGACTGGTCCGCCGCAAAGGCGGCGTCGGCTTGGGCTTCGACCAAAGCGGGGCTGGTCTTATTGGACGTGAAGAATTGACTGTTGAAATTCTCCTCCGCCGTCAAATAGGTGCCCCATGGGGTAAAGCCACCCGCGCAGTTTTGGAAAGTACCGGCTTTGACAGCCCCGCTCACTTTAGGTGCACCAGAGCGCGCGCTTTCGACTTCATTGACGATGGCACCAGCTTTGGCGATCCAAGGATGATTGGCGGCGGACCCGTCAAACACGACTTCGCTAAAGGGCGTCACGCGGCGGTTACGGCCGACGCCAATGGCAGGGCCTTTCACGACTGACCAAGCCCCGCTGGCGGGATCATGCGCCACATCAAACACACTTACACCCATGCAGGCATAAAGCGCTTCCAACGCCTCGGTGCTTGTATCAATCGGCTGACCGTCGCTCCCGGGCGCCGCCATAAAGGGGCTAACGGCTTCGTGGTTGACGCACATGATGGCCCGCGTCACTGTGCCCTCCGGCCAAGGATAGGCCCAATTGGCAGGGAATAAGGCCAGCATATCATTATGAGTGCCAAAGCGATTTTCTTGCTCGACCCGCGTGAAAGCGAAAGGTGCGCCGCGCTTTTCGGGCTGCAGAGGTGCCATGCCCTCAAACAAAGGCTCGCCCCATGAAATCAAAGGCTGCCAGACATAACCTTCCGGCACCACCACCGTGTCCAACCGGTTCTCCGCCACAGCTTTAAAGCCAGCAGGGGCCGCTTGCGCTTCACTCGCCATCAAACTCAAGGACGGCAACGCTGCTGTAGCGGCTAAAAACCCACGTCGAGACAATGACTCACAAGCTAGATCGGCAAAGCTATTGGAACGTGTTGACATGGGGAGGGGCGGCCTTCTTTCAGGTGTGATTTAGATCAGACATAGCGTGGCAATGCGAATGGTTTACGACAAATTGCAGCCCTTCAGCTCACAAACACAGCCCACTCTGCTTCCGTCATCACCCGCACACCCAGTTCGCTAGCTTTGGCGAGTTTAGAACCAGCGCCGGGCCCTGCCACCACAATATCTGTCTTGGCAGACACACTGCCCGCCACTTTAGCCCCAAGGCGAATTGCTTGGGCCTTGGCTTCATCGCGGGTCATGGTCTCAAGGCTGCCGGTAAAGACGACAGTGAGACCGGTCACTGGGCTATCTGAAACGGGTGCCTCTGCGTCTCGCGGGCGCACTTGTTCTAGTAAGCGGTTCACGGCGTCGCGATTGTGGGGCTCCGCAAAGAAGTCGAGCAAAGCGTCACAGGCGACCGGGCCCATGCCATCAATCGCGGCTAAGGAGATATAGTCTTCGCGCGGACGGCCAGCGGCGGCTGATTTCAACGTGCTAACCAGACCTGCCCAATCCGGGAAGACCTCAATTAAAGCCTTGCGGGCAGGCATGGCCACTTCGGACAATCGGAGCTTGGCAAGGTTTTCGGCGGCATCGTCAAACAGG
Source organism: Maricaulis salignorans (assembly GCA_945891505.1). Classification (GTDB taxonomy): domain Bacteria; phylum Pseudomonadota; class Alphaproteobacteria; order Caulobacterales; family Aquidulcibacteraceae; genus Aquidulcibacter; species Aquidulcibacter miladensis. Next base: position 10,254 of record CAMDDL010000011.1, on the reverse strand, counting down.
CTCGCCTGCGCCGGCGCTTCGGTCTCTGCAGCCCAGTTCAACAATGCCTCCAGCGCGCGCGGACCAAGGCCATGGGTGGCCTCTAACCGACGATATGCTTCATTGGCGCGCTGGTCTTGCGCCAGATCGATTGCGGCTTTGAAGGCCGTCCAAGAACCAAAGGCGCGCGCTAGGACGCCGCTGGTCGTCTCGCCCACATGGCGAACACCCAGCCCAAAGATAAAGCGGGCCAAATCAATATCCCGCCTTTGGTCGATGGCCGCGAAGAGATTGTTGAGCGAGGTTTGGCCATAGCCGTCGCGGCCTTCCAATTGGGCGCGATGATCCGCGAGCTTAAAGATGTCGGCAGGCTCTTTGACGAGGCCCCAGTCAAAAAAATCCTGCAATTGGCGAGGGCCGAGGCCGTCGATGTCAAAGGCCTTGCGGCTGACGAAGAGTTCCAAGTGCCGCAGGCGCTGGAATGGGCAGGCAAATTCACCGGTACAGCGACGCACGACGTCGAGGTCCCCGCCCTGATCATCGCCGCCCCGGATCGCCGGTGTCTGCAGTGGGCACGGGCAAATTTGGGGGAAAGCAAATGGCTCGCTGCCGGCCTCACGCTTATCCACCAAAATATCGACAATCTGGGGGATTACATCCCCTGCCCGCTGGATGACGATGTGGTCGCCAATCCGCAAATCCTTGCCACCGCGCACGGGCAGACCTGTCACCCGGTCGAGCGCAATGCCTGCAATGAAGTCCTCATTATGCAAGGTCGCATTGGAGACCACGACGCCGCCCACGGTGACGGGCCGCACCCGCGCCACTGGCGTAAGTGCACCCGTGCGGCCCACTTGAATATCAATGGCATCGAGAATGGTGATCGCGCGCTCTGGCGGAAATTTGTGGGCGACGGCCCACCTGGGAAAGCGCGTCACAATGCCCAAACGCGCCTGTAGGGCAAGGTCATTGACCTTATAAACCACCCCATCAATGTCATAACCCAGCTCTGCCCGACGTAGGCCTAAGTCCTGATAATGCGCCACCAAACCCGCGGTATCGGCGCAGAGCTTCATGTCCGCATTGGTCTTAAAGCCCCAGCGCGCGAAACTGGCCACGGCCTCCATTTGCGTGGTCGCAAACGGGCTACTCACTTCGCCCCACGCATAGGCGTAGAAGCTCAAAGGGCGTTGGGCGGTTATCGCTGGGTCGAGTTGGCGTAGGCTGCCGGCGGCGGCATTTCGCGGGTTGGCGTATAGTGGCAGGCTGGCTTCTGTTTGGGCTTGGTTTAGCGCTTCAAACGCCGCATGACTTAGATAGACCTCGCCGCGCACTTCCAAGATTTCAGGCCAGCCCTCGCCGTCTAGCTGCTTGGGAATATCGCCAATGGTCAGCACATTGGCGGTAACATCCTCGCCCTCCTTCCCGTCGCCACGGGTGACAGCGTGCTTCAACTGGCCCTTCTCATAGCGTACCGACAAGGACAGTCCGTCAATCTTGGGCTCTGCTGTACATGCTAACGCGCTCTGATCTTCAAAGCCCAAGAAGCGCTGCGCCCGGCCTAAAAAATCCGCGACATCGCCGTCATTAAAGGCATTGTCGAGCGAGAGCATGGAGACTTGATGTGTGATCTTCGTAAACTTGGTCGACGCGGCACTGCCAACGCTCGTCGACGGGCTATCGGCACGCACCAAGGCTGGAAAGCGTTGCTCGATCAGGCGATTGCGCCGCTCTAGTGCGTCATATTCGGCGTCCGAAAGCGTGGGGGCATCTTCCTCGAAATAGGCGCGCCGGTTCTCACTAATCTCGCGGGCAAGCCGCTCCAGCTCTTGGGCAGCTTGATCTTTAGTGAGCGAATCGACGGGAAGCTTCGAGATATCCATAGCCCAGAAACTAACGCTAAGCTGGTCTGAGGTGAAGCCTGAACCGACGATTTCACGGCCGCCTTTCCACACCCATATTCAGGCGGTTCAGTCCTGACTGGCGGCAACCAAGGCGCGGGCTGCTGCGCGGGCTTCTGCTGTTATCTCAGCGCCTGACAACATGCGCGCCAGCTCTTCTTCGCGCGCCGCATCGGGAAGCGTGCTGACGCCAGTGCGCGTGATGCCGTTTTCCACCCGCTTTTCGATCCGCCAATGACGACGGGCGCGGGCGGCAACTTGTGGGCTGTGGGTCACGCACAGGATTTGGGCGGTCTGGGACAAGCGCGCCAAGCGGCGGCCGACGGCATCAGCGGTCGCACCACCAATGCCTTGATCCACTTCATCAAACACCAAGGCCAATGTGCCGCCATCGGTGGACAGAACCAGCTTCAGCGCTAGCGACAGACGCGACAGCTCGCCCCCTGACGCAATTTCTGACAAGGCACCAAAGCCAGCGCCCGGATTGGCAGCGATTTCAAACGTCACCCGATCAATGCCGTCCTTGGTTGGGCGGGCAGCATCACTATCGACACGGCTGCGAAAGCGCGCTTTTTCGAGTTTGAGCGGCGGCAGTTCGAGTTCGACCGCCTTGTCGAGCGCTGCGGCTGCAGTATGGCGGCGCTCGGATAGTGCCGTTGCAGCCTGATCATAAGCCTGCTGGGCTTTGGCCAAGGCCGCTTTTGCAGCCTGAATGGCTTCATCGGCGTGATCAATATTGGCGAGGTTTTGTTCCGCCCGTTTCAGAACATCTGGCAAAGCTTCAACCGTCACGCCATGCTTGCGGGCCGCGGCGCGCAAGGCAAATAAGCGCTCTTCCAAATGATCGAGACGGCCGGGGTCCCCATCTAAAGCATCGCCTGCGCGCGCCATCCAGCCTTGCGCGTCGGACAATTCGCTCAAAGCCCGTTCGAGTGAGGCTGCTGCCTGATCGACCGCCTTGGACAGGGCATCAGCCCCTTCGCCCTCAGGCTTACCAACCCTCGACAACGCCCGAGAGGCGGCCGCCATGCGCTGCTCTGCTTTGCCATCGGCCAAAGCATCTGTCGCGTCTTTTAAAGCCGTCGCGGCTTTTTCAGAGCCCATCAGGGCGCGTCGTTCCGCGTCTAAAGCCGCTTCTTCGCCTGCCTTTGGCCCAAGCTTTTGTAATTCGGCAAGCACATGGGCCAGATAATCGCGGTCTGTTGAGGCCCGGCGGGCGCGCATTTCGGCTTCTTCCAACTCAGACCGGGCAGCATCCAGCGTGCGCCACGCCTCACCCACTTGGGCTTTGAGCGGCGCGGCTTTGGCAAATATGTCCAATAGGTCGCGGTGGGTCGATGGGTCCATCAGGCCGACGGAGGCATGTTGACCATGAATTTCGAGGAGGCATGCACCCAATCTGCGTAATGCACTGACCGAAGCTGGCCCGTCATTCACATAAGCGCGGCTTTTCCCGTCGAGGCTGATAGAGCGGCGCAACACGATCCGCCCATCTTCGGCTTCTGGCAGATCCAACTCTTCGAGTAATGCGATGGCAGGGTGAAGGTCACCGATTTCAAAAATGGCACTGGCTTGCGCGCGCTCCGCCCCGTGCCGCATCAAACCCCGGTCTGCGCGCTCGCCCAAGGCAAGCCCCAACGCATCCAACAAAATGGATTTGCCCGCACCGGTCTCGCCCGTCAGCGCGGTAAAGCCCGGCTCAATATCAAGGTCTAGGGTTTCGATCAAAACCACATCGCGGATCGACAAGGCAATCAGCATAGGTCACCCCGACGGTCTAGCCTCCCGGCGTGTTTTACGGACGTCCAACGCGGGCTAAGCAGTCTCATTTGCTCGCTTGCGGGGCCGATGTTTGCGGCGGCTCAGGAGCGCGCTCGAGGCCACGCTTTGGCTTAGCGATGCGCTGGAATAGACCACGCCTCTCCGGCTTGCCCTCGGGCGTCAAACCCTTTGCCGTCAGTAATTTATAGCTCGCTTCATACCATTCAGAGCCGGGGTAATTGTAACCAAGCACCGCGCCAACTTTCGTGGCCTCTTCGACCAAGCCCATCGACAGATTGGTCTCGACCAAACGGTGCAGCGCTTCTGGCACGTGAGTCGTGGTTTGATATAGGTCGATCACGCGACGGAACCGGCCCAAGGCCGCTAATTGCTGGCCATCGCGCAGATAGTAACGCCCGATTTCCATTTCCTTGCCAGCCAGCTGGTCTTGGGTCATGTCGATCTTCAAGCGGGCGTCGCGGGCATATTCGCTTTGCGGATAGCGCTGGACGACGTCGTTTAGGGCAGCCAAGGCCAATTCCGTCATGCGCTGATCGCGACCCACGTCCACAATCTGTTCGAAATAGCAGATGGCGATGAGATAATAGGCGTAAACCGCGCTATCATTACCGGGATAGAGGGACGCAAAGCGCTGGGCGCCTGCAATCGCGTCTTCATACTTGTTCTGCTGATAATTGGCATAGGCCGTCATCAACAAAGCGCGCCGCGCCCATTCCGAATAGGGGTGCTGACGGTCGACTTCTTCAAAGCCTGTCACGGCCTCAGTATAATTCTTTTTGCTGAGTTCATCGCGCGCATTGTTGTAAAGCAAATCGACAGGCCGCTCGACATAGGCTGGTACCTTCTTGGCATTGCTGCCGGGCATGGATTGGCAGGCAGCCAAAGCCACAAGCAAGGTTGGCACAACAAGCAGAATTCGAAATGGCGAGTGCTTCACGATGTAAACTCCGGGCCGTATGCCCTTCCCCAATACATCTTTAACCAGCTTCCGTTCACACGGGAAGCCGCTAAAGGCGGTTGAGCAGGTTCTGGTCCATGTGGACACAGTTTGAGTCAATTTAAGGACAAAACTGAAACCCGCTACAAGGGCCCATAGCTTTGGCCATTCCCGGCTTGACCCTCCTCTGCTTCTTGGCACATTCTTGGCCATCACGGGCACAGGGCCCAAACAACAGCGGCGGGAACCAAGATGAGCAAACCAAGATGCGGCTGGGTCCTCGAATCAGACCCGCTCTATGTTGCCTATCATGATGAAGAATGGGGCGTGCCCGTGCGCGGCGCCCGCGAACTATGGGAGCTTTTGTGCTTGGAGGGCTTCCAAGCGGGCCTGTCGTGGATCACAATTTTGCGCAAGCGGGCTGCCTTTCGCGAAGCCTTCTTGGGCTTTGACCCTGACAAGGTCGCGGCCTTTGGACCCGATGATATCGAGCGCTTGATGGCCAATCCCGGCATTGTGCGGGCGCGGGCCAAAATAATTGCCACCATTGAATCCGCACGCCTCTTCCAGACCATTCAGCAGGAAGAAGGTGGTTTTACCGACTTTGTCTGGTCGGTTGTCGGCGGCAAACCGATCCACAACCATCCTCTGTCGTTCCGTGATGGACCAACAAAGACCGCCGAATCGGAAGAGTTGGCGCGCAAGCTAAAAGCCCGGGGCTTCAAGTTTTGCGGGCCCGTCATTTGTTACGCCTATATGCAGGCGGCAGGCCTTGTGATTGACCATGAGACCCGTTGTCACCGCTATCGCCCTGCCTGACGCTGACGGACAGGCGCAGGGATTGCGCATCAGGTCAAAGGCTTTAACGTGACGCAAAAACAAGGGAGTGCGCCATGAGCTTACGAACACCAATTTGCGATCTATTGGGCATTGACCATCCAATCATGCTGGCTGGCATGGGCGGGGTAGCCTATGCTGAAGTCTGTGCGGCCGTTTCTGAGGCCGGGGGCTACGGCTGCCTCGGCATGGCCGGGCGCTCGCCTGATGAAATCCGCGACGAAATGCGCAAAGTCCGCGCCTTGACCGACCGCCCATTCGGGGTGGACCTTTTGGCCGCCGTTCCAGGTAGCCTAGAATCCTCGGTCGACATTATCATTGCCGAAGGCGCGACCGCCTTTATCGCAGGCCTTGGGGTGCCTTCTTCGATCATCGAAAAACTCCATGGCGCAGGGCTCAAAGCCATGGTTGTCGGCGGCGCTGTTAGCCATGCGGAAAAAGCTCAAGCCGCTGGCTGTGATGCTGTCATCTGCCAAGGCTCTGAAGGTGGCGGGCATACAGGCCTTGTCGGCACCTTGCCGCTGGTGGCCCAAGCCGTTGAACGGGTGACCATCCCCGTTGTTGCGGCGGGGGGTCTCTATGACGGACGAGGCCTTGCTGCTGCACTCGCACTTGGCGCTCAAGCGGTCTGGATGGGCACGCGCTTTATTGCGTCGAAAGAAGCCCACGCCGGTCAAATGTATAAGGATGCTGTGGTCGCGGCAAAGGACACCGACACCGTGCGCACCCGTTCCTACTCTGGCAAGCCGATGCGCGTGAAAGACAATGCGTGGGTGCAAGATTGGGAAAGCCGTCCGAGCGACATTAAACCCTTCCCACATCAAGCCATGATCAGCATGCAGGCTGGTGCCATGGGCGGCATTGGCGGGCAGACTGAGGGCCTCGAAGCTGACAAATCCTGTTTTGCAATGGGTCAATCGGCTGGCGGCGTGCATGATATTCTGTCTTGCAAGGAGATCATCGAGTCCATCATGGCCGAAGCCCATGAATCGATTGCGCGGGTTGCACGCTTGCAGGCAAGCTCTCCTGCTTGACCTAACCCCCGAAACAGGGGCGTTTAGGGGGTATGAAATCACGTATCTGGATGGCGAGTGCGATTGCGACCTTCGCAGCCTGCGGGGCTGCGTGGAGTGTGGCGCAGACCGCCATTCAAGAGCCGCAGGATCGTGGTCCCACCCCCACATTAGAGACTTACGAGGTTCCAGGCGCTCCTGTTGAAACATCAAGGCGTGAGCCCGCAGCCATGGTTGAGGACGCGCCGATTGATATCCCCCAAGATACGCCATCAGAATGGAGCCCCGATCTCACTCAAGACGCAGGTGTGGCCACCCCCTACCGCCTTGTCCCGCAAAAGCCGCGCAAAGCGCTGCGCAATGCAGAAGGCCTTGACTCTGAAAACGATGGTTATGCTGGTCCCGTCCCGGATGGCCAAGCAATCTTAACCGACAACGAGCGACGTGCGCGGCCGGTCAATCCAACCAAGCGCGCTGATCTAACGCGCTTGGCCCGCGTTCTGGGCTCCCTTCATGCGCTACGTGTGTCGTGTTCGGGCCGCCAAGATCAAACCTATAGATCACGCATGTCCACCTTGCTCGACCTCGAAGCCCCCGATGATAGCGCTTTGCGAGACCCCTTGGTGGATTCATTTAACGCGGGCTTTCAAGCCTATGGGCTGGGTGCTACCGCCTGTCCACCTGATCGCAGCGCGCAAGAAGCCAAATTGGCCAAAGATGGCCTTCGACTAGCCAAGCAAATGGCCGCCAGTTATCGCCCGGTCAACTCGGAACCAAAAGTGCAAGTAAGGTATTCGGAACCAAATTCAGCTAAATAGATGGTCACGTGCGGGAAGTTCTTGGTTGAAGCAACGATCTTCGCTTTGCGTTAACTGATCATATCTAAATATTTATTTGTCGCAATTCTGGGGCTAGTGTTGTCAAACTTTACGTGTCTGTTGATCGAAGACAGCGTGATACAGGCACGGGTGATCTCTCAGATGATCTCTCGGACCGGCTGGGTTACGTTGATTGCCTTGGATCTTCGTTCCGGGCTTATGAGTATAGCCGAACAGTCCTTTGATCTCGTCATTTCTGACTTGATGCTGCCAGATTCAACCGATGGCCGCACCATCGCCAAGATCCGCGAGGCGGCTCCAGATGTCACCATCGCTGCCATCAGTGCAGGTGGTGGCAACAATACCGCTTCATCCCTTCTCGAATGCGCCAAATTGGATGGCGCTGAATTCTTGTTGCAAAAGCCCTTCTCGCAAGAGCGCTTGGAGGTCCTTTTGACTGAGGTCGCCGACCGCTTACGATCGGGTCAGCGTCGTCCCCATGTTTTGGTGCTGGACCCCAGCCGGACCTTGCGACGTATCTGTGAAACTGGACTTAAGGATCAAGACTTCCGAGTTACCAGCGAGGCGAACTTGCTCGAAGCGCTTAACCATATTGATGTGTTAGATTTGGATGCGGTCGTAACCCAAGTGGATATTGATTCAAAAAACGGCCAGGAATTGGTGACTTTGATGCGCGAGGTTTTTCCCGGTGTCGCCATCATCGCATTATCCGACAAGGGTGATAGCGAAGTGGCCCGTCGCGCTTGGTTGAAGACCTTGGAAGCCGGGGCCGATGTGGCTTTGCCTAAGCCCTTTGCGCCCGACGAACTTGTTCGCGCTGTTCGCAGTGGGATGGCCTTGGCGGCATCAGCCTTTCTGGAAGCGGCGCGCCGGTCTGCCTAGAAAGCTGACCGTTACCCCAAGACGCAAACCAACACCCCTGCCACAATCAGGGCAGAACCGATCCCCCGTCGCAGGTCGATGGTTTCTTTAAAGCGGATCCAGCCTAGAAGTGTCGCCATCGGTGCTTCAACCAAGGCGTTTAGGGCCCGCACCAAAGCAGCTGGTGCGAGGGTCAATGCGGCAAACCAGCAGGCAGAAGCGGCAGCCCCTGCAAACCCCGCCGACCATGATGCCCGCCCATCAGCCGCAAGTGCGCTTAAAGCACGACGGTCAAAAACCAATAAAATTCCACCCAAAACAAGGCTCTGCAGGGCTTGCACACAAACAAGCGTGAAAGTCGCGGAAAAGAATGGCGCGGTTGGATCAATCGCTAGGCCGCACAAGCGGTAGCAATTGGCTGAGACGGCAAAGCACGCCCCAGATGTGAGGCCGAAGAACCCAGCCTTAAAGCCTGCGATGCCCCCTGCGATCCCCTTGGTCGGCCAAGATGCCAGCAACAGGCCTGCCGTCGCGCCCCAAATGCCGAGCCAGCCCCACAGGCTTAGTCGGTCGCCTAGAAACAGCACCCCTACCACAGCGGCCAAGGGCAAGCTCATATGCTGAAAAGTTGACCCAAGGCCAAAGCTTGAGGCGCGCATCGCTAGGATGAGGGTTGCAGTCGCACATACTTGCGCCGTGGCCCCAAGCGGTGCAGCGACCCAGAAATCAGAGCCGATCTTAAAGGTCGAAGGCGGGGCCAACCACCACACAAGGCCTAAAAACAAACAAGCAAAAGGTAAGCCATAAAGAAAGCGCACCAAGGTCGCCCCCCAAGGTCCAGCCCGATCCGACAGACTGCGCTGAGCCGCATTGCGTAGGATTTGAAGGAAGCCTGCCACTAAGGCCAATGGCACCCAAAGCGCGTTCATTTAAGCAGCCTTGCAGAAAGAGAAATGGGTAAACGCGTAAATGGGGGCTTTGGCGCGTTTCTTCCGCGCTTCCGCCCTAAACGCGCCATAAACCAAGCCCAAAGCAAGCCTCAGGGACGTGCGGTTGCACCCGGGGCGCATGCGTGGCCTAGTAGCGGGTGTGGAGGGCTTTATCATGGTAGAACGGACAAATCTTTTAGCTGCGGCGGGCATTTTGGCGTTGGGGATTGCCTTTGCAGGCTTTTCAGCCGGCCAATCCCTCGTGCATTCACGGTTGGGCTTTCGCACGGTCACAGTCAAAGGTCTTTCAGAGCGCCCCGTCAAGGCCGACCTCGGCTTTTGGTCGATTAGCTTTGTGGCCACCGGCGCTTCATTAGAAGAAGCCCGCCAAGCGCTGACCACATCTGAATCTGCTGTGAAGGCATTTTTAACGGCCCGCGGCTTTCCAGCCACCGCCTATCAGGTGCAAAACATTCGCGTCGAAGACAAGCTGGCAAACGCCTATTCCAACGGCGGGCTGAATGGCCCACGCTATATTTTGACTGAAAACTTGATGGTGAAAACCACCGAAGTCGACAAACTGGCCGAAGCATCGCGCAATAGTGGCGATCTCTTGAAAGAAGGCGTGGTTTTTGCCAATGATGGCTCCTCTTCGGGTCCTTCCTTCCAATTCACAGGCCTGAATGACCTCAAAGGTGCCCTCTTGACCGAAGCCACCCAGCGCGCGCGCGAAGCAGCAGACAAATTCGCTAAAGAGTCGGGTGCAAAAGTCGGTGCCATCCAAAATGCCAATCAAGGCGTGATCGAAGTCAATCCAGCTGTCCAGATTCCAGATAGCCCGCCCGACCGTCAAATCGACAAAAAAGTTCGGGTGGTGACGACGATTACTTATTTCTTGAAGGATTGATCGGCGTTCTACTCGCGAAGTGCAAAGCGCCTTTGCGCCAATACCCCGCGAGCGCGCTGATCTCCCCTCTCCCTCTGGGGTCGACCTATAGGTCGACGGGTTGGGGTGCTCCCCTCTCCCTTTGGGCTACGGCGTTCACGGAAGTGATTCCCTTTTTGGGCAGATCATGATTCAAGGCCTGTTTTGGCAGGGGTGATCATGGCTGGTTACGGAGATATTCGCACGGCGCGGCGTGGTGAGGCGTTGATTGAGGCGATCAGTGGATTGGG
>CAMDDL010000010.1 GCA_945891505.1 Maricaulis salignorans | reverse complement strand
AACCTGATCGCGCACACCATCGTGGCTCGCAGTCGTTGAAAGGCTGCACTAGAAGCCGGACACACGACCGCACCTAACTGATCCTGCCAAACAAACTGAAAAAGCACTTGCAAAAACCAGGGCGTCCACACAAGCCTTTGCCGCAGGCTATGCCTAGGCAAAGGCTTCGTTCGAGTTTGATCGCGCAAGATGGGGCGTCAAGAGGTAAAATCGGTTTCGCCGACGCGCCAAAGGCGCGCCTCTTGACTCCCCATCTTGCGCAGAAACAATGGTCGGATGGCTTCAAGGCAAGCGAAGCGACGCATTGAACCGTTCCGAGTCATTTGGCTAAGGCCCCACATGAACAAGCTCGGGAATTGCTTGACCTTGGTGCATTTCTGTCGGAACGCCCCCTACTGCGCAGAGCGCATTTCTATGGCGTGCCCAAATGTCCTTGCACCATTTCATTCAGCAGGATGGAACAAGCCGCCACGTCATCCGAGAAAGTGTTTATCGCCAATGTGGTCCACGCTTGCCCATTCCGAAATAGCCGCTGGTCGCCATTTGGAGCAGACCCAGGTTTGCCGTAAAGTAAAGCATTTCGCTGCTGCACCAGCCTATTGAATTCAAGCGTGGGCGGAAGACAGATTGCCTTCAAGGCTGGATCACCAATAGCATTGACGAGATTTGCCAGATCATTGGCGATCGAACCCGCTGTTTTGCGCAAAGGTTCGATTGTCCCAATGTAGCCAGGCTGTAGTCGCTCAGCCGACCAGGCTGCGTTCCACTCACATGTTGCAAAACAATAGGCAGCAAGCCCAAGCGCATGAGCGTATTCTTCATCAATCTGGATCCGATTTCGAGCATTCTGCATTTAAACAGGCTATCTCCTACTTTAGAGCCAGTCGAGTCGATTTACTTCCGCTTGGCGTGATCAGCCGGATACCGCTTTCCAGAACTTAATCTGTAAACGCCATTTGCGTTTGGGCGCGCGGCAAGATTTTCGTTTTGGTCGTTGATGGTTGCCAGAATGCATAAGGTCAAAATTGGAGTCACCCACCGAACGTCAGAGAATCTCGGTGATCTGCCCAAACCAGACCATCCGCTTTCGGCCAATAAAAGACATTGTGATCGAGTGGCGCATACACAGGGAAAACAAATCTCTCAGATTGTCTGCAGCAACAGACAAGCCAGACAAGCCAGTGCCGCGCTCACAAATTTGAGACAAGCTCAAACCTTCAAACAGAGGCAAAATGTCAGACGGTCTATAAGCCGGGTTTTGTCCAAGGGTTTGACCCCTCTGTGCGACCATTCATCTGGGACCTTGCTCGCGCAAGGCCTCTTGCGACCTACCCGGACACGCCAACCCACAAACGAGCCGTGACCCAGCGAGCTGTGCCACATGGTGTCCCTATTCGGTCTTGCTCCTAGTGGGGCTTGCCATGCCTCCTTCCTTACGGTCGGAGCGGTGGGCTCTTACCCCACCGTTTCACCCTTACCTCTGTGATCCAAGGACCAAGGAGGCGGTCTATTCTCTGTGGCGCTATCCCTAAAGCTCTGCCCGAAAGCAGCGCCCCGGCGGGCCTTACCCGCCACCATGTTTGCGTGGAGCCCGGACTTTCCTCCCTTGCGCCTTTTCAAGCCTTGCAAGAGCGGCCGCCCGACCGTCTGACGCCGCTGTCATGAGGCAAAGCTAGGCAGGGCGCAAGATGGCAGCCACACGCCCGACGAGAGAGACGGTCTCGACATCAATAAAGCCGTCCACTTTGCTAGGGCGGAAGCGGCGTTGGAAGGCGCGCAAGGTCGCCCGGGTTTCGGTGTCCAAAATGCCATTGACGGTGACGCCATAGCCAATCGTGCCTAGCCCGGTTTGAACGGCGGCAATTCCCCGGTCCATCATGCCATCAACGTCAAACAAATTGCGCTGGTCGCCATCTTCCAAGGCTGGCTGGGGCCACAGCGCTAGGCCAGCGTCTGCAAAGCGTTTCCACGGAAATTTCTCGCCGGGGTCAGACTTACGCATGGGGGCGAGGTCAGAGTGGCCAACAATGTGCTGCCGGTCCAGACCGTGGCGGCGCATGATGTCGCCAACCAGGGCCATGACTTTTTCGATCTGGACCTCTGGAAATTCCGGCAGGCCAAAATCATCACCGCCATTGGCGATCTCGATGCCGATGGAGGCGGAGTTCATATCCGTTTCACCATCCCAAAAGCCGCGCCCTGCATGCCACGCACGCTTCGCTTCATCGACCAATTGGAAGATGCGGCCATCCTCATACACAAGGTAATGGCTTGAAACCCGGCTCATGGGGGAGGGGACCAGTGTCTTGGGCGCGGGGGTGCCGTCTGGCAGCAGGGGATTGGTTGGAATGTCGTTCAGATAGGCGGTGCGCATCGGTGCTGGATCAGACAGCACCCGCAAAGCGGCATCAGCACTTTGCATGCCTGTATAATGAAGCACAGCAAAGCGGATTGGCCGCTTACGCTCATCAAAATTGGGCGAGGGGGATTGGATAATCTCAAGCGGCATCACAGTTCGGGTCCGGCTTTGGCGCGGCGGGCGGGAAGAAATAGGATTACCAAACATCTGACCGTCTCAGCCTGTTTTGGCCTGCGCCACCGCATCGCTGGGCAAGCTTTTGTTTTCACGAGCCGCTACTAAGAACACACCCGCTAATGTGAGGCCACCCCCAATAATCAGCTTGAGCGTGATGGGCTCATTCAAGAAGAGAACGCCGGTTGCTACCGCGATCACCGGTGTCATCAGGGTCAATGGTGCAAGCAACGTAATATCGTACTTTTTGACAAGCTGATAATAGGCTGAGTGGCCAAAGATTGAGACGACCACAATAGAAAAGACGATCCCGGCCCAGACATGCCAGTCCGACTGTAGCAAGGATGGGATCTGATCAGTTTCCAGCACAAATGACAATCCAAACAGTGGGATGATGGATAGAAGACCTACCCAGGCCTGTAGATTGAGCGCGGGGATTGGGTCTAGCCGTTTCATCAAGATCGAGCCTGTGGCCCCGATAAAGGCGGAGGCGACGACATAAACCAGCCCGATTTCAAAACTGAACTTGCCGGGCTGGTACAAAATGGCAATCACCCCGGCAAAGGCTAAAGCCATACCAAGCGTCCGCCGCCAACGCACTTTCTCTTGCAAAAAAATAATCGACAGAATGGTGACAATCGGCAAGCCAATTTGCCCCACGATCGCAACTGCGCTGGCTGGTGCGGCTTGCAGGCCTAAGAATAAAAGCGCGAAATGAACGCCGCCGATACACATGGCAATCGCAAAGACTAAGCCAAATTGTTTCGGGAACGGGCGCAGGAAGGGCGACAACAGGACTGCCAGCCCTAAGAAACGCACACCAGCCAAGAAAATAGGCGGGATATCAGCGACCAACCACCGCGTGAGGGGCAGGTTTAGGCCCCATGCGATGCAGCAGGCAAAAAGTAAAAGGAAGTCGGCTGGACGCATGCATGTCTCGTTTCACAGTCAGCAATTTGAGGTCAATGGTTTGCTACACACGGCTTGTGTCAAAATGACTGCACAAGACGTGTTTGCGCGCCCGGTGGACACGCGTTCGACTTTAGTGATGGAAAAGTGTGTTAGCGGCCCGAAGGGTCCACGCTCCAGCCGCGTCCCGTCCGGCGCGCTTCTAACGTCACCACAGCACGGGTCTCAGGCTGGCGGAAGTTTGCGAGCACCGCACCGGCAAAGCCAATCACAAGGCCAGCAATCGCCATGGCCATCACGCCAAAGAAGAGGGCTGAAACAATCAGCAGGCCTGAAACCAAAGCAATCGTGCTTTGAAACATGGCCCGGGCGGTGTGAGACAGTGAACGCATGTGAAAGAGATTGGCACTGAAAAGCTTAACGTCAAGTGCTTGTACCCAGTTTTATGATCCCGCCGGTGCGTTTTGATAGGCCCTCGACGATTCAGGGCTCGCGCGACCGGGATCACGTGGGGTGGCAGCACGATTTTTTTGCTTTCTGCTTGATTTTATCTGCTCATAGGCAGCGTTGATAGCGGCCGTCTTTTCGTGAGCCGCCTTGATAAACTCGACAGGCGCACCGCGCGCAATGAATTTGTCTGGATGATTCTCTGCGACACAGCGCGTCCACGCCTTGCGGATATCTTCATCGCTGGCCTGAATTGATACCGACAGGATGGTATAAGGGTCAGGTGGCCGATCTGGGAAATAGGGGGCAGAGAGCCTAGCAAACTCAGTCTCTGTGAAGCCGAACAACTCTGACACCCGCATGAGATAGGTCAATTCGCCGTCCGTAATCGCGCCGTCCGCCGCTGCAACGGCAAACAAGACGTCTAAGACATCCTCCAAAAGGCATGCCTTGGCCATATACCGTTTACCAATCCGGCGTGCATATCCTTCATAGCCATGCACGGTCTCCTGCGCCAACGCGAACAATTTGTCGAACATTGGTCTTTCGTCAGGCGAAATAGGAAAGGCTGCGCGAAAGGCTGCTGCCTCGTCCAATGTAGACCGACCATCTGCCCGCGCCATTTTGGCCGCAAGCGCAACCACGGCAGCGGCAAATTCCATATCCCCCGGGTCTGGCGAACACGAATCCGCTTGGCTTGCTTCTGGCGGAACGGGGTGGAACGCATTGCCAGCGAGATCTAAAAGTCGTTTCCAAAGTGACATCACATATCCTTAGCACGGCCTTAGACTTTCACACGACCCCTCGATTAAAATTTTTCCACTTCGGTTAACCATATGGGGCTAGAATTACCTTTTTTTCCGTATTACTGTTTGGTTCTTGAGACGAGGAAGAACCAAATGGACAAGTTTTTGGACGTTGAATGGATCGCTGTGCAAGCTGGCGTACCTGTCAGTTTCTTGATTGGCATCCCTGTTTTCTTCGCTTTTATTCTCACTCTTGCGTCCAGGATGGGAACAAAGCAGCCCGAAAACTATCGCCTAGGGCGCGATACACAGGCCAAGAGTAACAACACTTGGGTTGGACCTCTCGGTCTCGTGATATTTATTGCGATCACGCTCTCATACTCCGGGCAGTATTTTGTTCGAAGCTAATGCAGTCTGCGGTGCCTGCGATTGGTTAACCTTATTTGCTAACTTTATATTTTGAGATTTCTGCTAGTTCTGCTCCGATCTTAATGGGGGCGACCGTGTTTAGCGACCTGATCTATGCGTTCAATCAGATGTTTTCCATCGTTCACTTGGCAGCCATAAGCTGCCCGGCTGGCTTGATTATCGCGATGCATTATATGTCTGAGCGCAAGCCAAAGCTTCAGAAAATCGACTATGATCCGGTCATGCGCAAGAAGTACGAAAGCGAACAGCAGCCATCAAAATCGTTCGCGGGCTTCATGACTTTGGTTGGTTTAACGATTGCAGGCGTCAGCTTTTCATATCTCGCTTGGCCAAGTGAAACCCGGCAACAGGCGCAAGCTGGCTGGCAAATCATAAAAAGTATCACGGATCGCCTGTAAGTCGGTCGATCTCAAGGATTTGGAATGTGCATCCGGTTTTGAGCCCCAAACTGCTAACCCCACTAGACGTGTGTGAATTTCGCACGATATAGCTTCGACAGAACAAGTTTGTGCGATTTTTGCGCAATGCTGGAGGTGAGCTGATGGACGTCGTCTGGTTTCGCAATCGCATGAAGGAAGTTGGGGCCACCCAAGAAGATATCGGCGCAGCCATTGGGCGCGATCGCTCGGCAGCCAGCCGACTTCTATCCGGGTCTTTGGAGTTCAAGGCAGCCCACGCTGGACCTTTAGCCCTTGTCCTTAAGACAACACCAAGCGAAATCTTGAAGCGTGCAGGGGTAGAGTTAGAAGCAGGCAGCACAGGGCGCGCACCCCAACCCCATGCCCGCGTAGAAGCGGCTATCGAAGCCTTCGCCGCTGGCGAGATCATTGTCGTGACCGATGATGATGACCGCGAGAATGAGGGTGATCTTATTGTTGCGGCAAGCCTTTGCACATCTGAGAAAATGGCTTTCATCGTTCGGCATACGTCCGGGATTGTCTGCGCGCCACTGACACGCGAAATCGCGCGTAAGTTACGCTTAGACCCAATGGTTGCCAATAATGATGCGCCTTTATCGACGGCCTTTACGGTCTCGGTTGATGTGCGCCATGGCACCACGACCGGCATTTCCGCGGAAGACCGGACCAACACGTGTCGCGCGCTCGCAAACCCAAACATCGGTGCCGCAGACTTTGTGCGCCCCGGCCATGTATTTCCACTCGTTGCCCGTGATGGCGGCGTACTCGTGCGGACGGGCCATACAGAAGCGACCGTCGACCTCTGCCGCATGGCAGGTTTGCCCGAAGTTGGCGTCATTTGTGAGATGATGAATGACGACGGCACCGTGATGCGTGGGCCGCAGGTGGCAGCCTTTGCCGCGACCCATAGCCTTAAGCACGTGTCGATTGCCGAAATGATTGCCTATCGGCAGTCACGCGAAAAACTTGTCGAGCGTGTATCCAGCTTTACGGTTGAAACCGAAAATGGGCCGGTCCAGGGCTTTGCCTATTCAACCCCATTTGACCCCGTCCATCACTTAGCTTTCGTCGTGGGCAAAATTGGCGCTGGCGAGGACGTACCGACACGCTTACACCGCGCTGATGTGGTCAAGGACGTGTTTGGCGGTGCCCCGGCCATTAAGGCGGCGATGGAGACCTTCCGTACCGAAGGCCGTGGCGTGCTGGTCTATTTGCGTGACGGGACGGTCGGTGTACCCTTCCAACAACATCAAGAGACCGAGTCAGAGACCCGTCGCCTACAAACGTGGCGCGAAGTCGGTGTGGGCGCGCAAATCCTGCGCGACCTGGGCGTTCATTCTATCAAGCTGCTGACCCGTTCGACCCATAAGTTTGCGGGCCTCAGCGGTTTTGGGATTGAGATTTCCGACGTCGACAGCCGCTAGCCTAAGCGTGGGCGTTTAGGCACCCACACCCTCTGGCTTTTCTTGCGCGATGCGTTGGGCATTGACATAATCAATCTTGCCTGTCCCCAACAGCGGCACATCCTTGATCTTCATGATCTTTTTTGGAAGCGCCAGTTCCGCCGCGCCATTGGCTTTGAACCAAGCCAAAAGGTCAGAACGCTCTGCAAAGTCGCAATCGGTCAGCAAGATGATTTGCTCACCCTTTTTAGGGTCGTTGACCGCGACTGCGACATGAAGATTATCCGGCCAGCAGCTGGTGGCGTAATTCTCGACCGCCGTTAGCGATACCATTTCCCCGCCAATCTTAGCAAAGCGCTTGACCCGGCCCTTAATCGTCAGATAGCCGTCTTTATCGATTGCGACCACATCACCGGTATCGTGCCAGCCGCCGGGTAAAGGTTGAATCTCGCCAGGTGCGTCCACGCGCACATAACCGCGCATTAAGTTGGGCCCGCGCACATAAAGCCTGCCGCCGCCATCAATGCCGGGGATGCTCTCTAGCTTCCATTCAATACCGGGAACAAGGCGACCGCAGGTGCCCGGGCGGTTATTGTGATCTGGTGTATTGACGGCGATGATGGGTGAAGCTTCGGTCGCGCCATAGCCTTCCACAATCGGCACGTTGAAGCGCGACAACATCATTTGACGGGTTTCTTCTTTCACCCGCTCTGCCCCACAGACGATAAAGCGCAGGCTGTTGAGATCACCTTCGTCCGCTTGGCGGGCATATTGATTCACAAAGGTGTCGGTCCCAAACAAGATTGTCGATTGGGTTTCACGTACCATTTTGACGATATTCTTGGCTTGCAAAGGCGAGGGGAACAGCACGCATTTCATGCCTTGCAAAAGCGGTAGGAAGGTCCCGCCCGTCAAACCAAAGCTATGGAAAATGGGTAGGGGGTTAAAGACGATATCGTCTGGGTTCAAATCAACATGGCCTGCCACTTGTTCGACATTGGCAACCAGATTGGCGTGGCTGAGCGCAACACCTTTGGGAATGCCCTCTGTTCCGGAGGTAAACAGCATTACAGCCGTCGAATCAGGGTCGGTTTTGACCCGCGCCAAGAAAGGAGCCGTTGCATCGAGGAAGCCGCGTGCCTTATCGAGACTTGTCAGGCTTTCGCGCACATCCTCCAGATAGACAATCTTATAATCTTTCTGGAGATCTTCGACGAGGCCGGCTAGATTTGCCTGCTCAACAAAGCGCTTTGCCGTTAGGATGGTGCGGATTTGGCCAGCACTACAGGCTGCGCGGATGTTTTTGTCGCCTGCCGTAAAGTTCAACATCGCAGGCGTGCGGCCAAAAGCCATGAGACCAAATAGGGCAACCATCCCGCCTGCAGAGTTAGCAATAAGAATCCCGACATTCTCGCCAAGCTCGGTCAAAGCGGCCAGTTTACGGCCCAAAACAAAAGCGCCCAGCACCAAGCGGTCGTAAGTAAGAGGCGTACGGTCGGCGTCCTCTAGAATTTCTTTTTTGCCACCAAAACGTCCCCGGGCTTCAACCAAGGCATCAAACACAGTGCGCCGCGTACGGGCAACATCATAAGGGCGAACAGGCATGTTGGGGTCCTAGAATGCGTTTCCAAGTTTACTGGTTTGGGGCGTTTCTCCACCCTGTTTTCGACAGCCAGATTGGACTCGAAGCTAACCAGATCACACGAGATTGCAATTTGTTTCAGCAATAGCGTGCATTTTGGCGCTCAAATAACTGTGTTCCTTGAGTGAAGGGCTGCCGCTTTTCCAGCAATATTCAGTCACCCACTTGAGATTATCACTGATCCCATGTCAGAAGTAACAGATGAAAAACCTAAGCATCTTTCGGGCCTTTTTGATCGCTATTTCGTGTGCGGTTGTGGGCACTCACCCCCTTTCGGCACAAGCTGTTCAACAAACGAAGGGCGACTTTCAAGATAAGTTCCGCCAAATTGATCCAGAAGATGCGCCAACACCGAACGAGTATCGCGCTGCTTCAGGTGCGCCCGGCCATAAATATTGGCAGCAGCAGGTCGACTATAAGATCAACGTCAGCCTGAACGAGGCCACCAAGACCCTAAACGGCGGCGCGGACATCACTTATACCAACAACTCGCCTGATACTCTGACCTATCTCTGGCTGATGCTGGATCAGAACGACGTCAAGAAGAACTCGATTGCTGAACTGACGCAAACGACCGATGAAACCGGTCGGATCAGCTTTAATCAGGTTCGCCGCGCCCAAGCCATGCGCGATAGCGAAGGCGGGTTCACCATCACTAAAGTGACCAATCCTGCGGGCGCCGGCCTTACTTTTGACGTCGTAGACACGCTGTTACGGGTTGATTTGGCGGAACCTTTGATGCCCGGTCAAAGTGTTGCATTCAAAGTTGATTGGACCTTGCCGATGCGCGATTCCCGCTTGATTGGCGGTCGCAATGGCTATGAGTGTTTTACGAAGGCGGATCAGGACGGCAATTGCATCTTCCTTGCTGCCCAATGGTTCCCCCGTGCGGCCGTTTATTCCGACTATGAGGGCTGGCATAACAAAAGCTTCCTGGGCCGCGGTGAATTCACGTTGGAATTCGGTGATTATGATGTGGCCATCACTGTCCCAGCGGACTTTGCCGTTTCTTCAACCGGTGACTTAGTCAACGCCACCGAAATCCTTTCGCCCGCGCAACAGGAGCGTATGGCAAAGGCACGCGCCAGCTATCGTGATCCGGTTTATATCGTGACGCCACAAGAGGCCGCCGCTGCCGAAAAAGCCAAAGCCGCCACCACCAAGACTTGGCGCTTTAAGGCTCAAAATGTGCGCGATTTTGCGTGGGCTGGGTCTCGTAAATTCATCTGGGACGCGATGGCCGTCAAACAGCCAGGCGCGAACGATGTGATGGCGATGAGCTTCTTCCCAAAGGAAGGCGACCCCTTATGGTCGGCCTATTCGACCAAAAGCATTGCGCACACGATCAACGTGTATGGACGCTTGACGTTTGCCTATCCTTATCCAGTCGCGCAATCGGTCAATGGCCCGGTTGGCGGCATGGAATATCCGATGATCACCTTTAACGGACCTCGGCCTGAGAAGGATAGCGCTGGCAATTTTACCTATTCAGACCGTTCCAAATACGGCTTGATCAGTGTGATCATTCACGAAGTTGGCCACATCTGGTTCCCAATGATCGTCAATTCTGACGAACGGCAATGGACTTGGATGGACGAAGGTCTGAATACCTTCCTGCAATATGTGGCCGAGCAAGAATGGTCGGAAGCTTATCCGTCTCGTCGTGGCGACCCGCGCGATATCACCGAATATATGCGCTCCAGCAACCAAGTGCCCATCATGACGCAATCTGACTCGGTTCAGCGTTTGGGCGACAACGCCTATGGCAAACCCGCGACGGCCTTGGTTGTCTTGCGTGAGACGGTCATTGGTCGGGCACGTTTCGACCGGGCGTTTAAGGAATATTCGACGCGCTGGCGCTTTAAGCGGCCAACGCCCTATGACTTCTTCCGCACGATGGAGGAGAGCTCTGGCACAGACCTCGATTGGTTCTGGCGCGCTTGGTTCTATTCTACCGACCATGTCGATATCAGCCTGACCAACGTCCGCGAAGGCACGCTCGACACTCAGAACCCCGATATTGAGTCGGCCCGTCGCATCGCAGAGCGTGATGCCAAGCCGATTGAGTTGGGTCAGGTGAACAATAAAGGCATGAAGACCTATGCCGACAATGACCCCTCGGTGTTGGACTATTACGACCGGACCGATCCCTTGTCCGCCACCAAGGGTCAGAAAACGCGTGCGGCGACAGCCCGCGCAGCCTTAAGCCCAGAAGAGCGGGCCGTCCTAGATGTAAAGGATCGGTTCTATATCTTGAGCTTGGAAAACAAGGGCGGCGCAGTGTCGCCAGTGATTTTGAAATTCACCTTCAAGGATGGAACCAGCGATACGGTCGCCATCCCTGCCGAAATCTGGCGCTATGATGCCCGCAAGGTGAATTGGACCTATATGACGGCCAAGGAAGTTTCCCAAGTTGAACTCGACCCACGCCAAGAAACAGCAGACGTGGATCGGTCCAACAATTACTTCCCAACCCGGATTGAACCTACCCGTTTGGAAGTCTTCAAAGCCTCGCAAGGTCCACGCAATCTGATGCAGGACAATGATCTGGCCGTTAGCCAAGAGTCGACCCAGACCAAGCCTGCGGTTTCGCCAAAGGCCGGGGCTGGCGCTACTGGGGCAGGGGCCGCAACGGGCACCCGTCCCAATCGCTAAGATGAAGTGTTCAGGCGTCGTACTTCTGGGGTTGCTGGCTATCGTTTTGGCCAGCAGCCCCGCGTTGGCGCACAGGCTGGAAGCCGCCTTAAGTGTGGTTGAGGTCAATCCGTCGAGCGGCGTTCTTGAGATTACGCACAGGCTCTACGCCCATGATCTAGAACATGCGCTTGATCTGGGCCCTGTCGGGGTCGGCTATTTCGAAACACCCGAAGGCCAAGCAGCGATCAAGGCTTATTGTGAGCGTCAATTCTTGATTGCTGACGCACAAGGCAAGGCGATGTCGCTTCAATTTGTCGGAGCGGAAGTGTCGGGCGATTTGCTCTATGTTTATTTTGAGGCCGGTCGCTACCCGGGCCGTGACCTGACCCTTGATTCCAACTTGCTGCAGGACTTTACCGAGGCGCAGGTCAATCAAGTCAATGTGCGTCGGGGTGGCAAGACGGTTTCGGCACGGTTTCAAACCGGCACTGCGGCCAAGCGGATGCGCTTACCTTAAGAACCCATATCAGCTCTGCGCAATGGGATGGTGTTGGACCTTTCCTTTTTGGGCGAAAGGTCTCATTTAAGGTCTATGGTTACGCTCATCGACACCCAAGCCCAACGCGCCGCGCGCCACCCCGAAAAGCAAAAACGGCCTGATAGCGTCGTGATGCGCAAGCCTGAGTGGATCCGCGTACGTGCACCGGGCGGCGAAGTCTATGAACAGACCCGCGCCATCGTGAAAGAAAACCGCCTTGTCACCGTGTGTGAGGAGGCCGGCTGCCCTAATATCGGTGAGTGCTGGAGCAAGAAGCACGCGACCATGATGATTATGGGCGATACCTGCACGCGGGCTTGTTCATTCTGCAACGTGAAAACCGGCAAGCCCAACGCCCTTGATCTTGAAGAGCCCGCCAATGTCGCAAAGGCGGTTGCTACCATGGGCCTTGAACATGTGGTGATCACCTCTGTGGACCGCGATGATCTCGATGATGGCGGCGCTGCGCACTTTGTTGCGACCATCAACGCGATCCGTGCCGCAACGCCGAACACGACAATTGAAATTCTTACGCCCGATTTCTTGCGCAAGGCAGGGGCCGCCGAAGCCGTAATTGATGCTAAGCCAGACGTGTTCAATCACAATATGGAAACAGTACCGCGGCTCTACCTCTCGATCCGCCCGGGTGCCCGCTATTATGCGTCGCTTCGCCTGCTAGAGCGGGTAAAAGAGCGCGATCCAAGTCAATTCACCAAGTCTGGCCTTATGGTGGGCCTTGGCGAGACCAAAGAAGAAGTCATGCAGGTGATGGATGACATGGGCTCTGCTGGCGTTGACTTCTTGACGATTGGCCAATACCTCCAGCCAACCCGGAAACACGCCCCAGTCGACCGCTTTGTGACCCCGCAAGAGTTCGAAGCCTATGAGACCATTGCTTTGTCGAAAGGCTTTTTGATTGTCTCTGCCACACCGCTCACCCGGTCCAGCCACCATGCTGGGGAAGATTTTGCGCGTCTGAAAGCTGCGCGTGACGCGCGTCAGGATCACATCGGATCGTGAGCCGGTTTGAGACCATCGAATTAATGCCCTTTGCGCCAGATGATCTCTTGGCACTAGTTAGCGATGTTCCGGCTTATTCCCGCTTTCTGCCTTGGGTAAAGGCATCACGCATTTCCCAGCTGAAGCAAACGCCACAGGGCCGCTATTTCGTTGGTGAGGCGGTGGTAGGCTATAAGGCTTTTCGCTCCCAATTTTCGACCCATGTGGATGTGGACGAAACTCAGCGCGCGGTCACGACCCGCCTGATCCAAGGCCCGTTCCGCTCACTGAAATGTGTCTGGGCTTTTCGGCCCAGCGAGTCTGGCACTTTGGTCGATTTAAGTTTGGATTTTGAGTTTTCTGAGCCGTTTTTGGCAGAATTACTCCGCGCCAACATGGATAAAGCTGTTTCGAAGCTGATTATGGCCTTCACAGAAGAGGCCAAAAGGCGCTACTCCCAAATAGAATAGGGACAGCCCATTAGGAGAATGCTGCGTGACAGATGCGGTTTTAGATGACCAAGTTCCAGCACCACCTACTGCGCCTTCGCCTCTTATGAAGTCTGTCTCTTGGCTCTATCCGGCCACGACTTTCCTGTCTGCAGCGCTTCTTTTCACCTTACAGCCGCTATTCGCAAAAATGCTGACCCCGATGATGGGCGGCACGCCAGCGGTCTGGAATACGGCCCTTGTCTTCTATCAAGGCGCGCTCTTGATCGGCTATCTCTATGCCCATTTGATCGCCACCCATTTGCGACCGCGCCAGCAATTGATGGTGCATGCGTGCGTGCTCGTGGTCGGGCTTTTGTTCCTGCCGATCCAGGTCTCGGGCTTGGTTGGCACCCCCAATGTCGAGAGCCCGGTCGGGTGGACTTTAGGCGCGCTCCTCTTGTCGCTGGGTGGGCCAATTATCGCGATTTCGGCAACCGCACCTTTGATCCAAGCCTGGCGAGCCCGTTTGGGTGATGCGGTTGACCCGTATCGGCTCTATGCGGCTTCTAACCTCGGAAGCTTTGCCGCACTTGCCGCTTTTCCCTTCCTGATTGAGCCGATGATTGGCGCAAAGCTTCAGTCGGTGATTTGGGCGATTGGCTATGTGATCTTGATGATCGCCTTGATCATCTCAATCTATGCGGTACCCGCTAACAGCCAAGCGCCAAATGAAACCGTCCTGCGCAAGACGACGTGGCTGGAGCGCTTTACCTGGGTGGCCTTTGCAGCCCCGCCTTCTGCCCTTCTGGTAGCGGTTACGACCCATCTAACAACAGATGTGGCTTCCGTGCCGCTATTGTGGATACCCCCGCTGGCGTTGTTTCTCTTGACCTTCGTCATTGCCTTCTCGGCCATTGGCGACCGGATCGCCGAAGGCGCGGCACCGCTTAAATTCATGGTCGTGTTTCTGTTGGCTGCTGTGATGGCGTCAGATGGGGACGGGGGGCTAAAGGGACTCTTAATCCACTTGGCAGCCTTCTTCATCATTGTTCTTTGTTGCCACTTAGAGCTTGCCGTGCGGCGGCCAGAGCCTGCACGCTTGACGGAGTTTTACCTCTGGATGTCGCTCGGCGGGGTCTTGGGTGGGGCAGCAACTGCGCTGTTGGCCCCAATCCTCCTCAACACGACGATTGAATATCATTTGGCATTGGTTGCGGCTTTGGCCGTAGCCCCTTGGCAGCGGGCGGATTTGAAGTGGGCCCTGCCAGCCGTCGTCATCGCCTTGGGTGTTTCCGCCCTCTATCAGAATTCGTACGACGTCTATTTGTGGCTGGAAGAATATCTGCCCATCAAGGGTGCCGCCGAAGGCACAGAGTCGATGTTCTGGCGTGAGGCTTTGCTAATTGATCGGCCTGAATTTGGAGGCGCAATCCTGTGCTCCATCCTCGCCTTAGCTGCTCTTATGGCGTCGCGCTCTGCCCCACTGGTGGCGGCAATTGGCGGCTTAGCGCTTTTGTTGCCGGTGCTGACCGAAGACGGTGAGGGGGTAAAGTTCCGTGAACGGAGCTTCTTTGGCGTCTTGGAGATCGAAGACAGTGGCGACGCCCCAACCGGCTGGCGCTACCTCTCGCACGGGACCACCTTGCACGGCGTGATGAGCTTGGACCCCAATCGCAATCGCGAGCCCATGTCTTATTATTATCGCGAGACGCCTATCGGCTCTTTGTTCGAAGAAGCCACCAACGCCAAACCCACAACGCTGCATGCGGGCGTTATCGGCCTCGGCATGGGCTCGTCAACCTGTTACGCCAAGCCCGGCCAAAACTGGAAAGTCTTTGAGATCGACCAAGATGTGGTTCGCGCCGCCACCGACCCCAATCTGGTCGGCTTCTTGAACCGCTGTGCACCAGACGCCAAAATCATCCTAGGCGATGCGCGCCTACAGATGCAGAGCCAACCGGATAATTGGTTTGATATTCTGTTGGTTGACGCCTTTTCGTCAGACGCCATCCCAACCCACATGATCACGCAAGAGGCCATTGCCTCTTTCATGAAAAAAGTGACTCCCGACGGGATCATGATCGTCCACATCTCCAACCGCTATTTGGATCTGGGTCGCATTGTCGCCGATTCAGCGCATAAGCTAGGCTATGTGGCGATGGAAGGTAATCGCGACGGCGCAGAAGATAATCCCAATGCCGACACCAGCGTCCGCGTCATCGTCATCGCGAAAACGCCTGCACGCTTGGCGAAATATTCCTTACCCATGTGGGAATTGATGATGCCGCGCAAAGAACTTAAACCGTGGACGGATGATCACACGGATATTCTGCGCGCGATATCGCCGGATGAGTGAGGGGTAATGACCTATCTTGGGAGTCTTTCTACTTAGACAGGCTTTTGTCTTCGCGACGGCAGTGCTCGAGTTTGAGCGTCAAGCCCCTCTCCCTCTGGGAGAGGGGTTAGGGTGAGGGCGCTTCACTCGCTTTGCTTGAGTGCGCACTACTGAAGCTCAAATCGGACAACCTAACGCGCCTTTGCGCCATCCCCCTCACCCCCGACCCCTCTCCCAGAGGGCGAGGGGAGTTACGCCTCCAACCCATCCTGCAACATGCGCAGCGCGACGCGGACGGCCTCGAGGCGGACCTTCTCGCGGCCAATGTCGCCGAATAAATGCTCCTCATGCCGGATCGAGCGGTTTTCGCGTGCGCTGGCGAAGTGGACGAGGCCGACGGGTTTCATGCCGGTGCCACCGCCCGGGCCGGCGATGCCGGTGATGGCGACACTTAGGTTTGCCCGGCTTTCATGCAGTGCGCCTTCGGCTAAGGCGCGGGCAACGGGTTCAGACACCGCGCCGAAGTCTGCCAATAGGTCGCCCGGTACGTGCAACATCTCTTCTTTTGCACGATTGGAATATACTACGAAGCCGCGCTCAAACACGGCGGAAGAGCCTGCGATCTCGGTCAAGAGCGAAGCAACCAGACCACCCGTGCAACTTTCGGCGGTCGTAATCTTGATGCCACGGGCTTCTGCATCCCCGATCAGCAGGCGGGCTGCCATGACGAGGTCTTGGGGAAAAATCGACATGGGTGCGATCCTAAGTTTGAGCAGTGCCAAAATCGGCGGGCAGTAGGATGGTGGCAGTAGCTTGAGCGGCAATGCCTTCGGCACGCCCGGTAAAGCCCATGCCTTCGGTCGTCGTGGCTTTGACCGAGACTTGGCTTTCGCGAAGGCCCAGAAGCTGGGCCGTTCTTTGAACCATGGCATCGCGATGCGGCCCGACTTTAGGGCGCTCACATATAATCGTCAGGTCGACATGATTGATGTTGCCACCGGCGGCCGTCACCATGTTTCCCGCATGGGCTAGGAAAATGCTGGACGCCGCACCGCGCCATTGGGGATCCGTCGGCGGAAAGTGCTTGCCAATATCGCCAGCTGACAAAGCGCCATAGATCGCGTCGGCCAAACAATGCCACGCCACATCGGCGTCAGAATGCCCGGCCAGCCCATGCGTGTGGGGCACTTCGATGCCGCAGAGCGTCACGAAGCTGCCTTCCGCAAACCGGTGCGCATCAAAGCCAGTCCCAATACGGGGGAGAAGCTGCGGGGTGAGCAGGCGCGTCATACGGTCAAAATCCTCTGGCCAAGTAATTTTCTCAAGCAGTGGGCTGCCTGCAACCACTTGGATGGTGGCACCATGGGCTTTGGCAACCGCGACATCGTCCAAGAGCATTTGATCGGGGGCTATTGTCTCATAGGCGGCTTGGATCAGGCTCGCTTTAAAGGCCTGCGGGGTCTGGATGCGCACAAGGCCGTCGCGGGCTTGGGCCTGTTCAACTTGGCCATTTGGGGCCAGCCACAAAGCGTCCGCAATCGCGAGACCCGGCGCTGTGCCATCGGCCCCGGCCTCTAAAGCGGCGAATAGATCGTCCAAGACAGTCTGATTAAGTCCCGGCCGCGCCGCGTCATGGATGAAACTGAACAGGGCACCGACGCTTTGGGCTGCGCGCAGACCATTGGCCACCGATTGCGTGCGCGTCTCACCAGCGTCTGCCAGCAGGATCGGTTTGGAACCCGCGCACGCCAAAACCCGGTCACGCATCTCTCGCGCGCAGACAACCACAATCGCACCAAACCGGGGATCGCGGCTGAAGGCTTCCAAGCTCCAGCGCAAAATTGGTTTCCCGCCCAAGGATTGAAATTGCTTGGGCAGATCGTCCTGAGCGCAGGGACCTGTGGCTGAGATAGTCTGTTTTGCACGCGAACCTGTTCCGCCAGCGACAAGGATCGCGACCGCCACAAGGGGGGAAGAGTGGGAATGGACCATGTGGCAACCTTAGCCAGTTTGAGGCCGACACTCCAGCGGCTTTACCCGCAATGGCGAGAACTGGGCGACACTCTCAGATTTGACCACAGCGCGGATGACCTCTGTCGCTCGACTTGAAAAGAGCAAAAATTAGGGGGATTCTGATTAAATATATTGCAATCAGCGTTATGTGAGCTGCTGTTTTGACGTAGTCTGCCATTTATGTAAGCATCATGGTCTAACCAACTGGAAATGCCTGTTTTGGATCGCCTGAAAAACTCCTCCCTATCGGTTGATTATGTCCCCGGTCTGCCGACCGACCGAGAGGGGCAGATTGCGGCTGCATTTCTGGAAGCTTTGCCCCTGCCAGCTTTAGGCGTTGAAGGCGGCGGACAGATCATCTTGGCTAATGGAGCAGCGCAGGACATTTTTCTAAAGTCCATTCGTAGCATCAAGGCCAATGGCATCATGGGGCTGTTCAGTGAAGATAGCCCCATTCATGACTTGATCGAGCGGGCACGCACCACTGGATCCCCCGTTAGCGGTCGCGACATGACCTTGCGCGGCCCGAGCTTTGGCGATTTTTCATGCGACATCACCGCTTCACCCAGCGAAGACGGCGGCTTTATCGCTTTAGTGGTTCGCCCCAAGGGCCGGGGCCGTGATCTTTCTGAGCGCATGCAGGATATGGCAGGTGCGCGGTCTATGGCAGCCTTGGGCAGAACCTTGGCCCATGAGGTGAAAAATCCTTTGGCGGGCATACGCGGTGCAGCCCAGCTTCTGGTGCGTGACGCAAACCCAGCTGAGCTTGAGTTGGTCAATTTGATCGTGGAAGAGACCGACCGGGTACGGCGGTTGATCGATCGGATGGAGAGCTTTGGTGCCGATCCCCCGATTGAGTTTGCACCTGTCAATGTGCACGCATCGCTAGAGCGTGTTGCCAGTTTGGCTGAGAATGGTTTTGCCCGCGAAATCAATGTTAAGCGTCGCTTCGATCCGTCCTTGCCTGATGCGCTAGGCGATGAAGACCAGTTGATCCAAGTGTTCTTGAACCTCGCCAAAAATGCCGCCGAGGCAGCGCAAAGTCGGCCAGAGGGCGCAGAAATCATTTTGGCGACGGCTTATCGTCATGGTGTGAGGATGCGCACGCCGTCGGGTGAAGCCCGCGACTTGCCATTGGAAATCGCTTTCTACGACAATGGCCGTGGCGTTGCCGAAGATGTGAAAGATTGTTTGTTTGAGCCCTTCGTCTCCACCAAGCCCGCCAGTGGCGGCTTGGGTCTACCCCTGGTGCAAAAGATTGTGAATGCACATGGCGGAGTCGTCGATTTTGAGTCTGAGCCCGGACGGACAGTCTTCCGTGTTCGTTTGCCACTCTCCCACCAACGAACTGGTCCACAAACCAGTCGAAAGAATTAGGACTTAAACATGAGTGTTGCTGGGCGTAATGTTTTGATTGCTGATGATGATGCATCAATCCGCTTGGTGTTGTCGCAGGCTCTTGCACGCGAAGGCTATCAGGTCCGCGCGACAGGAAATGCCGCAACCTTATGGAAGTGGATCAAGGAAGGTGAGGGCGATTTGGTCCTTACCGATGTGATGATGCCCGATGGCAATTTGTTCGACTATTTGCCTCGCATGCGGATGGAGCGTCCCAAGCTACCCATTATCGTCATGAGTGCGCAGAACACGCTTTTGACCGCTGTGTCTGCTGCCGAACATGGGGCCTATGAATATCTACCTAAGCCGTTTGACCTCGATGTCATGGTTGGCTTGGTGCGGCGGGCTTTAGAGGGAAAGAAGGATTTCAACGCCTCTAACCAGCAACGCAAAGCGGAAAAGGAAGAACGTCTGCCGCTGATTGGTCGGTCTTTGCCGATGCAAGAAGTCTATCGGACGCTGTCGCGCGCGGCAGGCTTTGATCTGACGGTATTGATCGAGGGTGAGTCTGGCGTTGGCAAAAAGCTGGTCGCGCGTGTCCTGCATGAATATGGCCGGCGCAAGTCCGGGCCCTTTGTGACCTTAAGCTTGGCGGCCTTAGACCCGCGCAGTCTTGACCAAGCAATCGAAGGCCATAATGGCGTTGGCCTGTTTGCCGAAGCCGCTGGCGGGACCTTATTCTTAGATGGTCTTGCCGATACGCCTATGCCCACTCAAGCAAGACTTGCGCGCATTTTGGCCGATACCAGTGGGCCAAAGTCTGCCATGGGCGATGTTAGACTGGTGGCGGCAAGTGACCGAGACCTCAAAGGCCTCGTCATGAATGGCAGCTTCCGGGAAGACCTCTATTACCGCCTGAACGTGGTAACCATTACCGTGCCGCCTTTGCGCGAACGCATGAGCGATGTACCAGACTTGGCGCGGGCATTCTTGGCGCGCGCAACAAAGGACGGGTTAGGGGAGAAGGCGCTCGATAAGTCGGGTGCTGAAGAACTCGAAACGTGGTCATGGCCCGGCAATGTGCGCGAGCTTGAAAATGTCATGCGGCGTATCGCAGCCCTAAGCCCAGACCCGGTGATCGGTGCCGACACGATCCGGCGTGAGCTGTTTAGAGAGCGGAGCCAGCCGATCGTGACTGGTCATGTGGGTCAAGATGATGACCTAGAAACTGTGGCTCGAACGGCGATCTCAAAATTGATCGCGCAAGCCTCTGCGACAGGCAAGTCGATGACTGACTTGCACGAAAGTGTGATTGCCGCCGTTGAAAGACCTTTGTTTGAGCTAACCCTGCGTGAAACGCGCGGTAACCAGATCAAGGCAGCGGATATATTGGGTCTAAACCGGAACACATTGCGCAAGCGCTTGGCCTTGTTGGACATTGATGTGGGGCGCGGCAAAGCCTAACACAGGTTAGACTGTTGCGTTTTGGACACAATTGTGCTTTTCAGGGCACATGAGTTCACAGCAGTCGGTCTCTCAATCCAGCCCAGTTAGCGCCCGCAGCCCGGCTTTCTCCGATGCTGCCCATATCTCCGTTACAGATATGGGAGCCTATGTCGCTGCAATCATTCTGACCTTTATCGGTCTATTGTTTGCGGTTTCAGGCGGCGATATTGTTGGCCCTGCAAGCTCTTGGATTTTAGCGCTTTTGATTATTAGCGGTCTCCTGATCGCATATCTGTCGGTGCGGGTTGGCAGCCGTGTTTTAGCGCTGCGCAATGCAGGCAAAAAGGCACAGACCGGCGCGCGCCTGCATTTGCGCTTTGTGATGTTGTTTGCCGCCAATGGCGTTATCCCGGTGATCCTGATCGCTTTGTTTTCCGCGTTGACCATCGGCCAAGGTGTTCAGGCGTGGTTTTCCGAGCAAGTGCGTGAGGCCGTTCAAGCCACCCGGATATTGGGCAACCAATCCGTCGATAAAACCGCAGAAACGACCAAAATCGACATCTCGGCCATGGCCGTCGATCTGAATGCTTCAGCTATCCAGCTCAAAGCCGACCCGCAGGCTTATCGGGACTATCTGGCGCTACAGGCCGACCGTCGTGGTTTTGTGGCTGCTTACGTTTTGAACGCCCAAGGCACCAAGCTAGCGCAAGCGCAGCGCCCGCAAGGGGTTCCTGAATTCATTATGCCTGATGCTGGCGACTTTGCCACCGCGCAGGCCGGCGATGTCTCAATCAATATCGACCCCTCGGCTGTGGTGCGCGCACTTTACCGCCTTGACGCCTTTTCAAACTCCTATTTGGCCGTCGTCAGACTGCCAGAGCCCGGGCAGCTTGCTTTGTTTGAGAAAGCCAAGGCCGCAGTTTACGCCTATCAGGTCATTGAAGAGCGCCAAGGCCTGCTGCGCCTTTTGTTCGCGCTAGCTTATCTTGAGATCGTGCTTTTGGTGCTGATCGGGTCTGTCTGGTTGGGACTGGTGTCTGCTGGTCGGATCAGTGCGCCGATCGGCCTATTGGCCGATGCGGCTGAACGTGTGCGGGGCGGGGATATGAGTGCCCGCGTCGCCCAAGTTGGGGGTGGGGATGAAATCTCCGCCTTGGCAACTACGTTCAACAAAATGACGGGCGAGCTGCAGTTCCAGCGCCGCGCTTTGGAAGAGGCTGCGGAATACGCCGAAACCCGATCTGTCTTTATCGGCGCGGTATTGGAAGGCGTTTCGGCTGGTGTTGTCAGTTTGGACGGAACCAATTGTGTCCGCGCCGCCAATGGGTCTGCAGGTCGACTTCTTCAGACCCATGATGATCGCCTTGAGGGCCGTGACTTCTCGGTGATTGCGCCAGAGTTCATGGCCATTGTCGGCAGCGCTCGCCCGCTTCATCCCGCACAAGGCCAGGCCGAACGACTGGTGGGGGCAGAGACGTTGTTGTTTGACGTCCGCGCGGCATTTGCGGGCGATGATTTGGTGGTGACGTTCGACGATGTTTCGGGCCTTTTGGCGGCCCAACGCCAAGCGGCTTGGAAAGATGTGGCGCGCCGGATTGCGCATGAGATCAAGAACCCATTGACCCCGATCCAATTGTCCGCAGAGCGCCTAAAGCGCAAATATGCTGACGTGATCACCAAGGATCGCGATGTGTTCATCCGCATGACCGACACGATCGTGCGGCAAGTGACCGACATTGGACGCATGGTGGATGAGTTCTCTAGCTATGCGCGCATGCCTTCACCCAAATTTGCGGTCGATGATTTGAGCGAAGCCTTGCGCCAGGCTGTCTTTGCCCAACGGATCGCCAGCCCTGACATCGAAGTCTCCAGCACCCTGCCACCCGAACCTGTCCTTGTTTCGATGGACACCCGCCTGTTGATTCAAGCGTTTGCCAATATTTTGAAGAATGCGGGTGAGGGGATTGCGACCCGTCGGGCGCGCGAGGAAACCGATATCGCGGGTCAAATTGAAGTCAGCCTTTACCTCAATGAAAAGATGGCTTGGATCGAAGTGGTCGATAATGGCATTGGCTTCCCGGTCCATGATCGTCGGCGACTGCTGGAGCCCTACATGACCACCCGCGCCAAAGGGACGGGGCTAGGCCTCGCCATCGTCTCGCGTGTGATGGAAGAACATGGCGGCAAACTCGAACTTGCCGACCGAACTGACGGCCAGAACGGCGCTCGGGTTTTGATGAACCTGCCTGTGCATATGGCCGACACCGCCACAAACACCCCCGACCTAAACACATCCCAACAAGAGCGCGTAAGCTCGGAGTCTCCCCATGGCAGCTGAAATTCTAATCGTTGACGATGAAGCCGATATTCGTGATTTGGTTGGCGGCATTTTAGAAGACGAAGGCTATGTCGTTCGCTATGCCGCTGACTCAGACGGCGCGTTAGATGCGTTTCGTACCCGGCGCCCTGATCTGGTTGTCTTGGACGTTTGGTTGCAGGGCAGCCGTCTCGACGGGCTAGAAATCCTGTCAGTCGTACAAGGCATAGACCCAACCATCCCAATCGTTCTGATCTCTGGTCATGGCACGATCGAAACCGCTGTCAGCGCGCTCAAACGTGGGGCGTTTGACTTTATTGAGAAGCCATTCAAGTCCGACCGATTAATCTTGATTATCAGCCGCGCGCTCGAAAGCGCACGTTTGCGGCGCGAAAACATGGCGCTGCGCGCCCGCGCTGTGGCCGGTGATGAGTTGATCGGCGAAAGTACGGTCATGCTTCAGCTGCGCTCTGCCATCGAGAAAATCGCACCGATGAACAGTCGCGTCTTGATCACGGGCCCGTCTGGCTCTGGCAAGGAAGTAATCGCGAGGGCCTTGCATGCTGGCTCTCAGCGCGCTGACGGTCCGTTCGTCGTCATCTCGGCAGCCGCCATCGCGCCTGAACGCATGGAGTCCGAACTATTCGGCGAAGAAACCAGCGAGGGGCGCCCCACCAAGATCGGGGTGTTTGAGCACGCCCATAACGGCACCCTATTGCTCGACGAAATCGCCGAAATGCCGATGGAAACGCAGTCCAAGATCCTTCGCGTATTGGTAGAGCAACGATTCCGTCGCTTAGGCGGCAGTAGCGATGTGTCGGTCAATGTGCGGGTGATTTCCTCGACTGCGCGGGATTTACGAGAAGCTATTAGCTTGGGTCGCTTCCGCGAAGACCTCTACCACCGCCTCAATGTTGTACCCATCCGCTCGCCCGCCTTGGCAGAACGGCGCGATGATGTGCCCCGCTTAGTAGAGCACTTCTCTAAACGTGTCGCCGAAGCCAATGGCGTGGCCCAGCGCCAATTTGGACCCGAAGCATTGGCGGCCATGCAGGCAGCGAGCTGGCCGGGCAATGTCCGCGAATTGCGGAATTTGGTGGAACGCATGCTGATCTTGGCTTCTGGCGATTCAAGTGAGCCGATCGATGCGGCCGCTCTGGCGCTAGACGGCGTCGGCGTGGGCGAATTGGCAGACCGGACAGGCTTGCATCAATTGGTATCCCTGCCGCTGCGCGAAGCACGCGAATTGTTTGAGCGGGAATATCTGGCAGCTCAAATCACGCGCTTTGGTGGCAATATCTCGCGAACCGCGTCATTCATTGGGATGGAACGGTCGGCTTTGCACCGCAAACTGAAAAGCCTCGGTGTTGAAGGTACCCGCGGCTTTGATCTGGAGGGTTAAAAGTGCCAAGAATTGCCTATGTCGACGGCCAATTTGTGCGCCACGGGGAAGCCTCGATCCATGTTGAAGATCGCGGTTTGCAATTTGGCGATGCCGTCTATGAAGTCTGGGCGGTTCGTAACGGCATCTTGTTTGATTCAGAAGGCCATCTCGCACGGCTCGCACGTTCTCTCGCGGCCTTACAAATCAAGGCACCTATGGGCAATGCCAGTCTGATGGTGATCGTACGGGAACTGATGGCGCGAAATAAGCTGAAGGATGGCTTGGTTTATTTGCAGGTTTCCCGTGGCGTGGCACGTCGGGATCATCCATTTCCTGCCCATTCGCGTCCGAGCATTATCTTGACGGCACGGCCTATGAACATGGTCCAAGCGGATGCGCGCGCGGCCAAAGGAATTCAGGTTCAAACCTGCCCAGACAATCGCTGGGGCAGGGTGGATATCAAAACCGTCAATCTCCTGCCCAATGTTCTGGCTAAACAAGCCGCCCTAGAAGCGGGCTTCGCCGATGCTTGGTTTGTTGATTCTGAAGGCATGGTTACTGAAGGTACTGCGCAGAACGCTTGGATCGTTGATTCTAAGGGTGTGTTACGAACGCGTCCTGCAACCCACGCCATTTTGCGTGGGATTACGCGCGACACGATCATCAAGA
Organism: Maricaulis salignorans; assembly: GCA_945891505.1. Lineage (GTDB taxonomy): Bacteria > Pseudomonadota > Alphaproteobacteria > Caulobacterales > Aquidulcibacteraceae > Aquidulcibacter > Aquidulcibacter miladensis. The sequence continues at coordinate 54,728 of CAMDDL010000010.1, read as the reverse complement.
CTGCGCAAGAACTAGGCTTTGCCTTTGAAGAAAAAGCCTTTTCCCCAGATGAGGCATTATCTGCGCAAGAAGCCTTCATTACTTCGGCTACCAGCTTTGTGACCCCGGTGATTGGGCTGGACGGCCACAAAATCGGCGATGGCACACCTGGCCCAATTGCAGGGAAACTGCGGGAAACCTATCTTTCTCAACAAACATCAGTAAAAAAGCCTTAGTCAGCACCCTTCTGGATTGAAATTTCAGAGAAGGACTGCCTAATGAGAGACTCAGGTGACGAGGTGCGTCACCCAAGAAAAGACAGGGCTAACAATGTCTGCCGACAAAAAACAGAATCTTCAGGACACATTTTTAAACGCAGTCCGCAAATCCCGCACGCCATTGACGATATTTTTAGTGAATGGCGTGAAACTGCAAGGCGTGGTCACTTGGTTTGACAATTTTTGTGTGTTGTTGCGCCGCGACGGTCAGGTCCAATTGGTTTATAAGCATGCCATCTCGACCATCATGCCCGGCGCGCCGGTCCAGATGTTTGAGGGCGATCCTGCGGACCTCGACTAAGTCTTTCTTGTCATTGAACGTCTTCAGGCTCATGCTGTCGCCGCTACAGATGGTCTGTAGGCGCGCAATAGAGCTAGGATAATTGCATTTGATCGATCGTCAGGCGCCCGTGCAGCGGGCCTTGGTCATCCACCCGTTACGAAGCGACGCTTCTGCCAGTCGTGACCCTGAATTGCGGCTGATCGAGGCCTGTGGCCTTGCTGAAGCGCTTGACCTCGAAGTCGCCGACGCGCGACTTGAACCCTTGCGTCAGGTCCGACCCGGTGCCTATTTCGGGACCGGCAAGATTGAAGAACTTAAAGCACATTGTGAAGAGCTGAAAGTCGAGGTTTTGATCCTCGATGATCAGATGTCGCCCGTACAGCAGCGCAATCTGGAAAAAGAGCTTCAGGTCAAAGTCGTCGACCGGACCGGGCTAATCCTTGAAATCTTTGCCCGCCGTGCAAGAACACGCGAAGGCCGTCTGCAGGTCGAATTGGCGCGCCTCAGCTATGAGAAGTCGCGCTTGGTCAAAACCTGGACCCACTTGGAGCGCCAGCGCGGTGGCACCGGCAAGACTGGCGGCCCCGGTGAACGGCAAATCGAGCTTGATCGCCGCATGATCGCGGACAAAATCCTCAAACTAAAAAAAGAGCTAGAAGAAGTTAAGCGGACCCGCACCTTGCAGAGGGCCAGCAGGAAACGCGTGCCCTATCCGGTCATCGCCTTGGTTGGCTATACAAATGCCGGAAAGTCGACCTTGTTCAATCGCGCTGCCTCGGCCGACGTGTTGGCCAAAGACATGCCCTTTGCGACCTTGGACACCACCTTGCGCGCCGTACGGACCCCGACGGGTCGCGATGTGATCTTATCGGATACCGTGGGCTTCATCACAGACCTGCCGACAGAATTGGTCGCTGCCTTCCGGGCAACCTTGGAAGAGGTCGCTCAAGCCGACCTTCTGGTGCATGTGCGCGATATTGCGCACGCGGAAAGCGATAATCAGCGCCGCGACGTGGAGCTGGTGTTGGATCGCGTGTTGTCAGAGCATGAAAGCCGTCCGCCGTTGATCGAAGCGTGGAACAAAATTGACGCTCTCGATGAGGATGGGGCCGCTTTTGTTCGGGCACGTGCCGCTGCGTCTGGTCTGGATGGCACGGCGCAGGGCCTATGTGTGTCAGCTTTGACAGGGGAAGGGGTCAAGGACCTCTTTGCTTTGATTGACTCCGAATTGGCGCTTGATGCCCGGCCGGTAGATTTGGTGATTGGCCCCGATCAAGGTGCGGCCCGGGCTTGGTTGTTCCGAAAAGGTGCCGTTCGACATGAAGAGACCGACGAGCAGGGCTTTACCCATCTGAAGGTCCGCCTCACCGCCGAAGATGCTGCGCGCTTTGTGGCGCAATGGCCGCAAATCTTGTCAGAGGTTCCGTTCGTGGCGCTTGGCGAGGTTCCAGAGCCGGTCCATTTCCTCGAGGCTTGAGGTTTCAGGGCTTTTTCCGTCGCGTTGGAGGGCCTCTTCAATCCAACGGAAACGACGCTCAAACTTTGCATTCGCAGAGCGCAGCGCGACTTCTGGATCGACTTTCGCTTTGCGGGCAAGGTTTGCCAACACAAACAAGACATCACCGATTTCTTCTTCGATATGGGCCTGATCGCCTTCGGCAATTGCTTCTTGGGTTTCACCAATTTCTTCGGTGAGCTTTTCGAAAACCTCATCCAAGCTTGGCCAATCAAAGCCGACACGAGCTGCGCGTTTGGTGAGCTTTTCTGCGCGCATCAAAGCGGGCAAAGCTAAGGGAATGTCGGCCAAGAGACTGGGGTCGTTAGCTAGTTTAGCGGCACGCTCTTTTGCTTTCATAACCTCCCAATTCTGGGTCTGCTGCTCGGCGGTCTCGATTGCTTGTGTGCCAAAGACATGGGGGTGTCGGGCTTCCATCTTGTCTGATAGGCCTTGGACGACTTCATTGAAATCAAAGGCACCCTGTTCTTCAGCCATCCGGGCGTGGAAGACCACTTGAAACAAGAGGTCACCCAATTCTTCTTTCAACGAGCCCAAATTGCCCTGCGCGATGGCATCGGCCACTTCATACGCTTCCTCGATTGTATAAGGCGCAATGGTGGCAAAGCTTTGCTCTAGGTCCCAAGGACAGCCCGTTTCAGGGGTGCGCAGGGCAGCCATAATATCGAGGAGGCGGTTGATGGGGGCGGGTTCGGTCATGCCCCTCTATGATCCGATTCTAGCCTTGCAGAGATGCCTCTTCGTCGAGGCTCCGTTTGGCAGCAATTGCGGCCTGAAGCTCTGCCGTGCGCTTGGCGTCGATGGGATATTTCACGAGCAACAAGGCACCCACTAGATTGACCGCGACTGGCAGACCTAGGAAGAGGAGGGTTAAGCCAGCCAGTGCCTCCGGTGTATTTCCTGCCCCTAGTTTGGAGTTGAAGCCAAATAGTCCCAGCCCCACGTAGGTGACACCTACGGCCAACGCATAGCCCGCCTTACCCGTCAACGTCACGAACGCGTAAAGAAGACCTGTCCGGTCTTGCCCGGTTTGTAACAAATCCTCGTCACCAATGTCGGCCATCATGGCACGAAGCAGATACGCACCTGCAGTATAAACAATCCCAGCCACAGACATTCCGATCGCTGCCGCAACAAAATTGTTCTCGGGGAGATACATGATCAATGGCTGGCTAACAGCGCCATAGAGACACGCACAAATAAGTGAGACATGCTTGCCCCAGCGGCGTGCAATGAGGGTCCAAAGCGGCGCGCCGATCAGGCCCGCGATGAAATAGATCAGCAACAAGGCTGCCGCCAAGCCGCCATAGCCCTTGACCGCATCAAAGTAGAAGAGGAACAGCCCACCTGTTACGCCAGAGCCAAACATCAAAAGAAGATCGCATAGCAACAAACGCCGACACGCATCTGATTTAAATATCGAAATAATGTCCTTGATGCTTGTATGTTTAGCAGAAGCCTTGGGTGATTCTTCCTTGGCAAAGCCTGCCGCTAGCAAGGCGGTGAGGGGCATAAGGCACACGATGAACCAGCCCATGCCTTGCACACCACTGGCCGCAGTGCCGCCCTGCGAATGGATCAAGACAGGAATCATCAGCACCATAAGCATGCCCAACACGTTGGCCGCCTGCCAGAAGACAAACACACGCGACCGCTCATGATAATTATCGCTCAGTGTCGCGCCCAGCGACATTTGCGACAGTGAGCCCATGGAGAAGCCCACATAGGTGAAGAACAGCCAGAAGCCCAAATAAGCCGCATCGGCGCCGGGCTTTGCCATAAAGAGGAAGTAAGACCCAACCATAATGACCGGAATGGACATCACAAGCCATGGCGAGAACCTGCCAATACGCGTGCGGGTTTGGTCCATGGCGAGGCCGATGCTGACATCGACCCCAATATCGAGAATGCGCGCCAGCATAAAGAGAAGGCCCACAACCCCAATCTCAAGCCCGACATAGCCCGCATAATGGGGTGGCAATTGAACAACCAAAGGCAGGCCAAGCGCTGCAAGAGGTAAGCTAGGGGCCGAAAAAGCAAGAATTCGAGACAAAGCGACTTTGGAGCCCGTTTTATTGGACTTTTCGAGATCGGTCGCCATGTTTCCTCCAGTGGCCCTTGTTACTTCAGGCTCATCGTCTTGACCTTGTCACCCTTTATCCCAAACGCCAAGTGCTTTTGCCAAGCGATTGGAACCAAAGCAGTTACCGCTTAGGTAAGGTGAGGGCGGAGGTGATCGCTTGAGATAGCTCTGCCGATTGAGGCGTGACGCCAGACGCAAACGCGGCCACAGGCTGTCCATCTTTCCCGATCAAGATCTTGTGGAAGTTCCACTTAGGCTCAGCTTTTGGCCCTAACACATTCAAAGAATTGCGATAAAAAGGATGCGCGTTAGGCCCCCGTACCGAGTATTTGGCAGCCATCGGGAAGGTGACACCATAATTGAGCTCACAGAATTTCTTGATCTCTGTCGCGCTGCCAGGCTCTTGGCCGCCGAAATCATTGGATGGCACACCAACAATGACGAGGCCTTCACGTTGGCGTGATTTCCACAGGGTCTCTAAGCCTGCATATTGACCAGTATATCCGCATTGCGACGCGGTATTAACTACGAGAATGACCTTACCGCGATAATCGGCGAGATTCACTTGGCCACCCATCAGGCCCTCAAACAAATCAGGTGAAGACATGGCAACGGCTTTCTTGGGCTGGGGTGCAGTTTTGGGCTTTTGAGGTGCTGGTTGACTTGCCGCCGAAATGGCCAACACAAGCGCTGCACCAATCACGCCGGATAAACCTAAGACCAAGATCTTCATAACCCATCTCCCGATACTCACTTAATGGACTGTTATTCCAAACATTATAAGAATGAGCTGACGATGTGAAACAAGGTCAGCAAAATCAAGCTCAACGTCGCCAACATCTGAACCACGAAACCTATCGAACGGGTTTTAGGATCGGCCACATAGGCCAGCATGTAGATGATCCGCCCGACGATCCAGACAAGACCCAGGCCTGCTGCAACCACGTCTGAATGCCAAACTGCCCCGAGCCATAAGGCGGGCAAGAACATGGCGAGCCATTCTAGCGTATTCATTTGAACCCGAAAATGGCGCTCAAAAATCGGATCGCCAGAGGTAGCGGGGGCCGGAACACCATAAGTGCCGCGGGCTTTGGCGACCCGCAATGCCATGACGAAGAAGAGGATGATCGCAGCGAGCGTGATTAAACTGGTGAGGGGTAACGTCAACATGGGCGATCCAATTCTGATGGAAGCAAGCGGGAGAGAAGACTTAGGCCGATGGGCGGCATTGGTCTAGGGCAAGGGCTTGTGGTGGGCGCTCTACGGATTTAGATTCTAAGCCAAGTGCGAATTTCCAACCTACAACATCAAGCATGCGCCAAACATCGTCAAGAAGCATTCTCGACCGTTAAGAGTCGGGAGAATGCTTCTTTGGGCGCGATGTATCCGAGGCACTTGCGCGGCGTTGCGTTCATCTTGTCAGCAATGGCTTGCAACTGAGCATCTGTGACGGTCGCAAGATCAGTTTCTCGAGGTAGAAAACGCCGCAGCCGACCATTGGTGTTTTCGTTGGTACCTTTCTGCCAGGGGGCTTGGGGTTTGCAGAAAAAGCCTTCAGCGCCAATCTCGCTCTTCAAATAGCTATAATTGGCAAACTCACTGCCCCGATCAAACGTGATTGAACGACGCGCATGAGCAGGGTAGGGGCCAAGCTTAGATTCGATCCCTTTCATGACACCTTCCGAATGACGACTAGGGTTTCTGACTATGACCAATAACCGGGTTTTGCGCTCAACAATCGTCGTTAGGTTGGCGTTTCCAAACTCCTTGCGGAACTGGACCAGATCACATTCCCAGTCACCGAGGCGTTGGCGCTCATTGATCACATCCGGGCGGTAGGCGATTGTATCTGCTTGAGGAATAAGCAGACCGCGCGGCTTGCGATCATAGCGCCGCCTGCGACGCCGACGCCCAGTTGGCAGATGGCGGTACAAGTCCAACGCGCGGCCAGTCTTATCATAAACATAGCGGTAGATAGTCTCATGGCTGATTTTCGATACGACCGCATCCGTGGTCTGCGATACCACCCGCAAATGCCCAGCAATCTGCTCTGGCGACCACGCTTCTTTCAGCTTCTCTATAGCCAAACTTGCTAATTGGGGATTGGCAACCATTTTGCGCAACTTGGTTCGCCGGCCCTTGGCCATTTGATCGGCCGCTTCGCCGTAGTAACCGTCCAGCCATGGATCCATGTCGTCAAACCAGTTTCGCTTGATTTCTCGATAGATCGTTGAGATGTGCTTTCCCAGCTTCTCAGCGATTGCCCGCATTGATGCTTTCTTGTCCAGCATCCGGAAAATCAACTGACGCTCACGCAAAGTCAGATGTCGATAAGTCCGTCCCATTGCAAATTCCTCCAAAGGCAAAAGAGGGGCTTACCAGAAACCCCTCAAATCATTGGAAATTCGCACTTCAAGATTGAATCCACCCGACCCAAAACTAATTTCGCATAATATGTGTTATGGGACAATATACTCAATCGGTCTGGACTAATCCTAGCCCTTAGCCCAGCTTGAACTGCAACAGCCTCAGGCGGATTCACGAACATTAACTGCAACTGCAGGCCTCTCGTGTTGCTGAAACTTAGCCCCACAGCACAGCGCCGAAATCGCCGTTAAGACTTCGACTTGGCCAAACCTTAACGCGTTAAGGTTTGGATGGATATCGTTAGCTGACTTTACGCAGCCAATCGCCGTATTTCCCGCTGCATTGCCCATAATGATTCACGGGTTTGAAACACCCAATCGGCTAGAAGCGTGTGCCTGTCTTCGAACCTTGCGCGTTGGACCAGGTGATTGAAGAACAGGACCGACTATGAGCACCCATCCCCTACCCGCCCTCGAGATCAAATCGTTAACGAAACGGTTTGGCACTAAGACTGCCGTATCGGACTTTAACCTGACGCTGGCGCCGGGTTCATTCTATGGGCTTTTGGGTGCAAATGGGGCTGGTAAGACCACGACAATGCGGATGATCGCGGGCCTGCTGCAGGCCGATGAAGGCAGTATTTGTGTGTTTGGTCATGATGTGTCGAAAGACCCAAAGGCGGTTAAATCCATCACCGCCTGGCTTCCTGATGAGCCTTTGCTCTATGACAAGCTGACCCCACTTGAATATCTGGAGTTTATCGCAGGCCTCTGGTCGGTTGAAGGCAGTGTGGCGGAAAAGCGCGCTGAAGAATTATTGCGCTGGATGGACTTATGGGAAGAGCGCGACAAGCGGTGCGAGACCTTCTCACGCGGCATGAAACAAAAGACCGCCTTGGCGGGCGCGCTGTTGCATGATCCCAAACTTCTTTTGCTCGACGAGCCTTTTTCCGGCCTCGATGCGGCGGTGGCGCGGCAGGTCAAGGAATTGTTGGTCGAAAAGACCAAAGAAGGTGCCACCATTGTTCTCACAACCCATGTGATGGAAATCGCTGAGCGTTTGGCCGAGCGGGTTGGTATCTTCCACCGCGGCCGCTTGTTGGCCGATGGATCCTTGTCAGACTTGCGCGCTCAAGCTGGGCAAACCGATGGCAGTTTGGAAGACATCTTCATTCAATTGGTGGATGACGCCTCGGTAGGAAGCCCAGCATGATGCTCGATCGCCTCTTTGTGCCCGGCAGCATCCTTTGGCTCGCCCGCCATCAAATTCGCCTGTCATGGCGGCTTGGTAGACTTGGCAAAAAAATGCCCAGCTGGGTAAAGCCGGTTTTTACGATCCTGTTTGTAGCTTTCCTAAGCTTTAGTATGGGTTATGGGATCGCGAAGACCTTTGAGGCTGCCGCTGGCGATTACAAACAGATCAGCTCACTTGCAGGGGCGGTCATCCTTACCTTGATGATCTCTGGCATTTCGATGAATTTGATGGGGTCGTTTATGACGATCACGGAGAAGGGGGATTTAGACCTCCTGCTCTCCTCCCCTATTCCACCGCACCGCTTTGTGGCTGCCCGTCTGATTTCGTCAGCTTGGCGCGGCTTTTGTATTTATGCGGGGTTTGCAACGATCTTTTTTGGCGCTTCGATTGTGATGATCTCACCGATGTTTGCCTCAATCTACGTTGTGGTTGCCGGTTTCGCGATTCTCGATGCCGCCCTCACCTACATGATCGCACGGCAAGCCTTGTTGTGGTTCGGCCTAAGAAACGGCCGCCGCGCGACCATCACCCTCGGCGCTGTAGGCGTTATGGTTGGCCTTATTGGCTATCAAATGGTTTCTAGTTCTGGCAGTCTTGGTCGATTGGCTGCCAAGGCAGACGATCCAAATGCCATTCTCGTTCTGCTCCATGATTGGATCGTCCAGCTCACCTCAAACCTCAGTTGGCTGGGCGGCACAATTTTAGGCGATTGGCTGGGTGCGCTTGTTTTCCTCGTCGCAGGGGCAGTGGTCTCTGCTGCGGTCCTGCATTTTGCGGGCAAGCGCTACGATCAAGATGTCGCATTTCTCAATGGCCAAAATGACCATGCGCTGCACAAAGCGCGCAAAGCGCATGCCCAACAATTCCGCCGCCCAGCCCTCGTTATGGTGTTCCACAAGGAATGGTTGAGCCTGACGCGTGACCCGTTATTTGTCAGTCAATTGATTGTGCCTCTTTTCACCATGGTGCCCTTTTTGGGCTTTGTGTGGAACGCTATGACCAACCCACAGGAACAAAGCGAGATGGCACCTGTTATGGGAGCGATGTTCGCGGCCATCACCGTGTTCAACGTGACCATGCTGACTTCCAGCCTTGCGTGGCTGACCGCCTCTGTCGAAGAAGCCCGCGACTTGTTACAGGCCAGCCCCTTGGACCCTAAAATCATCCTGCAAGGCAAAGTTTTAGCGGCCAGTGGTCCAGCTATCATCGAACTTTTCATTGTGTCTGCTCTCGTTGCTTGGGCTTGGCCAGTCGCCGCGCTGACCATCTTGGTGATGGGGACAGCAACCTGTGCGGGGGCTTGCGTGATCGAATTTTCGCGCCCGCGGCCAACCAAGCGGCCAAAAATGACTCAGCGGCCCGATCGCTCCTTAGTCACCGTCCTTTTCGGCCTAGGCCTTGGGATCCTTTGGGCTTGTGCTGCCGGCCTCGCTGCCGCTAATATCCTGTGGTGGTTATTGCCCGCAGCCTTGGCAATCACCATGTCTTATGTGGCATGGGCAACCCGTCCACGTGACCTGAGCTCTATTCCGGTATCGCAGCCCTTGGTTGCCGTCTCTGTTGGCAGTCCTGGCGGCCCTTGGCAAAGAGTGGATCAGACTTAATCTCTATGGCAGATAAACAGCCTGTGACGACCCTTGTGCAAGAAGACCCGGCCATCGCTTATCGGCGCATGAAGCGCGTGGCGACTGGGTTGTTTCTGGCCATGACCTTGTTGTTCATTGTCACGAAATTTTTCGAAGCCTCCAGTCCAGTCCTCCCCTTTGTCCGCGCCTTCGCCGAGGCAGCTATGGTCGGCGCGCTGGCAGATTGGTTTGCCGTGACCGCCCTCTTCCGCAGGCCCTTGGGTTTGCCCATCCCCCATACCGCTATTGTGCCAAGGTCTAAGGATCGGATTGGCGCAGGGTTGGGCCGCTTTATCTCGCGCAACTTCCTACAACCTGATCAAGTTCAGCGGCGCTTGAAGGATTTAGACCTTGCCGGCAATACAGCCGCTTGGCTGACCGAAGGCGACCGCGCACGCCGCGTCGCGCAAGGTATCGCCGGGGCCGTCCCCCGTATTTTGGGCCTGTTAAACGAGGGCAAGATCGCCACTTGGCTACAGACGACGCTGACAGAGCGGCTGCGCAATGCCGATATTGCACACCTATTGGCTGAGGGCTTAGACATTTTGATCAAGGGCGGCCGGCACAAGGCCATCGTTGACCTGATTATCTTCCATGCCGACCTTGCGATCCATTCGGAAGAAAACATGTTCCGCACACGGGTGTCAGACAAAATGGACTGGCTGCCCAAGCTGTTCTCGGTCGATGCCGCCGCCTCAGACGCGTTGCTGACCGCGATCAAGGACACGCTGAAAGACGCTGCAAAGGACCCCAATCACTCCATTCGCACCCGCATCGATGAAGCGCTGTCCCACCTGGCGCGCGACCTACGTCATGACCCAAACTTACGCGATCAACTCCAGCGCTGGGTGCGTGAAGTCTCGGATCATCAAGTCGTGCGCACCTATGTGACCAATGTCTGGAGCGACCTAAAAAAGACCCTCCGCGAACAATCACCCGAAGAAACCGACCGCCTCAGCAATGCCATTGCAGCTGGCCTCGAAGATTTGGCCCGCGCGATTGAGCGCGATGACGAGCTTCGCGAAAGCCTCAATCAGCGCTTGAAATCTTGGGCGGTTGAGCTCGCCGACGCCCAAGGCGCTGGCGTCGGCACCATGGTGGCCGAGACCATCCAAGGCTGGGACGCCCGCACCGTCGTCGATCAAATTGAAGCCGCCGTAGGCCGAGACCTGCAATATATCCGCATCAGCGGCACCGTTATCGGCGGTCTAGCTGGCCTGACGATCCACACGATTTCGATTTGGTTGTTTCCGGTGAAGTAGGGTGGTGGGTCGCGTCGTAGGTTGCATTCCAAAGCTGGCATGCACCGATGTGAATTAGTGGCTGAACAGGTTTGGATGGGCGACCTTTACCCGCGTAAAGCCTCGAATTGTCACTTCAAGGTTTGGTGTGGTCGGCAATGAACTTTGAGACACTTTTGACAAATCCGGGTGCCAAAGGAAGCTTTGGGTTTGAATACGTTGCTTGATTGGCAGCCACGTCACCCTGCGGGATGGCCTTAAGGGTGTGCGTTACACCATCGAGATTCACCTGAATTGTATTGGGACGGCCATTTCCAAGGGCAGCTGCGTCCTCAAGTGTCACTTGAAGGTCTTCTCGGCCTTGCACAATCAGCACTGGCAAAGTGTGCTTTTGGAGCTTAACTGCTGGATCGAACTGAAAAAGGCTGATCAGAAATCCTTGTACAGCTGGCGCAAAAAGTTGCTGCAAGGCTGGGTGCATATTCGTGACATCGACGCGATGTCCCTGCTCCAATCGGTCAATTGCGCCAAGCGCATCGTCAAGAATGATAGAGTTTGCTGGATTTGCGCGCAGTTGCTGTCGCATCACGTCACTTGCACGGCGACCAGGGCTGGCCAAGAGGATGAGACCACATACCCCGGCGCTGCTTTCTGCGGCAGTGGCAATAGCCACAAGGCCACCCTCACTGTGTCCAATTAGCCAGACACACTTCGATGCCGATTGTGGTGCCATTTCATTGATCCACGCGCGCATGTCCCGGCCATAAGCTTCGAGCGACACTGCATTTGGATCCACTCCATCACTGGCGCTGGAGAACATGCCGCGCTTGTCAATTCGCAAGCTGGAAATCCCGGCAGCCTGCAAACCATTCGCTAGGAGGCGATAGGTATCTGTTTTAACAAAGGGGCCATTGCCGTCTTGGTCTGTGGGACCAGAACCAGGAATAATTATGGCTAAAGGCGACTTTTCCGCAGTTGCTGGCAGCAAAGTGCCGCGCAAGGTTCCCGCGTCACTGGTGGTAATTCCTATGACGCTGGGTGCGGAGGTTGCAGCAGTCGGCGTGCTGCCAACGGCCAATACAGAAAATGCAAACGCAGGTTGAAAGGCAGCCACACATGCGGCCATGGCCAAAAGGAAATATGATGATTTAAAATGACGAATGGACATATGATAAGCCTTAAATAGCTAGCAATGCGCTTCGCGCTTCTAAAGCTGGAATGCACCGAAGTAAAGCAATGGCTGATTAGGTTTGGATGGGCGCTCTTTGGTGCATTCCTCGCGGAACGCACCCTAGAAACCGGCCCCCCCCTCAAACCACCACCTCAACCACCATCCCATCCACCGCTGGCACGATGTGTTCCGGCAGGCTCGCAGCCAAAGCCGCGTAGTCCAAATCAATATGCATATTCGTGAGGATCGCTTGTTTGGGCTGGATTTCCGCGATCCACTCAAGGCTCAGTTCCAAGTGTGCATGGCTTGGGTGGGGCGTGTGGCGGAGTGCGTCGACGATGAATAGGTCAGCGCCCTTGCAGGCTTCCAAGCTTGCTTGAGGCAAGATTTTGCAATCATTGCAATAAGCAACGGGGCCGAAGCGAAAGCCGAGGCTGTCGATCTCGCCATGATTTTGGGCGAGGACTTGGAAGTCTAATGCGCCACCTGGGCCTTGGACAGTCAATGTTTGCCCCGGCACGGGCATGTCGTGAGCATCCAATAAGGCGGGATAATGACTGCCGGGCGGGGTCTCAAAAATATAGCCAAAACGTCGGACCAGATTTTCCCGCGTGAAGGCATCCATAAAGGTCGGGATGCGCTTGCGCTGATGATACACAATAGCGCGCAGATCATCGATGCCGTGGCTTTGGTCGGCATGGTCATGGGTGTAGAGGAGCGCGTCGACATGGCTGACCTTGGCCGCGAGGAACTGGGTGCGGAGGTCAGGCGAGGTGTCGATCAAAATGACTGTCGACGTCTCATGACTATAGGTGCCCTGATAGGCCTCAACCAATAGGCTGCAACGGGTGCGGTAATTGCGCGGATCGTCTGGATCACAAGCCCCCCACTCCCCGCCTACGCGGGGCACCCCACCCGAAGAACCGCAGCCTAGAATGGTAACCCGAATATGGGTTGCTTTGGTTTGGGTCATAGGACGGCCTTATCGAACAAAGCGAAGAAGTTCCGGTCGGCAAGGTCTGCAAACCCGCTCGCCTCAATTCCATAAAAATCAGCCAGATATTGGCTGACGTGGGGCAAAAAGGCTGGCTCATTCCTGCGGCCCCGCATGGGGATGGGCGCGAGATAGGGGCAATCGGTCTCAATCAAGACGCGGTCCAAGGGCACAAGGCGGGCAGCTTCGCGCACGTCTGTCGCGTTCTTAAAGGTCGCAATGCCGGAAAAGGACACATAGGCCCCCAAGTTTAAGCCACGCTGTAACAGGTCTAGCCCGCTGGTATAGCAATGGAGCAGAATCTTGAAGGCACCCCTGCCCATTTCCTCTTCCAGGATCGTGGCCGTCAATTCATCGGCTTGGCGGGTATGGACGATGAGGGGCAGGCCTGTTTCGCGTGCAGCCTGAATATGGGTACGGAACACTGCAATTTGGGCGGCCTCTGCGCTGTAGCCATAGTGAAAATCTAGGCCCGTTTCGCCAATGCCAATCGCTTTAGGGTTCGCGCTTGCGGTGACGAGCTGGTCAGCCGTCAAATCTTGATAATCATCGGCATAATGGGGATGCACCCCGACGCTGTGCCAGACGTTGCTGCGTGGAGCGGAAATGGCCTCAATGGCAGGTAGCGAGGCCATCTTGTCGCAAATGGTCAGCATGGCGTGCACGCCCGCTTCTGAGGCGCGCTCTAGGACAGCGTCGAAATCTTCGGCGAAGGATTCGTGGTGCAAATTGACGTGGCTATCGATCATGACGCTTCTCTAATGGATCGGTGCCAAGTCTGCACGGATGGCACGCAGCGCCTCTAAAGTCGCTAAACTGCGGTCTAGATTGAGGGCCTCGACCTTGATTCGCACCCAGCGCACATGGCTCCAAGCCTTTGCGGCACCATCCGTGCCCGCCCCTGCCGCAAGGCGCGCCAGCAGCACACTTTCGCCCGGCTCTATCTCGGGTATCTCAAGGCCAAGCCCTGCCCGCCCGGCACGCGCCAGCCAGTCTTCCATCATATCAAACACCGCGTGAAAGCGGTCCGCATCGCTGCAAGCATCGGCCAAGGCCAAAGCTTCATCCAAAGGCGCACGCGGCAGGCCGGATAAGTGGCGCGACAATGAGCCATAGAGTTTCGCAGCACCCAAGGCTGCTAGGGCTCGTGCACGACCCGGCCGTCCTGCCCCGAGAGCCCGTGTGGTGGCATCAATATCGGGCAATGCCTTAGCCATGGCCTCTTCGGAGAGACAGGATAGGTCTAGCCTGCGACAGCGCGACCGCAGGGTCGGCAATAATCGACCGGGTGCATGGGCGAGCAAGATCAAGGTCCCGCCCGGCGGTGGTTCTTCAAGCGTCTTCAAAAGAGCGTTGGCAGCGTTTGAGCTCATGTCGTCGGCACAATCGACGATGCCAACCCGGGCGCCGCCTGCCCCGTCCGCTGTCATTGTAAAAAATTGGGTGAGGTCACGAATGGCTGCGACGGTGACATCGCGCTTGATCTCGCCTTTTTCAGGGTCAAGACGCGTGGCCGTGCGCAAGTCTGCGTGAGAGCCTTGGGCGATCTTGCGGCTGACGACATCATCAGCCGCACTCGCCAGCGGGTTGGACGGGTCCGGGGCTGCGCCTAACAGTCTGCGCGCAAACCGATAAGCCAAGGTAGCCTTGCCGACACCCTTAGGCCCCGTGATCAGCCACGCATGGTGCGAGCGCCCGCCTGAAAGACTGGCTGCTAGTTCTGCTTCAGCGGCCTCATGGCCAAAAAGCTCAAACACCGCACGAGGATGGGGTGAGCCGGGCTCTTGGTCTGGACCTTGTGTCTCATCACTCATGACAGGCTCAAGCGCGCAACCAACAGGGTCCAAGCCGCTTCCGCCAACACGTCTGGTGTCACCGACGCATCTAAAACGCCACAGCGCTCTGGGAATCTCTCGGCAAGTTCCAGATAGGCGGCCCGCAAAGCAGTATGGAAGGCAAAGGCCTTGCCCTCAAACCGATCCTCAATGCCACGCCGCGCTGCCGCGCGCTTCAGGCCGATGGCTGGGTCGATGTCGAGGATAAGCGTTAGATCAGGCTGGGTTTGCCTAACAATCAAGGCATCAAGGGCCTCAACCGCCTCGCGCCCTGCCCCGCCCGCTTGGCCTTGATAGGCGCGGGTGGAATCTGAAAATCGGTCACAGAGGACAATCGCACCGCGCTTTAAGGCTGGACGGATCAGGCGTTCTAGATGGTCTTCGCGCGCCGCGAAAAATAGACATAACTCTGACAGAGCCGTCCAACGATCGGCTGCCCCAGTCACCAACAGGGCGCGAATGGCCTCCGCCCCAGGGGTTCCGCCAGGCTCTCGCGTTAAGACGACCTCGTGGCCAGAAGTTTCCAGCCGCGCCTTAAGCGCGGTCAGCAAGGTGGTCTTCCCTGCCCCCTCGCCGCCTTCCAAAGTGATGAAATGGCCGCCCTTCATGCTTCAAGACCCATCTGCTCTCATGGTGCAGACAGAAGTGACCCGCCCGCCCGCTCTAAGCAAGGGCCTTGTTGCAGTCTGTGTCGGACTTTAGTTGCGTGACGCCATAACATGGGCACCACTGACGCCCAGCCCTGACACCGATTCCGCCAATGCACTGGCTTTGGTTTGATTTTCCAGCGGTCCAATCAAGATCCGATACAGACTGACACCTGAGGCCGTTTGGGTTTCCACGATTTGCGCAGGGCCGACGTCCGATACGCGGCTCAGCGCACGCTCAGCATTTGCCCGACGCGAGAAAGCGCCCGCCTGCACATATAGGCCTGAAACCACATCATCGGAATTTACCTGGGTGGGCTTCACCGGCCCTGTTGGCTTTGGCTCAGCTATACGAGGAAGACTTGCGGTCTGGACGGGCTGGGGCGCGGGCTTCTTCCATTTCTTCTCTTCACTTGGCGCTGTGAGATTAGCCGTCGTCACCAGCGGTTCAGGATCAGCGGGGCCAATAAAGCGCACCCGCACTTGTGTGGAGCCCTGATCGCGAAAGCCCAACAGCGTTGCCCCACGCGCTGAAAGATCAATCAAACGATCGGATACAAACGGACCCCGATCATTGACCCGCACCACCATCGAGCGGCCATTGGTCAGATTGGTCACTTCAACAAGGCTTGGGATTGGCAAAGTGGGATGGGCTGCACTGACGATATTCATGTCGAACAATTCGCCATTGGCCGTCGGCTTGCCATGGAAATCGCGCCCATACCAAGAGGCCGTCCCCGTTTCATTATAGTCTGGCTCATGGGTTGGAATGTACCATGTGCCATTAACCTGATAGGGCGCGCCAATCTTTTGGAAGGCTCTGACATCTGAAGGGCGGACCGATGGCGCAGGCTCTGGCTCAGAGGCGCGAATAGAAATTGGTGTTGCCCGGATGGGGCGATTCGCCGGTGCTGCAACTTTCGGTGCCCGGGTTGTTGCAGGCGAGAGTGAAGCCATCTGGACCCGCTCAATCGGGGCACCTTGGCTAGAGGTCGTCGGTTTTGCCGTCGCAATGGAGACCTTGCGCACGGGCTTAGCACTCGAGACGACTTCAGTAGACGCAGCTTCGCTATTGATGGTGGCGGTCAATGGACGGACATTAGGCGCAGCAGCTGCAGGATGAACTGTAAATCCAGCTGCTAATAAGAGTGCGCTGGTCCAGAGTGGACCCACTACACTCAAATCAATAATTCTATTTTTAAAACAATGCGTAACAACTTGGATCTTCTGTGCCGAATTCCGGACCATTTTATGTCCCACCATATTGGACTGCAGTAGTTTCTGCAGACATTCTTCCCGCGCCGGTTGATCCGACTGCGGGTTGCACTCTACAAGAGAGGTTTGAAATCAACGCTTGGAAATTAGGTCGAATTTTATCGATCTGGCATTTTTTTCAGGCGTGACGTCAAAAAGCGGACAGGTGGCCGAGTGGTTTAAGGCAGCGGTCTTGAAAACCGCCGTAGGTGGAAGCCTACCGTGGGTTCGAATCCCACCCTGTCCGCCATTTTCTCCAAATTGTTCTCGTTCTCTTTGTCGCGCGCACTCCAAGGCGTCTCCGAGAAACCAAAGACCCCTCCCCACTTGACCCATTCCTCACAACACCGGATACAATCAGGCAACAAAAGCGCGCATATAAAAAGCGCGCAATCAAATAATTCAGGGGGGCGATATGCACTATCAAGAACTCAAGCAGGCTTGGACTGAACTGACTTCAGCCGGGCAACCTTTCGAGATTGCTGAGATTGATGTGCGTGGCAGCCACATTCGCAGTTATAAGCACGCCCCGCCCAATATCCGTGAGGTCTGGCTGTCGACTGCGGCCTTTAGCGACCGGGATTATCTGGTCTATCAGGATGAGCGCATCACCTATGGCCAAGCGCATGAGAAGGTGAATGCCATTACCGCTTGGCTGTGGGGCCAAGGCGTGCGGCGGGGTGACCGGGTTGCCGTGGCGATGCGCAACTATCCTGAATGGATGCTGCTCTATTGGGCTTGTGTCTCGATTGGCGTGGCATGCGTTGGCATGAATGCTTGGTGGATTACCGATGAGCTGGAATATGGCCTGAAGGATTCGGGCCCCAAGGTGTTGTTCTGCGATTCTGAGCGCTTGGCCCGGGTGATGGAGCGGCCGGATATGGCTGCTGGCATTACGCTTGTTGGCGTGCGCTGCGACACGCTCCCTTCTGGAGTTGTGCCCTATGAAGAGGTGATCGCTGGCGGCGGCGCGATGCCCGACGTAGACATTGATCCAGACGATGATGCCTGCATCTTCTATACGTCCGGCACCACGGGTTTCCCAAAAGGCGCGCAATTGACCCATCGCGGCTGCGTCGCCAATCTGATGAATATGAGCTTTTCGGCGCAAGTCCAAGGTCTTGCAACTATGCGCGCCACTGGCATTGACCCTGCCAGCGTGCCCGCACCAAACCCACCCGTGGGCCTGATTACAACGCCTCTGTTCCACGTAACCGCCAATAATTGCGCCGCCTATGTCGCCACGGCGAGCGGTGGCACCATGGTCCTGATGTATAAATGGGATGCGGGTGAAGCGCTGCGCCTGATTGAGACCGAAAAGGTAACAGCGATGAGTGGCGTGCCAACTATGGCGCGCGAAGTCATCACCCACCCCGATTTTGCCACGACCGATACGTCCAGCTTGCTCACTTTGGGCGGCGGCGGGGCGCAATTGCAGCCTGATCTTGTTGCCAAGATTGATGCGTCCGTCCCCACGGCGAGACCCAATACTGGCTATGGCATGACCGAAACCTGCGGCATTATCACCGCTGTCAGCGCCGACTTCTTCGTCGACAAGCCCGCCAGCTGCGGCCCCGCCATGCCAACTTTCGAAGCCCGTTGCGTCGATGATGAGGGCAACTTCTTGCCGGTTGGTGAGATGGGGGAGCTGTGGGTTAAAGGCGCACCGGTCATTAAGGGCTATCTCAACCGAGCGGACGCCACCAAGGAAAGCATCACAGATGGCTGGCTCCACACAGGCGATGTGGCGCGCATCGACGAGGATGGCTTTATCTTCCTCGTGGACCGCAAGAAGGACATGGTTCTGCGCGGCGGTGAAAATGTCTATTGCGTTGAGGTTGAAGCTGTCGCCTATCGCCATCCCGCTGTCGCCGAATGCTGTGTGTTCGGCGTGCCAGACGACCGCTTAGGCGAAGAAGTGGGTGCCGCCATTCTGGTCCGCCCTGATGCTAGCCTGACCGGCCAAGAATTGCGCGAGCATTGTCTGGCCCTGATGGCGAAGCACAAAGTACCCCGCTATGTCTGGTTCTTGGACGAGGCCATCCCGCGCAATGCGTCGGGCAAGTTCTTGAAGCGGGCGCTGAGGGATAGCTTGAAGGTGGATGACGCGCATTAGGGCAATGCCCCTCACCGCTTCTTCTTAGCCTTAGCTTTCGCCGAAGCCTTAACCGCTGGCTTTGGCTTAGGCGGTGGCGGTGGGTCTGTGCGGATGGCGGTTATGATGATGGGCACAACCGGTGCTTTGCCGGGGAATGGGCCGCCTGTAGGGGCTCGCTCGACCTTCGCCATGGCCTCCACCACGTCCCATCCAGCCGTGACCCGCCCGAAGACGGCAAAGCCGGTTGTGTTGGGTGGGGCCTTAGGGTCGGCGTTGAGGTAAGGATTATCGGCCAAGTCGAAATAGAAGCTGGAGTGACCTGAATTGAGCGCATCGCCACGTGCGAGCGCGACAGCTCCCTTGGCGTGCTTATTGGTCGCTGTTTCCAGCTCAACAGGGCTCAGGGGTGGATACCGTCCTTTGAACTGGGCATCCAAGTCGCCGATTTGAATGATAAAGCCAGGTTCAATCCGGAAGAAGGAAGCACCAATGAAGTGATTGGTCTGAAACATCTTCAGCATGTGGGCGCTGGTCTTGGGGGCACCCACTGGGTCCAGCGTGATCTCAATCTCGCCCATGGATGTTGTGAGGAAGACTTTCGGGGCTGGCGTCACGACGGGCGCAACGGCCAAGGGTGCTGCAGGTTGCATGGGCGTCTGAGCGAGTGCGGTTCCGGCGAAAGCCAAGCCCACGAGCGTAACGAAAAAAGTACGACGGATCACTTTAGGGTCCCTTCTTTCTAACACGCAGAAAACTTAACTCGCCGTCTCGCTAAACAACTCCCGCCCGATCAACCAACGGCGGATTTCGCTGGTGCCGGCGCCGATTTCATAGAGTTTGGCATCGCGCAAAAGACGGCCTGTGGCATAATCATTGATATAGCCATTGCCGCCCAAGCATTGAATGGCCTCTAGAGCCATCCAGGTCGCCTTCTCAGCGGCATAGAGGATTGCACCAGCCGCATCCTTGCGTGTGGTCAGTCCACGGTCACAGGCCTTAGCCACGGCATAGACATAGGCGCGCGTGGTCGAGAGCGTGACATACATGTCGGCAATCTTGCCCTGCATCAGCTGGAACTCGCCAATGGCTTGGCCAAATTGTTTGCGTTCATGGATGTATGGAAGAACAACATCGAGGCAGGCCTGCATAATGCCAATCGGGCCAGAGGCCAGAACCGCGCGCTCATAATCAAGGCCGGACATTAAAACCTGTGCGCCCTTGTTTAGCGGCCCCATCAGATTTTCCTCCGGCACTTCGCAATCTTCAAACACCAACTCCCCGGTCGGCGAGCCACGCATCCCGAGCTTGTCGAGGCTTTGGGCAACCGAGAAGCCCTTAAAGTCTTTCTCGATCAAGAAGGCACTAATTCCGCGTGAGGCTGCTTCAGGCTCAGTCTTGGCATAGACGATCAAAGTATCGGCGTGTTTGGCATTGGTGATCCAGAACTTGCCACCATTGAGGACATAGCGGTCGCCCTTCTTATCGGCCCGCAAGCGCATCGAGACCACATCTGAGCCTGAGCCACTTTCCGACATGGCCAATGCGCCAACATGCTGCCCTGAAATCAGCTTGGGCAGATAGCGCGCCTTCTGCTCGGGCGTGCCCCAGCGCCGCAATTGATTCACACACAGATTGGAGTGCGCCCCATAAGATAAGCCAACCGAGGCCGAAGCGCGGCTGATTTCTTCCATCGCCACGACATGCTCAAGATAACCAAGGCCAGAGCCGCCATCGGCCTCGTCCACTGTTATGCCCAACAGACCAAGGTCGCCCAGTTTTGGCCAAAGGTCGCGCGGGAATTCGTCGCTGCGGTCAATTTCTGCGGCACGTGGGGCGATCTCTGCGGCTGCAAAGCGTTCAACGGTTTCACGAATGGCGTCGGCTGTCTCGCCGAGGTCGTAATCGAGGCTGGGATAGGAGTTTCTAAGCATGGCTTACCATGCGCGAGCCTGCTCGCGAGTGCAAGCAAAAGGGTAAGCGTTTAGGGCAGTAAGGCCGTCTCGTCGCCGCTTTCTTGCCCACGGGCCAAGGACACCGCAGAGGTCACCACGGCAACAAATCCCCATGTGGCAGACAGCAACGCCATGATCCCCGGCAAGGTGATAGTCTTTGCTTTTGGATCAAAGGTCAACGCACCAATCAGATGAGCAAACCACAATCCGCCAGCCATAAAGACAGCGCCAACCACTAAAATCACCCACGTGAGAGCACGCGTGGATGCTGCTGGTTCAAGCACCTGCGGGCCTGCGACAGAGACACTGCCAGCTAACGTGGGCTCAGACGTCAGATCCAATTCTGGAGCCCAAGGAGCCAATGTCCGCAGGCCATCATTCGCAGGCACGGGCTGGCTTTGATCCAATTGATTGGCCGCTACAGCCTCGTCTTTCGGGAAAGGCACCAAACCAGGCTCAGCTGCAACAGCCACTGGGGCATCGATGGATTGCTCCGTTTCTAGTTCAGCTGAAATTGAAGCTTTAGGCTCTTCGAGGGGCACCTCTGCCTTCAGTTCAGGCGATGGGATCGCTTCTGTTGCCACTTTTACAGGTTCGGGCGTCTCAGCTTTACGAGGCTCAGATAGCCAACTCGGCGAGGGGTCGGTTGCAATCGTAGCGCCATCTGCACCGACGCCAAAAGCAACGTCGCGCGGATCAGAGGCATGGGATAATAACGCTGCCGTATAATCAATTTCTGGGCTCAAAACCGAGCTTGGCGCGGCGGGGCGCGGACCTAAAGGTTCTAGGAACAAAGCAGCCTCAGCGGCCCTGCGCCGAACCAAAGCATCAATCACCAAAACGCGACCATTTACCCGAGCCCGACGCCACGCATGCATGGCAAGCGCGCCAGCAATGGGCTGGCCTTGGTTCAAATAGCGCAGCACATCGCAAGTCGCGAAGTTAGAGACGCCAATGTTGAAGGCAAACGACACCAAAGCGTCGAATTGATTTTGATTTAAGGGGGTTAAAGCCGACTGGCGCACCATATCTTCGACGGGACGTAAATCCCAACGCAGTAGGTCCTCTGCCTCCGCGCGCGAGACCGACAGGCCCTCACGTGCTGTTGCGACATGGCCAAAGCCCAGCGTCCACCGCCCGTCGGGGGTTTTAGCCGCACGTGCACGGAAGCCTTCAAAGCTGGCTATCAGGTCCAATGCAGCGCGAGACGCAGTGAGTCTGGACATTTTTCGTTCCAAAAAGAGACGGATTCCGCCCGATGAGACTGGCTCTGCAGGATTGATGCCGTTTTTGTCCACAAAGGCTGCTCGACAAGCGGGGGGCAATCCTGCACCTTCGAGCCATCGACACTCGACACTCGGCACTCGGCACATCAAGCAAGGATCAGACCATGTTGGGCAAGCAAACGCGCCATTTTCAGCGCGCTTTTGGGATTGGGGCGCTGGCTCTTATGGTTTGCGCAGGCACGGCGACGGCGCAAACAACGCCACCCACTCCGACAAAACCTTGGAGCGCCTTGACCAGTGCTGAATTGATCGGCGCTGCACCAAAAGAAGCTTGGGCCAAGCTAGATCAAAGCCGGTTGCTCTATCTTTATTTCGAGCCAACCCATGCAGGCGCGCAGACACCTTCCCGTGTAATCATTTTGCTGGCCCCAGACTTTGCGCCCAATCATGTGTTGGCCTTGAATGAATTGCTGACGAAAGGCTTCTTCAACGGCCGTGACATTGTTCGGAGCCAAGACAATTACGTCGTCCAATGGGGCGATGGTGCAGCGGCAACCGCGCAAGGCTTAACCGGGGGGCGGATGGCGGCGGAATTTGACCGCGCTTACGGGGCTGAGTTCACGCCGTTCGAACTCAAGGACGGCGACGTCTATGCGCCAAAAGTTGGCTTCTGGCGCAATTGGCCCGTGGCCTGGGACCCGAAGGCCAAGCGTTATTGGTTGCCCCATTGCTATGGCATGGTGGGGGCAGGACGCGACGGGGCAGCCGATTCAGGTGGCCCTGCTGAACTCTACGCGGTCAATGGCCATAGTCCGCGCGCGCTAGACCGCAACGTCACCCTTCTGGGCCGGGTCGTTGATGGCATGGATCACTTTGCCACTTTGCCGCGCGGCAGTGAGGCGATGGGCTTTTACGCCTCTGGTCAAACTAAGCCAAGGATCATCAAAGCAGAATTGGGCTTCACACTGCCTGCTTCAGAGCAAGTGAGCCTAGAGGCCTTGCGTACCGATCACGCCATTTATGCTGAAGTCCTTGAAAGCCGCAGGAACCGCCGCGATAGCTGGACCAAGTTTAAGGCAGGCAAGCTAGAGCTGTGCAATGCACCCCTGCCCGTGCGGATCAGCGCTAAAGAATAATCAGCGTCGCAAGGCCTAAGAATGCCACAAAACCCACCATATCGGTGACAAAGGTTACAAGCACGCCGGAGGAAACAGCCGGGTCTTGGCCCAAGCGCTTGAGCGTTAGTGGGATCAAAATGCCTGCAAGGCCCGCAACTGACAGATTCAACAGAATCGCCAAAGCAATGGTCAAAGATAACAGAACGCTTTGGAACCAAATCAAGGCCACACTCGACAAGAGCAAAGCAAACACCGCCCCATTGACCACGCCAGTAATCACTTCACGCAGGATGATCCGGCCCGAATTGCCCGGCGTAAGTTCTCGCGCAGCCAATGCACGAACAGCAACCGCAACGGTTTGGGTACCTGCATTGCCGCCCATGGAGGCGACCATTGGCATCATCACGGCAAGCGCCACAATCTTTTCGATGGAAGCTTGAAATTTGCTAATCAGCACGGACGCGATCAACGCCGTTACAAGATTGATCACCAGCCAAGGCAAACGCGACTTAACCGATGCCCAGACAGAGTCAGCCGTTGACGCATCGCGCACACCGGCCAGTGCCAGCAAGTCTTCCTCGTTTTCGTCCTGAATAACCCGCACGATGTCGTCGACTGTGATCATGCCTGTGAGGCGACCGCTGCGATCGACCACGGGTGCGGAGATCAGGTGGTATTTTTGGAAGGCATGGGCCACGACTTCTTGGTCGGTCTCTGGATCTACAATGATCTCGGGCACTTCCATCAGGTCTTGCAGCAGCATCGTGCGCTTGGCCCGCATCAGCTTGGAGACCGGGATAGCGCCAATCGGCCGCATCGCAGGGCTGACGACATAGATATCGAAAAAGAGATCGGGCAGGTCCTCGCCCGTCTTGCGCATGAAGTCGATGGTTTGCCCGACATCCCAATGCTGTGGGGCGGCCACAAACTCCCGCTGCATCAGACGGCCAGCGGTTTCCTCATCAAACGACAGTGCACCTTCAACAGCCACGCGGACATCATCAGAGGCCGCAGCAAGAACTTCGGCGCGGTCCTCATCATCGAGCTCAGCCACAATCGCAGCTGCGTCATCGGTATCGAGATCATCTAGCTTTTGCGCCAGCTTGCTGGCCGGAATGAATTCCAGTGCAAATTCACGCAATTCATCTTCGAGTTCGGCATAGACTTCCGCGTCGAGGTCTTCGCCAATCAGCGTGAAAATCGTGCGCGCGGTTTCTTTTGGTGCGTTTTGCAGAAGCTCTGCCACGTCGGCAGGGTGCATGGGCAATAACAGACGGCGCAGCAACGGCCCGTCATGATCGCCCGCCGCCCCGATCACCTTTATGGTAATCAGGCGGTCTAGCCCATGGTCTGTTTTAGTGGGGTCGACCCCCAGGGCTTGTAGATCGTCCATGACTGTCACTTTCCGTCATGTCGTAAGCCCCTAAGTCTGATTGCCTGTATCATCATGCTGGTAGCAGATACAGGCAATAAAGCTATCTTTCCGTTGGTGTGCCCAAGAGGACTCGAACCTCCACGGGTCTCCCCACTAGCACCTCAAGCTAGCGCGTCTACCAGTTCCGCCATGAGCACGTTCCGGAAAGAGCGGCGCTTTTAGTAGAACACGCCGCCAATGTGAAGCCCTTATCCCTGCATCTTGCCAGTTCCAAACAGTGAAGGACTGTTAGGGCCCTGCCAGATAGTCATAAACATCAGCTTCGCCGGTGATTTCAACCGAAATCTTATCGTCATCAAGCTGGATGTCGCCGCGGGCCACTGGGTGGTTATTGACCAAAACCCACACGGGATCATTCGGGGAAGCCGTCAAAGGAATAACGGCACCGCGACCCATCCGGAGTAGCTGGTGCATGGGCAAGGAAGATCGTCCGACCAAGACCGAAATTTCGACCATGACCTTCTCAATCTGCGAGGGGGGGTGTTCACTATCATCTGTCACGGGACTAGATAGAACCCATGAGTGTTGGGACTTGGTTAACGCGCGTAAAGATACTGCAAATACTGGAGAAATTGGCGTGATTGAATGGGCTGTGTCGGAAAAACCGGTCGAATATGAGGCCGCAGTGGCCTTTATGGAGGCCCGCGCTGCGGAAATCGCGGCAGGAACAGCGAATCAATTGGTCTGGCTCCTTGAGCATCCGCCTTTGTATAGCGCCGGCACGAGTGCGAAATCGTCAGACATTTTGCCCGGCGCCAGCTTCCCGGTGTTCAAAAGTGGTCGTGGTGGCCAATATACTTATCATGGGCCCGGCCAGCGCGTTGCCTATCTCATGCTCGATCTGCGCAACCACAAGCGAGATGTACGCGCCTTTGTCCAATCGGTTGAAAATTGGGTGATTGATGCGTTGGCGCAGTTTACCATCAAGGGCGAGTTGCGCTGTGGCCGCGTGGGTGTTTGGGTAGACCGTACCCATCCTGGCTTTCCCCGTCACGAGGATAAGATCGCCGCTGTTGGTCTGCGTGTGAAAAAATGGGTCAGCTTTCACGGTATCAGTCTGAATGTGGAGCCGGACCTCACCCATTTTGGTGGGATTATTCCGTGCGGAATCCAAGAAGACGGCCTTGGTGTCACCTCTTTGGTCGACTTGGGCTACCCAGTTACGTTTGCCGAAGTGGATGAAGCCCTTCGCCAAACCTTTATCGCCCGCTTTGGCGCGGTTTCTGCTGTCGATGCGCCCCTTTGAAAAGTATGCGCGAAATGCCATTGACCTTGAAAAACCTTGCCTGATAAGCCCGTACTCATGAATACACGCACCGCCAAACCGCTTCTTCTGTCTTTCGTTTTGGCAGGCCTTTTCGTGATGCCTGTGCAAGCCCAAAGCGTGCCGAAGGATTATCGCGATTGGAGCGTGAGCTGCAGCAATATCAAGACCTGCACAGCGGTTTCCATCTCAGGTCTGAATGAAATGGGCGTCAGTGCCCGCCCACGTGGTGTCCGGGCCGAAACGGAAATGGGCTGGCTTTGGTTAGAGCTTGAGGCAGGCCCTGCCGCTAGGCCCAGGATCATCTATTCCGCCATGTTTACTTCAGCCCAGCCGACGCCCAAAGACGGTAGCCTGCGCATCGTTGGCCGAGACGGGCGACCCTTGGCCAACGGAAATTTCATCCTCACACCCGATGAGAGCGGTGCGAGCCTATTGCCAAGCGCCGACGTGGATCGGTTCATCGCACTAGCCAAAAACGGCCATGCGGTGATCTATTCAATCGGAGCAAGCCGCCAGGTGCAATCCTTCGCCAGCCTGTCAGGATTTGTGGCAGCGCTGCGGGCAATTGAAGTGACGCAAGGTCGAACGGGAACGGCAGCGGCCTGGATAGATAAAGGTAAGTCGGCACGAGAGCGCGTGCCCCTTGCCCCAGCGGCCCCGATCGTTAATGCTGTTGCCTTCACGAAGCTATCAGCCCGAACCACTGTCCCCAAATCCGTGCTGGAACGCCGCAAGGCCGAATGCGATGACAGCGAGCGTTATGACCCGCGCGGGCAAGGCATTGAGGGCTTTAACCTCGGCAAGGGCCGCACACTTTGGTCGGTCCCCTGTGGCGCTGGTGCCTATAATGCGTGGTCGAAATTCTACCTGCAGCAGGGTAGCACCAGCGTGATGCCCCACCCCTTCCTTGGTCCTGAGCGCACTGCGTCGGACGAAGATGCGCACAGCCTCGTCAATGTCAGCATCGAGCCAGAGACTGGTCAAATCAGTGCTTTCTCAAAGGGACGCGGCATTGCCGATTGCGGAACAGCGGAAACTCATACTTGGGACGGTACGCGCTTTGTAATGACCACTTTGATCGAGATGAACGCCTGCAGTGGGCTGATGCCCTACTTCTGGCCGCAACGGATCAAGACCGAGGTTGTCCCGCCGGCCAAAGCAAAGCGCTAAGGCGACTGGGGCGCTTAAAGCCCCAGCTTTGCCTTGATCACGTCATTGATGACAGCAGGGCTGGCTTTGCCGCCGGTTGCCTTCATCAATTGGCCGACCCACCAACCAAGCGCCTTTGGCTTTGTGCGGGCTTCTTCCACTTTATCGGGATTAGCCGCGATCAAAGCATCAACGGTTTCTTCGATCAGGCCTGTGTCGGTTTCTTGCTTCAGGCCTTCACGCTCAACAATGACCAACGGCGCGTCGCCAGTTTCGATCATGCGGGGGAAGACGTCTTTGGCGATCTTGCCATTGATCGTGCCATTGCTGATCAGATCTACCAATTCTCCCAAACGCTCTGCCGAAACAGGGGTTTCGGCCAATGTCTTGTCATGCTTGTTAAGCCAGCCGAACAATTCCACCGTCATCCAGCTGTTGACCAGCTTGGCATCACGGCCACGGGCGGCAGTCTCAAAGAAGTCTGCCGCGTCCTTATCAGAGACCAGCACGGCCGCATCATAGGGCGACAGGCCATAATCAGCCTTAAAGCGCTGCTTCTTGGCGTCTGGCAGTTCAGGCAGGCTCGCCTTGATCGCATCCACCCAAGCTTGATCCAGCTCCAGAGGCAACAAGTCCGGGTCTGGGAAATAGCGATAATCATGCGCATCTTCTTTTGAGCGCATAGAGCGGGTTTTTCCCGTCTTCACATCAAACAAGCGCGTCTCTTGGCTGATGGACCCGCCATCTTCCAAGACCTCAATCTGACGACGCGCCTCATAATCGACCGCCAAAGCGACATAGCGGGTCGAGTTCACATTCTTGATTTCACAGCGCGTGCCAAAGGGCGTGCCGGGCTTGCGGACGGACACATTGACGTCTGCCCGCATCGAGCCTTCATCCATGTTGCCATCACACGTACCCAGATAGCGCAGCAAAGCCCGCAGTGCCTTGAAATAATTAGCAGCCTCTTCGCTCGAACGGATATCGGGCTTGGAGACGATTTCCATCAAGGCACAGCCCGAACGGTTCAGGTCGACATAGGTGGCGCGGGGGTCGAGATCATGGATCGACTTGCCGGCATCTTGTTCCAAGTGAATGCGCTCAATGCGGATGGGAACCGTCTCGCCATTATCGCAATCAACGTTCAATGTCCCCTCACCCACGATTGGGTGGGCGAACTGGCTGATTTGATAGCCTTGTGGCAAATCGGGATAGAAATAATTCTTCCGATCAAACCGGCTCCACAAATTGATCTTGGCCCCAAGGCCAAGGCCTGTGCGCACCGCTTGTTCAACGCAATAGCGGTTCAACACCGGCAACATGCCAGGCATGCCCGCATCCACTAGGCTAACGTGCGCGTTCGGCGCGGCACCGTAAGAGGCACTCGCCCCAGAAAACAACTTGGACTGCGCACTCACCTGCGCGTGGACTTCAAGTCCCACAATAATTTCCCAATCACCCGTGGCCCCAGCCACAAGTTGGTCAGGACGGGCGGAGCGGATATCGAGATCATTGGCGAGTGTGGTCATGATGTCTTCATAACGGGGCTGAGCGGTTTGGCAAAGAAGGCAAAACACTAAGAACTGGCGACCCAAGCAGGGCTCGAACCTGCGACCGTCCGCTTAGAAGGCGGATGCTCTATCCTGCTGAGCTATTGGGCCTAGTGAGACCAGGGTTCACGGCGGTAAAAGGTGAAGTTGTCGGAGTAAGCACGCGGGATACGCTTAGGCTCTTGCCGATCAATAACCTGAAACGCCAGATTGTATTTTTGCGCATAGGCAATCGCCTCATCGCGCGTATCAAAGGTCAAACGCACTTGACCTTGGGTATCAGCTGACGAGGTCCAGCCCATCAAAGGATCAGAGGAGCGCACGGCAGCGGATTCAAATTCCAGCATCCAAACATTGTTCTTCGCACGGCCCGACTGCATGGCGGTTTTGGCTGGACGGAAGATTCTTGCAAATGTCATGAAGGCCTCGAAACTAGATGTCTCATCATGAGCGCGTTCGGCAAAAATGTAAAAGCGGGCAATGCACTAAAATAGCACGTCCCGCTTATCACAAACGACCAAAATGGTCGGGGAGACAGGATTCGAACCTGCGACCCTCTGGTCCCAAACCAGATGCGCTACCAAACTGCGCTACTCCCCGAGAGGCGCGCGTATAGCGCGACCAAGCCGTTTAGGGCAAGCGCTCTAAACAGAATTTACTGAAGTCTCACTTTTTTGCACGCACTGGCTTGAAAATCCTGTGCGTCACACGCTGGCCAGCGGCCAGCCCCAAACGGCGAGATTCACCCGCGCCAATCTCCAAAACCGCCAAAACCGGTCCGTCCGAAGGGATGAGTGCGCGTGACATTGGCTGTGCATTCACCGCGATATTGGCAATGCGACCATCGGCGCGAATGAAGATGAGGTCGAGCGAAACCAGTGTGTTTTCCATCCAGAAAGTAGAAGATTCCGGCGTCTTGAAATCAAACAACATGCCAGTGCCGCGTGGCACTTGGGTCCGCCACATCATCCCGATCTCACGCGAGCGCGGTGTGTCAGCCATTTCGACGTTGAATGACCGAACGCCCGCCGGTGTCGCAATCGACAATTTCTCAACCCGCAAGCCACGCTGTGGCCCCTCAATGGCCACAGCTTGAGCAAACGACGCAGAAGGAAGAGCGGCACAAGCCATGAAGGCAAGGAAAATGAAATGCAGTAGCTTCGTCATGACCTTCCCTAACACGACGCGTTGACGTCCGCCAAGATGGCATGATCGCGACCAAGTCGCCACAGCTCAACTTGTTTCAGAGCGTCAGGCGCGGACAATTGCTGTGGCGATAGCACCCTTGGCACTGCGCTCAACACGGGCCCGCAAGACTTCCCCGCCATCGACCATATCAATACCGCCGCGGCGCAGCGTGGCCACGTGCACGAAGATATCTTCCGATTCTGGTCCGTCGCTGGTCAGACCAGCAAAGCCATACCCCTTGGACCGGTTGAACCATTTAACGGTAACAGGAACAAATTGATCCACATCTTCAGGCGGCGGCCGAAACACGGGCCGCAGGCTCAAAATTCCGACGACTTGTAGGCCCCGATCGCTCTCAGCGGTCAAAACAGTGATCTCGTCTCCCTCTTTAGGGATGGCGGTTGAGTGCTTTCGCAGCACGCTAATATGCAATAAAGCATAAATTCCATTGGGGTTTTCGGCGTCGCCTGCCGTTAGCTGAACAAAGCCAAAGCCTTTGACTGGATCGAACCATTTTACGATGCCCTCTGCCAAACTACCCAATGGCTCTTTCCCCATGGCTAGGACAGTTTCTAACAATTGGTGTGTCACAAAACTTGATCCCTTCGCTCAAATTGATACATCGCGAGCTTCGTTACGCGGGACTTCTAGATTGAACCCTAGGACAGCTCCCCGCACCCGAGCCCTAGCATTACCATTTGGTAAGTAAACACAGGGTTTACAAGAGCGCAAGATGTTTGTGAAGAAAACGAAAGCCCGTGGTTGCTAACACAAAGGCTTGACCCACAGCCCAAACAAGAGCCCATATCGGGCTGCTCTTGTTTGCCTTAAAATTCAAGGAACCCCGCCGAATGGCTGCCAATGCCGCTCCAAAATCCAGTTTGTTTGATGATCTAGAGCCAGCAGGCGTCTCTGCAGCCACCGCGGGTTATTCCGCGAAAGACATTGAAGTGCTTGAAGGGCTGGAACCTGTTCGCAAGCGGCCTGGCATGTATATTGGCGGCACCGATGCCCGCGCGATGCACCATTTGTTTGCAGAAGTGCTCGACAATTCGATGGACGAGGCCGTTGCCGGTCATGCGACTCGCATTGAAGTCACCCTCGAAGCCGATGGAGCCCTCGCCGTCTCGGACAATGGACGCGGCATCCCAATCGACCCGCACCCAAAATATGTCGACAAGTCCGCACTTGAAGTGGTCATGACCGTGCTGCACGCGGGCGGCAAGTTCTCGGATAAGGCCTATCAAACCTCTGGCGGCTTGCACGGGGTGGGCGTGTCGGTGGTCAACGCGCTTTCGGATCGTCTCGAAGTGGAAGTGGCTCGCGACAAGCGGCTCTACCGCATGGCGTTTTCACGCGGAATTCCTCAGGGCCCAATCGAACACTTAGGAGCCGTGCATAATCGTCGTGGTACTCTTGTGCGCTTTCACCCGGATCCAGATATTTTCGGCGAAGGTGCCAGCCTTGATCCAGCGCGCTTGTTCCGCATGGCGCGGTCTAAGGCCTATTTGTTCCGGGGCGTAGAAATTCGTTGGAAATGCGCGCCCGAGCGCATTCGTCCAGGTGATTCCACGCCTTTGGAAGAAGTGTTGTGCTTCCCAAATGGTCTCGCCGACTATCTCCAAGGCAGCATTGGCGAAGCCCCGACCGTTACTTCCACCATGTTTGCCGGGCGCACGTCGCAAGCTGGCGGTCATGGTGCGGTGGAGTGGGCGTTAACTTGGGGGGTGCGTGGGTTTGGCGACCGGGATGGCTTCCTACTTTCCTATTGTAACACCATCCCCACGCCCGAAGGCGGCACGCATGAGCAAGGCCTCCGGACTGTTATCTCCAAGGGCTTGCGCAATTATGGGGAGTTGGTGGGCGACAAGAAGGCCGCTCAAATCACCTCTGAGGACGTGTTTGGCACTGCAGCAGCCCTAATCAGCGTCTTCGTGCGCGAACCAGAATTTGTCGGTCAAACCAAGGACCGCTTGGCGACGGCAGAAGCGTCCCGCATTGTTGAAAACGCCATCCGCGATCCGTTTGACCAATGGTTGGGTGCAAGTCCACGTGAAGCGCGGGCCTTGCTTGATTGGGCGATTGCTCAAGCTGATGATCGGCTCAAGCGGCGCAAAGAAAAAGAAGTGCAACGCCAAAGCGCGACACGCAAATTACGCTTGCCCGGCAAGCTGGCAGATTGCGCGCGCCAAGATGCGGTCGGCACCGAAATCTTCATCGTCGAAGGCGATTCGGCAGGTGGCAGCGCCAAACAGGCACGCGACCGCAATACCCAAGCCATCTTGCCGCTTCGTGGTAAAATCTTGAACGTGGCGAGCGCGGGTGGCGATAAGCTTGCCGGCAATCAAGAACTCTCTGACCTTGCCCTTGCTTTGGGGGTCGCTCCGGGCAGCAAGTTCCGGGTGCAAGACCTGCGCTATGAGCGCGTCATCATCATGACCGACGCAGACGTCGACGGGGCCCATATCGCAGCCCTATTGGCCACCTATTTCTTCCGGGCCATGCCACAATTGGTGCATTCGGGGCGCTTGTTTGTTGCCTTGCCGCCACTCTATCGCCTGACCCATGGCGGCAAGACGGTCTATGCCAAGAATGACGCGCACAAGGATGAGTTGCTGAAGACGGCCTTCAATCCCCGCGCCAAAGTCGAAATTGGCCGGTTCAAAGGCTTGGGCGAAATGATGCCAGCGCAATTGAAGGTCACGACCATGAACCCAGCCACCCGCACGCTTGCACGTTTGGTCATTCCCGAAGGCGATTTGCCGAGCGTGGGTGAGTTGGTGGAGACGCTGATGGGGCGCAAGCCTGAGCTGCGCTTTAAATGGCTTCAAGAAAATGCCCGCTACGCGGAAGAGCTTGACGTCTAAGGCGATGCTGGCGCTCAAGCCCAATTGCGAATGCTGCGACCGTGATTTGCCCGCCGATCGTGCTGAAGCCTTTATCTGCTCCTTTGAGTGCACCTATTGTGAGAGCTGCGCCACCGGCAGGCTGGCTGGTGTGTGCCCAGCTTGCCAAGGAAATCTGGTTCAAAGGCCAATCCGGCCAGCTGCCGCTCTGGCTCGTTTCCCGGGCCAAACGGAACGGGCACCCATCAAAGCTGCCTGCCAAGCAAAATAGGTTTGAGCCTCTTGCTCTTCCGCACTTTCCAAGCCACACACGTCCCAACAATTAGGGAGATGAGGGCATGAGCCAGCAATTTGATATCATCGTTTTTGGCGCGTCAGGCTTTACCGGCCGATTGGTGGCTGAGTATCTCGCAACAACCTATCCAACTGGCGTGTGCTGGGCGATGGGTGGGCGCAGCTTGGAAAAGCTGGCGCAAGTTCGCGACGAAATTGGTGCACCTGCGGATACGCCGCTTGTCGTTTGCGACAGCGATGATGCTGCCTCTTTGAAGGCGATGGTCACCTCAACCAAAGTTGTCCTGACAACGGTTGGCCCCTATCAGCTCTATGGCAATGGCTTAGTTGCTGCCTGCGCCGAGCACGGTACTGATTATGTAGACTTGTGTGGCGAGCCCGCGTGGATGCGCAAGATGATCGACGCGCATGAGGCGGCTGCCAAGGCATCTGGTGCGCGCATTGTATTTTCGTGCGGCTTTGATTCCATCCCATTCGATCTTGGTGTCCAAATGGCGCAAGAAGCGATGATCGCTAACACGGGCAGCCCAGCAACCAAAGTTAAAGGTCGGGTCCGCAAGATGAAAGGCACGTTTTCGGGCGGCACGGCAGCCAGCCTGAAGGCCACCATGGCCGCTGCCATGAGCGAGCCAGGTGTGCTAGACCTGTTGCGCAACCCATTTGCACTGACGCCGGGCTTTGAAGGCCCTACCCAGCCCCATGGCATGAAGCCTTATCTGGACGAAGAAATGGGTGTCTGGGTTGCCCCCTTTGTGATGGCACCGATCAACACCCGCAACGTGCACCGCACGAATGCACTTCTCGGCCATAAATATGGGGCAGGCCTTGTCTATGAAGAAATGATGGTGACCGGCCCCGGCGAAAAGGGTGAAGCCATGGCCAATGCCATTGCGGGCGACAAGAGCCTTGGCGGTGAAGGCGGGCCAAAGCCCGGCGAAGGTCCTTCAAAAGAAGAACGTGAGACCGGCTTTTACGATGTGCTGTTCATTGCGCAGTCTGACACCGGCGCCGAAGTCCAAGTTGCCGTCACCGGCGACCGCGATCCGGGCTATGGCTCGACTTCCAAGATGATTGCTGAGTCCGCTTTGTGCCTCATCAACGAAGCCAAGGACGCAGCTGGCGGGATTTGGACGCCGGGTGCCGTCATGGGCCCTGCCCTTCGCGCCCGTCTTGTGAAGAGCGCTGGCCTCACCTTTGATGTCGTGACTGGCTAAAACCTAAAGACGTTAGACGCTGCGGCGTGCCTTTAGGGCCGCCAGCAGCGTCCCGTCGTCCAGATGATCCAATTCCCCGCCAACTGGCACGCCATGGGCAAGCTTCGTGGTGGCGACGCCACTGTCGGCCAAAATATCGGCGAGATAATGGGCGGTGGTTTGGCCTTCTACGGTGGCAGCCAACGCCAAGACGACTTCGGTGATGCCCCCTGCTTGAATGCGCGCCATGAGACTGCCAATCCGCAAGTCTTCTGGACGCACGCCGTCTAAAGCCGACAAGACGCCGCCAAGAACATGATACTGGCCTGAATAAGCGCCAGAACGCTCAAGCGCCCAAAGGTCACTCACTTCAACCACGACACACAATGTGTTCTGATCACGGGCTGGGTCAGCGCAGACAGAGCACGGGTCTTGCGTATCCAGATTGCCACAAATCCGGCAGGCCTTCACCTTTTCCGCTGCATCCGCAAGGGCTTGGCCAAGTGGCTGCATCAAGGCATCGCGCTTTTTTAACAGATGTAGGGCGGCCCGGCGCGCAGAACGTGGACCCAAGCCCGGAAGCTTCGCCAGTAGCGCCACAAGGCGTTCAATCTCAGGGCTTGCCGTGGCACGCTTGGTTCGCGCATTCCGATCCGTCATGATTAGAAGGGCATCTTGAAGCCTGGGGGCAGCGGCAGGCCACCCATCAAATCCTTCTCCATCGCGGCGCGACTGGCTTCCACTTTTTTGCGGGCATCTTCAAAAGCGGCTTTGATCAAGTCTTCGAGAATTTCGACATCCTCCGCCACACACAGGATGGGATCAATCGAGATCGACAAAAGCTTGCCTTCGCCATTGCTGGTGATTTTCACCATGCCTGCGCCAGCGCTGCCTTCAGCCTCAATTTTCTCCATTTTCTTATGCGCATCAGCCACTTTGGACTGCATCTGCTGCATCGTCTTCATCAATCCGCCAAGGTCTTTCATCGATTTTGTCCTGTTAAATGGGGATCCGGCAAGATCCTGGATTATTTTCTAGTCGCCAACGCGGCGGCGGTTAAAGTCCACCGATAAGACATTGCTGGTCAGGGCCTCGGCCTCCTCGTCGCCATCCTCAACCACGGCCTCTAAGGCTACCTCTGGCACAGGTGCCGCGCGGACATCGAGAATGCGGGCACCGGGAAAGGCTTTCATGGCCGCAACGACTTCCGGAGCCTGCTTAGCGGCGTCTACGCGTTCGACCTCTAAGCGCTTATTGCGTTCGGCAATGCTCTCTTGTCCACCTGAGCCCGCCTCAACCAGCCAATCTTCATCTGTAAGCGCCGCTAGCGCCTCGACCGCTCGCTTTTGTAGGTCTGCCGGGGCATTGGGCAAAAGCTCGATTACCAAATGGCCAGGCACAAGGCTAACAGGGCGAACAAAGCGCTCTAGTTCCGTGACCAAAACAATCTCACGGGCATCTTCTAGTGCCTCTAGTAAGCCCTCAAAGGTCGTAGCAGCCTGTGTCGACAGCGAAGAAGCCGTTGGAACCGTAGGTGTCGCCGCTACCGTTTGGGGCACGAGAAAAGCCGCGGGTCCACCACTGGGTGCTTGAGAGGGCGATGGGCCCGCCGACGCGCCCGTCGCCATCGGCTGACCAATCAGGAGACGGGCTAAATCCTCAGGCGGCGGCAATTGCTGGGCCGCACATGCGCGCAACAAACACATTTCTGCGGCTTGGACGGGATCGGGCGCGCGGCCAGATTCTTCAAAGCCTCGCAAGATCAATTGCCACAGCCGTCCAAGCGACGCGGGGGTTGTGCTGTGGGCAAAGGCCTTCATTTGCTGGATATGGTCGCTCGCGCCAGCTGGATGCCAATCTGCGCCCAGAACGTCACCACGCGAAACCTCGTGGGTTAGGTCCATTAAGTCGCGCAGAACAAGGCCGGGATCCGCGCCCAAATCATATTGTTCGCGGAAAGCTTGCAGGGCCGTCTTGGCATCGCCTTTGAGGATTGCCCCAAGCAAGTCCATTGTGCGGGTGCGGTCGGCCAGACCCAACATGTCGCGGATTTCAGCGCCAGTTACGCCATTGCCCTGATCTTGCACGATGGCTTGATCTAACAACGATAGACCATCGCGCGCTGAACCCTCTGCGGCCCGGGCGATCAGCTCCACCCCGTCACGAGCAATCTGAGTACCTTCGCGACCAGCTATCTTCTCCAGATAATCGGCAAGAACAACAGGCTCAATCCGCCGAAGATCAAAGCGCTGGCAGCGGGATAGAATGGTGACAGGGACTGAGCGGATTTCAGTGGTCGCAAAGATAAATTTCACATGCGGAGGCGGCTCCTCCAACGTCTTCAACAGCGCGTTGAACGCGCTCTTCGACAACATGTGAACTTCGTCGATAATATAGACTTTATAGCGCGCCGCGATCGGTCCATAGCGCACGCCGTCCAGCAATTCGCGCATATCGCCAACACCGGTTCGCGAAGCGGCATCAAGTTCGAACACATCAGGATGATTACCGCGCGTAATGGCTTCACATTGGCTGCCGAGCGGGTCGAGCTGGATCGACGGGCGATCCATTGTCGCGGTTTGATAATTTAGGGCGCGGGCGATTAGGCGCGCTGTCGTGGTTTTACCAACACCGCGTACCCCTGTCAGC
Source organism: Maricaulis salignorans (assembly GCA_945891505.1). Classification (GTDB taxonomy): domain Bacteria; phylum Pseudomonadota; class Alphaproteobacteria; order Caulobacterales; family Aquidulcibacteraceae; genus Aquidulcibacter; species Aquidulcibacter miladensis. Next base: position 18,236 of record CAMDDL010000010.1, on the reverse strand, counting down.
ATGAAGGCATGAGCGATCCGGTTTGAGGCAAAGGCGTTGGTCAGGGTGCGGACCATGGCTTCTTGGCCGATGAGATCTTCGAACCGTTGTGGCCGGTATTTGCGCGCCAAAACGAGGTACGGCTGGCTACCCTGTCCAGCAGCAGCTTTTGCTGGAACTTCAACGGGGTCCCCGAACATCGACAAGGTCAGATCGTCCGGCTCCGCATCGGCTTGGTCGTACTCAGGAAATCCTCCCGACTGTGGAAGATCACCCTCGCCGCCAAGATCCGTTTCGTCCATGCTGGGGTTCCAAACTGTGGGTGCGCACAGGTAAAAGGGTGGAGACCGAACGGCGACCCATAGCGAAACTCGTTGCGGCTGCTTCCTTCCGGACCTGACCGAATTGGCGAGGACTACGTCCACCGCCGATCTCCACCCCCCATATCGCAAGTCAAGCGGCTAGTTTCAAGCGCTAATGGCGGCAATCCTGTGGATGCAGCAGGTGTCAGCCAGCAACAAATCTTGCTTGACCAAGATAGGCGGGCCAGTTCAGGTGCACTCTATGGCACAATCTTCCGATTTCATCCCGTTCACCGCCTTCCCTCTCGACCGCGCCAGCGCGCTGCGCCGTGATGCCGACAAGATGGAGAGCCTGCTCAATCACCCGGATACCGATTTGATCTTGATCCAAGATGGCAAACCGGTTCTAACCCAAGACTCGCAGTCGACAGGCGCGCGAAAGCTCCTGCGTTTGGCGAGCACGAGCCGGTCGGCCTTTTTGCCTAAATCAAGCCCCGAGCTCATCTTGATGGGTTTGGATGACAAGGGCCGCGCTACTTTCGCGACCACACTGCCCGCTAGGTTTGATTGGAACGATGGGCCGTTACAGGGCCTGGGCGATACCGAAGACCTGCGCGTGGCGGCAGGGATTATGGATATGGCTGACCTAGCCATTGCAGGGACCGCGAAAGCAATTCTGGACTGGCATAGCCGTCATAGCTTTTGCGCCAATTGCGGCGAGGCAACCCAGATGGCAGAAGCGGGCTGGAAGCGGGCTTGCCCAGCCTGCAAAACCGAGCATTTCCCGCGCACAGACCCTGTTGCCATCATGTTGGCCGTTAAAGGTGATCAATGCTTGCTCGGGCGCGGCATTGGCTTTCGAGCGGGCTTTATCTCAGCTCTGGCCGGATTCATTGAACCCGGCGAGACTGTGGAAGAAGGGTGCGCGCGGGAATTGTTTGAAGAGGCTGGGGTCAAAATGACCAGCGCGCGTATTGTCGCCAACCAGCCTTGGCCATTCCCCTCGCAACTGATGATTGGCTTGATTGCGGAGGTGGAAAGCTATGACCTCAACATTGATCCCCATGAAATATCCCAAGCCATCTGGTTCAGCCGCGATGAGGCACGACAACTCTTGTCTGAAGCAGGCTGCTCACGTGACGGCGTCACCTTACGCGCGCCACCCCCGCTTGCAATTGCCCATCATCTAATCCGTATTTGGGTCAACGAAGAAGCCTGAAAAGCTTGTTGAACCACTCGGTTCACACGTGCGCTCGCAAGAAAAATCAAGACCAGTTGCTACACATTGGTGGCGTTACGGCTGAGGACCTGTGACGGCCGGCGGAGTTGCTGGCGCAGTTGGCGTGACTGGCAAAACACCGTCGGCTGCCTCTGCTGGCGTGGTGTTGGCCCCAGCGGATTCACCAGTCGCGCCATCGGTGCCGGTAGCCAAAGAGTTCATTTGCATCAGGCTGGCCGGATCAATCGGCTGAGTTTGGCCCTGCGGGACATTTGGACCCGGTGCTTCTGTACCGTCTGGATAGACCCAGCGCGAAGACCCTTCATCAATGCTAATCGCAGCCTTTGGCGCAAAGCCTTGGCTGCCGTCGTTGAGACGCAAAACATACCAAGCAATGCCTGAATTGGTTTGGCCGATCACACGAACCACCTCACCAGGCTGTAGCGCACGAACAATTCGCGAGTTAGGCAGGGGCGTTGCTTGGACATTAGCAATCTGGATGGCGCGGCCGACGGCACCAACTGTGGCATTGTCTGCCCCGATCCCATCATTACCGCTGGCGTCATCATCAGCTGTGGTAAAGCGCTGCAGAATGTACACGATGGTGTTTCCGTCCAGTGGGATGCGCATCCACCACACACCCTCAGCCTCGACCGATCCATCAGACACGAGACGGGTACCCCCATCGACCGTGCCAACAATTTTGCCAGACATTGAGGGTGTTTCGCGCAGGTTCAAAAGCGCGGACGTGACGATGTTGCGAACCCCGCCACTAATCTTGTTGCTGCCGTTGGTCGGCACGATCTCGCGAAACAGAGCCTTCGGCGCAAAGCCTTTGGCACCATCCACGGCAGTCAGGGATAGCCACTCAACGCCAGCTTTTACGCCCACACTTTGCCCAGATACAATCGTTCCTTCCTTCAAAAGTAGAGAGATAGGTGCCGTCAGAGCTGGCTCCTTGCGGACTTCGGTACGCCCCAAGGCACTATAGGATTTTGGTCCTTCTAGCGTCGGCATTGCGGCCTGCTGGCCCGAAAATAGAGCCTTAAACCCGTAAAAGGCCCCCAGAATAACCAGCACAGCGACGCCGATCGCGCCCATGATCAGCAAGACCCGGCTGGCACCGCCCGATTCACGACGCTGCATGTGGCTTGAAGTTTGAGCTTCTTCTGAAAACATACTCGTAGCTTTCGCTTGGGTCGGGTTTAAATTTACGGCACAATCAACGTTTCGGCTGGTGCTTTATCAGGACTTGCAACAGCGCAATAGGGGTGAAGCCGTGGGGCCTACAGCGCTTAGGCTATTGATTGGCAACAAGTGCGCGCCCAGACAACCAGCCTTGATTGCCCTTAGGCGACGTGACTTGGTACCACGGCATGCCGGCAACAATGCGAACATCTTCAACTGTCATTAAGGTATCGATAGGCAGGATTTCTAAAACAGGATCGCCTGCTGCCCCGGGCCGCGCCCGCAGGCTGGCGGATGGCGTATCGACGCGCATCAGCGTCCCCACACTCACAGCCATAGGGCCAGCCGGCAACTCAGCTTCAGCTTTTGGCGCGGGTATCGAGCTCGCTTCAGCCGCAGGCACTGCACCCGTGTCGCCGTCGGTATTTAGGTTTTGGGAAGCAGGCACGGCTGCAGTACTGGATATCCAGCCCGTGCGCCCATTGGTCAGTTGAACTTGATACCATGGCAGCCCATTCGAGATCTGTTGGGCGACAACCATAACCAGCGTACCAGTGGGCACCTGACCCAATTGTGGGCTTTCAAAAGCAGGGCTCTGATGGATGGACGCGGGCACCCCGACAATTTGATAGGTCATGGGCTGAGCCAGTGGCACAACACCAACTTGCACAGGGGCAACCGGCATGATGGACCCGTTAATGGTATTTCCGGCCAATGGATCGAGGCTCGAATAATCGCTGTCGCCCTCGCCTAGCGGAGCCAGCATATCTTCGCGGATAAAGCCTGAACGCGACCGATCTGTGGGAATGGTAATGCGCAGCCACTCAAGGCCGCCAACTTGGATGCGCCCGGTGATATCGAGAATCGTTTCTGGAGCCAGCAACATGATAACTGCACTGGTCGGATCCGGAGATACACGCGCCTCTGTCGAGACAGCCACGCGACGCAACTCGGGCGGTGAGATTTGTTCGATATCCAGCCCCTCGGTTAAGGCTGACAAGCTTGAAGATCCTAGGGCGTCATCATTGACTTGCTCCGGGCCCAAAAGCCGCCAAGCAATAAATCCAACGAGAACCAAAAGGGCAGCAATGACAACCCAACGGGTCAAACGCATGATCGTGAAACCAGATGACACGTCAGCGACAGGTTCCATCCGCGGCTCATAACGTGGCTCGGGCTGTGGGTCCGGTATTGGTGCCAAGAAATCAGGCGCACTTTGGGTAAAGATTGGTCCAGCTTCTTCTGGGAAATCAACAATGGCCGCTAACGGGCTGCCACAGCGCGGGCAAGCACTCCCGGACCCGGCATAAGGTAACTCCAATTGGTTGCGGGCAAACTCGCATGCGCTCGGCTCATTCGAACAGCGACCTTTCCGCACCAGCAATCTCCTAACCTACTTTGTTGGTCACAGCCTAACCAACCCTTGTGGCTTGGCCAAGCACTTTGCTGCGCTTTGGGCTGCGCTTCGGGCTGCGCATTGGACGATTAAATTCTTGCCAACCACCGCGGGGTTGGGCCGCAAACAAAAAAGTCCCGGCCTTTCGACCGGGACTTTCAGGGTTGCCTGTCCAAATGCTTAGCCTTGGTGAGCCAAAACTGCGAGCAAGAGCAAAGCCACGATATTCGTGATCTTGATCATGGGGTTCACAGCAGGTCCAGACGTGTCCTTGTATGGGTCGCCAACCGTATCGCCGGTCACAGATGCCTTGTGAGCCTCTGAACCCTTCATATGCTTTACGCCATCACGGTCCACAAAGCCGTCTTCAAACGACTTCTTCGCATTGTCCCACGCGCCGCCGCCGGAGGTCATGGAAATTGCGACGAATAGGCCCGTTACAATCACGCCCAACAGCATGGCACCAACTGCCGCCAAAGCCTGCGCTTTGCCAGCAATTAAATTGATCGCGAAGAAGAGGGCAATTGGCGACAAGACTGGCAGCAAGCTTGGCACGATCATTTCACGGATCGCAGCTTTGGTCAGAATGTCGACAGCCCGGCCATAATCTGGCTTGCCGGTGCCTTCCATGATGCCCGGAATTTCGCGGAATTGGCGACGAACTTCCTGCACCACCGCTTCAGCTGCACGGCCAACGGCAGTCATCGACCAGCCACCGAACAGATAAGGCAACAGACCACCAATCAGCAGACCGACCACAACATAAGGGTTGGAAAGGTCGAAGCTGACGTTCACACCGGCAAAATAAGGATATTCCGCCGGATTGCTGGAGAAGTACTTCAAGTCTTCGGTATAGGCTGCAAACAAGACAAGTGCACCCAAGCCAGCCGAGCCAATCGCATAGCCCTTGGTTACCGCTTTTGTCGTGTTACCCACGGCATCCAAAGCATCGGTTGTCTTGCGGACTTCGGGTGGCAGATTGGCCATTTCAGCAATACCGCCCGCATTGTCTGTCACTGGACCGAATGCATCCAGCGCCACAATGATCCCAGCAACCGACAGCATGGTAGTTGTCGCAATGGCAATGCCGAACAGACCCGCCAAGTTGAAAGTAGCAAGAATGCCGCCCACGATGATCAAGGCTGGCAGTGCAGTGGATTCCATCGACACGGCCAAGCCTTGGATCACATTGGTGCCATGACCCGAAACCGAGGCCTGGGCCACGGATTTCACCGGACGATAGTCGGTGCCGGTGTAATACTCAGTCACCCACACGATGGCTGCGGTAACGACCAAGCCAATCACACCAGACCAGAACAGGTTCATGGCTGTAATCGTCACGCCACCGCTTGTTGTGTAGGTTTGGGTTACTGTCGCTTGAACCACGGCATAAAGACCCGCGACCGACAAAAGGCCTGCAGCAATCAAGCCCTTATAAAGGGCGTTCATGATGTTGTTGTCTTTGCCCAAACGGACAAAATAGGTCCCGATGATCGAGGTAATGATCGCCATCGCGCCAATAGCCAACGGCAAAGACATCATGACGGCTGCGCCTGCTTCTTTGAAGAAGATCGAAGCCAACACCATGGTTGCAACCAAAGTCACCGCGTAGGTTTCAAACAAGTCTGCCGCCATACCAGCGCAGTCGCCAACATTGTCACCAACATTGTCTGCGATGGTTGCAGGGTTGCGAGGATCATCTTCCGGGATGCCAGCTTCAACCTTACCAACCATATCGCCGCCAACATCTGCACCCTTGGTGAAGATACCGCCGCCGAGACGCGCAAAGATAGAGATCAAGGATGCGCCAAAACCCAAGGCGACCAAGGGATCGATCACTTCGCGGCTGGTTGGCTCTAACCCGATCACTTCGGTCAGGATGTAATAATAGCCAGCCACACCAATCAAAGCCAAACCAGCAACCAACATGCCGGTTACAGCACCGGAGCGGAAGGCCATGGAAAGGCCCGCGGCCAAGCTGTTACGTGACGCTTCGGTCGTGCGCACATTGGCGCGAACCGACACCAGCATCCCAACATAGCCAGCCAAGCCTGAAAGAACGGCACCAACCACAAATGCAAGCGACGTTGTGATGGTGAATAAGAAGGTTAGAAGCACAGCAATCACCACGCCGACGATGGCGATCGTGGTATATTGACGGTTGAGATAGGCATTTGCCCCTTCTTGAATGGCCGCTGCAATTTCTTGCATACGCGCATTCCCTGGGCTTGCTTTTAGTACTTGTTGAACGGTGATGAATCCGTAGATCAACGCAATGACCCCGGCACCAATTGCCGCGACCACACTCATGACGCTAACGTCCATGTGTTACCTCTTTTCGTTTCCTGGCTCATACGTGGCGGCAGTTTGTCTCCCGCTCTCCGAATGACCCCTCTTTATTGGTCTCTCTTCTTTACGGGGCGATTGCGCTGCTTGCAATGTGCCGCATCGGTTTTGCGAAATCCTTTTCAGTAAACCCCAAAAGTGCCCGCGCATTAACCAATCGTCGACATTCGTATGGCACACAATCGCTATGACGAGTTCGACACGCCGATCCACGCTTCTTTTGAGTGCCGCCGCTAGTGCTGCTGTATTTGGTACTTTCCTTGCGCCACGCCGCGCCCAAGCTGCAGAGCCTAAGAAGGAAGAAGCTGGCGAGCCGCTGGTTGCTGAGTTGACCAATGTTGTGCTGCCGATTGCCCGCAATGGTGCGTTGGTAAATTATGCGTTTGTCACTTTAAAAATCCGGATGTCGGATCTCAATGCTGCGACATTCGTGCGCGAGCAGCACTTCTTGGTGCGCGACGGCGTCACACGGGCGACTGGGCGCAACCCAATTCCAGAAGGCAAAGGCCCCAATACCTATGATCAAGCCGCTATTGTTAAAGTGGTTACACAGGTTGTGTCGGGACTAAAGCCGGGTTTACGCGTCACGCGGGTTTCGCTTGAACAAGTGGCCTTTATGCGCCGCTAAATTGCCAACCTGTGCGGGCAGGTAAGGTGACCGAGCCACCACAATGGGTCAACACAAGTCCCTGCCCTTCTTGGCAGACGCCAATCTGGGTAACGCGAACCCCTATGGCCTCAATCGCTGAAACACAGGCAGCAGCCTTATCTGGTGCCACACACATCAGCGCTTGATAATCATCGCCACCGGTAACGAGACTTAACAGGCTTTCAACTAGATTGTTCGAGCGCGCCACAAAGGCGGTCGCCTCTGCTGAAAGTGGAACCTGTTCAAGACGAAGGTGCATCGCAAGGTTAGAGGCCTCAGCGACATGACCCGCATCCGCCAGCAGCCCGTCTGAGATATCAATACTAGCCTGCGCGAAGGTTGCGATTACCTCAGCCACGGCTAAAGGCGGTGGTGCTGGGGCCATTGCCATAGCAACCGCGCCATCAAGCCCCTGCCCGTCTATCTGGCCTAAGCGAACCTGCAGACCCAGATATGCGTCCCCAATTATGCCAGTCAAAAAGACCAAGTCACCGCTGCGCGCGCCGCTGCGAAGTATTGGTGCGCCGGAGACCGATAGACCCCTGCCCACCAAGGTTAGGCTCGCCACCAACGGTCCATTGGTTGAGCTGGTATCTCCACCAAGAAGCGGGCAGTTCCCGCACAAATCAGCGAGATCTTGGCCAAGGCCGTCGGCAAAATCGGCCACTTGCGCATACGGACGGCCTTTGGGCCAAGCCAGCGTCAAGAAAGCTCCGACCGGCTCGCACCCCTTAGCTATTAGATCCGACAAGTTTCGCCGCACCAGACGCTTGGCCACCCAATTTAATGGGTCGGAGGACAGAAAATGTGTGCCTTCAATGACCTGATCGCACGTAACGACTTGGCCTAGTGGCGAACTTGGTAAGTAAGCCACATCATCCTTGAGGCCGTATGCTCCTGGTACGCCACGGGTAAGCGGTGCCCAAAGCTGAGCAATTAGATCAAACTCTGGGGGAGCTTGTTCCACACCGGCTACCTCATGCTCAAGAGGTTAGCTGGCGAAGGTCGTTGGCATTCAGCTCGCGCGCCAAACGGTCCAATAAACCATTGGTAAACCCACCTTCTGGGCCATCGAAAAACGCATTCACAATGCCAACATATTCGTCGATCACAACCGCAACAGGAACATCGGCTCGCCGCAAAAGTTCAAAGGTCGCCACCCGGACAGCGGCGCGTACAATCGAATCAATACGTTCCAGCCGCCATCCCTTTGCCAGTCGTAATTTGATGGACGCATCGATCAAGGCTTGCTCTTCGACCACGCCTTCGACAAGGGCTCGAAAGAAATCAACGTCCGCCGTCTCCAACGGGCCTGTCTCGCTGTCTTCACCTAAGCGGTGGTCTAGATATTCACGCACTGTCGATTTGACGCCGCCGCCAGAGATTTCCATTTGATAGAGCGCTTGCACTGCAGCCAATCGCGCGCCGCGACGCGCATCTGTGATCGACGAAGGTTTTGTGCGGGTCATACGCCGCCCATGTTCAGGCGCCGCTTGACCGACAACACGGTTAGGCATGCAATAACTGCATCCTTGCCTTTGTTCTTTTGATCGCGCTTGGCACGAACAAGCGCTTGGGCTTCGGTTTCAACCGTCAAAATACCATAGCCGATTGGCAGGCCTTCGACCGAAAGCTCCATCAAGGCGCGGGCGCTTTCGCCGCAAACATAGTCATAATGCGAGGTTTCACCGCGAATGACGCAGCCCAAGGCCACATAACCATCATAGTGACGACCAGCAGGACGATGCGTTGCGCGTTCGGCGTGGGCGATAACAGCCGGGATTTCGAAGGCACCAGGTACTTTGATTAAATCATAGGTACCCTTAGCGGCCTTAATCGCCTCAGCGGCCCCAGCCACCAATTCTTCCGCAATATGGGCGTAATAATCACCAACAACAAACAATAGGTGGGGCGGATCGAAAGAAAGGGTCATAGCCTAGTCCAAGGTTGAAGCTGGTGAAGGGGTCGTCAGGTCTTACGAGATAGGATGCGTTCCACGTAACGTGCAACTTGATCCGCTTCAAGATTAACACGTGTACCTAGCTTTAGGCGACCCAATGTTGTCACCTGCCAGGTATGGGGGATGATATTGATCCCAAAGGTCACATCATCCACTTCATTGACCGTCAAAGACACACCGTCGATCGCGATGGACCCTTTGGTCGAGACATATTTGGCCAAGGGCTCAGGAACCCGAATCGTTACCCGGTGACTCTCGTTTTCAGGTGTTACCTCGATGACTTCGCCGATTCCGTCGACATGGCCTGACACCATGTGTCCACCTAACTCATCCCCCAGCTTCAGCGCACGCTCAAGATTTAAGGCCGTGCCAACCTGCCACTCCTTGGCGCACGTCACATCAAGGGTTTCTTGACTGACCTGCACCCGCCAGCGCGAACCCGTCGCGATTGGTTCAAACGAGATCAGCGTCAGGCAGACGCCCTGATGGCTGATCGAAGCGCCTAAGGACAAACTTGTTGCATCATAGCCGCTATCGACTGTGATGGCTGCATCTGTACCCGGCCTGTGGTCTATGGCCACAATGGTCCCAATATCGGTGATAATCCCTGTAAACATCGGTTTGCCTTCTAAGTTGGGCTGAGGTCGAAGCAATCAAGAACGTCTCGACCAAACTGCTTATGGTCAGTTTGCTGAAGGACCCACGCTTGCGACAAGTCTTGAACATTTAGGCTTTCAAACACCGGGCGTCCATCGCCCCCGAGAAGTAAGGGTGCGCGAAACCAAGCAATGTGATCTACCAGCCCGGCCCGCAGGAAAGCGGTTGCCAAGACGGGGCCTGTTTCCACCATCAAGGTTTTGATTTGGTAGGTGTTTGTGAGGAGACGCACCACTTCATTCAGATCCAACCCGACGGTCCCAGCTTGGCTCCGGCCAAGAAGATGATGCTTCACCCCACTCAGCTCCGCTACCTCCTCGGCAGCAACATGGTCACCGGTACACCAGATCAGACCGGCCTTGTCTGTCGTTTGGACCAACTTACTTGCAGGCGGCAGCCGCCCATCCCGGTCAAGCACAACCCGCCATGGCTGGCGTGCAGGTGGCGGGTCCAGCCTCGCGGTCAGTTCAGGGTCATCAGCAAGCACGGTGCCGATCCCGGTCAGTACCACATCATGGGTACTGCGCATGCGATGCACTTCAGCACGCGATTCTGGACCCGTGATCCATTGGCTCGCCCCGGTGACCGTCGCAATGCGTGCATCCAGACTGGTCGCTAATTTCAGCGTGATGATGGGGCGATCCATAGCCACCTTAGTCTTCACGCACACTGCCCCGGCGTTTGAGGCTTTCTTTCAACGCGCCTAACTCGTCATCAACGAAGCGGTTGAAGTCTTCAGCCTCGCGGAAATCGCGATAGACAGACGCATAGCGCACAAAGGCGACGGGATCGGTCTCGCCCAAAGCATCCAGCACGAACTGACCAACCGTACTGGTTGGAATTTCTGTCTCGCCCGAGGTCTCCAAGCGCCGCACGATGCCAGAGATCAAATGCTCTATCCGCTCTTCTGGCACTTCGCGTTTGCGCAAAGCGATCGCTACCGACCGATGGAGTTTGTCGCGATCAAACAATTCACGCGCCCCATCCCGTTTAACGACCTTCAACTCCCGCAATTGCACCCGCTCAAAGGTCGTGAAACGGCCGCCGCATGCCGGACATTGACGGCGACGCCGGATGGAAACCCCATCTTCAGCCGGACGAGAGTCCTTGACCTGGGTGTCAGCGAATCCGCAGAATGGGCACCGCATAGACTATCCTTTCGAATGCAGCCTTGGCGAGGCAAATACCTCGCCTGTCTGCCTCTTAATAGATCGGGAAGCGCGCGCACATCGCTTCGACTTCGCCGCGCACCCGGGTTTCCACTTCTGGGTTGCCGTCTGGTGTCCCGGCAAGCGCGTCCAACACTTCCACGATCTTATTACCAATCCAGGTGAATTCCTCAGTACCAAAGCCACGCGTCGTTCCGGCGGGTGAGCCCAAACGAACACCAGATGTCGTTGCTGGTGGCTTTGGATCAAACGGAACACCGTTCTTGTTACAGGTAAAGCCTGCCCGCTCCAACGCGGCTTCGCTGGCTTTGCCGGTCAAATCCTTGGGCCGCAAATCTACCAGCACAACATGGGTGTCGGTGCCGCCCGAAACAAGATCAAAGCCCCCAGCCTTGACTGCGGAGGCCATAGCCTGAGCATTGGCGACCACTTGGCGCGCATAGGCTTGGAACTCAGGCGTCAACGCTTCGCCAAAAGCCACCGCCTTTGCCGCGATGACATGCATCAATGGTCCACCTTGCAAGCCAGGGAACACAGCTGAATTGAACTTTTTGCCCAAAGCCTCGTCATTCGACAAAATCATGCCGCCGCGCGGGCCACGAAGCGTCTTATGAGTCGTGGTTGTGACAACATGGGCATGGTCAAGCGGATTTGGATGGGCCTTGCCGGCCACAAGCCCAGCAAAGTGGGCCATATCGACCATGAAATAGGCGCCCACCGAATCAGCAATCTCACGGAAGCGTGCAAAATCGATTTGACGCGGATAGGCAGACCCGCCCGCAATAATCACCTTCGGCTGATGTTCTTTTGCTAAGGCCGCGACAGCATCATAGTCGATCAAATGGGTATCTGGGCGAACACCATAAGAAATCGCGTTAAACCACTTGCCCGATTGGTTGGCCGGTGAGCCGTGCGTCAGATGTCCACCACTCGCCAAGTCTAGGCCGAGAAACGTGTCGCCGGGCTTCAAAAGTGCCAGAAACACGGCCTGGTTTGCCTGCGCGCCTGAGTGAGGTTGAACATTAGCATAGCTGCAGTCAAACAATGCCTTTGCACGGTCAAGCGCCAGAGTCTCCGCCACGTCGACAAACTCACAACCACCATAATAACGGCGACCGGGATAACCCTCGGCGTATTTATTGGTCATAACAGACCCTTGGGCCGCAAGAACCGCACGAGACACAATGTTCTCCGACGCAATCAACTCAATTTGAGTCTGTTGCCGATGCAGTTCCTCGTGAATGGCCGCTGCCAATGCGGAATCCTTCGCACCAAGCGAGGCCGAAAAAAAGTCTTTACTTACAAAATTTTGGCTGTCCGCGAGGGTTGTCATCGTCGTTCTGTCTCCGTTTCGCCCGTTGTACATGAACCTAGGCGCCGCATGCAACAGGGCAAGGCCACAACCATATCAGAATGCAATAACGATATACTTAAAAGTAATAGAGGGCACCAGTCAAAATAGAAGTTTAAGTAGAGTGAAAATCTCAGTTTTCGAGATCGTCATTCTAGGTTATCATTCCCCATCGAATAATTATATACAAAAAATCATACACTTAATAAAAGTTTATCAATCCAACAAGCTGCAACCAAAGCGTAGAATCGCCAGAAAAATCTAATTATTGAATTGTTGCCCCTTATTTCAAAACGAAATCACATATATCAAATCATTGTCACGCACCCATAAAAGGAAAGGTTTAAAATGAGAAATCAAAGAGAGCACGGCAACTCTGACATCTTAGAGATGACAACAGAAATCGTTTCTTCTTATGTAAATGCCAATGAAATTCGGGCAGAGAACCTTAGCGATCTTATTCGAAGCATCCACAAAAGCCTCGTTACATTATCCAGTGATGATTTCGAAAAACCCACAGACAAACCAAAGGCTGCTGTAAGCTTAGCAAAATCTATCACAGACGATTTTCTTATCTGTCTCGAAGATGGGAAAAAGCTCAAGATGCTAAAGCGTTACTTACGCTCTAAGTATAATTTGTCACCAGAGGAATATCGGCGTCGGTGGAATCTGCCTGCAGATTATCCAATGGTTGCACCAAACTACGCAAAGCGCCGCAGTGAGTTTGCCCGCCAAATCGGTCTGGGCCGTGGAGTCCGTGGCCGTTAAGCCCAATAGGATGGGGAGGTTGATTTTTATACTTACAGCTTCAAGATAATAAGTGAAAAATCTAAGTATAAATGCCACCTTTTGGCAAGGACGTGGACGTGCTTTTCGAAACCTCCCCCGCTTTCTGAGACAAGTCGGCACCTTGATCGTCATTATCGGCGAGAACAAGATGGCCTTGCGCAACAAGACATTGCCCCAGCTTCCGTAAAGCCAAGCGATTTTGGTCAAATTGCGCGGCGTTTGAAGGCGTGGTTACTGAGACTTCTAAGCCAGTTAGCGCATCAATCGCACGGACCTGCGCGTAGGGCCCCCGGTTCTGTCGTTCGATGTAGATTTCCCGCGCAGCCATTTGCCTCAAAAGGGGGTCTGGCTGCGCGTGGTGCGCCATATCTAAGCAACGTGGCTCTGCGCTTTGGTGTGCCAAACGTCCAGCACCGCGCCTACCAAGGCTTCACAGAGTTGATCATCATGCAGCGGGCTCGGCGTAAAGCGTAACCGCTCAGCGCCCCGCGCAACAGTTGGGAAGTTGATAGGCTGCACATAGACACCGTGGTCCTGAAGCAATCGATCCGAAATCGCCTTACAGCGGACTGCATCACCGACAAAAAGCGGTACAATGTGGGTTGTAGAACTATCCATCACCGGAAGACCGGCCTCTAGGAACAAGCGCTTGAGCAAATTGGCTTGGCGCTGATGTTGCGCCCGCAGCTCGATACCCTCTGAGCTTTTCAGAATGCGCACACTCTCCAAAGCGCCAGCCGCCAAAACGGGGGCCAAAGAGGTGGTGAAGATAAAGCCCGGGGCAAATGAACGGATTGCATCGACCATTGCGTGGCTGCCAGCAATATAGCCACCCATCAGGCCAAACGCCTTGCCTAGGGTGCCTTCAATCACATCAATCCGGTCAAGGGCACCATCCCGCTCTGCAATCCCTGCCCCGCGTGCGCCATAGAGGCCAACAGCATGAACTTCGTCTAGATAGGTCATCGCATTATAGCGCTCTGCCAGATCGCAAATCGCATGAATCGGCGACACATCGCCATCCATGGAATAGACGCTTTCAAACGCGATCAGCTTAGGCGCATCCAACGGCGCACGCGCCAGAAGAGTTTCCAAGTGGGCAACATCATTGTGGCGAAAAACGCGCTTCTCACAACCAGAACGGCGAATGCCTTCGATCATTGATGCATGGTTTTTTTCGTCGGAAAAGATGATGCAGCCCGGCAAGATGCGCGACATCGTAGCCAAAGTCGCATCATTTGCGACATAGCCAGAGGTGAAGAGAAGTGCCGCTTCCTTCTGGTGCAGATCAGCTAGCTCATATTCTAAGTCGACATGGAAGCTGGTGGTACCGGAGATATTGCGCGTTCCACCCGATCCTGCACCAACATCATCAATCGCGTTGGTCATGGCTGCCAACACACGCGGGTGTTGCCCCTGCCCTAGATAATCATTGGAGCACCAGATCACGATCTCCTGCTCACCAGATTCTGTCCGACGGCGCGCGCGCGGGAACTGGCCTTGAACGCGCTTCACATCGGCGAAAACCCGATAGCGCCCTTCATTGCGGATTTCCGTGACGGCCTTTTTGAAGGCACCTTCATAATCCATAGTAAGCTGGCCCCTACGGGCCCCTCATCGTGCGCGTTATTCCGATCATTCGTAAACGGATAAGTAGACGAAATTGATCACAAAGCCATAGGCAATATGTCGCAGCTGACAGAGGGACGGATCGTTTAGATACAAAAAAGCCGCTATCGACTGAGCAATAGCGGCTTTGTGATCTGGAAAGCTTTGAGAGCTTAGAGCCGGAAGCGGATTTGGTCTGCCCAGAAACGCTCTAACCGGGTCAGCGTCTTGTTCGATGCCACGAGATCTGGGCTCTCGACACCGCCGACTGGGCTCAAGGTTGCGGCATGGCGCTGGAACATCCCATCCAACTGCTTGCGCAACTCGCTGCCTGCTTGGGTCAGCCGCAAGCGGATCTGACGCTTATCGTGCAAAGACTTGCCGCTCTCGACATAACCGAGCTCATGCAGCTTCTTCAAATTGTAGGAAACATTGGAACCGAGATAAAAGCCACGGGACTTCAATTCACCCGCAGACCATTCCGCATCGCCGATGTTGAAGATCAAGAGCGCTTGAACGGGGGTCAAATCATCATGACCCGCACGATCCAAATCGTCCTTAACGACATCCAGCAATTGACGATGGAGGCGCTCTACCAATGACAGCGCACGACGATATTCGCTTAAGCTTGATTCGTCGACCAAGTCGCCGACCGAGTTCTGTTGTGTTTGACCCGCCATAATTTTTCTCCCGCCGTATTCTTCGACGTTTCGAGATAACTTAAAGCAAAGTCTCTAATATCTTGTTAAAATGAACTTTACTTGTTCCTAAGCATATCAATGACACCCGAGAAATCACGATTTGGTGGATACTTAAGGATATATTCACTATAAATTTCTTCTGATTTTAAGGCTAAGGCAGCCGTCAGGCCGACGCCGTGCGTTGCTTCCAAAGCCAGCCTTAAATCCTTCAACATGAGCGCGCCAGCAAATCCGTTGGTGAAATCTCGGTTTGATGGCGCTTGAGGTACCAATCCTGGCACTGGGGCATAGCTGGTCATGGACCAACTTTGACCAGAGGATTGAGACGCGATGTCGAAGAAGGCTTTGGCGTCTAGACCCAGCCTTTCGGCAAGCACAAACGCCTCACACGTGCCAATCATGGAGATCGCTAGCAGCATATTGTTGCAGATTTTGGCCGCTTGTCCGGCACCCGATTGCCCCGCATGGATCACGGCCTTGCCCATGGCTTCTAAAATAGGTTGCGCCTTCTCAAATTCCCCTGCCGTCCCGCCAACCATGAAGGTCAAGGTTCCAGCTGAAGCGGCGGCCACACCACCCGATACAGGGGCATCGCACATCATAAAGCCCTTGGCACGCGCAGCCTCGCCCACAGCCCGCGCATCGTCGACCGATATCGTTGAGCAATCGATCAAAACCGTATTTGGCCGAATATGGGCAAACACCCCGTCTGGCCCTTGATAAACGTCGAGCACATGGGCACCAGTTGGCAACATCGACACCACAAAATCAGCTTGCGCAACCGCTTCTGCCACAGATGGTGACGCTTCACAGCCAGCGGCAATGGCAGCTTCAAGCGCAGACGGCGCAAGGTCATAAGCAAACACCCGATGGCCAGCCTTCGCCAGATTTGCCGCCATGCCAGAGCCCATGGCACCCAAGCCGATAAAGGCGATATCTACCATGTGATTGGTTCCCATTCCGTGCCTTCCCCTGCCGCAAGGGGAGCAAAAATTGTATCAAGCAAGGTGTCATCCACCTCTTCCAGGCTGGCCGGTTGCCATTTTGGCGCTTGATCCTTGTCGATTATAACCGCGCGAACCCCTTCGAGGAAGTCATGACGTCGGACAACGCGTGCGCCAATGCGATACTCCATTGCCATATGGCTCGCAAAATCCGTCGCCGACCGGCCTTCGCGCAATTGCCGGAATGCTACTTTCAAGGTCTGGGGCGATTTTTGCCCCAAAATTTTGACTTGTTCCTGAGCCCAAGCGCTTTCGTCTTGGACGAGTGCTTCCACGATCGCTTCAACGCTATCGCCCGCGAAACAGCGATTGATAATGGCGATTGTCTCAGGGGTCAGATGCTGGGGTCTACCTGCCTCTTCTTCCAAAGCCGCAAGACCTGATTTTAGGGCAGCCAGCGGCGTGTGGGTCGACATGGCACCGGCAACTTGAGCTTTGAGTGCATCGAGAAGTTCACTTGGGATGTAATGGGTCAAAATGCCAGCAACAACGCAATCGGCGGCTTTGAGGCGCGTGCCGGTCAGCGCCAACCACATGCCGATTTCGCCCGCGAGACGCGGCAAAAACCAACCGCCACCAACATCGGGAAACAAGCCAATCCCGGTCTCCGGCATGGCAAACAAAGTGCGCTCGGTTCCAATGCGAAACGGCCCATGAACCGAGATGCCAACACCACCGCCCATCGTGACCCCATCAAGGATCGCGACATAGGGCTTTGGATAGTTGGCGATCAAATGGTTCAGCCGATACTCATCATAGAAGAAAGCCCGCGCTTCCTGTCCATCCTTTGCCCCGCTTTCGGCCAACATACGAATGTCGCCGCCCGCACAAAAACCGCGAGGCCCCGCATGATCAACCATAACACCCGCGATGGCAGGATCTGTTCGCCACGCCAACAAAGCTTCGGTCATAATCTGGACCATCTGCCCATCCAGCGCGTGCAGCGCGTCTGGTCGGTTAAGGGTCAAAACACCTAAGTGTCCTTGGGTTGAAACAAGAACAGGCGGGGAAGCGGCAGCACTCATCGTGACGCCCGTGCTTGAACTGCAACCTCTGGGAAGTCGGCGAAGACCCCATCTACTCCGGCTGCCATAAAGGCCTGAACTTCGGCAATCAGATCACCATGTTGGGCCAAATAGGTTGGGTCTGAGCTTTGACCTTGGCGATAATCGTCCGGCAAAAAGTAATTCTCAGCGCGGAATGTCCAAGGGTGAACCACGAGGCCCGCATTATGTGCATCGGCAACAAAGCTTGTTGGTTTTAGGTTCTTATTGGCGGCGTCGCGCGGCAGGATCAGAACTTTCTCTGGCCCCACGCCATTGGCATAGGTAGCGATTTCTTTCAGACCCGCCGCTGTCGCCATGCTGGCATAGGTGACACCTGCCTTGCTGAGATCAAATGGGCCACCGTCCTTGGCCATCAATTGTACCAATGGCGCTTTAGTCTTGCCACGCAAGCGCTTGAGATTGGAAACTTCAAAGCTTTGAATGAAAATCGGGGCGTCAGCGGCATCCAGACCGTATCGCTGAATAAGGGTCAGCAAGGGCGTGTCAAACGATAGGTTTAGACCTTTAAACCACGTGGGGTGCTTAGTTTCAGGATAGACGCCAATCGTGCGTCCCGTTGCCGCGGTTTGCCGCTTGGCAAGGTCCAACACTTCTTCAAAAGTGGGCACGTCGAATTGCCCATCATAGGCCATATTGCCGGGCCGCAATTGCGGCAAACGCTCCTTACACCGCAGCGTTTTGATCTCAGCCAAAGTGAAATCTTCGGTGAACCAGCCTTCATAACGCTCGCCATCTATGATGTGCACTTTCTTTCGATCGGCAAACTCTGGCTTTGCGGCCACATCCGTGGTGCCGCTGATCTCATTTTCATGCCGGCAGATGAGGTGCCCGTCTTTGGTCAAAACCAAATC